>JAFTIH010000004.1 GCA_017456985.1 Clostridia bacterium | reverse complement strand
TAACCCGAAGGGCGTAAAAATGGTTCAAATCCCGCCCGCGCAGCGGGAACCAAAACGAAAAAGACACCCGAATGGGTGTCTTTCGTTTTGGTTGCGGAGGCAGGATTTGAACCTACGACCTTCGGGTTATGAGCCCGACGAGCTACCAGGCTGCTCCACTCCGCGATATGGTGCCGGAAGCCGGGGTCGAACCGGTACGAGATGTGATCTCACGGGATTTTAAGTCCCGGGCGTCTGCCAATTCCGCCATTCCGGCATACGACGTTCCGTACAATGCTCGATTAGTATAACACAAAAAAACGTGTTTGTCAAGCCCCAATTTGTAAAAAAAGAAATTTCTTTTCGCAAAAATCCCTAAAAAACGACAATGGGTGCGCGTTAGAATAAAAAACAGGCACCGCTTGACTTTTAGAGCGGCTCGTGCTATAATACCGAAAAGAAATCTTTTCGGGGGGATTATGATGAAAACCATCGATCAAGAGCAGCTGGCTGCCGCGATAGAAGCGCGTGCAGCCTCGGATCTCGCAGAAGGCAAGATAAGCGGCGCGTCCGTGCTCGTTTCTCAACACGGGGCAGAATGCTACCGCGCCTATTTCGGAACGACGGTGCCGTGTGGCGACGTCCCCGTTTCTGCGCGCACGCTTTATCGTATGGCGTCGATGACCAAGCCGATCAGCACCGCCGCCGCACTGATTGCGGTAGAGCGAGGATTGCTTTCACTCTCGGACAAGGTTTCGCGTTATCTGCCCGCTTATGAAAATATGACGGTGATCGACCCGAAGGCGGACGGTAGCTACGACACCCATCTGTGCGAAGAGCCGCTGACCGTTTGGCACCTTTTGACCCACACCTCGGGGCTTGCAAACAGCCGCGCGCTCCCTGCACTTTCTGATCTTAAAGCCGCGTCGCTTTCCTTGCGGGAGTACGTGGATGCGCTTGCGACAAAGCCCCTCGCCTTTACACCCGCTACCGCGGCAGAGTATAACGCGACGGCGGCGTTTGACGTGCTTACGGTCATTTTAGAGGACGTCACGGGGATGGACTACCTTGACTATCTAACCAAAGAGATCTTCACCCCCCTCGGAATGCGCGACACCACCTTCGTGCCGAGTGAGGAGCAGTGGGCGCGGCTCATTACGATGCATAACCGCGTAGATGGCAAGAGTGTTTCGAGCACGCGATGGGCGGGATGTGTATTCCAGAACATTCCTGCAAACAGATACCTTGGCGGTGCGGGGCTCGTTTCCTCGCTCGACGATTACGCCCGCTTTGCGGATATGCTTCGCCGCGGCGGTAACAGCGAATCGGGAAGACTCCTTTCGGAATCCTCCGTCCGTATGATGGCACAGGTGCAAACACCCATTCCGATCCAAACGGCTAGGCAGGATCCCTTTACCTATTCCGAGCGCTGGGGACTCGGCGTGCGCATCGTGGCGAAAGAAGCCTACGAGCGTCTGCCCGTCGGCGCCTACGGCTGGAGCGGTGCCTACGGCACGCATTTCTTTATCGATCCTGTCAACGACGTCGTGGGTATTTACCTTAAAAATTCTGCTTACGACGGTGGCTCGGGGGCTTTGACCTCTGCGAATTTCGAGTGCGACGTTCACGACGCACTTATTTAAAAAAGCAAACCAACGGTTATTTTTAATACAAAAAAAGCAAACAATTGTTTACAAAAAGAGGACATTCTCGGAGGGGCGACCGACGGGGGATGCGCCTCTTTTTTACTTTCGTATGAAAAAGTACGCAAAAAGCGGTTTTTTCCTTGACTTTTGTGTGCGCGCGTGCTATAATGAATGTAATTATTATATTATATGTACGAAAGTTTCGCTGAAATCTTTTTAGCGGGTCGTTCTACGGAAGGGAAAGCTACATAATGTACAGGCATTTTTTGAAGCGGGTTTTTGACTTTTTGATGGCGCTTTTTGCTTTAACTTTGCTTTGGTTACCGATGCTTATTATTGCACTTGCCGTACGTATTGATTCCAAAGGTCCCGTTTTGTTCAAGCAGGTGCGGCTTGGTCGAGGAGGCAAGGAATTTAATATCCTGAAGTTTCGCTCCATGTGCGTCGGTGCAGAGCATACGGGAAGCGGTGTGTATTCCGGCAAGGATGACGCGCGTGTGACGCGCGTGGGACGGATTTTACGCGCAACAAGTCTTGATGAGCTTCCTCAACTTTTAAACGTTTTAAAGGGCGATATGTCCTTTATCGGTCCGCGCCCGCCACTTACATATCATCCTTGGCCAATCGGAGAATATACCGATGAGCAAAAAAGAATGTTTGACGTTCGTCCCGGTATTACAGGCTGGGCGCAGGTCAACGGCAGAAAAGAGGTCGAGTGGCACAAGCGCATCGTGCTTAACGTTTATTACGTGGATCATTTATCCTTTTTCCTTGACGTCAAGATTTTCTTTTTAACCTTCGTCAAGGTCCTCAAAAACGAAGATAACGTCAACTCCACAGAAACGCTTATCAAAGAGAGCGCCCAAGCGGAAATCGAGGCAGAAGAGGTATCTCAAAGCGTTGAAAATTAACACGAAAAGAGAACGCACAAAATGGCTTTAAAGCTTATGTATATCACCAATCGACCTGAAATCGCAAGTATTGCGGAGCGCACGGGCGTGGATAGAATCTTCATCGATATGGAGTACATTGGTAAGTCCTTGCGCCAAGGCGGTATGGATACTGTTCAAAGTCACCATACGACGGAAGATATTCGCGCCATTCGCGCAGTGCTAAAAACGGCGCAGATTATGGTGCGTTGCAACCCAATCCACGAAAAAACGGAGCAATATCCCTCTTCGCAGGAAGAGATTGACGCCGCTATCGCTGCAGGCGCAGATATTTTGATGCTTCCGTACTTCAAAACAGCGAACGAGGTTCGCGAGTTTATTCGCCTTGTTGACGGACGCGCGCGTACGCTTCCTTTGGTGGAAACACCTGAGGCAGTCGCATGTATTGATGAGATTCTTGCGCTTGATGGGCTTGACGAGATTTTCGTGGGGCTGAACGATTTAAGTCTCGGGTATGGGATGAAGTTTATGTTTGAGCTGCTTGCCAACGGCACTGTGGAGTGCCTTTGTAATAAGTTCAAGGAGAAGGGCATTCCGTACGGCTTCGGCGGGCTTGCCTCGCTAGAGGGCGGGCTTTTGCCGGGGAAAATGGTGCTTAAGGAGCATTACCGTCTTGGTTCGAGTTGCGTTATTCTTGCAAGAAGCTTTTGCAATACCGCTATTGTGACTGCCCCCTCCGAGGTGACGCGTATTTTCGAAGAGGGGCTTGCTAAAATTCGCGCACTTGAAAAAGAATGTGTCGAACATCGAATGGAAGCCGATTATTTTGAAAGAAATCGAATCGATGTAACAAAAATCGTGAAAGAGATTATAGGAACATAATATGGTTTTCTTTATCACCTTTTTGAGAGCAATTGCAACCTGTCTTATTACCAATTCCCATTACACCGGCATTTATCCGACCGATTTAATTGCCAATGGGGGGCTGTTGGGAGATGTGGTATTTTTTGCAGTATCGGGTTACTGTTTGTATCATGTGAAGGGGAACTTCTTTCGCTGGTACGGAAAACGTGTTTGGCGGTGTTACTTGCCTGTCATCTTGATTACGGCGTTTTATATGATCTTGGGATTTTATTCCTTGGAGACGCATTCGGCTCTTTGGTGGTATGTGTATCCTACATATTATCACTTTGTCGCCTCGATCGTTGTTTTGTATGTTCCCTTCTTCGTTGTTATGAAGATCGATTTTTTGCGCAAGCATATTCCTCTTTTGATGATAGGGATCGGCGTTGTGTATTTAATCTTGTATGTTTTTGTTTACGATAAATCTTTTTATCACATCGACAATGTGCGCGAGCCATTTATTCGTTTCTTATTTATGGAGTGCATGTTGCTTGGAGCATATTTTAAGCAAAACGACGCAAGGATTAGAAACCATTTCTCTTGGTGGTATCTTGTTGTGACGGGCATTTTGTTTGTTGGATATTTTGCAAGCAAACTTCTTTTTTCAAGACATACAGCGCTGGCACAAGTTCAAATCATCAATCAGTTCGTAATCTTCACGCTCTTAGTCTTCCTTATGGAGAGTTTCTCGGGTTTGGACGGAAAATTAAGTAAACTTCCCAATCCCATCAAGAAGCTCCTTACTTTTTTAGCGAACATTACCTTGGAAATCTATGTTGTACAGTATGTTTTAATCGATTTGATTCGTGATTTGGGGCTGGTTTTCCCAATCAACTGGATTGTGTTAACGGCTTCCATCATTGCAGCGGCGTTTGCTTTGCATGTTGTGTGTCGATTGATTATGCGAGCGACAGACGCGATGATTTTAAAGCTTTTTCACAATAAAAAAGAGGAGAAGCTCCAATGAATCTACTGATTACGGGTGCTTGGAGTGATGCAAAGGCGTATTTTGAGCAGCTTTCTCAAATGGGGCATTGTGTATTCTTTCTGCAAAACGAAAAAGATGATCCGTTGCCACTTGCATATGATGATGTACAAGGTGTTGTGTGTAATGGCCTTTTCTTGCATCATTCCATAGATGCCTTCACAAATCTTCGCTACATTCAGTTGACGAGTGCTGGCTTAGATCGTGTGCCGATGGATGCAGTTCGTGCACGTGGCATCCGTGTGGTAAATGCAGGCGGTGTTTACAGTGTTCCGATGGCGGAGTTCGCGCTTGCGGGGGTGTTGTCCCTGTACAAACAATTGCGAGCATTTGAATGTTCGCGCACGCGCCAAGCGTGGGAAAAACGTCGCGATCTTATAGAGCTTTGCGAAAAAACGGTTCTCATCGTTGGTTGTGGTAGTGTCGGTAATGAGTGTGCTAAGCGCTTTGGTGCGTTTGGATGCACGGTAAAAGGCGTGGACCTTTATCCACGCGCCGATGCGTTGTACGCGGATATAGTTGGTCTTGATGCGCTGGATGTCGCACTCGCTGAAGCAGACATCACGGTGCTTACGCTTCCTTTGACGGAGCAAACGCGGCACCTGATGGATCGTACGCGCCTTGCGACAATGAAAAAGGGCTCGCTTCTCGTCAACATCGCACGCGGTGCAATCGTAGACAGTAGTGCGCTACTTTGGGCGCTTGACGAGCATCTTGGCGGTGCAGTGCTGGATGTCTTTGAAACGGAGCCGCTCCCCGAAAGCAATCCGCTTTGGGACAAGAAAAACGTCATTTTAACACCGCACAACTCCTTCGTTGGAGAAAAAAATGCGGAAAGGCTTGCAAATCTTATCATTCAAAATTTAAGGAGCGAATCGTGAATTATAGTGTCTTAATGTCAGTCTATGCTAAAGAAAAACCGGAATATCTTGAAGAGTGCTTGAGAAGTGTTTACGCGTCGTCTTTTCCGTCGGATGATGTTGTCATCGTGAAAGATGGACCGCTGACGCCCGAACTGGATGGAGTTTTAGAAGAATACGCGAAACGGTATCCAACGTTTCATGTGATTGCGCTTGAAGAAAATAGTGGATTGGGAATCGCCTTGAATTATGGCTTGGATCACTGTAAAAACGAGCTGATTGGAAGGATGGATACAGATGATATTTGTATGCCAGAGCGCTTTGAAACACAGGTGAAGGTGTTTGAAGAGGATCCCGATGCTTCTGTTGTTGGCGGGCATATTACGGAATTCATTGACACGCCAGATAACATTGTATCAATGAGAAAGGTTCCTTCCGATCCTGATGAATTGCGCAAATATGGTCGAAAAAGAAATCCCGTTAACCACGTTACCGTTATGTTCAAGAAACAGGATATCATAGAGGTGGGAAGCTACCAGAAGGTCAAGGACGTTGGATACGAGGATTATGACCTGTGGATTCGTCTCATTCTTGCGGGAAAAAAGATCGTAAACGTGGACAAGGTCTTTGTAAATGTTCGAGTCGGCAAGGATATGTATAAGCGGCGCGGCAATAAGAAGCGGTTGAAAACTGCGTTGTTTTTCAGAAAAAAACTTTGGAAAATGGGATATTACAGCTTTTTCCACTATGTGCTTTATTCAGTGGAAACGATCGCATTTTGTTGTGTCCCATCGTTTGTTCGAAAATTTCTTTATGAGAACGTGCTGAGAAAATAAGGGTCCAGAGCAAACGATGAAAATTTTGGTGATTAGTCATAACGTCTTTTCCAAAACTTCCAATATGGGAAAGACCTTGCTGTCTTATTTCGAGGGCATGAATGATGTGGAACTGGCACAGTTCTACATTCATTCCGAAATACCTACGAATCCTCTGTGCAAAAAGTACTACCGCATCACGGATAGGGATGCCATTAAATCTATTCTGTTGCGTAAAAGTGGTAAGGTTTTTGGGGAGAAGGATATTCGGACTGACATTTTGAACGCGAGAACTGACAAGGGACATGCTGCTCGCCTGTATCAGAAAGCAAGAAAAAGGAGTCCGCTTATCTACTTTGCGCGTAATTTGTGGTGGCAGCTTGGAAAATGGAACACAAAAAAATTAAATGCTTGGGTGGACGATTTTTCACCTGATGTTGTGTTTTTTGCTTCGGGCGACTATGCCTTTATGTATCGAATAGCCCTGCAGATCGCGCAACGACGCAACATTCCGCTCGCAATCTCTTGCATGGATGATTACTATTTTTACAACAAAAATGCAGGACGCTTTGGTGGAAAATTTCTGCATCGTTGCTTTATGAAGCAGGTAAAAAGGGCGATGGATTATGCGTTTGCTATTTTCCCGATTTGTGAAAAAATGGGAAGAGAATACGGGGAGTATTTCGGCAAGCCGTATTACACACTCTGCACGCCGTCTGCAATTTCTGCGCCGCTTGCACTTGAAAAAACAAACGCCATTTCCTACGTCGGCAATCTTGGATATAAAAGAAACGAGCAGATCGTTTCAATAGGACGAGCACTGAAAGCATTGGATCTTCCCGGTAAGCCCGATTGCATCGATGTTTACTCTATGGAAAAGGATCCGCAAATTTTAAAGGATCTCACCGAGGAAAACGGCATTTGCTTTCATGGCGGTGTTTCCGCCGAGCAGGTGCTCGAAATTATAGGGCAAAGCCTTGCCATCATACATACCGAAGCGTTTGATCCCGCGACAAGAAAGGTCGTGGCATACTCTGTTTCCACTAAAATTGCGGATAGCCTTGCCTCGGGAACCTGCCTTTTGGCGTACGGACCTGCAGAGGTTGCATCCATGGAGTATTTGATTGAGAATCGTGCAGCGTTTTGCGTCACGAATGAAGCGGAGCTCTCTGTGGCGCTTCACTCACTTCTCACAGATGGCGTCCAAAGAGAAATCGTAATCGCCAATGCCCTTGCCTTGGCGCGAGAGAATCATAATTCGGCAAAGAATTGTGAAATGTTAAGCGAAAAACTGATGGGAGTGCGGGAGCAATGAAAGTTCTCCAAATCAATGTTGTATACAATACCGGTAGTACTGGAAAAATCATGTGTGATATTCGAACAGTGCTGACAGAAGAACAAATTGATTCGGTAATTTGCTATGGTCGTGGTCCGAGGGTAACAGAAAAAAACGTATATAAAACGTGTGGAGAGCTTTATTCAAAGTTCAACAATCTGTTTTCTCGACTTACTGGATTAATGTATGGAGGATGTTTCATTTCTACTCAAAGGCTAATTAGAAGGATAAAGAAAGAACGTCCTGATATCGTACATTTGCATTGTTTGAACGGTTATTTTGTTAATATCTATCGTTTGATCTCGTGGTTGAAAAAAAGCAAAATTAAAACGGTTTTAACGTTGCATGCTGAATTTATGCATACTGCTAATTGTGCTCATGCGTTCGATTGCGAAAAGTGGAAAACTGGGTGCGGACACTGCTCGAGATGCAAGCAAGAAACAAGATCGTTGCTCCTTGACGGCACGCATCGTTCTTGGATGAAAATGAAAAAGGCTTTTGCGGATTTTGAAGGTTTGCGCGTCGTTTCGGTATCACCGTGGTTGATGGAACGTGCAAAAAGCTCTCCGATTTTGCGCGATTGCGAACATACTACGATCTTGAACGGTCTTGATATAACTGTTTTTCAACCGAAAGAATCTAACGTGCGGGAACGATTGGGTATTGGCGAGCGCAAAATGATATTTCATGCGACTCCCAAATTTGACGATGATCCCGACAATATTAAAGGTGGATGTTATCTGATCCGTCTTGCTGAAAAGATGCCGAGTGTGGTTTTTGTAGTTGCAGGCAGATATGCCGAGAGGTTGCGTGTTCCCGAAAATATGGTTTTGCTTGGAAAGGTCAGTGACCAAAACGTATTGTCGGAATACTATTCTGCAGCGGATCTTACTGTTTTGACGAGCAAGCGTGAAACTTTTTCTATGATCGTGGCTGAAAGCCTGTGCTGTGGGACTCCTGTCGTGGGGTTTAGAGCCGGAGGACCGGAAAGCATTGCTGTTGAAGAGTATAGCGCTTTTGTAAAACACGGAGATGTAGAATCGTTACGAAAGAAAACAGAAGAAATGCTTATGTGTCCGTCAAAACGATCGTTGGTGGCATCAAGGGCGGCGTTGGTATATTCAAAACAAAAAATGACGCGAAAGTATATGGAGCTTTACCAAAAATAGGAGTTGCTAATATGGTTAACCGTTTAGCCAGAAAAGAAAATATAACCAATTCAAAGCGAAGCGCAGTATTTTGTGGTTACGTTATCATAACGATGGCGATATACATGTTGCCTTATACGAAATTAGTTTTTCCGTATATTCCTGTTGCGCTTTTGATGCTGTTGTCTTTGCCGGCATTGATGTTTTTGAGAAATGAGTGGAGCGTATATAGCGTCGCTCTTATGTTTTTTACTCTTGTGCTTTTTTTCTTCGCTTGCTTTTCTGGACTTGTGAGTGCAATTAACGATGCCGTTAGAAACCTGCGGTTCTTTTTGCCTATACTATGGGGTGCATACGCTGTTAGATTTTGCACCGTAAAACAACGAAAATTCATTTTGATCGGCTTTTTTGCCGTTGCTTTGCTGGTTTTTGTTAAAACGAACATAGCGCTTGGAGAAGATCCTTGGATTGCAAGACTTTTGGCACAGGATCAAAGCTATAGTAGCGATGAGATCAACCAATACCGCTTGGATAACGTGGGTGGATATTCATTCGCGTATATGATCGGAGCGCTGACAGTTGCGTGTGCGTATCTTGCCTTGTGGTTTAAGCGGTGGTGGCAGAAGGTGCTTATGGTTTTATGTATCATCGGCGCTTACACGTATATCATTCAAACTATGTACACTACACTGTTGCTTTTAACAACGGTATCCATTTTTTTCTTGCTATTTTTTTACACAAAAAGCATTGGTGCTAAGATTATACTTGTGCTGATTGCAGTAGGGGTGTTTGTGGGGCTACCGCCACTACTTCAATATTTGAGTGGTGTGTTTGAAGAAGGATCGCTTCTTACGGTAAAATTCGAACAGATGTATAATGCTGTTTCCGGTGAAGGTGTAGATGCGTTAGGAGGACGACCGCAGCTCGCCAAACTTGCTTTGGAAAACTGGATAAAAACGCCGCTTTTTGGTGCTCACTATACCACACCCTCACACTCGTTGTTCCTTGAACTTTTGCAGCAAAACGGCTTGGTTGGAATTGCTATATGGCTGTTTTTGTACGTTTATACTTGGCGGTTTATGTACAAACAACTTGGGAGCAGAGGGATGAACGCATCGCTATTTCATATTGGTATGATTTATTTTACTGCATTGTCGGTCTTTAATGATACGAAATACACATTCGAAATTACCATAGCGGTATACTTCATTTTCCCCGTGATCTGCTCCTTGCTTGGTATGCCAGCAAAAAAAGAAAAGCTTGAAAAAAGGAAAAAAATATGAAAGAAACAAAAGTCAGCGACAAACTGTCTCAGACCTTTGCCACGGCGCGCATTTGGTGTCTTTTATCAATCGTAGCGGCTCATGTTTCTTATCCCGCAACGTTTGCTGAAACGTTTTGGAGCCGATTGGGAACGGTTGGTGTGCCGTTGTTTTTGTTCATGGCAGGGTATTTTTTTGTCCCTTCAAGATTTGAATCCGTTTGGCAGCTAATAAAGAAGAAATCTTTAACGATAGGCGTCCCGTGGTTGTGCCTAGGTAGCTTAACATGGCTATATAATGCCATACAGTCTTCTCTTTTCCGTTCCGTAGAGGGCTATTTCAACTGGATGCTCGGAAATGGAAGCTATCTTTATTATATTCCTGTGATTTTGCTTTGCTTTTTACTGTTTTACAAAGCACCAAAAGGCGTTTTATATCTTGCCTTGCTTATAAATGTGCTTTCCGTGGTCCTCACGGCGGCAGGACTGTTAGATTTTGCGGTGTCCTTTTTGGGGATAAACCATTATTTGAATGTTTTTAACTGGTTGGGTTTTTTCACCTTTGGTATGTTGGTGCAGCAAGTGGACGACGAAAAGCTGTTGGTGTTTTTGAGAAAAACGAAATGGGCGAGCATAGGACTTTTTCTCCTCACTTTCATAGGTTTGCTCCTGTTTCAAAATGTTCCATTTTATTATTTTTCTTATTTTGCTATTCCCTATGAGTTGCTTGGTGGTTGGGCGATTTTGTCACTTTCCACCTTCTCGCTGACGAAGATTTCTTTTTTCGCCAGACTGTCTGGAAGCTCATTCGGAATTTATTTGGTTCATATGATTTTTATTGGACTTTTGGATCGATGGCTTGGCTTTTTTGAAATCACGCGCTTGCTTTTGCCTTTTGTCATTGTTGCTGTTTGCTTTCTATTTTTTTTAATTGGTCGGTTATTTTCACGAAGAATACGATTAGAAAAAGCATATGCGCTGGTTACAGGAATTCGCTATTTGAGTCCCTGATAGTGTAATACATAGTTTTTTAACAATCCAGAGTATAGGATTTGATTAAGAAAGGAGCCGTATTATGGAAAAATGGAATATTGATGTGGCGGTGCTTTGCATTTTCTTTGCTCGACCCGAACAATTCAAACAATCTTTTGAAACTGTGCGCAGAGCACGCCCGCGTGTTTTGCTTTTATGGCAGGATGGTCCTCGCGAGGGTAGAGAGGATGATGTAGAAAACATCCAAAAGTGTCGTGAAATCGCCGAGAATATTGATTGGGAGTGTGAGGTGCATCGCAATTATCACGAAAAAAACATGGGATGTGATCCTTCTACTTTTTATTCGCATAAATGGGCGTTTTCTATCGTAGAAAAGTGCATTATTCTTGAAGATGATCTTGTTCCGTGTCCCACCTTTTTTCCTTTCTGTAAGGCATTGCTTGATAAATACGAACACGATGAACGTATTGACCGTATTTGCGGGACAAACCTTTTAGGAAAGTATGAGATTGCGTCCGATTACTTGTTTTCTTCCATTGGAAACTCTTGGGGATGGGCAAGTTGGCGTAGAGTTGCGGAAAAATGGGAAGAAAACTATGAGTTTATGGACGATCCTTATGCAGTTAATGCGATGCGAGATATTCAACCTGATGTGAAACCGCATTTGGTGTGGGAGAAGGAATGTTTGCAGCATAAGGAGGAGAAGATTCCCTATTGGGAGCATATTATCGGGGCGCAAGTGTTGCTGAACCATCGGCTGGTAATATATCCCAAAAACAATATGATTTGTAATGTTGGTCTTTCAGCAAATTCTACGCACGCGCCTGAAAGCTTGGAGTGGCTTCCCCAAAAAATATGGCAATATTTTAACACACCTACATATGATGTTGAATTTCCGTTGAAGCATCCCAAATACATGATTCCTGATATTGCGTTTGAAAAAAAGTGCGTAATCAAGCGCAGAGGAACCAAAAAAGAAAGATTCTTTATGCTTTTTGAAAGGATTAAACTGAAAATTAAACGAATGCTAAAGAAAAGGGGCAAAAAATGATTCGTATTCCCTATAAACTAAGGCGTCCAGAAGGTGTAAAAAGTGGTTTTCCTGGCCTGAGGAGTTTACACTACAAGCTTGATTGTGTTGCAGAAAATTTGTTTATTCGTTTGGTAAAAACACCTTCAGAAGGAACTAATAAAATCGAAAAACGTGAAGAAAGCGTAACGGTATCACTTACATCCTTTCCGGCTAGAATTAATAAGGTTTATTATGCCATTAAATCGTTGATGCTTCAAACGTACAAGGCGGATCGCATTGTATTGTGGCTTGCAGAGGAACAGTTCCCCAACAAAACTCTTCCTAAAAAAATTGAGAAATTGCAGGAGTGTGGTCTTACCGTTCGTTGGTGCCAGAATCTTCGCTCACACAAAAAATATCATTATGCTTTGCAGGAGCAGAAAGAGAACGAGCTGGTCATTACGTATGATGATGATTTGATTTATGAAGCGGATTCAATTGAAAAGTTGATCAAGGCACACGCGCTCTATAAGGACTGTATCATTTGCAATCGCGGGCACGAGATTTGCTTTGACAAAGAAACGGGAGAGTTGCTCCCCTATGTGAAATGGAAAATCCATTCGGCGGAAGGTGTCGCTTCCCCTTCATTGTATGTAATGCCTTCTACGGGGGATGGCTGCCTCTATCCATATGGATGTATGCCTGAAATTACCTTTGATTTTGAGATTGTGAAAGAAAACGCCCTTACGGCAGATGATCTTTGGATGCGTTTTTGTAGCTTGCAAAACGAGGTTTTGGTTTTGAAGACAAGAGAAACAATTGCAACTTTATGTGTAGTTGGGGGCAGTCAAAAGGAAAGATTGACACAGATAAACGACATAGAGGGCGAAAATCAAAGAGTTATTGAACGCCTTTTGAGAATTTTCCCCAAAACCTTTTCTACGAGGACAAAATGATATATATTTCGTATTATACTGATTCCCAGGATGTGAGAATCAGTTCGCCAGCAGCAAATGCAAAAACGCTGTCTATTTCTCGTGCTTTGCAAAAAAACGGATACCGTATAAAAATATATTCGACCTGTACGACTGCTACAAAAGGCGGATGGATTTCCAAGCGAAACTTTGATCTCGATGTGGGGATTGCGTGTCGTCAAATAGGCTTTTTTTCCTCAAAAATTGGACTAGCACGAAGATTGCAATATTATTGGGCAAATGTGAGAACCTTCTTCACGCTGCTTTGTAATGTGAAGAAGGGCGAAGACGTATTGTTTTATCATGCGATAGAACGGTCATATCCTGTCCTTTTAGCAAAAAAGATTAAAAAGTTTCGTTTGATACTCGAGGTTGAGGAAATCTATGCAAATGCGCGGAAGCTTACCAAGAAAGAAATTCGAGAGGAACAACGCGAATTTCAAGCAGCAGATGCGTTTATTTTTCCAACAGAAAGGCTAAATGAGTTGGTAAACAAGACAGGGAGGCCGTATGCCATTATTCATGGCACGTATGAAGTGGAGCCTGTTCTAAACTCACCTGCCGAAGATGGCATTCTGCATGTGGTTTATGCAGGAACGCTTGATCCGGTTAAAGGTGGGGCTTACATCGCTACAGAGATTGCTACATTTTTGGACGAGGGGTACCATATTCATATTCTTGGCTTTGGTGAAGCGTGTTTAGTGGAAGAAATTCGCAAAAAAATTTCCTGGATTCAACAAGAAACGAAATGCCAGATTAGTTACGATGGGTGCTTGTTGGGGGATGAATATAAGCACTTTCTGCAAGCGTGCCACGTCGGATTGAGCACGCAAAATCCCGAACAGAACTTTAACGATTCTTCGTTTCCTTCCAAAATCTTGTCGTATATGGCAAATGGGTTAGATGTTGTTAGTGTTAGAATCCCCGTTGTTGAGTCGTCTGCCGTTGATGGTTATGTGCATTATGCAAACGAATATTCCCCTAGAGCGTTTGCCGATGCTATCAGACAAATAAAATTGAATGATAAAAACAGTGGACGAGAATGGATACAAAGATTAAATTTGGAATTCACAAAAGATGTCACAAAGGTTTTACAAACGAAAGAGAGACAAAACTAAAACTTTTATCCCAATTTAAAAAGTTTGTAAAATAGCGAGGAGAAGGAATGGGGAAAGTAAAACAGATTAAAGTAGGAGCCTTTCTTTCCTACGTTGCGATCGTAGTTAATATTGTTGCAGGGCTATTCTATACGCCGTGGATGATTGCGAAGATAGGTCAGAGTCAGTATGGTCTTTACACTTTGGCGAATTCCTTGATCACGTTGTTTTTGGTAGATTTCGGTTTAAGCTCTGCGACGGCAAGATATTTGTCAAAATACAATGCGGAGGGCAACAAGGAAGCAGCGGAGAGCGTTCTTGGTGCCATCTATAAGCTGTATTTAATAGTAGATGCCGTGATTTTGGTCGTGTTGACGGTCATTTTCTTCCTTATTGACACCATTTATGTGAAGCTAACTCCCGTAGAGCTTGAGCAGTTTAAAGTTGTTTACGTAATCTCTGCTCTTTTTAGCGTAGTGAATTTCCCATTCGTGACCTTCAATGGTATTTTGACTGCTTATGAAAAATTTGTCCCACTGAAGCTGATTGATATTGCATACCGTGTTTTTAACGTTGGTTTTACAGTTGTGGCGTTGCTTTTGGGCGGTGGCTTATACGCGCTGGTTACCGTGCATGTCTTGGTTGGATTTTTGGTGCTCGTAGTCAAATTCATTACGATAAAGGTCACCATTCCCATCAAGGTGAATTTTAGAACGACAGATAGAACTCTTTATAAAAGCTTATTTGGCTTTTCGTTGTGGGTAACGATTACGGCATTGGCGCAACGTTTGATTTTCAATATTACACCTTCTATTTTGGGGGTGGTTGCCAATACCGCTGCGATTGCAGTTTTTGGTGTCATAGTGACGATTGAAGGATACACCTATACAATTACAACGGCAATCAACGGTATGTTTTTGCCGAAAATTTCACGGCTTGTTGCTAAAGACAAATCACGAGAAGAGCTTTCCTCGTTGTTGCTTTCAGTAGGGAAATTTCAATATGCGCTCAATGGACTCATCGTTACAGGATTTGCTGTGGTAGGAAAAACGTTTATCCATTTATGGGTAGGAAGTGATTATGCTATGGCATATTGGGGTATTTTGCTTGTAATCGTTCCCGGTCTTTTCTTCAATTCTCTACAGATTGCCAATACCACGCTCGTGGTTGAGAATAAGGTCAAAATTCAAGCACTTATATCGATTATGGCAGGGGTTGTAAACGTTATGCTGTCAATCCCCCTTTCGATGTTTTATGGTGTACTTGGTGCGTGTATTTCAATCTTCATTGCATATATGTTAAGAGCGATTGCAATTAACATTGTCAGCTATCGGATCTTGAAGCTAAATATCCCCGCCTTGATTCGGTCGTGTTATCTTAGAATGTCTATTCCTATTGTTATCTCAATCGGAGGTGGAATTGGTATTGGCTACATGCTTCCACAACAAACATGGTTCTTTTTTATCATAAAGGCTGCAATCATTGTTATGATTTATTTAGTAACAGCATTTTTGATTGGTTTTAAAAAGAAGGATTGGCAATATATAAAAAAAGCATTTGAGTAAAATTACAAATACAGATAAGGAGAAAAAACATGTCACTTTTTCAAAATAAGACGTTGCTCATCACGGGTGGAACGGGAAGTTTCGGTAACGCGGTACTCAATCGCTTTCTGAATACGGATATCGGGGAGATTCGCGTCTTCTCGCGCGACGAAAAGAAACAGGACGATATGCGCCACGAGTTTCAGGCAAGGATGCCCGAGGTGGCAGACAAGATTAAGTTTTACATCGGCGATGTGCGTGACATCGCCTCGGTTCGGAACGCGATGCATGGCGTGGATTACATTTTCCACGCGGCAGCCCTCAAGCAGGTGCCCTCGTGTGAGTTTTTCCCTATTGAGGCGGTTAAGACTAACGTGATTGGCACGGAAAATGTGCTGACTGCCGCCATTGATGCGGGCGTTAGAAATATTGTATGTCTTTCTACCGATAAGGCGGCGTACCCCGTCAATGCGATGGGAACCTCCAAGGCGATGATGGAAAAGGTCATCGTAGCGAAATCCAGAAACACCACCGCAACCAAGATCTGCTGCACGCGCTACGGCAACGTGCTTTGCTCGCGCGGCTCTGTCGTGCCGCTTTGGATCGACCAGATCAAGGCGGGCAATCCCATCACCATCACCGAGCCCTCGATGACGCGCTTCGTGATGTCGCTGGACGAGGCGGTGGATCTCGTTCTCTTTGCCTTTGAGCACGGCACAAACGGCGATATTCTCGTGCAAAAGGCGCCCGCCTGCACCATCGAAACGCTAGCTAAGGCGGTCACGGGTCTGTTTGGTCCCCAAACGCCCATCAAGGTCATCGGCATCCGTCACGGCGAAAAGCTGTACGAAACGCTTCTCACCAACGAGGAATGCGCAAACGCCGTGGATATGGGCGACTTTTACCGTGTCCCCTCGGACAATCGCGGTTTAAACTACGACAAGTATTTTAAGGACGGTGACGTGGAGCGCAATCCCCTGACCGAGTTTAATTCCAACAACACCACGCTGATGACGGTAGAACAAGTCAAGAAAAAGCTTTTGACACTATCATATATTCGTGAAGAGCTTTTCAAATTTGGTAACAAATATGAGTAAAGCCGCTTTTTTAAATTCTCTATTCAAGAAAATGCCTTGGAAATGTATTGATTTTTTCTTCAAAAATAAAATAAAAGCGCGCGGAACGATGATTAGGAGAGACAAAAGGGCATTTGCGCGAGTGAATGTTAAGGGAAATGGAAAAAACAATACGATACTCGTATCAGATACTGCTAGGCTTCGAGAGTGTGTGATCTACATATGCGGAGATAATAACACTATCACAATCGGAGAAGGATGCTCTTTGTACAAAGCTATGTTTTGGATCGAGGATTCCAATAATGAAATTTGCATTGGGAAGCACACCACCACAAGTGGTGCGTGTGAGTTTGCTGCAATCGAATGAACAAAAATCCTTGTTGGATCTGATTGTATGTTTTCTAGCGACATAAGAATTAGTACAGGTGATTCGCATTCGATTTTACAGGACGGAAAAAGGGTTAATCCTTCGGAAAATGTTATTATAGGCGATCATTGTTGGATCGGTACAAAGGTAGATATATTAAAAGGAAGCCGGATTTGTAACGGTTCTATCGTGGGATGTCGCGCTTTGGTTCTTTCGAAATTTGAAGAAAAAAACATTGTTTTAGCAGGTGTTCCTGCTAAAAAGGTAAAAGAGAATACTGATTGGTGCAGAGAACGAGTATAGGAGTTGTTATGTTATGAAAATTTTAGTTACGGGTGCCGCGGGCTTCGTGGGAAAAAACCTCACGGCGGCGTTAGAAAGCCTGCGCGACGGCAAGGACAAGACCCGCCCCGCGCTGTCGATCGGGGAGATCTATCCGTACGATATCGACACTGACCCCGCGCTGCTTGATGAATACTGCAAGAAGGCAGACTTCGTCTTTCACCTTGCGGGCGTCAACCGCCCGAAGGATGCCTCCGAGTTTATGGCAGGGAATTACGGCTTTACCTCGACCCTGCTCGATACTCTGCGCTGTCACGGCAACACCTGTCCCGTGATGATCTCGTCCTCCATCCAAGCAACCTGCCTTGGCCGCTATGACGGCGAATACGGCAGGAGCAAGAAGGCGGGCGAGGAGCTTTTGTTTGCCTACGGACGGGAAACGGGTGCGCGGGTGCTTGTGTACCGCTTCCCCAATCTGTTCGGCAAGTGGTGCCGTCCTAACTACAACAGCGCGGTGGCAACCTTTTGCAACGCCTTCGCGAATGATCTGCCTTATACCGTGAACGATCCGTCGGTGGAGCTTGAGCTTCTTTATATTGACGACCTCGTTACCGAGATGCTGGACGCGCTGGAGGGCAAGGAGCACCGTTGTGACTTTGACGGAACCACGACCGTCCTTGTGCCTGACGGCAAATACTGTGCCGCGCCCGTGACGCATCGCGTCACGCTGGGCGAGATCGTGCGCCTGCTCGAAGCCTTCCGCGCACAGCCCACCACCCTCACGGTGCCCGAGATCGCACACGGCAGCTTCGCCAAAAAGCTATACTCGACCTACCTTTCCTATTTACCGAAGGAAAAGGTGTCCTTTCCTTTAAAGATGAACGTGGACGCGCGCGGCTCCTTTACCGAATTGCTTCGTACCGAGAAATGCGGGCAAGTTTCCGTCAATATCTCGAAGCCGGGCATCACCAAGGGTCAGCATTGGCACCACACCAAATGGGAGTTCTTCATCGTGGTTTCGGGTAAGGGACTGATCCAAATGCGCAAGATCGGTACGGAAGAGGTCTTGAATTTCGAGGTTTCTGGCGAGAAGATCGAGGCGCTTCATATGCTCCCCGGCTACACGCATAATATCATCAATCTCTCGGACACCGAGGACCTCGTCACGGTGATGTGGGCAAACGAGCCGTTTGACCCCGCACATCCTGACACCTTCTTCGAAGTAGTAGAATAATTCTTGATCAAGAGGATACAAATATGCAAATCAAGCTTGACTATTCGGACGTTTCATTTCAAAACGACGGCAGACTTAAGCTGCTGATCATCGTGGGCACGCGCCCCGAGATCATTCGCCTTGCGGCGGTGATCACCAAGTGCCGCAAGTATTTTGACTGTATTCTTGCGCACACGGGACAAAACTACGACTATAACCTCAACGGCGTGTTCTTCAAGGACTTGAAGCTTGCCGCGCCCGAGGTGTATATGGATGCGGTGGGGGACGACCTCGGCGCGACGGTGGGCAACATCATCAACTGCTCGTACAAGCTGATGGTGGCGACGAAGCCCGACGCGCTTCTCATCCTCGGCGACACCAACTCCTGCCTTTCCGCGATCGCGGCAAAGCGCTTGCACATTCCTATCTTCCATATGGAGGCGGGAAACCGTTGCAAGGACGAGTGCCTGCCCGAGGAGACCAATCGCCGCATCGTGGATATCATCTCGGACGTCAATCTCGCGTACAGCGAGCACGCGCGCCGTTATCTGCACGAGTGTGGACTGCCCAAGGAGCGCACCTACGTGACGGGCTCGCCTATGGCGGAGGTGCTTCACGCGAATCTCGACGAGATCCGTGCGTCGGATATCCTTGCGCGGCTGGGTCTTGAAAAGAAAAAGTATATCCTGCTCTCCGCACACCGCGAGGAGAACATCGACACCGAAAAGAATTTTCTTTCGCTCTTTACTGCCATCAACGCGATCGCAGAAAAGTACGATATGCCCATTCTTTACTCCTGCCATCCGCGCTCGCGCAACCGACTGGAGGCGTCGGGCTTCCGGCTTGATGCGCGCGTAAAGATGCACGAGCCGCTCGGCTTCCACGACTATAACAACCTGCAAATGAACGCCTTTGCGGTCATTTCGGACAGTGGCACGCTTCCCGAGGAGAGCTCCTTCTTTACGAGCGTGGGAAATCCCTTCCCCGCCGTTTGCATCCGTACCTCGACCGAGCGTCCCGAGGCACTGGACAAGGCGTGCTTTATCCTTGCGGGCATCGACGAGGGCAGTCTTTTGCAGGCGGTTGACACCGCCGTTTCGATGACCGAGGCGGGGGATCACGGCATTCCCGTTCCCACCTACGTGGAGGAAAACGTTTCTACCAAGGTCGTCAAGATCATTCAGTCCTATACGGGCGTGGTCAACAAGATGGTTTGGAGAAAATTTTAAAAAGGAACGTCCTATGGATAAAAAAACGCTTTTATTTGCTCTGCTCCGCTTTGCCGTTTTTGGCACGGGGGACGCAGAAGCGCTTCGCAGTGCGCTGACGGTGCCGCGCTTACAGGGGCTTTACGCTCTTGCAAAGCGGCACGACCTGGCGCATTTGCTTGCGCACGCGGTGCACGAGCTGGGCTTTGTGGGCGAGGATCCAATCTTTGCGGCGCTTGAGCGGGAGCTTTTGCTTGCTATCTACCGTGTAGAGCAGCTTCGCTTCACGCTTGACGAGATCGCCTTAACGCTTGCCGAGGCAAAGATCCCGTATATGCCGCTTAAAGGCTCCGTGCTGCGCGCGGCGTATCCCGAGCCGTGGATGCGTACCAGCTGTGACGTGGACGTTCTCGTCAGGGAAGAGCAGCTTTCCGCCGCGATCGAGGCTTTGCAGGCAAAGGGATATACGGTTGACGATCACGAGATCTACCACGACGTTTCGATGCATTCCCCGACGGGGATGCATCTTGAGCTGCATTTTCATCTTGGACTATTGATGCCCGTTATCGACGCCGTGCTTGCCCCCGTGTGGGACTACGCGGTGTGCGACGAGGGTTACCGCTACCGTATGACGGACGAGTTTTTCTATTTTCATCAGATCGCACACGCCGCGCGGCACTTTAAGATCGGTGGCTGCGGCATCCGTCCTTTTCTCGATATTTACCTGCTTTCTCACGAAAAGGGTGTGCGCGAGGGCGCGACGCTTCACGATCTGCTTGCGCGGTCGGAGCTGGTTTCCTTTTACGAGAATGCCGTCGCACTTTCCGAGGCTTGGTTCGGCGAGGGAACACACACCGAGATCACGCAGGCGATGGAGCGCTTTTTGTTAGACGGCGGCGTGTATGGCACCGAGAAAAACCGCATCTCCGTGGATCAAGCCAAGACGGGCGGGCGCTTTGCCTATGCGATGCAGCGCATCTTTATGCCGCTTCGCCTTTTGAAAAAGAAGTACCCCGTTTTAAACAAATATCCCATTTTATATCCCTTCTGTCAGATCCACCGCTTCTTCCGCATCCTGTTTACGAGGCGCGCGGGCGCGGCGGTGACGGAATTAAAGCAAAATGCAACGATCAAGGAGGAAACGGGTCGAGAGCGCTTGGAGCTCTTTCACACCCTCGGCATTGAATAAACGCTATGGCATCGTATCTTTTTGACTTTGACGGCACACTCGTTGACTCGATGCCCACCTTCGTGGGCGCGATGCTCAACGTGCTGGACGTGCATGGTATTCCGCACGATGGAGACACCGTCAAGACCATCACGCCGCTCGGCTATACGGGCGCGGCGAGATATTTCGTTTCGCTCGGCGTCCCGATGACGGTAGAAGAAATCCTTACGATGGTGGACGACTATGCGACGGAGGCGTATGCACACCGCATTCTTGCAAAGCCAAACGTCAAGGAAACGCTCGTTGCACTCCGCGCACGCGGGGACGATCTACACGTGCTCACGGCGAGTCCCCACCGAATGCTTGACCCGTGCTTAAAAAGCAACGGGATGTTCGAGCTGTTCGACAACGTCTGGTCGTGCGAGGACTTCGGCACCTCCAAGGCGGACCCGAAGATCTACGAGATGGCGGCAGCGCGCATCGGACGGCGCGTGGAGGAGGTCATCTTTCTCGACGATAACCTCGACGCCGACCGCACCGCAAAGCGCGCGGGTATGATCGTTTACGGCGTGTTTGACGAAAGCTCGCGCGCCTATGCGGACGACATCCGCGCCGCGACGGATCGCTATATTACGGATTTTTCCGAGCTGTTAGAGGAATAAAAGGAGGCTTGTTATGAATTTTCGTTATCGCTTTTTACGCTTTCCCGAGGGAAAGACGCGCGCGTTTACGATGAGCTATGACGACGGCTGTCGCGAGGACGTGCGCTTTTCGGATCTCATTACGTCCTACGGGCTCAAATGCACCTTCAATTTAAATTCTATGGCGCTCCACGGTGAGGACGCGATGAAGACGGAAACCGTCAAGGAGAAGTTTTTAGACCGCGGACACGAGGTTGCCGTACACGGCTATTTTCACCGCGCCCCGGGTATGATCACCCCCACCGAGCTGGTGCGGGACGTGCTTGAATCCCGCCGCGAGCTTGAGGCGCGCTTCGGTCGCATCATCCGTGGTATGGCGTATCCCGATTCGGGCATCCGCAATATGTTCCCGGGCAACAGCTACGAGGAGATCAAGGCGATCTTGCAGTCGCTCGGCATCGTTTACGCCCGTACGCTTGGCGCGGATAACGATCTGTTTCGCCTGCCCCAGGACTTCCTTGCCTGGATGCCGACTGCGCACCAGGAAAACGACGCCGTATTCGAGTATATCGATAAGTTTCTTGCGATTGATTTTGAAAACGCGTACGTTGCTAACCGCTACCCCCGACTCTTTTACCTTTGGGGGCACGGGTACGAGTTTACGCGTCGCGAGGGCGGCTGGGAGCGGATCGAGGAGATCTGCAAAAAGATCGCAGGGCATCCCGACGTCTGGTACGCCACGAATATGGAGATCTATGACTACGTTACCGCGTACAATTCGCTTGTATTTAGCTTGGAGTCGGACCGCATCTATAACCCCACGCTCTACACGATCTGGTTTGAGATCGACCGCAAGCCTTATAAGATCGCGCCCGGCGAGACACTTTTCTTAGCATAATTTTCATTGAAAAAAGCACCGCGCACGCCCTCAAAAGAAGCGTGCGCGGTGCTTTTTTACATATATTTTCGCATTTTGGAGAGTGCGCCCTTTTCAAGGCGCGAGACCTGCGCTTGGGAGATGCCGATCTCCCCCGCGATCTCCATTTGCGTTTTGCCGCGGTAAAAGCGCATTAGAATGATATGCCGCTCGCGCTCCGAGAGCTTTGCGAGCGCGTCGCGCAGAGCGAAGCTTTCTACGAAATCCTCGTCCGTCTCGCCGTCTGCAAGCTGGTCGATCACGAACACGGCGTCCTCGCCGTCGCCATATACGGCGTCGTATAAGGACATCGGCTCCACGGTCGCCTCCATCGCGCGCGCCACCTCGCGCTTGTCCTCGCCCAGCGCATCGGCGATCTGCTCGACGGTGGGCTCCTCGCCAAGCTCACGCACGAGAGCCTCGCGGGCGCGCAGAGCGCGGTAGGCAAGATCGCGCATAGAGCGAGAGATGCGCACGGGGGTGTTGTCACGCAAATACCGCTTGACCTCGCCGATGATCATCGGTACGGCATAGGTGGAAAACTTGACGTCGAGGTCGGTGTTGAAATTGTCGATCGCCTTGATCAGCCCAATGCACCCCACCTGAAAGAGGTCGTCAAGACACTCGCGCCGTCCCGAAAAGCGCTGTACGATGGAGAGCACCAAGCGTAAATTACCATAGACAAGCTCGTCCCGTGCCGCCTTGTCGCCCGTTTGGGCGCGCAAGAGCAGGCTTCTTTTCTCTTCGTCGGAAAGCAGGGGGAGCTTTGCGGTGTTCACACCGCAGATTTCTACCTTATTATAATACATATGCGTGCTTGCATCCTTTTTTTGCGTTGTGAGAAAAGTATT
This sequence comes from Clostridia bacterium, assembly GCA_017456985.1. GTDB lineage: Bacteria > Bacillota > Clostridia > Oscillospirales > CAG-272 > UBA1740. The sequence continues at coordinate 29,856 of JAFTIH010000004.1, read as the reverse complement.
GGCAAAACCGCCCTTCTTTTATGCAGTCGGGGGGCTGGTAATAATAGGCTTTCCCAACGCACCCAGCGTGTAAAGAAGGGCGCCGTATGGCAGGGCGTCCTCGTCAAAAATCACCTTCGGATGGTGCAGCGGGTGCTCGTAGCCGTGTCCCCTTTGCCCCGCGGTGATGGCGACGGCAAGCGCGGGAACGCGCGCGGCGATCGCGGCGAAATCCTCTGCGGCAAAGGAGCGTCCGTCGGGAGATGCGAAAGGGATCTCCGCTTTTTTTAACAGTGCCGTAAAGGCGGAAAGCACCTCTCCATCGTTAACGAGCGGCGGACACGCACCCCCAAAGCGTACCGTAGCGGTAACGCCAAAGCGCTCACGCGCGTCCTTTGCCAGGCGCAAAAGATGGGCGCGCATTTCTTCCGCCTTTTCTTCTCGGTATGCGCGAAAGGTCCCCGCAAGCGTAGCACGCGCCGCGACGACGTTGGGCGCACTACCGCCCGAAAATTTTCCGACCGAGAAGGAGATCTCCCCGTCGCGTGCGGCAAACGCCGACGCCTCACACAAGAGTGTCGCTCCCGCAAAGAGGGCGTCGCGCCCCTCGCTTTTCATCCCTGCGTGGGCGGATTCTCCCGCAAGGGTCAGATCAAAAAATACAGAGGCGGGCGCGCCAACGCCTGCGTGCGGCAAAAGCACCGTTCCCGTGGGGTAGGGAACTGCCACCGCGCAATGGAGCATAAAAGCACGCGCGATCCCATCGAGGACACCTGCGTCGATGCCGTCGCGCGCACCGCATAGGATCTCCTCCGCTCCCTGAAAGAAAAAGCGCACGTGGCAGGGCAGCTCCTTTTGATGCGCGCGCAAGAGTGCCGCTGCTCCAAGGAGCATCGCCGTGTGCATGTCGTGACCGCAAGCGTGCGCGTTGCCGTTCTCCGCGCGGAAGGATAAACGGCTCTCCTCCTGCAAGGGAAGGGCGTCCATATCCGCGCGCAAAAGAACGGTCGGAGCGTGGCTCGTCACCGCCTTGAGCGTGCAAACGACCCCGCCCTTTCCAACAAGCCGTGGCGAATATCCCATAGATTGTAAACAATTCTTTACATAATCGAGCGTTTTTGGAAGGTTGAATCCGCATTCCGCAAAGGCGTGCAGGCGGCGACGATGATGCGTCAGCCATTCTCTTTGGGCTTCAGCCTCCCGTTTTAGCGTTTGAATTTCCATACGCATAGTATTCGCGGAAAAGGGAGGAATACTCTTGCTTTTTTTCTCTTTTTCGTGTATAATGAGAGGAGAAATCTTTTGGAAGGAGCTTTTCGATGGAGTTTTCTGTCAATCATCCGATTTTATTCGTTATTGCGGGCATCGTCATTTTGCTCGTTTTGACACAATCCGTCTTTTTCCTTGTGCGCGCGTGGCGCCGCGCCAAGGAGCTTGGTATGGATACGAAGATCCTGCGCAAAACGGTATCCTCGTCCGCCATCTTTACGATCGCGCCCGCCGTTTCGATCCTCGTGGGCGTGCTTGCGCTTGCGGGTAGCTTTGGCGTGGCGCTTCCCTGGCTTCGCCTTTCGATCATCGGCTCGCTCAGCTACGAGACCATTGCGGCGGAAACCACGGCAGGCTTCCTGCCCGAGGGGGCGTTGGATGCCTCGGGCTTCGTGACGGTGCTGTTCGTGATGACCTTTGGTATCGCCTTTGGTCTTGTTCTGGTCCCCATCTTTACAAAGAGCATTCAAAAGGGCTTGAAGTCGATGGAAAAACGCGACAAAAAGTGGGGCGAGATCTTCAATACCGCGATGTTCCTCGGTATGATCTCCGCTTTTCTCGGTTACGTATTTTGCGATTTCACCACCGTTTTCAGCGGTGAAACGAAGGCGCTCATCCCCGTGCTCGTGATGGCGGCAAGTGCGCTGATCATGGTCGCGTGCGGATTGCTTTCTCGCTTGAAGGGAATGAAGTGGATGCTCGACTATGCGCTTCCGTTCAGTCTTGTGGGCGGTATGGCGCTTGCCATTCCGATCACGGCTTGGTTAGGATAAGGAGGTGGACGATGTGAAAGAAAAAAGAACGTATCTTGAAAGCCTTCATTACTATGGACGCATCTGGGGACTTGCGCTTGCCGCGCTCATCCTCGCCGTTCCCTTTATCGTAGCCATCCTTTTTGAGGCACAGCCCAACTATACCGCGCTCCTTGCGGGCACGGTCGCGATCTTGCCGATGTATTGGGCGGTTGGACTTGTGGAAATGTTTACCTACGTCCCGATGCTGGGCGCGGGCGGTGCCTACCTTTCCTTCGTGACGGGTAACATCTCCAACTTAAAGCTTCCTTGCGCGCTGGATGCAATGAACCGTGCAGGCGTGAAGGCATCGGACGAGGAGGGAGAGATCGTTTCCACCATCGCCATTGCGACCTCAAGCATCGTCACGACGCTGATCATCGCGCTGGGCGTGCTTCTCATCGTGCCGCTTCGCCCTCTGCTCGAATCTCCCGTTTTAGCGCCCGCCTTTGATATGATCCTGCCCGCCCTCTTCGGCGGACTTGCAGTGGCGTTCGTGTCTAAGAACTTTAAGCTCGCCATCGCACCGATGATCCTGATGCTTGCGCTGTTCATCTTCGTTCCCGGGCTCAACGAGGGCTCCGTGGGCATTATGGTCCCCGTGGGCGTGGTGTTTACCGTGCTGATCGCCCGTATTCTTTACAAAAAAGGAAAGATCTGATATGACGCCCGTAACGATTTTTTTGCTGATCCTCGCGGCGCTCCTTTGCGCGTTCTTAGCGGTCGTTTTGATCCGCACGCTTCGCTTCCGCCCGAGGGCACAGGCTCCCGCGTCCCCCAAGGACGAGGACTTTGACAAGGAGCGCTCGCTCGACGTCTTCCGCACGCTGATTCGCTTTCCTACGGTGTCCTACCGCGAAAAAGAAAAAGAGGACGAGCAGGCATTCCGCGGACTTCTTGACGCGCTTCCCACGCTGTACCCCAAGGTTTTTGAAACGCTTTCCTACACCGAGCTTCCCGACCGTGCGATCCTCTTTCATTGGCGCGGTAAGAAGGCGGGCGAGCCTACCGTTCTGATGGCGCATTACGACGTCGTCCCCGTCAACGAGGATGCGTGGGAGAAGCCGCCCTTTGACGCCGTTTTAGAGGACGGCGTGGTGTGGGGACGCGGTACGCTCGACACCAAGGTCACCTTCCACGGCGCGCTGTACGCGACCGAAACGCTTCTTTCTCGCGGCTTCACCCCCGAAAATGACATATATCTCGCCTTCTCGGGCGGAGAAGAGGTCAACGGCAAGGGGGCTGTGAATATCGTTTCCTACTTTAAGGAGCAGGGCATCACTCCCGCGCTCGTGCTTGACGAGGGCGGCGCCGTGGTCGAAAACGTATTTCCCGGCGTTCGTGCGGCGTGCGGTATGATCGGCATCGCCGAAAAGGGAATGGTGGACGTTTGCTACCGCGCGCGCTCGGCGGGTGGTCACGCCTCTGCACCCAAGCCCCATACGCCCGTGGGCGTTTTGGCGGATGCCTGTGTGAAGATCGAAAACAACCCCTTCCCCTCGCATCTGTCGTACCCCGTCGCGGCGATGTTCGATACGCTCGGCAGGCATTCGAGCTTCCTCTACCGTATGATCTTTGCAAACCTCTGGCTCTTTAAGGGTGTCCTTGACGGCATCTGTAAAAAGAGCGGCGGTGAGCTGAACGCCCTGCTTCGCACGACGGTTGCCTTCACGCAAATGGAGGGCAGCACGGCGCGTAACGTCATTCCGCCCGAGGCTGTGATGGTATCCAATATCCGCTTAAACCCCGCCGACACGGTGGATGGCGCGCTGGCGCGCTTAAAGAAAACGGTGGATAACGACGCCGTGGAGATCACCTCGCTCGGCGGTATGAATCCCAGCCGCATCTCGCGCACCGATTGCGTGGGATGGGATCGCGTGGCACACGCAGTCGCTTCCACCTGGCAAGGGTGCCTTGTGACTCCCTATTTGATGATGCAATGCTCCGACTCCCGTCACTACGGCGAGATCTCGGACCGCGTCTATCGGTTTTCCGCAATGGCACTCACGAGTGCGGAGCGCGCGACCATTCACGGCAACAACGAGCGCATTCGCGTCGAGGGTGTTTCGGACGCCGTGTCCTTCTATCTTGCCTTGATCGCGCAGTGTTAAAGAAAAAGGAGAGCGTACGCTCTCCTTTTTTACTCTCTGGGAATGCCCAAAACGGTGCAACCGTTATAGCTTTGATTGTCACGCCTTTTTTCTTCGGCATATACTGAAAGAAAAAAGGAGGTTCCCGATGAACCGTTTTCACGCGATGAGTGACGCCGGCGGCGCGCCCTTGCTCATCAATCTACATACTGCCGCCGAGAGAAACCGTTTCTTCCGCAACACGCTTTGGACGGGGGAGGGGTTACAGCTGACGGTGATGTCCGTTCCCGCAGGGGGCGAGATCGGCGTCGAGATGCACGAGGACCTTGACCAGATGCTCCGCATCGAGGAGGGCGTTGCGCTCGTGCAGATGGGAAGGGGCGAGGACCGCTTACACGACGAGCGGCGCCTTGGCGCGGGGTGCGCCATCCTCATTCCGCGCGGCGTGTGGCACAACGTGCGCAACCTCGCACGCACGCCGTTGCAGCTTTCCTCGGTCTACGGTCCGCCCGCACACGCGAAGGGAACCGTCCACCGCACCGCCGCAGACGGGCGGCACGAATAAAGAAAAAGCCGTATGGAAAACCTCCATACGGCTTTTTAATAAACAGTAAAAAAAGAATAGTCCGCGCTTTCCTGTTCAAATTAAGACGGAGTCTTCGGTTTACTTCGCCCAATTGTACTCATATTTGCATTTAGGACATTTGGGATAATCAAAATCGTGCTGCGTACCGCACTTGGGACAGACAATTTGAGGGGTAGATCCGTCGGCAGGTGCTATTGGAGCAGGGGAGAAAATCTTCTTTTTTTTCGGTGTTTCTGCGCCATTCGCAAGGTTTGGACGGGTATTCCTTTCAATGTCAGAGAGTGTGGTTGTGATTTCACCTAAGGCATAGAGGGGAAATGACGTGATCCAAACAATCAGAATGACTCCAAACATTACCAAAAGGCCTATAAAAGCTCCCAATAAAACGATTAAGGCGATACCCAGAATTAAAGCGAAAACAATGCCTATCCATGTCGAAATTTTTGCTAATGTTTTAATTTTGTTGCCAATGTTGTCATACATAGTGATGACCTCCTTAAAATAAAAAAGTGCGCACAACCGAAGCTATGCGCACCGAAAAACGCAAATTTCGATTGTTGTCACACAAAACCTAACAAGTATAGAGAAAACTCTACCTACTGTCAAGTGAAATTTGCATTTTTGCCAAATTCATTATTGACAGTAAGCATAGAAACAAAGCTCTCTCAAAAAAAGAGAGAGTTTTCCCTGCAACTTGTTAATTCAGTTTTGTGTGACGATGATATTATAATACATTGCAAGAGAATTGTCAAGGTTTTTGCGACTTTTTATATCGTTTTTATATCGTTTTTGGTATATAAACGCTAAAATACGGAGTTCCTAAAAGGGACTCCGTATTTTGCCAATAATATTCAATTATGAAGAAGTCACGACTTTCCCAGCACGATGAGCAGCACGCTGATGTCGGCGGGATTGACGCCGCTGATGCGCGACGCCTGCCCGATGCTCTCAGGACGGATGGCGTCAAGCTTTGCCGCCGCTTCCAGGCGAAGCCCCTTGATCGCCTTGTAGTCAATATCCTTCGGCAGTCGGTAGTCCTCAAGCTTTCTCTGACGCTCCACCTCTTTTCGCTGGCGCGCAAGGTAGCCCGCGTATTTGATCTCAATTTCCGCCGTCCTCTCGACGTCGGGTGAGAGGGTGGGACGGGAAGGATCGATGGGAGTGAGCGCCGCATAAGAAAGTTCGGGGCGGCGCAAAAGGTCGGCGAGTCTAACACCCGTTTCGATGGGCGTCGAGCCGTACGCTGCCAAAAGCTCGTTGACGGGGATAGAGGGCGGGATCACGGTGCGCTCTGCGCGTGCGATCTCCGCAAAAACGGCGTCCCGCCGTGCGAGAAAGGCGGTATAGCGCGCCTCGGGCAACAGCCCCACGCGGTGTCCCATCTCCGAAAGACGGAAATCGGCGTTATCCTGACGGAGTAAAAGACGGTATTCCGAGCGCGAGGTCATAATGCGGTAGGGCTCGCGCGTCCCCTTGGTCACAAGGTCGTCGATGAGCGTACCGATGTACGAGGAATCGCGCGTGAGGATGAGCGGCTCCTCACCCTTCACGGAGAGCGCAGCGTTGATGCCTGCGACGAGCCCCTGCGCCGCCGCCTCCTCGTAGCCCGAGGTGCCGTTGAACTGTCCCGCGCCGTAAAGCCCCTCCACCGCCTTGACGGCAAGCGTGGGATAGAGCGCGAGCGGATCGATGCAGTCGTACTCGATTGCATAGGCGTAGCGCATCATCTGTGCGTGCTCAAAGCCGGGGAGCGAGGCGAGCATCTGCCTTTGTACGTCGGTGGGCAGGGAGGTGGAGAAGCCTTGCAAATACATCTCTTCCGTGTCTGCGCCGCAGGGCTCTAAAAAGAGCTGATGGCGCTCCTTGTCCGCAAAGCGCACGATCTTGTCCTCGATCGAGGGGCAGTAGCGCGGTCCCGTGCCGTGAATGTTGCCCGAATAAAGCGCGCTTCGCCCGATATTTTCCCGAATGATGCGGTGCGTTTCTTGGTTGGTATAGACGATGTGGCAGGGAATTTGCTCTAAATTTTCAAAGCGCTCGCGCGGGGTGTCGGCGCAAAAGGGCGTGATCTCCGTTTCCCCGGGCTGCTCCTCTAATTGCGAAAGGTCCACCGTGCGGCGAAGCACGCGGGCGGGGGTTCCCGTTTTAAAGCGGAGAAGGGGGAGCCCAAGTGCGCGCAGAGAGTCCGAAAGTGCATATGCTCCCATCAGTCCGTCGGGACCCGCCGCATAGGTCACGTCACCCACGAAGATGGCGGAGGAAAGATAGGTTCCCGTGCAAAGAATGACGCGCTCGGCGCCCCACTCCTCGCCAAGCGAGGTGCGCACGCCCGTCACGTGAGGACGACCCTCGCGCTGTTCGGTCAAAACGGCGGTGATCTCCGCCTGCACGAGGCGCAAATGCTCCGTCTTTTCTATCGTCTGCTTCATCAGCGCGCGGTAGCGCATACGGTCCGCTTGGATGCGCTTGGAATGTACGGCGGCACCCTTGCCGAGATTGAGGGTGCGGGATTGGAGCGTGACCGCGTCCGCCGCGCGCCCCATCTCACCGCCCAGCGCGTCGATCTCATAGACCAAATGCCCCTTTCCCGTACCGCCGATGGAGGGGTTGCAGGGAAGGTTGGCAAGAGAGTCTAGGTTGAGCGTAAAGAGGACCGTATCGATCCCCATGCGCGCCGCGGCAAGCGCCGCTTCGATGCCTGCGTGACCCGCGCCCACTACTGCTATCGTTGTCTTGTCCGTCATAATTACCTCGAACGATGGATTGTTTTCCTCTTTATTTTATCACAAGCGTCGCCGCTTTGCAACCTTTTTTCGCTTTTTTGTCCACCGTTCACAAAAAAGACAAAGGCGGGCGTTATAATAAGAATAACGACGGTGACGGAGGACGGGGAAATGCAAGAGCTTTCGGTCAAATACGCGCTTTTCGATATGGACGGCACGCTTGCCGATACGATGGGATATTGGAAAACGCTCACGCCTCGGGCACTTGCCCGACGCGGTGTGACACTCTCCGAGGAGGATATTTCTGCTTTGGGAACGCTGACCTTTAGTCAGGGCGTTGCCTATTTGCGGGAAAAGAAGATCCCCCGCGTAGAGGAGATCACGCGCGAGGAGATCCTCACCATCCTTGAGGGGCATTATCGCCGTGACGCACGCCTGAAGGCGGGCGTGCGGGAGCTGCTTGACCGCTTTCGGGCACAGGGGGTGCGGATGGGCGTTGCCACGCTCACGCCCAAGGCGCAAGCCGAGGTCTGCTTAAAGAGTCTTGGCATCGACGGCTATTTTGAATTCGTCTTTACAGGAGAGGACTATCCGAATGGCAAAAAGAGTCCCGAGATCTTCCTTGACGCGGCGGCGCGCTTTGGCTGTGACGTGCGCGAGATGTATCTGTTTGAGGATTCCTTTTACAGTATGCAAACGGCGCATGCGATGGGCATCCCGATCGTTGTGACCGAGGACGAGTGGCAAGCGCACATCAGGGAGGATATGCTCGCGATCGCCACTGCCTACTTTGAGGATGGCTTCACCAAGCGCATCAAATAAAATCTCTTAAAATTCGTAGAAATGCAAACATTTGTTTGCATTTCTATTTTGTTTTTTTTCGAGAGTACTTGTAAAAAAAGGAAGAATATGATAAAATAAGTATAACTGTAAGCGTTTTCAAAAAAGAGGGAAAGGGAGGAAGATCCAATGCCGATGTCAACTGCGTTTGCGCGCAAGCAGCTCGCGCGCTTTGGCGGCCTTTTTTCCTCCGATTCCATCGCAGGCTTGCGCCGCGGGCAGAATCTTCTCGGCGCGCTGTTTGCGGGGCTTTGCCGCCGACGCGTGGAGTATAAGAGTGAAGTGCTTGGGGAACGGGAGGGCGTTTGGTGCATTCCCAAAAACGAGCTTTCCTCGGGCGTGATCCTTTATCTGCACGGCGGTGGATATTGCTGTGGCGACCGCGCGTATGCGCGCGGTGTAGGCGCGTATTTAGCGGATAAGTGGGGACTTCGCGTCTTTGCGCCCGTTTACCGTCTTGCCCCCGAGGCAACGCCGAGGGAGGCGCTTGCGGACGCCCTTGCAGCGTATTTAGCCCTTCTCGATATGGGGTATGGCGCCGAGCAGATCATCGTGTTTGGGGAGAGTGCGGGGGGTGGCTTGACCGTTTCGCTTTGCCGCACGCTCGTTGCGGAAGGGCATCCCGCCCCTGCCGCCGCCGTCCTGCTTTCGCCCTGGACGGATTTTACGTTCAGCGGTGCCTCGTATGAAGCGAATCGTGAGATCGATCCCTCGATGACCAAGGAGCGCCTTGCGCTTTTTGCGGCACAGTGCCGTATGGATGCGCGTGACGAGCTCGTTTCCCCTTTGTTTGCCGAATTTTCTGAAAAAATGCCCCCGACGCTCATTTGCGTTGGCGGGGATGAGATCATGCTCGACGACAGCCGTCTGCTCCACGAGCGCCTGCTTGCCGCGGGCGTGGATAGCACACTGCACGTCGCCGCGGGACTTTGGCACGGCTACCTTTTATACGACCTGCGCGAATGTGCCGCCGATTACCGTATGGTGCAGACGTTTATGAACGCGCATTTGCCCCGCCCGCGCCAGCTTCGCTGGATGCGGCTGGATAACGCCGCCAAGATCTATCCTGCGGCGCGCTCCCGCCGTTGGAGCAACGCCTTCCGTGTGTCCGCTACGCTCTTTGACGAGGTCGATACGGTCGTGCTCCAACACGCCCTCGACGTGACGGCACGCCGCTTTCCTTCCATTTCCGTGCGACTCGATAAGGGGCTTTTCTGGTACTATCTTGAGGAGCTTTCCTCAGCGCCCGAGCTTATGGAGGAGAGTGCTTATCCGCTCCGCCATATGAGCAAAAAGGAGCTTCGCCGTTGCGCCTTCCGCGTTTTGGTGTACGGTCGGCGCATCGCCGTGGAATTTTTCCACGCCACCACCGACGGAAACGGCGGCTTGGTCTTCCTTAAAAATCTGCTTGCCGAGTACGCCGAACAAAAATACGGCGAGAGCATTCCCTACGAGGACGGCGTTCTTGACCGCCGCGCGCTTCCCGCAGAGGAAGAGCTGACCGACTGCTTTCCCAAGCACTGTACGGGCAAGGCGATGAGCCGCCGCGAGGAGGATTCCTTCCACGTGCGAGGCACGCCCGAGGCGGCGCCCTTCGTACACGCCCTTTCGATGCGCCTTTCGGTGAAGGAGGTCCACACAGCCGCCGCCGCACACGGCGTGAGCATTACCGCGTTCTTAACGGCGGCGCTGATGCAGGCGTGCGTGGCGATCCAAGAGGAGCAGATCAAAAGCCCCAAGCGCTACCGCCCCGTCAAGGTGCTGATCCCCGTGAATTTGCGCCGCCTTTATCCCGAGGATGCGAAAACGCTTCGCAATTTCGTTTTGTACGTGACGCCCGAGATCGACCCCAGAATGGGCGAATATACCTTCGACGAGATCTGCCGCTGTGTCAAGCATCAGATGGAAATGGAGATCACCCCCAAGCGGATGAGCGCGCGCATCACCACCAACGTTAAAAGCGAGCAAAGCCTTTTCGTGCGTGCGATGCCCCTGTTTATCAAAAACACCGTGATGAAGCTGATCTTTTTGGCAGTGGGAGAGAGAAAAAGCGCCTTTACCTTCTCGAACCTTGGCGCCTTTCGCTTACCCGAGACACTTGCTCGGCACGTGTCCGAGGCAAACTTTGTGTTAAGCGTTCCCCGCGACACCCCCAACAACGTCAGCGCGATCTCCTTTGGGGACGTGCTGTGCATTGATTTCGTGCGCAAGATCCGCGAGCCGTACCTCGAGCGGCAGTTCTTCTCGGTCTTGCAGAGCCTCGGGCTTTCCGTTACGGTAGAGAGTAACGGACAAAACGCGCCCCGCGGCAGAAAGGAGTAACGATGTATTGTGCGAAATGCGGCGTCCGCCTTGCCGACAGTGAACAAAGCTGTCCCCTTTGCGGCACGCGCGCCTATCATCCCGACCTTGCGCGAGAGATCGGCGAACCGCCCTATCCCTCGACCGAGAGCGAACCCAAGCGTGTCAACCGATCGCTCGTGATGATGATCGTCACCATCGTGCTCGCCATCGTCGCGTTACAGCTCGTGACCTTTGATCTGCGCTTCACCGGTACTCTTTCGTGGTCCTATTACGCCGCCGGCGGCATCGTGTGCTTGTATTTTATTCTTTTGTTTCCCTGCTGGTTCCGCCGCGCGCACCCCGTGATCCTCACGCCCGTTTGCTTTGCGGTGATCGCATTATACGTGCTTGGCGTGGATCTTTTGACACAGGGGGGCTGGTTCTTGCCGTTTGCTTTCCCTATCCTCGGCAGCACCGCCCTGATCGTTTGTACCGTAGTTACGCTTCTGCGTTATACGCCGCGCGGTGTGTTTTATATCACGGGCGGGGCGCTGATCGCGCTGGGCGTGTTGCTCGCTTTGCTTGAAAACCTTATTTTCGTGGTTTTCCATACGCCCGACCGTTTCGTGTTCTGGTCGCTGTATCCCTTAACGAGCTTATTCTTGCTCGGGATGCTTTTTATCGTGATCGGCATCGTTTCGCCGCTCCGTGAGCGCTTGAAGAAAAAATTTTTTATATAACAAATTGATAAAGGTTAAAGGAAAAAGGACAATGAGTGATAAAAGACAGGAATATATCTCTTGGGACGAATATTTTATGGGTGTCGCACAGCTTGCCGCCAAGCGCAGTAAGGACCCGAGCACGCAGGTAGGCGCTTGCATCGTGGACGACAGCAACCGCATTCTCTCTACGGGCTACAACGGCTTCCCGCTCGGCTGCTCGGACGACGAGTACCCCTGGGCGCGCGACGGCGAGGAAGCAAACGCCACCAAATATCCCTTCGTGGTCCACGCCGAGCTCAACGCGATCCTAAACAATCGCGGCAAGAACCTTGCGGGATCGCGCATCTACGTAGCACTTTTTCCCTGCAACGAGTGCGCGAAGGCGATCATACAGGCGGGCATCCGCGAGGTCGTTTATCTTTCGGATAAATACGCCGCAACGCCCTCGACGCAGGCATCCAAAAGAATGCTCGCATCCGCAGGCGTGACGGTACGAAAGTTCACCTCTAAAATGGATTTTATTACGCTCCCTATGAAAGAAGGCAAATAAAAATGATCAAAGTAGCAATTTACGGTTACGGAAACCTCGGTCGCGGCGTGGAAGCCGCACTTCGTCAAAATCCCGATATGGCGCTCGTCGGCGTTTTTTCACGCCGCGACCCCGCCACGGTCAAGACACGCACGGGCGCTCCCGTGTTCGAGGCGAGCAAAATTTTTTCGATGCGCGATCAGATCGACGTCGTGATCCTCTGTGGCGGCAGTGCCACCGACCTGCCCGAGCAGACCCCCGCTCTCGCTTCGCATTTCCACGTCATTGATAGCTTTGATACGCACGCAAAGATCCCCGCCCACTACGCCGCCGTCGACGAAGCGGCAACGCGCGGCGGTAAGATCGCCGTTATCTCGGTGGGCTGGGACCCCGGACTCTTTTCACTTGCCCGTGCCTATACGGGTGCAATTCTCCCCGAGGGCGAGGACTATACCTTCTGGGGACGCGGCGTCAGCCAGGGGCACTCGGACGCCATCCGCCGTATCGACGGCGTGCTTGACGCAAGACAGTACACCGTTCCCGTTGAAAGCGCACTCTCGCGCGTTCGCAGCGGCGAGGCGCCCACCCTCACCGCCCGTGAGAAGCATACCCGTGAGTGCTTCGTCGTCGCAAAAGAGGGGGCGGATCTTGCTCGCATTGAGCGCGAGATCAAGGAAATGCCCAACTACTTTGCCGATTATAACACCACCGTTACCTTTATCACTGCCGAAGAAATGAAGGAAAAGCACGCCGCTCTTCCGCACGGCGGCAGGGTCATCCGCACGGGCAGAACGGGTCTTGCGGGCGGGAACGGTCACACCGTGGAGTTCAGCCTTGCGCTCGACTCTAACCCCGAGTTTACCGCCTCGGTGCTCGTCGCGTACGCGCGTGCCGCATACCGCCTTGCCGAAAAGGGGGACGTCGGATGCAAGACGGTGCTTGATATTCCTCCCGCGCTTCTTTCCCCGATGTCCTATGAGGATCTTTTAGAAAAGCTTCTATAATGTAAAGAATTGTTTACAAAACGCAGGTGCTTCATCCGAAACACCTGCGTTACTTTTTTGGGATAGCAAAAGGCACTCCCGCGCGCCGCGTGGGGGTGCCTTGCTTGATAAGGATTACTTAAAGAACTTCACAGCGGCGCGGAACATACCGATGTCGTAGTCGCCCGGAACGTTGCGGTATAAGCCGTAGCCGATACGCTCTGCGTGACCCATCTTACCGAAGACTCTGCCGTCGGGCGAGGTGATACCCTCGATCGCGGCAACGGAGTCGTTGGGGTTAAAGTGCACGTCGTAGCTGGGCGCGCCCGTAAGATCCACGTACTGCGTTGCGATCTGACCGTTCGCGGCAAGCTTTTCCACCCATTCCTTGGAGCAGAAGAACTTACCCTCGCCGTGCGAGATCGGCACGGAGTAGGTCTTGCCCACCTCTGCCTCGGCAAGCCAGGGAGAGAGGTTGGAGCATACGCGCACCTGTACCATACGCGACTGGTGGCGGGCGATGGTGTTGAAGGTGAGCGTGGGGACGTCGGCGTCCGTATCCATAATTTTACCGAAGGGAACGAGTCCTAACTTGATGAGCGCCTGGAAGCCGTTGCAGATACCTGCCATTAAGCCGCCGCGCGTATCAAGCAGATCCGTGACCGCGCTCTTGACCGCCGCAGAGCGGAAGAAGGCGGTGATGAACTTACCCGAGCCGTCGGGCTCGTCGCCGCCTGAGAAGCCACCGGGCACGAAGATCATCTGCGCGTCCTTAACTGCCTCGGCAAAGCTTTCGACCGAGCGGGCGATGCCCTCCTTGGTCTTGTTGTTGAGAACCATAATGCGGGGCTCGGCGCCTGCGTCGCGCATCGCCTTGGCGCTGTCGTATTCGCAGTTGGTGCCGGGGAAGACGGGGATCAGCACGGTGGGCTTCGCCGTCTTGACGGCGGGCGCCTTTGCCTTCACGCCTTCGGTGTAGGTGAATGCGGGGATCTCGCGAGGCGTCTGCTCGATGTTGCAGCGGAATACGCCCTCAAGCTTGCCCTCGTAAATGGAAAGCGCCTCGTCAAGCGTGATGCTCTCGTCACCGTAGGTGATGGCGCCGCTATCGGTCGTTTTGCCGAGCAGAAGTGCGCCCTCGGGAAGGGTGCCGTCCGTCAGCTCGATCACGAAGGAGCCGTAGGCGTAGCCGAACAGCGTCGCAACGGGAAGGGTTGCGGCATAGGAGAAGCCGATGCCGTTACCGAATGCCATCTTCATCACACTCTCCGCGATACCGCCAAAGGTGGGGGTGTAGATCGCCGCGACCTTGCCTGCACGGCAGAGTGCGGTGACCTTGCGGAAGGTGTCGAGAAGGGAAGCGGCGACGGGCAGACCGTCCGTGCCGTATGCGGGGGAGAGAAGGGCGACGGTGTGTCCCGCCTCCTTGAACTCGCCCGTTACGATCTCGCTTGCCTTCGCGGTGGTCACGGCAAAGGAAACGAGCGTGGGGGGGACGTCAAGATGCTCGAAGGAGCCCGACATCGAGTCCTTACCGCCGATGGAAGCGACCGAAAGCTCGGTCTGTGCGCGGTAAGCGCCAAGCAGAGCCGACAGCGGCTTGCCCCAGCGGGCGGGGTTCTTCATAGGCTTTTCAAAATACTCTTGGAAGGTGAGATAGGTGTCGTCGTAGGAGGCGCCCGTCGCGATCAGCTTGGAAAGCGATTCCACAACGGCAAGATAAGCGCCGTGGTAGGGGGATGCCTCGGTCACGTAGGGGTTGTAGCCGTACGCCATCACCGAGCAGTCCTCGGTGTGACCCACCTCGACCGAAACGAGGTTTGCCATTGCTTGCGCGGGGGTGAGCTGATATTTGCCGCCGAAGGGCATCAGCACCGTACCCGCACCGATGGTGGAGTCAAAGCGCTCGGAAAGACCGCGCTTGGAGCAGACGTTGAGGTCGCCCGCGAGCGCACGCATACCGTCTGCAAACGCGGTAACGGTGGGCTTGCCGTAGGGACGGGCGTGAGCCGCCTGCACGGAAATATGCTTCTCCGCACCGTTGGAGTTTAAGAAGGCGCGCGAAACGTCCACGATCTTCTTGCCGTTCCAAACCATCGTCAGGCGTGCGTCTGCGGTCACGCGGGCAACCACGGTAGCCTCAAGGTTCTCGGCGTCGGCAAGTGCGAGGAAGCGCTCGACGTCCTTGGCTTCCACCACGACTGCCATACGCTCTTGCGACTCGGAGATGGCAAGCTCGGTGCCGTCAAGACCGTCGTACTTACGGGGAACGGCGTTCAAATCGATGAAAAGACCGTCCGCGAGCTCACCGATGGCGACGGACACACCGCCCGCGCCAAAGTCGTTACAGCGCTTGATCATCTGACAAGCTTCCTTGGAGCGGAAGAGTCTTTGCAATTTTCTTTCCTCGGGCGCGTTACCCTTCTGGACCTCGGCGCCACAGCTTTCGAGCGAGGAGAGGGTGTGGGACTTGGAGGAGCCCGTAGCGCCGCCACAGCCGTCACGACCCGTTCTGCCGCCAAGCAGGATCACCACGTCGCCCTCCTCGGGGCGCTCACGGCGCACGTTTTCCGCAGGAGCGGCGGCAACGACCGCACCGATCTCCATACGCTTTGCGGCGTAGCCGGGGTGATAGATCTCATCCACAAGACCCGTTGCAAGACCGATCTGGTTGCCGTAGGAGGAATAGCCTGCGGCGGCGGTCTGTACGATATTGCGCTGAGGAAGCTTGCCTTCCAGCGTATCGGCTACGGGACGGGTAGGGTCGCCCGCACCCGTGACGCGCATCGCGGCGTAAACGTAAGAGCGTCCCGACAGCGGGTCGCGGATGGCACCGCCAATGCAGGTCGCCGCACCGCCGAAGGGCTCGATCTCGGTGGGATGGTTGTGCGTTTCGTTCTTGAACAGAAGCAGCCAAGGCTCTTCCTTGCCGTCGACCGTCACGTGGATCTTGACGGTGCAGGCGTTGATCTCCTCACTCTCGTCAAGACCGCCGAGCTTGCCCTCTGCTTTGAGCACGCGGGTTGCAAGCGTCGCGACGTCCATCAGATTGACGGGTTTCTTTCTGCCAAGGCGCTCGCGCGCGGCGAGATATTCCTTGTAGGTCGCCTCGGTCAGAGGGTCGTCAAAGCGCACCTTATCGATGGTGGTAAGGAAGGTGGTGTGACGGCAATGGTCCGACCAATAGGTGTCGATCATACGGATCTCGGTGATGGTGGGGTCGCGGTGCTCCTCGTCGCGGAAGTAGCTTTGCAAGAAGAGCGCGTCCTCAAGGTCCATCGCAAGACCCTTTTCCTTGACGAAGGCGCCAAGCGCATCGCGGTCAAGCGCGATAAAGCCGTCAAGCGTTTCTACCTCGGTGGGAATGGGGTATTCTGCCGCCAGCGTTTCAAAGGTGTCAAGCGACGCCTCGCGGCACTCTACGGGGTTGATAAGGTACTTCTTGATGCGGGCAACGTCCTCCGCGGACAGCTCACCCTCAAAGAGATACACTCTTGCGGTGCGCACGGTGGGGCGCTCGCCGCAGGAGATGATCTGAATGCACTGCGCGGCGGAGTCGGCGCGCTGGTCAAACTGACCGGGCAGATATTCGACCGCAAGCGTTGCGGCGAACGCGCCCTCGGGAAGCGTTTCATACACGTCGTCAAGCTGCGGCTCGGAGAATACGGTGGCGATGGTGGCGCGGAACAGCTCTTCGCTGACGTTTTCCACGTCGTAGCGGTTGAGAAGGCGAACGCCCGTCAGTCCCTTGATGCCGATCAGCTCCGTTAAGTCCCCGAAAACACCCTTCGCCTCGTTGGCAAGGGCGGGTTTCTTTTCTACGTAGATGCGATATACCATAGCAGTATCCTTTCTGAAAAAGGTAATTTATACGTTTTTTGCGGCAAGTGCCTTGGCACCGATGTCGCTCCGATAGAAGCCGTTGTCAAAACGGACCTTCGCGGTCATCTCGTAAGCACCCTTGACGGCGCTCGCTAAATCGTCGCGCACGGCAGTTACGCCAAGCACGCGTCCGCCCGCGCTTTGCAGCGTGCCGTCCTCGGCACACTTGGCGCCAGCCACGTAAATGAAGGATTCCTTCTCATCGGGGGGCAGGATCATCGGGAAGCCGCTCTCGTATTTCTGGGGATAGCCCTTGGATGCTACGATGACACAGCAAGCCGCGCCGTCGCGGAAGCGGACGGGAGTGCTTGCGAGCGTGCCGTTTGCACACGCCTGCATCACGGTGAGCAGATCGCTCTCGAGAAGGGGAAGCACCACCTGCGTTTCGGGGTCACCGAAGCGGCAGTTGTACTCGATCACGCGGGGACCGTCCGCCGTCAGCATCAGTCCGAAGTAAAGACAGCCGCGGAAGGTACGACCCTCGGCGTTCATTGCCTCCATCGTGGGCAGGAAGATGGTTTCCATACACACCTTAGCAATATCGTCGGTATAGTAGGGGTTGGGGGCAACGGTACCCATACCGCCCGTATTTAACCCCGTGTCCCCGTCGTGTGCGCGCTTGTGGTCCATCGAGGACACCATCGGCACGAGCGTCTTGCCGTCGGTAAAGGCAAGGACGGAAACCTCGGGACCCGTGAGAAATTCTTCGATCACGATGCGGCTGCCGCTCGCGCCAAAGACGCGGTCCTCCATCATCGCGTGGACGGCGTCCGTCGCCTCTTCTCTCGTCGTGGCGATGATGACGCCCTTGCCCAGGGCAAGTCCGTCCGCCTTGATGACGGTGGGGATGGGCGCGTCTGCAAGATAGGCAAGGGCATCCTCTGCCTTCTCGAACACCTCGTAGCGCGCGGTGGGAATGCCGTATTTCTTCATTAAGTTCTTGGAAAAGACCTTGCTGCCCTCAATGATCGCGGCGTTTGCCTTGGGACCGAATGCGGGAATGCCCGCCGCTTCCAGTGCGTCCACCATACCGAGAACGAGGGGATCGTCGGGCGCGACCACGGCAAAGTCGATGCCGTTTTCCTTGGCGAAGCGCACCGCGCCTTCAATATCCTTGGCGCCGATCGGCACGCACGTTGCGTCCTTGGCGATGCCGCCGTTACCGGGAAGCGCGAAGATCTCCGTGACGCTTTCGTTTTCCTTTAATTTCTTGATGATGGCGTGCTCTCTGCCGCCACCACCGACTACCATAATCTTCATATTCTTTTATCCTTCCGTTAGTTTGAGAGGATCTCGCGGCAAACGAGCTCGGTCGCCGCGGGCAGGATCTTCCATTCGGCTTCCTCCATCACGCGGCGCTGAAGGATCTCGGGGGTATCCCCCTCCTTGATCTCTACCGCCTTTTGGAGAATGATCTCGCCGCCGTCGGGGATCTCGTTGACGAAATGCACCGTCGCACCCGTGACCTTCACGCCGTAGGCAAGTGCCGCCTCGTGCACGCGAAGTCCGTAAAAGCCCTTTCCGCAGAAGGAGGGAATGAGCGCGGGGTGTACGTTGAGAATGCGGCGGGGGAAGCGCTTCGTGAAGCTCTCCCTCAAAATGCTCATAAAGCCCGCAAGCACGATAAGCTCGGCGCCCGTTTTTTGGATGGCGGCGAGGATCGCGTCCTCAAACGCCTCTTGCGAGCCGAGCGCGCGGCGCGAGGCGACGAAGGTCGCGATGCCCGCCTGCTCTGCGCGCGTGAGCGCATACGCACCCTCGTTGCTTGCGATGACGGCGACGATCTCGCCGCTTTGGATGACGCCGCTCTTCTCGGCGTCGATGAGTGCCTGTAAATTGGTGCCGCCGCCCGAAACGAGCACGGCGATCTTAGCCTTCTTCATCGCGCCACCTTACAGAAGACGCACGCCTTCGCCGTTTTCGGAGGGAACGATGGTGCCGATCACGTAAGCGTCGTCACCCGATGCGCGAAGGGAAGCGAGTGCGGTATCCACGTCCTCTTTTGCAACCACGACGCACATACCCACACCCATATTGAAGGTGTTATACATATCTCTTTCGGGAACGTTGCCCGTTTTCGCCAGCAGATCGAAGATGGGAAGCACGCGCACGTCCGACTTCTTGATCTCGACGCACAGTCCCTCGGGAATGGAGCGGGGCATATTCTCGTAGAAGCCGCCGCCCGTGATGTGGGTGATGCCCGAAACCTTGACCTTTTCAAGAAGGGCAAGAATGCTCTTCACGTAGATGCGGGTGGGGGTGAGAAGGGCTTCGCCAAGGCTCTGTCCGCAAAGCTCCGCACGGGGAGAGGTGAGGTCGGCGTTCTCGATATCGAACACCTTGCGCACGAGCGAGAAGCCGTTGGAGTGAACGCCCGTCGAGGGGAGCGCGATCATCACGTCGCCCGCCTTCATCGAGCTGTTGTCGATCACCTTGTCGCGGTCAACGACACCGACCGAGAAGCCCGCGAGGTCGTACTCGTCCTCTGGCATCAGACCGGGATGCTCTGCCGTTTCACCGCCGATGAGCGCACAGCCTGCCTGCACGCAGCCCTCGGCAACGCCCGAAACGATGGCGGCGATCTTTTCGGGATAGTTCTTGCCGCAAGCGATGTAATCGAGGAAGAACAGCGGCTCTGCGCCCGAGCAGATGATGTCGTTGACGCACATCGCCACCGCGTCGATGCCGATGGTGTCATGCTTGTCAAGCAGGAACGCGAGCTTGATCTTGGTGCCGACGCCGTCGGTACCGCTCACGAGGATGGGGTTCTTGTATTTCTCCGTGTCGAGCTTGAAAAGACCGCCGAAGCCGCCGATATCGGAGGCAACGCCCGCCGTTAAGGTGCGTGCGATGGAGGATTTCATCAGCTCGACCGAGCGATAGCCTGCGGTAATATCAACGCCCGCAGCCGCGTAGCTTTCGGATTTGGAAAATTCGGACATGTTCGTTCTCCTTTTTCTTTTTTAGTGATGGAACAGGCGAAGGCCGGTAAACGCCATCACCATACCGTACTTGTTGCAAGCGTCGATGCTGAGCTGGTCGCGGATGGAGCCGCCGGGCTCTGCCACGTAGGACACGCCGCTTCTGTGACCGCGCTCAATGCTGTCGTCAAAGGGGAAGAAGGCGTCCGAGCCGAGGGAAACGCCCGAGAGGGTGGAAAGGTATGCCTGCTGCTCCTCGCGCGTGAAGGGCTCGGGGCGCTCGGTGAAGTATTTCTGCCATACGCCCTCAGCGCACACGTCCTCCTCGTTCTGGTTGATGTAGCCGTCGATGACGTTGTCGCGGTCGGGTCTGCCAAGCTCCGCACGGAAGGGAAGGGAGAGCACCTTATCGTGCTGGCGCAGCTGCCAGGTGTCTGCCTTGCCGCCCGCAAGACGCGTGCAGTGGATGCGCGATTGCTGACCTGCGCCCACGCCAATCGCCTGACCGTCCACCGCGTAGCAAACGGAGTTGGATTGGGTGTATTTGAGGGTGATGAGCGAAACGATGAGGTCGCGCTTTGCACTTTCGGGAAGATCCTTGCGCTCGGTGACGATGTTTGCGAGCATTTCTTCGTCGATCTTCACTTCGTTTCTGCCCTGCTCAAAGGTGATGCCGAACACCTGCTTGCGCTCGCGTGCGGCGGGAACGTAGTCGGGGTCGATCTTCACGACGTTGTAATTGCCCTTTCTCTTGCTCTTCAGGATCTCAAGAGCCTCGGGCTCGTAGCCGGGGGCGATGATGCCGTCGGACACCTCTCTTTCAATGAGGCGCGCCGTCGTCACGTCACACACGTCCGACAGGGCGATCCAGTCGCCGAAGGAGCAAAGACGGTCGGTGCCTCTTGCGCGGGCAAACGCGCAGGCAAGAAGCGAGTCGTCAAGTCCTTCCACGTCGTCCACGAAGCAAGCGCGCTTGAGCTTCTCGGGAAGCACGATGCCGACCGCCGCCGAGGTGGGGCTGACGTGCTTGAAGGAGGTCGCCGCAGGAAGACCCGTTGCCGCCTTCAATTCCTTGACAAGCTGCCACGCGTTGAACGCGTCGAGAAAGTTGATATATCCGGGTCTGCCCGAAAGGATCTCGATCGGGAGCTCGCCGCCGTCCTCCATAAAGATACGCGCGGGCTTCTGGTTGGGGTTACAGCCGTATTTGAGTTCAAATTCGTTCATCATTTTGCTCCTCTCTTACTTGACGTATTTGTTGAACAGACGCTCCGCAACGAGCGAGCCGTCCGAAATCTTGTAGGTGCGCACTGCAAGCGAGATCTTGTTGTCCTCGTCAAGGCTCTCCCAGATCTCGTTTGCCACAGTGTCAATATCGCCGGAAAGGCTGACGCGCTCGGGCTCGCCCGCAAAGGTGGGCAGGGGGTTACCGTCGCCCATATAGGTATGAATGAAGTGACCGAGTCCCGTCAGGGGTGCGTACGCATAGGTAAAGCGGTTGCAAGCGCTTCCCTCGGGGTCGGCGCTTTTGAGAATGCTCATCTCGTAAGTAAAGCCGTCCGCAAAATGCAGAATGCCGCTGATGCGGGGGGTCAGGTTGGGCGCATCGGGCTCAAACTCACGCGCGGTGAGTGCCACGGAGAAGGAAAGACCCTTTTTTAACCCCTCTACCACAGTATCCGTCTGGTCGCCGTTGGTCACGACGACGTCGCTGCCGTATGCGCGCACGGGCGCGTAGATGATGAGCGAGGGGTCCTTGACACGGCTCGCGTCGTAGGGCTCGGTGAAAATATTGCCCTCGCCGTCCTTGACGAAGACGCGGTTGCGGCTGTTTTCGCTTCTGCCCATAATGAAGTAAGCGAAGATGGCGTGCTCCTCGTCCAGCTTGCCGATGACAATGCCGCGACCGGGATAGGGATTGGGGGCGATGCGCTCACGCAGGGTGTGCGTATCGTAGGTAAGATTGACTGACATACCTTGTGTCCTTCCTTTCGTTCTCTCGATTTATATTGTTTTATTAAAGAAGCCGGATAACGCGGAAAAGCCCGTCGCGAAAACGCTTGGCGGGCTTGCCGAAATTTATTTCTTTCCCTCGGAGATCTTGCGCTCGTATTTGCATACGGGCTTGACCTCGGGAACGTCGGTGGGATACTTACCGTCAAAGCAAGCGGTGCAGAACTCGCACGCGTTTTCCTCTCCCGCAAGGCGCTTTGCACTGTCAAGGCTGAGGTAGCCGAGCGAATCTGCGTTCATGATGCGAGCAATCTCTTCTGCCGTATGCTTGCAGGCGATCAGGTGATCGCGTGAATCAATATCCGTGCCGTAGTAGCAGGGGTTAAGGAAGGGGGGAGAGGAGATGCGCATATGGATCTCCTTTGCACCTGCATCGCGCAAAAGCTGCACGATGCGCCCACCCGTCGTACCGCGCACGATGGAGTCATCCACCAGCACCACGCGCTTGCCGCGTACGACCTCTGCGATGGGGTTGAGCTTGATGCGCACCTTGTCCTCGCGGTTTGCCTGTCCGGGCGCGATAAAGGTACGACCGATGTATTTGTTTTTGATAAAACCGATCTCGTAAGGAATGCCCGATTCCTTCGCGTAGCCGATGGCGGCGTCAAGTCCCGAGTCGGGAACGCCGATGACCACGTCTGCCTCTACGGGATGCTCCTTGGCAAGTGCCGCACCTGCCGCAAGACGGGCGCTATGTACCGTCGTGCCGTCAATGCAGGAGTCGGGACGTGCAAAATAAATGTACTCGAATACGCACTTCGCATGGGGGCGCGAGCCTACGTGCGTGGTGATGCTGCGGATGCCGTTTTCATCAACGACGATGATCTCACCGGGGGCGAGATCGCGGCAGAGCGTAGCGCCCACAGAGTCGAGCGCACAGCTTTCAGAGGCGATCACGATGCGTCCGTCTGCCGTCTGTCCGTAGCAAAGGGGATGGAAGCCCCAGGGGTCGCGCACGGCGACGAGCTTCTTGGGGGACATCACGAGCAGCGAGAAGGAGCCGACGAGATGTGCAACGGCGCGCTCAACGGCAACCTCAATGGAGGGCGCGGTAAGGCGCTCTCTCGTGATAAGATACGCGATGACCTCGGCATCCGACGCCGTGTGGAAAATAGAGCCGGTAAGCTCTAACTCCTCGCGCAGTGCCAAGGCGTTGACGAGAGTTCCGTTGTTTGCGATCGCCATTTTTCCCTTGATATGGTTGATGACCATTGGCTGTGCGTTGATGCGCTCCTTGGTTTCGGCGGTGCCGTAGCGCACGTGACCCACTGCCATGTTGCCAAGACCGAGCTTCTCGAAAACGGGGGCGCTAAAGACCTCTTCCACCGTTCCTGCATCCTTATGCGTGCGGAAAAGCCCGTCGTCGTTGACCACGATGCCCGCGCTCTCCTGTCCGCGGTGCTGCAATGCAAAAAGACCGTAATAGGTCATTCTGGCTACGTCGTAGGGCTCACGCGAAAAGACGCCGAACACGCCGCATTCTTCTTTCAAATTGCCCATAGAAAAACTGTATCTCCTTTTTTTAGATCACAAGGGTGAAGTGCTTTCCGCACGTTGTGCGGAAGCAGTGAAAAAACGAGCTGCACGCAATGCGGGTCCGCAGAGTGGACAGCCGTGTCGCTCTTAGCGATCAGCCGTTGAATCTTGCGCAAACGGCAGCGTCCTTTTCAAGGACCTTTGCTTTGCCCGCATCTCTTGCCTCGTCTAATTTCTCGGCAAGCGCGCCGTCGGTGATGGCGAGCATCTGGATGGCGAGCAGCGCGGCGTTTGCCGCACCGTTGATGGCGACGGTCGCTACGGGAAGCCCCGTGGGCATCTGTACGGTGGAAAGCAGGGCGTCCATACCGTCAAGACGGCTGCCTGCAATCGGAATACCGATAACGGGAAGCGTGGTGTTTGCAGCAAACGCACCCGCAAGGTGTGCCGCCATACCTGCGGCGCAGATCACGGCGCCAAAGCCATTTGCGCGGGCGCCAAGTGCAAACGCGCGCGCCTCCTCGGGCGTGCGGTGCGCGGAATATACGTGGACCTCAAAGGGAACGCCGTATTCCTTCAGAACGTCGGCGGCTTTCTCAACGACGGGAAGGTCGCTGTCGCTTCCCATGATAATGGCGACTTTTTTCATAGTAAAATCTCCTTCGCTCGGCGCACGCGGCGCGCGAATTTTATAAATATATTTTATTTCATTGAAGAAATCTTGTCAATCGGCAAAAGTGCCGAATTTTCGACGGTGCGGTATTGCTTTTTTGTATCAGAGGGTACGAATGAGCTTGCCCGAGGCGTTGCGGGGAAAGGGCTCAGGCGAAAGGGAGACCTCGTGCATCCGCTTGAAGAGAGGAAGACGGCGGTTAAGCTCCTCTACACGCTCGTGCAAAAGCGCCAGCATCTCCTCGTCGCCCCTTTCCGCACGCGCGTCTGCCTTCGGAAAGAGCGCCGCGTGCAGTCGTACGATGCCCGCCTCGTCCTTTTTGCCCGAAACGAGCGCGTCCTCTACCTCGGGGATGGAAAGCAGGTATTCTTCTAGCTCCTCGGGGGCAACGTTTCTGCCGTTGTCCAGCACGATCACGGACTTTTTGCGTCCCGTCACGTACAGATAGCCGTCGCGGTCAAGATATCCCACGTCGCCCGTGCGGAAGTAGCCGTCGAGCGTGAAAACGAGGTCGTTGTGCTCCTCGTCAAGATAACCCTGCATCACGCCCGCGCCCTTGACCTCGATCTCGCCCTCCTCGTAGCCGTGCTCGCTGCGCACGCCCTCACCGTCGATACGGACGGAAACACCGGGCAGGGGCTTGCCCACCGAGCCGACGCGTCTTGCGTAATAAGGGGTGACGCTGACGAAGGGACCGCATTCGGTGATGCCGTAGCCCTCGTAAACGGAAATGCCCAGCGATTCAAAGGCGTAGATCAGCTTGGGGTTGAGCGGCGCGCCGCCCGAGATGACGGTGCGCAGTCTGCCGCCGAAGAAGCCTCTCGTGTGCGAGAAGAGCTTGTCACGCAGATCAATGCCGAAATTCAAGAAGACGTTGGAGGTCCTGATGCCGAGGTGAAGCCCGCGCGCGTGGTTCATCTGCTTGTTGTCGTCCCACAGACGGTTGTAAAGCGCGCTGATGTAGAGCGGCACGAGGAACATCGCCGTCGGACGGTATTTTTTCATATTCGCGACGAGATTTTTGGGCTCGTCGTTGATCGCCACCGTCGCGCCGTAATTAAAGATCACGAACAGCGACGAGAAGGTGAAGGGGTGATGGAAGGGAAGTGCGGAAAGCACGAGGTCGGACTTTTCCAGCTCCACCGAGGCGCACGCGGCGTTCACGCCCGCAAGCAGGGCGCCTGCCGTGAGCATCGCGCATTTACGCTCTCCCACCGTGCCCGAGGTAAAAAGCAGCGCCGCAAGACGATCCTCGGGGACAGCGGGGGGCGTATATCCCGCAGCGATCGCCGCCCGTCCCTCCTCTACGAGTGCGGAAAAGGAGATCGCGCTCTCCCCCTCGGCGGTGTCGGTCATATCACAGCAAAGGCTCCGCTTTGCGCCCAGCTTGACGCCGTCGGCGGCGATACCCGCCCCGAAAAACAGCGCCTTGACCTTGGCACGGCGCAAGAGCGTTGCGGCACGCTCCGTCGTATGCTCACGGTCGAGAGGGACGATCACGCCGCCCGCGAGAAGAACGCCCAGCATTGCCGCCATATAAGCGACGGAAGGGGCGCCTACGAAGCCGACGTGCGCGCTTGCGAGTCCTCTTGCCGAGAGTGCGGCGGCAACGGCGGTGATCCTTTCGGTCAACAGCTCGTAATTGAGGGTACCGTCGATACCATTCTCGGAGGAGGCGTTCCACATAAACGCCGTTTTTCCGCCGTGCTCCTTCATATGCTCCACCAGCTCCGCAAAGGATGCGGCGGGGCGGAAGATGCGTGCGGTCTTGTCTTTGTTTTGAATGCGGATTCTTTGCTTCATAAGAATTTCCTTTCGGTGTGGTTGGAGAGGATGCTTGCGGCGCGCTTATTCGTCTTGCGCACTCTGCTCAAGCTCGGATGCGTACCGGGCAAGGCTTTTGCGGATCTGCTCAAGCGATGCGTAAAGGATCTCAAGGCTTTCGGGTGAAACGTCCGCAGAGGCGTGCGTGACGGCGTCCGCGGCAAGCTCCCGCATCGCGCCGACGACCGCTTTGCCCTTGTCAGTCAGCACGAGCGGGGCGCGGTAGGTGTTTTTTGTCGCGCTCTCGCGGTAAGCAACGTTGCCGCTCTCAAACAAGCGATGCATCGCGCGGGAAACGGCAGCCTTGTCCAAACGGCAGGCGGCGGCAAGCGCCGTCAGCGAAAGTCCCTCGGGACGGCGGCTGAGAACGGCAAGACAGAGGGCGTCGGTGCTTTGCAAACCAAAGCGCTCCATACGGTCCGTTTTGATCTTTTGAATGGATTTGCCGATGTCGTCGATCATCGTCGTGAATGCGACGAAGCGGTCGAAATATGCCATGCCTGCCTCCCAAAACAAGATTAACATAAATATTATACTATAAAGCGCGCACGATGTCAAGGCGATGATGGCTCGTTTGCTCAAAAAAATCGTGAATTTTTTGTATAGGAGCCCTTGCGAAAAAAAGCGGAAAAATGCGAAGGAACGCTCTTGACGGCGGCAGAAAAATGTGATAAAATAAACGAAGTAACGAATGCGCCGCCTTTTGCGGGGAGAACGCACCCCTGCTTTTGACGGCGGAAAGGGTAAAATGATGCTCAAAATATATCTGATCACCGTGGGAGCGATGTCGCTCATCACCTTTTTCTTCTTCCTCGCCGACAAGCTCGCCTCCAAGGGGAGCGGTGCGCGCGTGCCCGAGATCGTTCTGCTGACGCTCGCCACGCTGGGCGGCGGCGTGGGCGCGCTTCTCGGTAAGGTGCTCCTTCGTCATAAGTCAAACGCACGCCGCAAATGGCACTTCGCCATCATTTTGAACGTGTCCGTGATCTTGCAGGTGGCAGTTGCCGCATGCTTTGCCTATGCGAGCATATCGGCGTAAGGAGGGGAAGAGAATGAAACAAAAAAACACGCATACCGAAAGCACGCATCCCGCACACCCCGTCCGCAATTTCTTCTACGTGCTTTGGTCGCTCTTAAACGCCCTTGCGTTTGCACTCGGCTTCTTTTTGTTCGCCGCGGAGCCCTTTCCGTACAGCACGGCGGTTTTGGCGCTTTGCACGGTCACGGTGCTTCTTGCCCTTGGCTTTGGCATCATCCGCCCGCTGTTAAGCAGAAAATAAGTTGGCGTCCCTGTCGCAAGCCGATGCGCCTTTTGCACGGCAGACGAAGAAAGGAAAAGAATGAACGACTATCCCTATATCTCGCAAATAAAGTCCCCCGAGGACGTCAAAGGGCTCCCGCCCGAGGCGCTTTCTCCGCTTTGTGAGGAGCTTCGCCGCTTTCTCGTCGAGAAGGTGACGGCGCGGGGCGGGCATCTTGCCTCCAATCTCGGCGCCGTGGAGCTCACCGTGGCGCTTCATCGCGTCTTTTCCTCGCCCGAGGACCACGTCATCTTCGACGTCGGGCATCAGTCCTACGTGCATAAGATCCTCACGGGCAGAGCCGACCGCTTTGATGCGCTGCGCACCCCGGGCGGGCTGTCGGGATTCCCCCGCCGCGCCGAGAGCGCGCACGACCCCTTCGGCACGGGGCATTCCTCCACCTCCGTTTCCGCTGCCCTTGGCTTTGCCGAGGCGGACGCGCTGCGGAAAAAGGACGCCTACACCGTCGCCGTGGTGGGGGACGGTGCCTTTACGGGCGGTATGATCCACGAGGCGCTCAATAACTGCCGCCGCGATTTGCGTCTGGTCATCGTGCTCAACGACAACGAAATGTCCATCTCGAAAAATATCGGACTGTTTGCGCGCTACCTTTCGCGCATCCGCATTTCTCGCA
The DNA here is from genome assembly GCA_017456985.1 of Clostridia bacterium. Classification (GTDB taxonomy): domain Bacteria; phylum Bacillota; class Clostridia; order Oscillospirales; family CAG-272; genus UBA1740. The sequence continues at coordinate 2,337 of JAFTIH010000004.1, read as the reverse complement.
AATACCGTGCCACCAAAACGAGAACGCGCAATTTTCTTTCGCATATTCCCCTCCTCGGCAAGGGGATGACCGCGCTTCTTTCCAAAACCAAAAGCGCCATCAAGCGGCGCGTTTATCGCGATAACTACTTTGAGGAGCTCGGCCTCATCTACCTCGGTCCCGTGGACGGACACGACGTGCGCGCGCTGGAAAAGGCGTTTGCAGAGGCAAAAGCCAGAGAATGCGCCGTCGTCGTTCACGTGCGCACCGTCAAGGGCAAGGGCTACGCCGTGGCGGAAAACGATCCGACCGCCTTTCACGGCGTCCCCTCCGCGCCTGCCGAAAACGCGCAAGAGGGGTCCCCCGACACCTTCCATTCCGTTGCCTCGCAAATGCTTTGCGCGCTCGCCCGGCGGGACGAGGCGATCTGTGCGGTCACGGCGGCGATGGGAGAGGGAACGGGACTGTCCGCCTTCGGCGAAAAATATCCCGAGCGCTATTTTGACGTGGGCATCGCCGAGGAGCATGCCCTGACCTTTTCCGCAGGGCTTTGCGCCGCGGGGATGAAGCCGTATTTTGCGGTGTATTCCACCTTCCTACAGCGCGCCTACGACAACCTGCTCCACGACGTTGCCCTGCAAGGACTTCCCGTGCGCATTCTCGTGGATCGCGCGGGGCTGGCGCAGGCGGACGGTGCGACCCATCACGGCATCTTCGACGTGGCGTTTGCCTCCCACATTCCGAACGTTCGCATCCTGACGCCTGCCTGCTACGGCTCGCTGTGCGCGATGCTCATTTCCTCGCAAAATGTAAACAATTGTTTACTTATTCGCTATCCGAACAGCGCCGAGGACGAGCGCGTCCACGCGCTGTTTTACCCCGAGGAGGACTTCACAGAGTACGGCGTCCGCGCCGTCGGGTTGGAGGGTGCCGAGGCGGTTTTGATCGCCTACGGGAACGCCGTGAGTGCAGCGCTCGACGCGATGCTTCTGCTCGGAAAATCGGGTGTTCGCGTGGGGATGATCCTTCTTGAAGCGCTTGCACCCTACGCCGAAACGGCAGAAAGGGTGCTTCCGCTTCTGCCTGTGGGCGCTCCCGTCATTTTCGTGGAGGAGGGCATCCGCGGGGGCGGTGCGGGTATGCTTCTTGAAGCGGCGCTTCGCCTGCAAATAAAGTCCCCGTCCGATCTTTCTTATACGACGCTTGCTATTGACGGGCATTTTGCCGAGGGCGAGGCGGGCGTTCCTTTACCTGCGTCCTGCGGCATTGACGCCAAGGCGGTCGCATCTGCCGTTGCGCGTGCGCTTTTGGCAAAGGAAACGCACGGCGGACGGGAAAATCGTGAACAAAATGTATAATTTGTAGGAAAAATACCGCAAAATCACCCCGACGGCTTGACAAAAACCGCGCGGGGTGCTATAATTTGTTTTGCTTGGAAATTAAATAATATTGTAAAGGAGTTTCTCAATGAAAGCAACCAAGATCATTTCCTTGCTTCTCGTCTTCGCGATGATGTTCTCGCTTCTCGTTGCGTGCGACGGCGGCGGTGCCGGCGGCGGCGGTGGTGAGAGAGTGGACGGCAGCTGGGATACCGTCGATTTCGGCGGTCAGGAGGTTCGTTTTGCGGTTTCCATCAACCAGTACGACGAATGCACCTTCCCTGCGGCAAACATCTACACCAAGGGACCCGACACGGCAGACTCCAACGAGGTGACCAAGGAGGTCCTTGCCCGCAACGCGCGCGCTGTGGCTGACCTCAACGTGACCATCAAGTATATGGAGCGCGACCTGCCCTACATCAAGGTTCACGAGGACGTGAAGGACATCGTTCTTTCCAATTCGGCAACCTCCCCCGACATCTACAACAACGACCTGTGGGGACTTTCCCGTGCGATGTACAGCGGCTATCTTTGGAATACCAAGGATCCCGGTGCGGATGCCGGCGGCAACGCGTACGTCAACTACTTTGACTACGAGGCAGACGGCTGGTACACCGAGTTCATCAAGGGCTGTACCTTCGACCAGAACAAGTACTACCTCTTTGCAGGCGACTACTTCATCGATATGATCCGCCTTGCGTGGGTCGTTTACGTCAACAACGACGTGATGAACGAGAACAAGGGCTCCGTGTCCTGGCTCGACAGCATCGACGACTTCTACGCACGCGTTGAAGCGGGCGATTGGGACTTCGATATGCTTAAAAAGATGTCCGACGCAATGAAGTCGGGCAACGTTTCGGGTAAGACGGATAAGAACGATAAGGTCATCGGCTTCTCCATCAACAACGTCACCGACTGGGCGATCGCTCCCAGCGCAGGTGCTTCGCTGTTCTACCTCGACGAGAACTATCAGCCCAAG
>JAFTIH010000024.1 GCA_017456985.1 Clostridia bacterium | reverse complement strand
CGAGATTCCGTCTACACACACCATTTGTCTTCACAAATGTCTTTGCATGTTTTTCGAAATTTTGTTGTTCAGTTTTCAAGGATCAATGCCCGCCCAAGGATCTCTCCTTCGCGACAGCTTGATTAGTATACCACACAAAACTGCGTTTGTCAAGGGGTTTTTTCAAATTTTTTTAAGTTTTTTTCGATTTTTTTCAGGCGGGGGGTATTTCTTTTTTTTCGCCGATGTGCTATAATAATATTTACAGCGATCCTCTTGGCAAAAGACCCTTTTGTCCGCGCGCGTATGCGCGTGTGCGTATATTATATATAAGGAAGGAAACCCAAACGAATGGCAAACAAGGAACAAAACACCTGTCGCCTCAACCGCGTTGGTGGCGGCGCGGTGATCGAGGGCGTAATGATGAAGGCGGGCGACCGCGCATCCACCGCCTGCCGCACCGAGGAGGGAAAAATTGTCGTCGTCGATAAAAAATTTACCTCCGTGCGCAAAAAACATAAGCTTTTAAACCTGCCCATTTTACGCGGCTTTATCAATTTTATTGAATCGCTCGTGCTCAGCTTCTCCACCCTCGAGGTATCCGCCGAGGTGATGGGGGACGAGATCGTAGAGGAGCAAAGCCGCTTTGAAAAGTGGCTTGAAAAGACCTTTGGCAAGACCGTCTTTGATATCATTATGTGGATCGCGGGCGCGCTTGGCATTCTGCTTTCGATCGCTCTTTTTACACTGCTCCCCAACCAGGTGGCGCTGTGGATCGAGCGCTGGTTCGATATTTCTCTCGGCGTATGGAAGGCAGCGCTTTGCGGCGTGCTTCGCATTATCATCTTCATTTTTTATATTATGCTCGTATCCTTGATGAAGGACATTCGCCGCACCTTTGAATATCACGGCGCGGAGCACAAGTCGATCGCGTGCTTTGAGGCCGGCGAGGAGCTGACGGTAGAGAACGTCAAGAAGCACACCCGCTTCCACCCCCGTTGCGGTACCTCCTTTATGTTTGTGATGCTCTTTATCTCCATTCTCGTGTCGCTTGGCATCCGCGTTTTGTGCGAGATCGTTATCGGCTGGAACTTCTCCGAAATGACGCTGGCGGCAACGGGACGCGACCTTTCCGCCTTTATCTACACGGGCATCGGCATTCTCATCCTTCCCCTCATTATGGGACTCGGCTTTGAGTTTTTGATGTTCGCGGGCAAGCACAACGGCCCCGTGATCCGTTTCCTCTCGGCGCCCGGTCTTTGGATGCAGCGCTTAACCACGCGCGAGCCCGACGAGGGCGAGATCGAGGTCGCCATCACCGCTATCAAGTGCGCGATGCCCGAGGAATTTCCCGACTTTGACCGCGACGCCTTCCTTATTCGCGACGAGTACAACAACCCGCCCGAAAAGAAAAAGGGCAAAAAGGCGCCCGAGGCGCCCGCCGAGCAGCCCGAGGATGCAGCGTCGCCCTCCCCCGCAGAGGAACCCAAGCGCACGGAGGAAACCCCGTGACCTTCCGCGAGCTCTCTTCACGCCTTGCACACGCAGGCATTCCTACCCCCGAGGTAGACGCGCGGCTTTTGCTGGCTCACTTTTTTGACGTGAGCGCCGCCGCGCTCTACGCCTTTCCCGAGCGCGATTACGACGCAAAGGTGCTTGAGGATGCCGTTTTGCGCCGCCTTGCGCGGGAGCCGTTACAGCATATCTTAGGCGAGGCGTTCTTTTTTGACGAGCGCTACGCCGTGAGCCCCGACTGCCTCATTCCGCGCGCGGACACCGAGCTTCTCGTGGAGGAGGCGTGCGCGCGTTTACCGAAGGGCGCGCGCTTTGCCGATTTCTGCACGGGCAGCGGCTGTATTGCGCTGTCGGTGCTTCTTCACCGCGAGGATACACGCGCCGTCGCGGTGGACGTTTCCCCCCGCGCGCTTGCCGTTGCCAAGAAAAACGCCGCGCGGATGCTGCTCGAGGAGCGCGTCGATTTTTTCGAGGCAGATCTGCTTTCGGATGCGCCGCTCCCCTTCCCCATCCCCGACTGTATTCTTTCTAACCCCCCCTACATCCCCAGCGACGTGATCCCCACGCTCGCGCCCGAGATCGCGTTTGAGCCTGCGCTCGCGTTAGACGGTGGCGAGGACGGGCTCGTCTTTTACCGCACCCTGCTTTCGCGCTTTTCGCCCCGCCTTTTTCTTTTTGAGATCGGCTACGACCAGGGCGACGCCGTGTCCGCGCTCGGGGAGGCGGCGGGCTATACCGTCACCGTTAGGCAGGACGCGGGCGGATGCGACCGCTTGGTCGTTTTAACGCGGGCGGACGGAAAATAAAGCCCAAACGCCCGCCGCCTTCCTGCCCGCACGATAAAAGGCGCCGACGCGGGCTTTGCGCACCGCGCTTTTTCACAAAAATCTGCATTTTTCATACAATAGCAGTAAACTCTAAGTGTGAGGTTCTGCTATGAACGTCGTTCTTCTTTTTGGCGGGCGGGGTGCCGAGCACGCCGTTTCCGTGCGAAGCGCCGCATCCGTTTTTTCCGCGATGCAGGAACGCTCTTACCGATGCTTTCCCATCGGCGTCAGCAAAACGGGAGAATTTCTTTTCTTCCAAGGCGCGCTCTCGGAGCTTTCGGATGGATGGGAGCAGCACAGCGTTCCCATCTGTGCCGTTTTGCGCGAGGGAACGCTCGCCTTCGACCTGCCCGACGGCACGACAATTTCGCCCGATCTCGTCTTTTCCGTTTTGCACGGCAAGGACGGTGAGGACGGCGCGTTCCAAGGTCTTTTTACGCTATCGGCTACCCCCTTCGTGGGCTCGGGTGTTTGCGCCTCTGCGCTATGTATGAACAAGCGCTTATGCAAGGAGCTTGCCCTCTACCACGGCATTCCCACCCCCGCCTTCGTGCGTGTACGGCGGCTTTGCGAAGAGACCGTCACGCGCATCACCGAACGCCTGTCCTTCCCCGTTTTCGTGAAGCCCGTTTCGTCGGGTAGCTCGGTCGGTATCTCGCGCGTGACGCGCAAAGAGGAGCTTGCCGACGCCATCCTGCTCGCGCTTGCCGAGAGCGAAGAGGCGATCGTGGAGGAAGCGATCGAGTGCTCGGAGCTTGAGGTCGCCGTTCTCGAAAAGGACGGCACGCTTTTGCTCTCTCCCCCGGGTGAGATCCGCGTCCGGGGCGGCTTTTACGACTACAAAGCCAAATACGAGGAGGATCGGGCGACCGTCACTCTGCCCGCTCCCATCCCGCTTTGGGAAACGGCGCTTGTCAAGCAGCTTGCCGCCACGCTCTTTCGTCTGTTTGGGTGTCGCGACCTCGCGCGGGTGGATTTTTTGCGCCGCACCGACGGCAAGATCTTTTTCAATGAAATCAACACGCTCCCCGGCTTCACGAAGGATAGCCTGTTTTCGCGGCTCTTTTCCCTGATCGGGGTGGACGTGATCACCTTTCTCACCGAGGGCAGGGGATGATCGGCGTCTTTGATAGCGGCGCGGGCGGTCTTTGCGCCTTAAAGGAGCTTTCCCGCCTTCGTCCCGCTTCCGCCTTTCTTTACTACGCCGATACTGCCGCGCTCCCCTTCGGGGAAAAATCCCCCGCCTTTATCAGGGAGCGGATACGGCGCGCACTTTCCTTTTTTAAGGAACAGGGCGCGGACGCCGTGCTTTTCGCTTGCGGTACGGCAAGCAGTTATCTCACGGACGAATGTAAACAATTGTTTACATTTCCCATATTTGACATTCTGACGCCCGCCGCACAGGCGGCGAGCGGATATGCACGCGTGGGGCTGATCGCCACCAAGGCGACCGTCGCGCGCGCACACTTTGCCGCGGCACTCGCAGCGTCGGGCGAGCGCACCGTCTTTTCCCTTGCCTGCCCCACGCTCGTGCCGCTCGCAGAAGAAGGAGGGCGCAGGGGGCGCCTCGAGGTTCGGCGTGCGCTATCCCCCCTCGTTCCCGCCGAACCCGACGCGCTCGTTTTGGGCTGTACGCATTTTTCTCTGTTGCAGGCGCCCATTGCGCGCGCCCTTCCGCGCGCGGTGCTGATCGATGCCGCCGCCCACGCGGCGAAAGCCGTCGCAGATGCCCTGCCGGGCAAAGAGGAAGCGCCCCTTTGCCGCTTCGCCGTGACGGGAAGGACGGAAGACTTTTACAGGACGGCGTGCCGCGTTCTCGGACGGCGGCTCCCGCGCGACGCGTTTTTTAAGGTGTAGCACGGGCGCGGGGCGTGCCGCCAAAGGACAAAAAAATAAATTCGTTAACAAGTGCGCCCTACGGCGCGATTCATAAAAGGAGAATATTATGCCATCTTATCGCAAGGGTAGAATCAACGAGGCGGTCGCCCAAGAGCTCTGCGTGGCTCTGCGCGAGGCACGCGACAGCGTGCTGGCTTCGGCGTTTGTCAGCGTGACGCGCGCCGAGGTTGCCCCCGACCTTAAAAACGCAAAAATCTATTTTTCGTACCTCACGGGGGATGAAAAGGAGATCAAAAAGGCACTCGTGCGCGCGCAGGGAATGCTCCGCCGCCATCTGGCGATGACGCTTAATTTGCGCGTCACGCCCGAGCTGTCCTTCACCGCCGACCACTCGGGTGAGCACGGCGCGCGCATCTCGGCACTGCTTAAGCAGATCGAGGAGGAGCGCGCCGCCCGCCCCGCCCCCGCAGAGGACGATACTGTCCCCACGGACGAGGGAGGCGCACAATGACGGACACGCCCTACGCTACGCTCTCGCTCTCCGCGTTTTGTAAGCGCCTGCTCGCCGCAGAGCGGTTGCTTTTCCTCTTGCACCGCCGTCCCGACGGGGACACGGTGGGAAGTGCGGCGGCGCTCATCCACATCGCGAAGGCGCTCGGCAAGGAGGCTTACGGGCTTTGCGCCGATCCCGTTCCCGAGCGGCTCTCGTTTTTGACCCGTGGACTCTCGGTGGGTACGGTCAAGCCCGAGGGCGACTTTACCGTCGTCGCGGTTGACGTCGCATCCCCCGAGCAGCTTGGCGCGCTTTCGGAGCTCTCGCTCCCCGTTTCGATGATGCTTGACCACCACGAGGTGGGCGTCCCCTTTGCGGACAACCTCATTTTTGCCGATGCCGCCGCCGCAGGCGAGGTTGTCTTCGCCGTCGCGGAAACGCTCGTGAAGATGGGCAAGCTGCGTGCCATCCCGCGCGCGGCAAAAACGGCGCTGTACGCGGCGCTCTCCTCGGATACGGGGTGCTTCCGCTACTCCAACGTCACCCCCCGCACGCTTCGCTGTGCCGCCTCACTCTTGGAGGATGGGGACGTGGATTCGGCGGACGTCAACCATCGCCTGTTTGAAATGAAGTCCAAAAAGCAGCTCCTCGCCGAGGCGTATGCCATCGAGCACACCGAGGCAACGGAGGACGGCAAGATCGCTTGGGTCCTTATCACGAATGCCGAGCGCGTCGCGCTTGGCGTTGAAGAGGAGCATCTAGAAACGGTCATCGATATGGTGCGCTCGCGCGAGGGCGTTGAGGTCGCGCTCGCCGTACGCGAGCAGCCCGACGGCACCATCCGCGCCTCAATGCGCTCCTCGGGCTTCGACGTCGCGTCGCTCGCCGCACACTTTGGCGGCGGCGGTCATTTGCGCGCCGCAGGCTGTACCGTCAAGGCGGATACTCCCGCCGATGCCCTCGCGGCTCTGCGTGCCGAGATCTGTAACCGCTTTTATCGGTAACCCTCGGCGTCCAAGGAGAAGCTTATGTACGAAAAAACCAATACCTGCTGCTTTACGGGACACCGCTCCGTCCCCGCAGACGCCCTTTCGCGCGTCGTCGATCGCCTCGTCGCACGCATCCGACAGCTGTACGCAGAGGGCTACCGCCGCTTTATCACAGGGGGCGCTATCGGCTTCGATACCCTCGCCGCGCGAGCGCTGATCGTCTTAAAGCGCGAGTATCCCGATCTTCATTTTACAATGATGATCCCCTGCGCCGACCAGGACGCAAGATGGACGGCGGCACAAAGGGCGGAATACGCCCGCCACAAGGCGGCGGCAGACGAGGTCATCATCCTTAGAGAGCGCTACTTCGACGGCTGTATGCAACAGCGCAACGCCGCGATGGTCGGGGCAAGCTCCGCCGTGATCGCCTTCGTCACTCGCCCGCGAAGCGGCACGGGTCAAACGGTGCGCCTCGCAAAGAGCGCAGGCGCGCGCGTCTTTAACGTCGCGGAAGAAGGATAAATGAAAAAAGCAAGTGCCAAGGAGCTATACGTTTAAGGACAGTTTTTGAACGCAAAAGGTATATCTTATTTACAGATAAAAGTGACAGAGAACGCTTTACATTCTCTGTCCTTTTTTGATTATTTTGCAGTATTATCTTTACTTGCAGCAATATTTTCTTCTTTGATTTGAACATCAAATTCGGGAAAACAAAGCAAAAAGTAATTACACTCGTCGCAGCAACACTCAAAACCTTGCTCGCCGTTACCAAGGCAAACGGTAGGTTTCCCCGGCGCAAGCTCAATACCGGTAATGTCTATGATCTTTTCCGGAATGTTCTTGTTCATATATCCCCCATCAGCATATAAAAAGGTGCGCAACCGAAGCCACGCACCGAAAAACGCAAACTCCAAGTTGTCGCCAAACGAACTTATACGCCGATAGATATTACACCATCAAACGGGAGTCGCATTTTTACCAAATGGATTCGTTTAATGGTATGCACAAAAAAGGGTATGATTATCCCTTAAAGAAAAATATACCTATCAGCGCGATTATTAAGTTCGTTTGGCACAATAATTATATCACAAACTTCTCGATTTGTAAATATATTTCGTTCATTTTATAAAAATACCTTTTTTATGTTCATCTGCGCCTTGTCAATTTTCCTGACAAATGCAAAAATACGGCATACCTCTTTCGAGATATACCGTATTCTTTCAAAACGGTCCAAACCAAAGGACTTGGTGAAAAAAGCAAGTGCTTGGCACTTGCTTTTTTCTTGAAATGCGCGCCCCGCGGGGCGCGCTTGAAATGGCGCTTCGCGCCTTGAAATGATGCTATCGCATCATGAAATACGCCCCCTTTGGGGCGCATGAAATACACGCTTCGCGTGTATGAAATAAAATGAATCCCTCATGCCCGGAGGCATTTCATTCGCCGCACGGCGAATTTCATTCACGAAGTGAATTTAACGAATCCCGCAAGGGGTTCCTTTCATTGCGCGGTCTGTGACCGCGCCTTATTCCTCGAAAAGTTTCGAGAGAAGAAATTTTGCAGAGCTAGGCGCCGCCGAGGGTGCTGTATATCATACTGCCCCGAGGCAAGCTGTGGCGCGTTGCCGTTGCCGTTTTTGCTCTGCTTTTCGAGAGAAGAAATTTCGCAGAGCTAGGCAAAGCGAGCGAGGAAGGCGACGGCGTAGGTTGCTACGTCAAGCCGACCGAGTCGAAGCTTTAACGACGCTATGCGGAATTTATTCCTCGAAAAGGGGGGTGGAGAAATAGCGTTCGGCGGTATCTGGGAGGACCGTCACCACGCGCTTCCCCCTACCCAGCTTTTTCGCAAGGCGGAGCGCGGCGGCGACATTGGTGCCGCTCGAAATGCCGCACAGGATGCCCTCCTTCGCGGCGAGGGCGCGCGCGGCGCTGATGGCTTCCTCGTCCTTTACGATGCAAATGTCGTCGTAGATCTCGCGGTTGAGTATGTCGGGGATGATGCCGTCGCCAATGCCCATCTGCAAATGCGTGCCGATGGAGCCGCCCGAGAGCATCGCGGCGTGCTCGGGCTCGACCGCCCAGATCTCCATATCGGGGTTGTGCGCCTTCAAGACCTCACCGATGCCCGTGATGGTGCCGCCCGTGCCGATGCCCGAGCAGAAGCCGTGGATGGGACCGTCCGCCTGCTTCAAGATCTCGGCGGCGGTGCCGTAGCGCTGGGCGTCCGTGTTGGCGGGGTTGGCAAACTGCTGGGGAACGAAGACGTTCGGGTCCTCCGCCTGCATTCTGAGCGCGGTCTGCAAGCACTCCTCAATGCAGTCGCCGATGTTGCCCGCGTCGTGCACGAGAATGACCTCGGCGCCGTAATGGCGCACGAGCTTGCGGCGCTCCTCGCTCACCGAGTCGGGCATAATGATCTTCACGCGATAGCCGCGCACCGCGCCCACGAGCGCAAGTCCGATGCCCTGGTTGCCGCTGGTCGGCTCCACGATGACGGTGTCGGGCGTGATCTTGCCCTGTGCCTCTGCCGCCTTGATCATATTGTAGGCGGTACGCGTTTTGATGGAGCCGCCCACGTTGAGTCCTTCAAATTTGACGAGAATTTCCGCGCTGTCCGCGTCGGTCATATGGGAAAGTCGGATGAGCGGCGTATTGCCCATCGCATCCAAAATGCTGTTGTAGATCATAGGGTCGCCTTTCTTTATCCGTTCATACCAAAGGAGATGAGCGTGTAAACGCTCTCGTTTTCGGTGGGGGTCGCCTTCACGCTGACCGCATCGCCGACCGAGAGAAGCAGAACGCTTTCATTCTCGGCGATCTTGCTCTTGACGAGCACCGTTTTGCCCGCGTCGGTCACGCCGCGCAAATAAAGCCAGCTCTCGCCCGCCGTCACGACGGGGGTGATGGCGTCAACTGTGAGAACGAATTCCTCCGCCGTCGCGCCGTCGGGATCCTCGGGCGTCACGACGTCCTCGGGAGAGAGCACACCCTCCGTCACGAGCTTTTCAAGGTAGGCGTTCTTCGCATCCTCCTGCGTCGCACCCGTTGCGACGATGTTGTACTGCTCCACGTTAACGAGCGCGTACAGCTTGACAAGTCCGCCCGCATCCTTGAGCACCATAATATAGGTCGCCTCGCCGCGCACGTTGATGAGTGCGGGGAAGGACGCCGTGTAGTTCATATGCTGGACCTCGCCCTGTGCGGCGGTCATCGCGGAATGCTCCTCCGCACCGATAACGGAGTAGAATTTATACTCGCCCGTGCGCGCATTCGAGATGATAAAGCCGATGTTGCTCTGGTCGGAGTTGACCGAGGTCACGCCCGTAAAGTACCAAACGTCGTCCCCGATCACGATATAGCCAAAGTCGTCGGTGGTCTGCTTGCAGTCCTTGTTGCCGATGACGCTGTTCCAAAAGCCGCCCGAGAGCAAGCCCTTCCAGTTGTACTTCTCGGTAGCAAGATAGCCGTCGTAGACGATGTCGATCCACGCGGGGGTCGCATCAAGCGAAAAGATCTCGGAGGAGCCGTCGGTCGGGTCAAAAATGATGACCTCACTCACGTCCGAAGCGCCAAACAGTCCCACGCGGGGGCGGTAGCAGGGGACGATGAAATAGGGGTTGCCCTCGTCGTCCACCTCAAAGCTGGGGGTGCCGAGGATCTTGGTGGGGTAATCAAAGCGCAAGCGGCGGGAAAGGTCCTCACCGAAATACGCGCTATCCACGTAGCGCATCGAAACGGAGAGTGCCTTGTATTCGGCGGTGTTGTTCACGGGGTCCACCATCACGTACCCGGGAAGGCCCTCTTCGCGGTTGCCAAGCCACTTGAAGAAGCCCGCATATTCAAGGTTCGCCACCTTTTGCGGGGTGCGCTCAAAGTTGATCTGCGTGTAGGAGGGCGCGATCTCAAACTGCGAAACCACGTCCGAAAGAGAGCCGAGCGTGCGGTTGCCCACGATGGCGGCGGTCGCCGAGTCCATCAGAGCGATGTTGGTGACGTTCTCCGTCTCGGGCATATCCTCGCTGAAGACCGCCTCGTTCACGTCGATCACAGCGGCGTAGCGCTTGGCGTTAAAGAAGGTAGAAGACACAAGGGTCCCGAGGAGCACGACCGCGACAGGCAGAAGCGCAAGCAGCATCCACTTGCCCTTTCCCTTTTGAGGGCGCGCAACGCGGGGCTTGATCTGTCCCGCCTTCAAGATCTCAACGCCTACCTTCACGCCTGTAAGCGGAAGCGTGTAAATAAAAATCAAAAACGCAAGGAAGAACCAAAAGCCCTCGCTGAATACGTTGATCGCGGGAAGCGCAAAGTAATACGCAAGAGCGCCGATGAGCGTCACAAGCAGATAAATGCCAACCCACTTCAAAGCTTTCTTTTTATCCATTTTGTAAACCTCGCTTTACATTTTAGAGAATTTCGATAGAATATCCGTTTTGGTAGGTGCCCCCCACAGACAAGCGCTTCATAAAGGGCTTGCTTGCAAGGTCCTCTTTTGTCTTTTCGTAAGAGGGCAAGCTCTCCCAAGGCTCGATGCAAAGGAAGGGCGCATCCGTCTTGCCCGGGTGCCAGAAGCCGAGATAGGGGAAGCCCGCAAAGGAAAGACGCACGCCGTGTCCCGTCTTGCGGGAGATGAGCGCCGCCTCGTCACCCATATCGGTGAAGAATAAGCCGTCGTCGTCAAGCAGGCGATGGGTAAAGGGAATGCGATAGCCGTCCGTCAGCTCATACTCCTGCCCCACAGCAACGAACAGCGCGTTGGGACCAAAGAGAAGCTCGCGGGGTGCAACACCCGTCGAGAAGCAAATATCGTAATCCTCCGCCGCATCGTCCGAGAGCGGCAGGTTAAACCCGGGATGCGCGCCAAGACCGAAGATCAACTCCTCGTCGCCCGTGTTCTTGACGGTGAAATCCACGAAAAGGGTGCTCCCCTGCAAGGAGTAGCGCACCGAGAAGCCAAACGCAAAGGGATATTGCGCGCGCGTTTCGGGCGTGTCGGACACCGAAAGCGTGATGGCGTCCGCCGCCTGCTCGGTCACCGACACCGTCATATCCTGCACGAAGCCGTGCAGACCCATCTCGTACGTCTTGCCGCGATAGGTGTAACGGCGCTCGGGGAGTCTGCCGCAAATAGGAAAGAGGATGGGGGAGCGGTCCGCCCAGTAAAGCTCGTCGCCCTGCCAAAGATATTCGATGCCCGTCTTTTTCCCGTAGATGGAGCGAAGCTCGCCGCCGCGCGGCGCAAGAGCGACGCGCAAAAATTCGTTTTCGATCGTGTATAGCACAGTCGTTTTCCTTCCTTATTATATATTCTATACGATTCTCCGTTTATTGTATCACAAACCTGCCGCAAAATCGAAGATTTTGTAGCGGAAGCGAAGCTTCCGCAAAAGGCGCGAAGCGCCAATCGGCAGCTCTGCGATGCAGTAAAACGGTCTTTGCCCCAAGGGCAAAGCGGCACGCCCGGCGTGCTGTGGCAAGCGAATGCTTGCCTGTTTGTTTTATTGTATCACAAATCGCCCCAAAATGCAAGAGCTTTCCAAAAGGAAAACCCCCGAAATTCGGGGGTCAGCGCTCAAAAGGTCAGTATGGTTTTGGGAGCGTGTGGGCGTGCGAGCGGGAAGCTGTATTTCATACTGCGACCCAAGCGCACGCAAGATGCGCAAAATTCTCCCCTTGTATGATTTGCGAGGAAATTTTGGTGCTATGTGCATTCCCACGAGGGGAAGCTGTATTTCATACTGCGACCCGAGGAGGGAATGTGCAGAGCGCAAAATTTCCCGCAAATCAGGGGGCGGCGGCGATGACGGTTTCTATACTTGCCCCCGCCGCGATGCCGTGATATTCGTAATACGATTCCCAAGTGTCCGTGTTGAAGGAGTTGTGGCTTCCCCAACCGCCGTTGTAGTTGTTGGAGTTGGCTCTGCCCTCGTAAAGCTGTCCGATCATCGCCCACTTGCCTTCCGCATTCTTGCGATAAACGGCGGCAAAGACCTGGATGCTTCCGGGACGGAACAGGCTTCCCGTGATCTCGCTACCCGTCATATAAATGGTCATTTCGTTCTGATCGTCGCCGATGATGTTCTCATTCTTGATGATCGCGGTGACGTTGACCGTCTTGCCGCCTACTTCCAGCTTGAGCACGTTTTCGCCATCCACTGTGAACAGGTTGTTGAGCGCCGTAGAGTCTGCGTTCGAAGAGCCCGCCACGTTTCCGATATAGCTGTTGTTCGGACGACCGTTGGTCGTGTCCATCGCCTCGTAAAGCCCTTGTAAGGTGTCGGGCTCGTTGAGGATCTGCTCAAAGCGTGCGAGCGAGTTATCCACTGCAACGTATTCCGAGGACAAAACAAAGGAAATATCAAGGAGCGAATGCAGCGTCTTGTTCGCGACCACCCCGTTGGCATACGAAAAGGTGATGGTGGCGGTCGTGCTTGCACCCGCAAGCAGCTCCGTACCCTTCGAGATGCCCGTAAGCGTTGCCTTGATGCCCGTGTTGTCGTAGTCCGCCGCGTCGTACGTCAAGCCGTTAAACTTATAAGCAAAAGGAGAATTGTTTTTGAGCGTGACCGACAAGATCGTCTTGGAGTTTGCACCGTTGTCCAGTGTCACGGTCGAGGAGAGCAACGTCCCCGAATACGCAATATCGCTCGCGTTGCCCGTGGTCGCCGTCGCGCTCGTGATGAAAACGATCTTGGGGGGATCCGCCGTCGCCGAACCTTCTAATGACAAAATATCCGTCACCTCGGCATAGCCAAGAGAAATGACCCCCGTAAACAGGAAAAGAGCGCAAAGTACGACGACGAAAACCGATCTTCTCATTTGCGCTCCTCCTTTTATGAATTTTCCTTTTTATTCGCCGTCAGCGGGGACTTCTTCTGCGCCCTCTTTTACACTTTCTTGCGCATTTTCCTCTGCGACAGCTTCTTCTGCATTTTCTTCTGCGACAGCTTCTTCTGCATTTTCTTCTGCGACGGTTTCCTCCGCGTTCTCTTCCGCAGGGGTCTCCTCTACACGCTCCTCCGCAGGCGTCTCCTCTGCGGGCGCTTCCTCACTTGCCTTAGGCTTTTTCGTGAAAAGGCGCTTAAAGAAGCGAGCGATAGCGAGCGCCACACGCTTAAAGAAGCGCGCAACGGCGAGTGCCACGCGCTTAAAGAAGCGCGCGATGGCGATGCTGACCGTCTTAAAGAACCAAGCAATGGCAAGCCCCACCGTCTTGAAGAACCAGCCGAGCGCCTTACCGATCACCACGAAGAAGTGTGCGATCGCTTCGAGCGTGAGCATCACCTTGTTCTTCTCGAAAACGTAGGTGCCGTCGCCCGTTCCGTAGATAGCGTCGTAGTCCTCAACGCGAAGCTCGAAGGAATACAACAAGCCCGTGGTCGAAGGAACGAGGAAGCTCGTTGCGGTGCGGTCTTCGTTCTCGTACATTAAAAGCGGCGCGCCCAGCGTGTCACGGATGTCCAGCATTTCGGTAAAGCTCTTGAGCGCGACGACCTGGAAGGACGCCGTATCAAACGGCTCTGCAATACGCTGAATGTAGCACTTGTAGGAGCTGATGATCTTTTTGAGCTTGATGTTGTAGTTGATGTCGTGGTTTCTCGTTGCGTAAATATACAGCACCAGCACGATGACCGAAATTGCGGCAAGCGAGAGGAAGATGATAAAGAAGATGAAGAACAGGTCCGCGTTATACACGGATGCGCACGCGAGGATCAGCTCGCTCACCGAAAGGGAGGGGTTGAGCACCTCGGGCGTAAAGGTTTTTTGCGTGAGGGGGATCTTGAACTGCGTTTCGTAATTGCCGGGCGCAACACCCTCACCGTTACCCTCGACCGAAAGCTTCATCGTCAGAAGCGCGTAGCCCTCGGCGTTGCCAAGGCTGTACTTCGTGATAAAGCCCTCTGCCTCCGCGCGATAGGTGTCGAAGTCAAAGAGAACGGACTCCGCAACACGCGCGCCGTCGCCACTGACTGTCTTGGTCACGTTGTCCTTCAAGACGGTCGTAGGATTGTAGATCGGCATGCGGTTGGTCTTATCCGCCACGACGAGCTGGCTCGTGATGGTGTAAGTATAGGTGAAGGTCGCACGCTCGCCCTCTAAAATGGAGAGGTCGTAATAGAAGTCGGCGCGAATATCGTCCGTCAGCTCTGCAACGTACGCCTGTCCCGAGGACAGCCATTCCTTTTCGTAATAGTCGTTGGGCTTCATCTGCACCGTATAGCACACGCCGCCG
Source organism: Clostridia bacterium (assembly GCA_017456985.1). Taxonomy (GTDB): domain Bacteria; phylum Bacillota; class Clostridia; order Oscillospirales; family CAG-272; genus UBA1740. The sequence goes on along the minus strand of JAFTIH010000024.1, from coordinate 4,093 downwards.
CGCTCGTTGTAGCCCACGTAGTAGGTCTTGTCGAGTACGCCGTGCACAATGTACGAAGCAATCGTGAGGATACAAAGCGAAAGAAGCACAAGCGTCTGGATCAAGATGCCGCGCTTGCGTTTTTCCTTGTAGTCAAGCCGTCTTTTCTTTTCTGCTTCTGACATGATACTCTCCTTTATTTACTGAACAACTCTCGCGCCCAGAGCGTGAGGTAGCCGAAATACGGAATTTTTGCCTTGGTAACGCCGATGATCTCTTTTTCGGTCACATACCCGAGGTCTTCGTCCTCGTTTGCGTCACCCTTGGTGGTGAAGCGGGTCTCGCCGTTCACGCGTCTTGCATCCGTTACGCGGTGGACGATGACCTGCCCGCCTTTTTGAAAGACCAGCACGTCGCCCTCGGCGATGGGCTGATCGGAATATTCTTCGTAAAATACGCCGTCACCCTTGTTGTATTCGCCCGTCATACTTTCGGTCGCGATCACGAGGATGCCGTAACGAAACTCGCCCGAAACGAGCATCACCGAAACGCACATAAGAAGCAAGCTGGACGCGATGCCCGCAATTGCCCACTTGCCCAAGCGCTTGATCGCCTTCTCGCTCTTTCTTTCGTACAGCTTTCGGATGAATACGAGAATAAGAAGCGGAATCACGAGCCGTGCGAAAGCGAGGAGCGAATCGGGAATACCCGACGCAAAGGGAATGAAGTAGGCGTAAAGGGAAAGGATCAACCGATACACAAGTGCGGGGAGCAATCCGTGGCGCGAGGAAAGGTAGCCGTAAAGAAGTCCACCCGAGAGGGCGGGAAAGGCTACGATGCCCACGACGTCCATAAAGCTGTTGAAGCTCGTGACCTCGGCAACCGTTGCGGCAAGCAGCACCTCAGACGAGAAGCACATAAGAAAGCCGAGAACGGAGGATAGCGCGGAGCGCTGTGCCAAAAGGGTCGCTCGCAAAAGCTCGCACGCGACGACCGATACGACGGTTGGGATCACGCAGCGGAGCAGGCTCTCAAAGGAGAGGGGTGCACGCGCGCGGTAAAAGCCGAAGGAAAGACCCGACAGGTAATAGAGCGTAACGTAAAGCGCGCCCATTACCGCGAGGAGCAAAAGCACCTGACGGGTGTTCGGAGAGGGCTTGGTCCGCCGTTTCAGCGTCCGCCCAAAGAGGAGCGCGGCGAGGAGCGTGATCAGCGCGGACGCCACGCAAGCAAGGCTTTGCGGAACGAGGACGAACGCAAGCGCGTATAGAAGGAGGAAAGCGCACGCGCCGAAAATCACGCCGCGCGACGCGCCGAGCTTTTTCATACGGAATGCACCCTCCTTTCCTTCATCAGTCTTTGGGCTTCGGGCGCCACCGCCCGTCAAATCAGTTATCGATCGAAAGATCGGTCGCAGAGGCGAAGATCGCATCCACCTCGGTCGAGGGCTTCTCGGAAAGCAAGGAAGCCACGACGGCAACGATGCCGCCCGCGACAAAGCCGGGAAGGATCTCGTACACGCCCGTGTTTGCCACGAGTGCGGTGGTAATGGTATTGGTAAACAGAAGCAACCACGCGATATCTACAACGGCACCCGCGATAATGCCCGCAACGGCACCCTTGTAATTGAGTCTGCGCCAGAACAGCGAGAGGATCACGACGGGACCGAAGGCGGCGCCAAACAGACCCCACGCATTTTCTACCATCGCCATAATGCTTCCCGCCCAGCTTGCCGTACCGTTTACGCCGAGGGCGGCAATAAAGAAGGCGACGACAGCGACGACGAGCACGACGATGCGGCCCATCCACAGCATTTCCTTGTCGGACGCCTTATCCTTGCGGATGAGCGGCTTGTAAATGTCGCTCGTAAAGGAGGAGGAGGCGACGAGAAGCTGAGAGTCTGCGGTGGACATTGCCGCCGCAATGATCGCGGCAAGAAGGATGCCCGCAATGAAGGCGGGGAACAGATCCTGCACCACCGTGATGAAAATGTTTTGTCCGTTTCCACCGGGCAGAAGCACGGCAGCCAAGGAGGAGCCGTCCGAAAGCAGGAAGGTTCTGCCGAGGATGGCGATCGCAATCGCCGCGCCCAGCGTGAGCACCACCCAAACGATGGCAACGGTTGCACTCTTTTTGATCATCGAGGGCTTCTCGATCGCCATAAAGCGCACGAGAATGTGCGGCATACCGAAGTAGCCGAGACCCCAAGAAAGACCCGTCACGATGTCCTGCCAGGAGGCGGTGAAGGGATTGGCGCCAAAGGCGGTGATGCCCTCGGCAAACGCACCGCTAAAGGATGCGTCAAAGTTGCCCGTCGCACCCATCAGGATCGGAACGGCAAGCAGCGCGATCAGCATCAGAATGCCTTGGAAAAAGTCCGTCCAGCAAACGGCTTTATAGCCGCCAAGGAAGGTATAGATGAGAATGAGGATCGCAAAGATCGCCATCGCAAGCATCGGCTTATCGCCAAGACCGGGGATGACGGCACACATAACGTTCTTGCCTGCCACGAAGGCGGAAGCAACGTAAACCGTAAAGCTGATCAAGAAGATTATGGCACAAACGATCTTGAGCACCGAGCTTTTCGAAGCAAAGCGGTTGGTTAAGTACTGCGGAAGCGTGATCGCATCGCCCGACGCGCGCGAGAAACGGCGCAGACGGTTTGCCACGAAGATCCAGTTTGCAGCGGTACCCAGCGCAAGACCGATGCCGATCCACACCTTGCCCATACCAAAGGCAAGAATGCTACCCGGGAAGCCCATCAAAAGCCAGCCCGACATATCGGATGCCTGTGCGCTCATTGCGGTGACCCAGGGTCCCATCGAGCGTCCGCCGAGGAAGTATTCCTTCTCACCGCTGTCCTTGGAGCGCAAGAAGAAATAAAGACCGATGCCGAGCATCAGCGCAAAATAAAGAATGAATGCCAAAAGTTCCATACAACCGTGTTCTCCCTTGGATTTTTAAAAAATCGTCATATTTTCTACATTATATCATAGCATTTAAAAAAATACAAGGGCTTTTCCTATTTTTTCCGCGCTTTTATGTTAAAAATTATAACAAAAAAGCGCGCGCTTGCGCGCGCAAGGTAACGCGCGCGTGCCTGCGAGGATTTTGCAAGGATTTAAGGAAGGCTTCCCGCCCGTTTTCACCCCTTCCCCGCCGCGCGCAAAGAAAAACTTTTTATTTTTCTCCGTTTTTTTAAAAAAAGCTCTTGACAAAACCAAATTTCCTTGCTATAATAATTCCCGCGTGAAACACATTGGGGAATTGTGTAACGGTAGCACGACAGACTCTGACTCTGTTTGTTGGGGTTCGAATCCCTATTCCCCAGCCAAAGAAAGACAGACCATCATCCGATGGTCTGTTTTTCTTTCTTTGACGAGAATAGGGATTCGAACAAGGAGGGAGCAAGGCGCAAGCCTTGCGGAAGAAAACAGTCCGGTGGACTGTTTTCGCCGACGTGGGCAACGAGGCGCACAGCGCCGAGGCGAGAGAGCGCGGCAGCGCTCGGAAAAATCCCTATTCCCTGTACCTCGGAAGAGGTGGCTTTTTTCATTCGTGTGGCTGGGGAATAGAGGATCCGAACCTCAGCGCCGACGGCGAAGCCTAGGCGCGGGGTTCGAGAGCGCGCCGCAGAGCGACCGTCGCTCGCGAACGGGCGGCAAGGCGTGCTCCGCCGATTTCGCCATAGGCGAAAGGCGGAAACCCGATGATATGCAAGGCTTTCGCCTTGGTGATATGCAAGCCTGCGGCTTGATGATATCCAATGCTTCGCATTGATGATATGCAATTCCTACGGAATTGATGATATGCACGCCTTTGGCGTGATTTAGCGCGAAGCGCTTGAAATCTTCGTGATTTTATGATATACTAATCACAGAAAGGCGGTGGGGATATGAAAAAGCTGATCACATTAATTGGAATAGTATTATTATCTTGCCTTTTACTGACTTCTTGCGGAACATATTTACCCGATTACATTACCTTTTGGAAAGAACTATCTCCTTCGGGAACTATAGAATGGGACTATGATGATAACGGTATTATATACAACGGAACGAAGTATGTTAACACAGAGAATTACAACGGAAAAATAAGCACCGATTACGATTCG
>JAFTIH010000023.1 GCA_017456985.1 Clostridia bacterium | reverse complement strand
GGTCTTGGCGGCAAGGTCAACGGCGTGCCGCGTGAGGACGGCTACGACATCACCGTCGCCTCCGAAATTATGGCGATCTTCTGCCTTGCGTCCTCCATCACCGACTTGAAGGAGCGCCTCTCCCGCATCATCGTGGGCTACACCTATGAGGGCAAGCCCGTCACCGCAGGTGACTTGAAGGCGGTCGGCGCGATGGCGGCACTGCTCAAAAACGCCCTCAAGCCCAACCTCGTGCAGACGCTTGAAGGTACCCCCGCGCTCGTACACGGCGGTCCGTTTGCCAACATCGCACACGGCTGTAACTCCGTCACCGCCACCCGTATGGCGCTTCGCCTTGGCGATTACGCCATCACCGAGGCAGGCTTCGGTGCAGACCTGGGTGCCGAAAAGTTCCTCGATATCAAGTGCCGTATGGCAGGGCTCACTCCCGACGCCGTGGTCATCGTCGCGACCATCCGCGCGCTCAAAATGCACGGCGGTCTTGCCAAGACGGAGCTGGGAAGCGAGAACCTGGAAGCGCTCGAGCGCGGTCTGCCCAACCTGCTTCGCCACGTGGAAAACATCAAAAACGTCTATCGCCTTCCCGCCGTCGTGGCGGTCAACCGCTTCCCCACCGATACGGACGCCGAGGTGGACGCCATCATCGCCAAGTGCCGTGCGCTGGGCGTGAACGTCGTGCTCTCTAACGTCTGGGCAGAGGGCGGTAAAGGCGGCGAGGAGCTCGCGCGCGAGGTCGTTCGTCTTTGCGAAGAGGAAAAGGGCGACTTCACCTACGCCTACGACCTCGACGGCACCATCGAAGAGCGCATCCAAACGCTCGTTAAGAAGATCTATCACGGCGAGGGTGTCACCTTCACGCCGAACGCCAAGAAGCAGATCGAGGAGCTTACCGCCCTCGGCTTCGGCAATCTTCCCGTCTGCGTTGCCAAAACGCAATACTCCTTCTCGGACAATATGGCGCTCCTCGGCGCGCCCGACGGCTTCACCGTCAGCGTCAAGAACGTCAAGGTCTCCGCAGGCGCAGGCTTCCTCGTCGTCCTCACGGGCGAGGTGATGACGATGCCCGGTCTGCCCAAATCCCCCGCCGCCGAGCGCATCGACGTCGATGAAAACGGCAAGATCACGGGGTTGTTCTGATTTTCGATTTATTCAACCAATCAATAAGAAACGCAATGCTTTGTAAACCAAGTAGCATACAAAGCATTGCGTTTTTCATTTCAAGGGAGCAGAAAACATTGCTATACAGCAGAAATTATTTTATCTTTAAAATCAAATCCAACGTTTCTCGTTCACCGAAAATTACAATACAGCTAATGCGACGAATGTCCCATTCTTCGTAACGAGACTCGTTTTCCCAACCGGAAAGCGCCTTGTATCCTTTCTTGGCATCCGATTCCGAAGAGAACTCAAAGATATAATTGTCATCCCCCAGTTCATCTTCAATTTCATAAATCAAGCGTATCTCTTCCTTCAAAGGCGCCTGCCCATCTCTTTCCAGCTCTTCGTCAATCTCATACGCCCAGCCGTCAAGATCTCTGTCACGTTCGTAATCAAGCAGACCTTTATCTTCCAACGTTGCCATTCGCTCTTTGATATCTACCATTGTGAGCGCACTTTCTTTGCTTCCGCAAGATAACAGGAGCGAACACAACAAGATCCCCAGTATTAAAAGTGTTATTTTTTTCATTTGTCTTCTCCTTTTCTCCTTTTTTCGCCAATCATGCTTTATCTTAAGTAGTATGCCGTTTTATCAATGACAATGTATCCGTTTCCGACGGCAAGAGAAACACCTGCCTTAGAGCCTCCAATATAATCAAGCTCGTAATCTGCAAGCAACACGCCTTCAATATAAGCGTTTTCTACCTTGATGATAATGCGATTGTTTTGTGCGCCCTGCTTTACAAGATAATGCCCCTCCAGCATGACAATTCCCGCCTTTAAGGTGTAGCGCGCGCCGCGAATCTCATAAGTCGTTCCGTTTTCATTGATGTAAATGCCATCTTGTAGACCTTCTTTTGTGGACAATTCCTCGATTTCTTTGTTTTCTATGACAAGCCGTAGCGTTTCTGTCTCGCCAAGGATAACAATATTTCTCATCCGTCGAATGTCGTTCACGATATAGGAGGATTCCTCCATCCACATGGTAAGCGCGTCACACCCCTTTTTAGCATCCGAGACGCTTGCAAATTCAAACACATATTGATCCTCGCTGTACATGTCAACGATCTCTAATACGGTGTAAATATCGCTTTCCAAAGATTCCTCGCCAAGTTTTTTTAGCTCTCGGTTAATCCTCTCCTCCCATGAGGATTCCTCCACCTCACGATAAAGAAGCCACCCCTTATCCTGTAAAATCGTCAAGCGCTCTTCGAACTCTGTCATTGTCCAAGAACTCTTGCCACACGCGAAAAGCGTCACACAACAAAATACTATCGCTAAAAGCAATGCAATCAGTCTTTTCATATTACTTTCTCCTTTTCACTTGTTTGGGAAGTCCAATAGCTCTGCTTTTTTTGCATCAAATTCTTCTTGCGTTAACACACCGCTATCCAAAAGCTCTTTATAGCTTTTCAGCATTTCAATACGCTCTTGCTCGGAAAGTGCCTTTTTCTTGGCACTTACGGGCGCCGTACCGGAAGAAGAAGTCGTATTTGCGGTTGTTGCGCTCGGGAAGATAGTAGCGAAGGAAAACTCCTCGGGAATCAATTTCTCGCACACAGTATACCCCGCTAAAAGCAAAATCTGCAAAATCAAGGGAACAAACGACGCACCCACGCTGAAATAATCACCGATCTCATCATTGAGCACCCCTGTAGTGCACAGTGCAACAATCCAATACACGAGTGCGCTCACTATTCCATCACCCCATGCTAATTTGTAATGAGTCTTATATTTTGCTTCGTCCTGCTCCGTGAAATATGACGTAGCATGACGGATAGCCTCAACAAAAGCGTTGGTTGATAAGAGCGCCGCAAGGAGCATAACGAATATGACAAGCATCTTTGCTCCCTTATCGTAAAGCAGAATATCTAAAAATTCTTCCTTTGCAAACAAAACGTCCATACTGCTGAACGCGTATTCACCAAAGAGTTCCACAGCACAAAACGTGAAAAACGGCGTAAAAAACAAAATCAACGCGCTAAGAATCGAAATTATCAGCAAAACAACCTGCTTTGCATTTCTTTTTACTAGTGCGTCTGCCTTTCGAGCGGCCATGATTTTCTTGTAGTTAAAGAAAGCAACAGCCACCACACACACCAAACACAGCACGAGCAAAATAGGGGTAATATAATCACCCAAAATTTCAATAAAATCCGACATCACTTAAATCTCCTTACTTTTGATGTTTTTTGCTGATCGCAGAATTTATTATAGTACAAATCTTTACTAATGTCAATAGTAAATTTATTTACTTGGTATAATAAAAGTAGATTTTTCTCCATTTTTTCAAAAACGAGCAAAACGGAGGTCTACGATGGAATTTTCCTACCTAAAGCGCATGCGCGATCTTCGCGAGGATCACGACAAAACGCAACAGGAAATTGCCGAAGTGCTTGGCACCTCGCAGACGATGTACGCCCGCTACGAGCGCGGGGCAAACGAGCTTCCCATTCATCACTTGATCACCCTTTGTCAATTTTATGGAGTCAGCACCGACTATTTTCTTGGACTCAAAAAGGATCCGTAAACGATAAAAACGCACTCTGCGCTCGCAGAGTGCGTTTTGTTTCGCATAGGGGTTGCCGTGCTTTCACGGCGTTTTTTCTTTTGTTCGGTTACACCGAAAGGGGTGCGCCCCTTACGAGAGCGCCGTTTCGACAAACTCGGGAAGCGTGCCGTCCGTAAACTGTGCGGCGTAGAGGGAGCGATAGACGCCGCCGTCGCGCTTCATCAGCTCCTCGTGGGTACCGATCTCCGAGATACCGCCCTTCTGTACCACCGCGATGCGGTCGGCGTTCTTGACGGTGGAAAGGCGGTGGGCGACCACGATGGTGGTTCTGCCCTCGCACAAGCGGTCGAGCGCGCGCTGGATGAGCATTTCGGTGGTGTTATCGAGGGCGCTGGTCGCCTCGTCGAGAATGAGGATGGGGGGATTTTTGAGGAACACACGGGCAATGGAAAGGCGCTGCTTTTGACCGCCCGAGAGCTTGACCCCGCGCTCGCCGATCTCGGTATCGTAGCCGCCCTCAAGCGAGAGAATGTAGTCGTGAATATTCGCCGCCTTTGCCGCCGCGACGATCTCTTCCTCCGTCGCATCGGGTCTGCCGTAGCGGATATTATCGCGGAAGGAGCCCGAGAAGAGGAAGACGTCCTGCTGGACGATGCCGATACTACGTCTGAGCGAGTCGGTAGTCAGGCGCGAGATGGGGGTACCGTCGATGAGGATCTCGCCGCCCGTAGGGCGATAGAAGCGCGGGATGAGGTGGCAGACGGTCGTTTTACCGCCGCCCGAGGGACCCACGAGCGCGAGCTTTTCCCCCACGCCCACGGTGAAGGAGAGGTCGCGCAGCACCTCGTTTGACTCCTCGTACGAGAAGTCCACGTGCGAGAAGACGATCTCGCCGCGCACGTTTGTGAGCGGCACTGCGTCGGGCGCATCCTCTTCGGGCGGCGTGTCCATCACCTCAAGGAAGCGGCGGAAGCCCGTGGCACCGTTTTGGAACTGCTCGCTGAAATTGACGAGCGTCATAACGGGCGAGATAAAGAGATTGACCGACACGATGAAGGTGGAATACTCACCGAAATTGATGCTACCGTTATACAAGAAGATACCGCCCGCGATGAGGAGCACCACGTTAAAGACGTCCGTGATAAACGAGGTCGAGGAGAAGAACATCGCCATCGCGCGGTAGGCGGCGTGCGAGGACGCGACGAAGTGGTCGTTACCCTTACTAAACTTACGCTTTTCCTCCTCTCGCGCGACGAACGCCTTGGTCACGCGGATGCCCGATATGCTGCTTTCGGTCGCGGCGTTGATCTCGGCAGTCGCGGCACGGCGCTCGCTGAAGGCGGCGCGCATCTTTTTACGCGATAGAAGCGTAACGACCACGAGAAAGGGAACGGCGGCAAAGACGATGAGCGTGAGATACACGTCAATGGTCATTAAGTAGAGGAAGGACCACACCACCATAATGCCGCTGATCAGCAGGTTTTCGGGACCGTGGTGGGCAAGCTCGCTGACCTCAAAGAGGTCGTTTGTCAGACGGGACATAATTTTGCCCGTTTCGTTGGTGTCGTAATAGGAATACGGGAGCTTTTGCAGATGCGAAAACAGCTCGTTTCGCATTTGTGCCTGCATCCGTACGCCCACGACGTGTCCGAAGTATTGCACGAAGTAGCGCAAAAAGAAGCGCACGATATACAGCCCAAGCACGAGCACGCCCGCAAAGATGATGCTCTTATACTCGCGATTGGGGATCAGGTCGTTGAGCATACGGTTGGTAATGATGGGGTACATCATACCCAGCGCGGAGATCAGAAACGAAGCGAACATATCGAGCGCAAAGAGCTTGACGTGCGGGCGGTAGTAGGAAATAAAACGACGAAGCATCACGTTCTCCTTAAAATCAAATAAAGTCGGTGCGCCTTAAAAAAGACGCACCGAGGAAGTCAAAGCGGGGGGGTTATTCTGCCGCGTCGGCAGGGTCTGCGTCGCCCTCGTAGCCAAGCTCGTCTGCGTTGCAGCCCGTGTCCGTATCACCCACACGAACGAGCGACAGGAAGTAAACGGCGAACGCGACTGCCGCCAAAAGGAAGGCGGTGTTGATCACGGCAAAGTAATTTACGTTGACGGATACGTTGCTGTAAATGCCAAAAATGGCAACCACGAGGATCAGGAGGGGCGTAACGAAACGCGCCATAAAGGAGATGATGCGACCAACGATGGGCTTGCCGACGTAGATATTGTCCTCAAACTCACGGCGCTTGATGCCGAAGCCTGCCGCAACGCAAACGCAAAGTGCGGTTACGGGCATCAAAACGGTATTGGTGATCTCATCGAAGAAGGTCAGCAGATCAAAGCCGAAGAGCGTGAAGTGACCGCCGAGCGAAAGCGACACGGGAATGGAGATCGCAAGCGCAAGGATCATCGGAAGCACTGCCGCACGCTTACGGCTGATGCGGAACTTCTGGATAAAGAACTGCGTCACGACCTCAACGAGCGAAACGACGGAGGTGATCGCGGCAATCGTGACCATTAAGAAGAAGAACGCGCCGATAATACCACCCACGGTACCAAGAGAATTGAAGACGAGCGGGAGCGTCATAAACATCAGCGCAAAGCCGCCAAGTCCGACCTCGGATGCGGCAATTCCCTCCACCTCCATAAAGTGGAATGCGGCGGGGAAGATGGCAAAGCCTGCCATTAAGGCGATCGCGGTATCGATCAGGCTGATCTGCACGGCGCTCTTGAAGAGGTTGATCTCCTTGCCCGTGTAGGAGCCGTAGGTGATCATAATACCCATACCGAGCGACATCGAGAAGAAGACCTGTCCCATCGCGGCGGCAACGCCCTTGAAGCCGAGCGCCTTGAAGTCCGCTTTGAGGATATAGAAGTCAAGACCCGCCTTGACACCCTCACCCAGACAAAGCGAGTAGATCATCACGCCGAGAAGGATGATGAACAGTAAGGGCATCAGCACCTTGGACGCCTTCTCAATGCCCTTCTGCACGCCGCCCATAATGATGAACACGGCAAGTCCGAGGAAGAGGAAGGTGCAAAGCGCGGGGAGCCAGGGGTTCGCCATAAAATCGGAAAGTCCCGCCGATACGCCCGCCGCATCCTTGCCGATATCGGTGAAGGAGGAAACGATGCCGCGCATCGTATAGCCGCCAAGCACGGAGTAGTAGCAAATGATAAAAAACGGAACGATAACGGAAAGCAATCCGACAAATCCGATTTTGGAATTGATCTTTTTTACTGCCGTGACGGGGTTCGCCTGTGCGCGCTTACCCACGTACATCTCCACCGTCATACCCACGATGCCGAGAAGAAGTGCCATCAGAATATAAACGAGAACGAAGGCAGCGCCGCCGTTTGCGCCCGTTTTGTAGGGGAAGCCCCAGATGTTGCCCAGACCCACCGCGCTTCCTGCCGAAGCAAGAACAAAGCCAAGAGAGCTGGCAAAGCCGTTATGCTTTTTCATAAACTGTCGTTTCCTTTCGAGAAAATCTTTATAACACAGGTTATTTTACCACACTTTTTCTGTAAAATCAAGATGCTTTCCGTTTTTTTATAAAAAAAGTCCGCGGCTGCCGCTCGGGCAGCCGCGGATGCGCTTATGTTCAGTTGCAGCAGCAGCAGAATACGACGATCAGAGCGAGGATGATGATCCAAGTGCAGTTATCGTCAAAAAGATGGCACAGACAGTTGTTATTCATAGCGTCCTCCAAAGTTGCATTGATGGGTGTTACCCGTAGGGGGGTGCCCTACGATACCATTGTATGCAAGGGGGCGACGGTGTGCGACTGCTTTTCTTTTTGTTTTTTCTATCCCTTACACCGCACCCGTCACGCGCAGAACGGTTTCCGTAAAGGCTGCACGCAGCATCCGAAAGCTCTCGGGCGTGTTTTTGAGCGTGCCGTCCTCAAGCATCAGGATCGCACCGTAAACGAGCGAGCGCAGGGTGTACGCCGTGCGCAGCGGGTCCGCACCCGTCGCGTCGCACAGCGAGGCAAGCTCTCTCTCCGCCTCAGGACCAAGACGCGCCCAGCCCTCGGCGTGCGCATCGCGCTCCATCATATGCACCGAGCGGAAATGCGGATTGCCGATCCAAAAGCGGATGTCCGCAAGGCACAGCTCGATCAGGCGGGCGGCGCCCCCCTTGGGAAACGCCGTGCAGATATGGCGCTCAAGGAGCGCCCATTTTTCGTGAATATACGCAAGGATCGCCGCGATCAGGGCGTCCTTGTCCTTAAAATGCTTATAGGGGGCGGCGCAGGAAACGCCGCAAGCGGCGGCGACGCGGCGAAGCGAAAAGCCCGACAGTCCGTGCGCCTCAAGCTCCGCGATCCCCGCAAGCAAAAGACTCTCGCGTAGATCAGGGGCGGCGGCGGGCTCTTCCCCAAAGAAATCCTCCCGCAGCTTGTCCGTATCCGTTTTTTTCATTTCTTTTTCCCTTTTCGGTTTAGTTAACACTGTTTATCATCCTTCTTTATTGCGATTATAACACGAAAAAGTGAAAAAAGCAAGCATAAAATCTATTTTTTTCCCAAAACCCTTGACAAACGGCGAAAAAAGCGGTATAATGGCGTCAATCAACGAGTTAACAATGTTAACCACAAAAGGAGACGAACCAATGATCGTAAAAAAAATGCAAGCACTTGGAGAAAAACGCTCCGTCATCCGCGAGATCTTTGAATACGGCAACGCGCGTCGTGCCGCGATCGGCGCCGAAAACGTTTTTGATTTCAGCCTCGGCAACCCCAGCGTTCCCGCGCCCGACGCGGTGAACGAGGAGCTCATCCGCCTGTTGTCGGCGACCGACTCGGTCGCTTTGCACGGCTACACCTCCGCCCCCGGTGACGCAGGCGTCAGACGCGCCATCGCAGATTACTTAAACAAGACCTACGGCGTCGGCGCAAGCGTCGGCGACCTTTATATGACGGTGGGCGCCGCCGCTTCCCTCTCGGCTTGCCTTTCCGCCGTTGCAGGCGAGGGTGAGGAGGTCATCGCCTTTGCGCCCTTCTTCCCCGAATACCGCGTCTTTACCGAGCAGGCGGGCGCATCGCTTTGCGTCGTTCCTGCGGACGAAGAAAACTTTGAGATCAACTTTGACGCGCTTGCCGACGCCCTCTCGGCGCGCACCGCCGCCGTCATCATCAACTCCCCGAACAACCCCTCGGGCGCCGTCATTTCGGAAGCGTCGCTCATCCGCCTTGCTGACGCGCTTCGCGCGGCAGAAGCAAAATACGGACACGTGATCTACCTGATCGCGGACGAGCCCTATCGCGAGCTGGTTTACGACGGTGTGACGGTTCCTTACGCGACCCGCTACTACGACGACACGCTTGTTTGCTACTCCTTCTCGAAATCGCTTTCCCTGCCGGGTGAGCGCATCGGCTACGTGCTCGTGTCCCCCACGGCAAAGGAGCACGACGCGGTATATGCCGCCGTTTGCGGCGCGGGCAGATCGCTCGGCTACGTGTGCGCGCCCAGCCTTTTCCAAAAGCTGTTGCCTGCGTGCCTCGGCTTGACTGCCGATATTGACACCTACAAGACCAACCGCGACCTGCTTTACGAGGGGCTTTCCGATTACGGCTTTACCTTAAAGAAGCCCGAGGGCGCCTTCTACCTCTTTATGAAATCCCCCGAGCCCGACGCGAACGCCTTCTGCGAGCGCGCCAAGAAGTACGAGCTTCTTCTCGTGCCGGGTGACGACTTTGCCTGCCCGGGCTACGTGCGCATCGCATACTGCGTGACCACCGAGCAGATCCGCCGCTCCCTGCCCGCCTTCGCGGCGCTCGCCAAGGAGTACGGCTTACACTGATCCCGCTTGTCTTCGCCAAGCAAAAGGAGTTTTTTATGGACCGCTTACAAAAAGCAAGAGAAGTGATCAACCGCGTGGACGCCGAAATGGCGCGTCTTTTCGAGGAGCGCCTTTGCGCCTCGCGCGAGGTCGCCGCATATAAAAAGGAGCACGGGCTCCCCATCCTTGACGCCGCACGCGAGGCGGCGGTGATCGCGAGCGGTGTCGCCCGCATCGAGGACGAATCCTTGAAGGAATACTACGTCACCTTTCAAAAAAGCCTGATGGCAGTCTGCCGCAGCTATCAAAGCCTGTTACTCGAAGGAATGCGCGTCGCATACAGCGGCACCGAGGGCGCGTTTGCACACTCTGCCGCCACGCGCATCTTCCCCGAGGGTGAGGCGGTGGGCTATCCCGATTTTGAGAGCGCCTACCGTGCAGTGGAAAGCGGTGCCTGCTACGCCGCCGTTCTTCCCATTGAAAACTCCTTCGCGGGTGAGGTCGCACAGGTCACGGACCTGCTCTTCTCGGGCTCGCTTTCCGTTTCGGGAATGTACGACCTGTCGGTAACGCAAAACCTGCTTTGCGTCAAGGGTGCAACGCTCGCCGATATTAAAACGGTCGTCAGCCATCCCCAAGCACTCTCCCAGTGCAGTGCCTTTATCCGTGAGCACGGCTGGAAAACGGTCGAGGCGGAGAATACCGCACTCGCCGCAAAGCGGGTCGCCGAGGCGGGGGATATGAGCGTTGCCGCCATCGCAGGCGAGGACAACGCCGCGCTGTGGGGGCTCTCGGTGCTTTCGCGCGCCATCAACGAAAGCGCGGGCAACACTACGCGCTTCGCCGTATTTACCCGTGCGCGTCATCCCATTCCCGAAAGCGTGGCAGGCGCGGGCAGATTTATTCTCACCTTCACCGTCAAGAACGAGGCGGGCTCGCTCGCAAAAGCGCTTGACGTCATCGGTAAGTTCGGCTTCAACCTGCGTACGCTTCGCAGCCGCCCCACCAAAAACCATATGTGGAGCTACTACTTCTACGCCGAAGCAGAGGGCAACGTCGATACGAGCCAGGGCAAGGCAATGCTTGCCGCACTCGCCGCCTTCTGCGACGCGATCAAGGTGTCGGGCACCTACACCGACTCCCCCGCCCTCATTTTAAGCTGAAAAGAGAGTTTTGTTATGTCAAACGTTACACGCTTGACCGTCCGCACGGCGGGCGGCTCCTACCCCATCACCGTAGGTCGCGGTATGCTCGGTGCAGTCGGGACACTGTTTTCCCTTGACCGCCGCACCTTGGTCGTCACGGACGAGGGCGTTCCTCGCGCCTATGCCGAGGCGGTCGCATCTGCCGCCGCCAAGCCCCTGGTCGTGACCGTACCCACGGGGGAGGGCAGTAAAAGCTTCGCCGTGCTTGAAATGCTTTGCCGCAAAATACTTGACGCAGGCTTCACAAGACGCGACTGCGTGGTCGCCGTCGGCGGCGGCGTGGTGGGTGACCTTGCGGGGTTCGCCGCCTCCGTCTATATGCGCGGCATTGATTTTTACAACGTTCCCACCACGCTCCTTTCGCAGGTGGACTCCTCCATCGGCGGCAAGGTAGCCGTCAACCTTGACGGCATCAAAAACTGCGTCGGCGCCTTTTATCCGCCGCGCGCGGTGCTGATCGACCCCGACGTGCTTTCTACCCTTCCCCGCCGACAGATCTCCGCGGGGCTGTGCGAAGCACTCAAAATGGCGGCGACCTCGGACGCCGCGCTCTTTTCCCTCTTTGAAGAGGGGAACGCCGAAGAGCGCCTTGAAGAGGTGATCGTTGCCGCCTTAAATATCAAGAAAAGCGTCGTCGAGGAGGATGAGCGCGAGGCAGGACTTCGCCGCGTGCTCAACTTCGGACACACCGTGGGACACGGCATCGAAACGCTTGCGGGCTTTGACGAAAACGAAGCCACCGATGCAAGAGAAAACGGACTGTATCACGGCGAATGCGTCGCGCTCGGTATGCTTCCGATGTGCTCGGATGCCGTCCGCGCCCGCCTTCTGCCCATTCTCCGCGCGCTCGCGCTCCCCACGAGCACCGCGCTTCCCAAGGATAAGATCCTTGCCGCGCTCGTCCACGACAAAAAGGCAGAGGCGACGGGGATCGGTACCGTTTTCGTTGACAAGATCGGCTCCTTCCGCTTTGAAACGCTGACCGTAAGCGAGATCGGCGCGCGGATGGACACCGCCTTCCCCCAAAAATGAACCGAAAGGCATACTCATATGAAAAACACCATTGGACAAAGCGTTGCCGTTACCCTCTTTGGTGAGAGTCACGGAGAAGAGATCGGCTGTGTCATCGACGGGCTTGCCCCCGGCATCCCCGTAAAAGAGGACGCCATCGCGCACGCGCTGTCGCTCCGCCGCCCCGCGGGACGGATCTCTACCGCACGCGTGGAGAGCGATTCCTTCCGCATCGTCAGCGGCGTCTTTCGCGGGGTGACCACGGGGACACCTCTGTGCATTCTCATTCCCAACAGCGCAAAGCGCAGTACCGATTATGAAAACGCCCCCCGCCTCGCGCGCCCGGGTCACGCGGACTATACCGCGCATTGCAAATACCACGGCTTTGAGGACTTTCGCGGCGGCGGACATTTTTCGGGACGCATCACGGCGCCCCTCGTCGCGGCGGGTGCGATCGCAAAAGAGGCGCTTGCGGCTCTCGGCATCACGCTCGGCACGCACATTTCTTCGCTCGGCGAGATCCGTGACCGCGATTTCGCCGATCTTGCGGCGGATTTTGCCGCGCTCAACGAAACCACCTTCCCCGTGCTCGACGACGCACGCGCCGCCGCAATGCAGGAGTATATCCTTGCCGCCGCGGGTGAGGGCGACAGCGTGGGCGGCGTGCTTGAAACCGTCGTGCTGGGGATGCCCTCAGGCGTGGGCGAGCCCTACTTCGACAGCGTGGAAAGCCAGCTTTCGCATATGCTCTTTTCCGTTCCCGCCGTTAAGGGTGTGGAATTCGGCGACGGCTTTGCCCTGACGAAGATGCGCGGAAGCGAGGCAAACGACCCGATGCGTGCGGAAGGGAACGGCGCGACCACCCTCACCAACCGCGCGGGCGGCATTTACGGTGGCATCACGAACGGCGCTCCCATCGTCTTCCGCACTGCCGTTAAGCCCACCCCCTCTATTTACAAGGAACAATTGACCGTTTCGCTTGACACGGGCAAAAACGAAACGCTCGCGCTCGGCGGCAGGCACGACCCTTGCATCGTGCATCGTGCCCGTGCCGTTATCGATGCGGTCACCGCCCTCGTGCTGTGTGACCTGCTTGCACAGCGTTACGGTACCGACTATTTATCCCCCAAAAAGTAAAGAATTGTTTACAAAAAAGGAGTTCATATGGAATATGGACTGATAGGCGAGAAGCTGGGACACAGCTTTTCAAAGGAGATCCACACCCTTCTTGCCGACTACGATTACACCTTGTGCGAGATCCCGAAGGGGGACCTTGACGACTTTCTCACCAAGCGCGCATTTCGCGCCGTCAACGTCACCATCCCCTACAAGCAGGCGGTGATCCCCTATCTTGCACAGATCTCTCCCGAGGCAAAGGAGATCGGCGCGGTCAACACCGTCGTCAACCGCGAGGGCAAGCTCTACGGCTACAACACGGATTTTTACGGCATCTGCGCCGCGCTTGCCAAAATGGGCGTCACCTCTCTTGCGGGCAAAAAGGCGCTCATCCTCGGCACGGGCGGCACCTCGCTCACGGCGCGCGCCGCGCTTCGCTCTTTGGGCGCCGCGTCGATCTTGCGTGTCAGCCGTACCCCGCGCGAGGAGGACACCGTTTCTTACGAGGAAGCCCTTGCGCATCACACCGACGCCGCCGTGATCTTCAATACCACCCCCGTGGGTATGTATCCGAATGCGGACGCGTCCCCCATTTCGCTTGACGCGTTCCCCGCCCTTTCGTGCGTCTTTGACGCCGTGTATAATCCCCTTCGCACCCGACTCGTTCAGGATGCGCTCGCGCGCGGGATCCCCGCGTCGGGCGGACTGTATATGCTCGTCGCACAAGCCTTTCGCGCCGCCGAGATCTTTCTTGACAAGAGCCTTTCCTCTGCGGCACTTTCAAACACCTACAAGCGCATTTTGCGGAGCAAGGAAAACGTCGTGCTGATCGGGATGCCCGCCTCGGGCAAAACGACGGCGGGACGGGCGCTCGCGCGCGAATTGAATCGCGAGCTTATCGACCTTGACGCGGCGCTCGTCGCAGACGCGGGGCGCGACATTCCCACCATCTTCCGCGAGGACGGCGAGGCACGCTTTCGCGACCTTGAAGCAGAAACGGTCGCCAAATACGCCGCAAAAACGGGACTCATCATCGCCACGGGCGGCGGCGTCGTATTACGAAGCGAAAACGTCGCGCGCTTAAAACAAAACGGGCGGCTGTTCTTCCTTGACCGCGATCTTGACAGCCTTTACCCCACCGCCGACCGTCCCACCGCTTCCACGCGCGAGGCAATCGAAGCGCGCTACCGTGAGCGGCTTCCCCTCTATCTCGCCGCCGCCGACGTCACGGTGAAGCCAAACGGGTATCTTCCCGACACGATAGCACAAATCAAAAAGGAGCTTTTCTCTTGAAAATTTACATACTAAACGGACCCAACCTCAATCTGCTCGGCGTGCGTGAGCCGGGAATTTACGGCGACGAGAGCTACGACGCGCTCGTCGGACGCATCGAGCAATATTGCCGCGAGCGCGGCGTCGAGGTATGCTGTCTTCAAAGCAATCACGAGGGAGCGCTCGTAGACTATATCCATCAAGGCTTTTTTGAGAAGATCGACGGCATCGTCATCAACCCGGGTGCCTATACGCACACGAGCATCGCCCTGCTTGACGCCGTCAAGGCGACCTCCATCCCCACGGTCGAGGTGCATATCTCGGACGTCAGCGCCCGCGAGGACTTCCGTCAGGTAAGCTATATCCGCGCGGCGTGCATCGGCACCGTCAGCGGTCACGGCACGGCGGGATATCTCGAAGCGATCGATCTCCTTCTCTCTTACAAGGGAGGCGCGAAATAAGATGACCGTGACCATTCATCCCTCCGTCGCACGCGGTGCCGTGCGAGCGGCGCCCTCTAAAAGTATGGCGCACCGCTTGCTCATCTGCGCCGCGCTTGCAAGGGGCGAAAGCGTGATCAAAGGCGTTGGCGAGAGCGAGGACGTCAAGGCGACCATTCGCTCCCTCTCGGCGCTCGGCGTGTCCTGCACGCTGTGCGGCGACACCGTCCGTGTCGTCGGCACGGACGCCTTTTGCGCCTCTGCCAAGGAGCCCCTTTTCTGCAACGAAAGCGGCTCGACCCTTCGCTTTCTCATTCCGATCGCCCTGCTTTCGGGCAAAACGGTGATGCTTCGCGGTGCCAAGGCACTCTTTCGCCGTCCAATGTCCGTTTACGAGCAGCTTTGCCGCGAGCGGGGACTCTTGTTTACCACCGACGAGGAAAGCGCCGTCGTGCGCGGACCGCTGACGGCGGGAGAATACCGCGTGGCGGGCAACGTCAGCAGTCAGTTTATCAGCGGTCTGCTCTTTGCCCTTCCCCTGCTTGCGGGGGACAGCGTTATCCGCATCACGCCGCCACTCGAAAGCCGTTCCTATATCGACTTAACGACCACCGCCCTTGCCGCCTTCGGCGTGCGCACCGAATGGCTTGACGACTATACGCTCGCCATCCCCGGGGGACAGTCCTACACCCCGCGCGAGCTTACGGTGGAGGGCGACTATTCGGGCGCATCCTATCTTGCAGCGCTCGGCGCACTTGGCGGCGAGGTCACCGTCGAGGGACTTCGTCCCGACTCCTTACAGGGCGACCGCGCCTACGAGCGATATTTCCCGATGCTCCTTCGCGGCACACCCACCATCCATATCGGGGACTGCCCCGACCTCGGTCCCACCCTCTTTGCCGTTGCCGCCGCAAGGCACGGTGCCGTCTTTACGGGGACCGCGCGTCTTCGCATCAAGGAGAGCGACCGTGCCGCCGTGATGGCAGAGGAGTTAGCGAAATTCGGCACCACCGTTTCGGTGGACGAGGATAGCACCGTAGTCTATCCCAGCGATTTCCACGCACCGCGCGAGGTGCTTTACGGTCACAACGACCACCGCATCGTGATGGCGCTCGCCGTGCTTTGCACATTGACGGGCGGCACCATTGCGGGCGCCGAGGCGGTCAACAAGAGCTTTCCCGACGTTTTTGAAAAGCTCGAGGCGCTCGGCATCTCCCTCACAAGAACGAACGAATAACCAACAAGCAGGTAAAGCAAATGAAACTCAACAAGGATACCGATATTCTGATCGTGGGTCTTGGCGTTATCGGCGGAAGCTACGCCAAGGCACTCACCAAGCAAGGCTTCCGCATCCGCACCATCACGCAGCGTGCGGAGGACGTCGAGTACGCCATCAAGGAAGGAATGGTGACGGATGGGCGCACGACGGTAGACGAGGACTACGTAAGGGCGGCAGACCTCATCATCTTCGCCCTCTATCCGCACACCTTCGTTGAATGGATAGAAAGGTATCAAGCCTACTTCAAAAGCGGCGCACTCATCACGGACGTGACAGGTGTCAAAAGCACCGTCGTGACGCAGATCCAAGAGATCCTTCGCCCCGACGTAGAGTTCGTCGCCGCGCACCCGATGGCGGGACGCGAGCGCAGTGGCGTGCTGTATAGCGACGACGGCGTCTTTCGCGGTGCAAACTATATCGTCACCCCCACCCCCAAAAACACGCCCGAGGCGATCGGCACTTGCCGCGAATTAGGCTGGCTGCTCGGCTTTTCCTCGGTATGCGAGCTGTCCCCCGAGGAGCACGACCGTATGATCGCCTTCCTCTCCCAGCTAACGCACTGCATCGCCATCACGCTGATGAGCGCAGATGCGGGCGACGGGCTTGAGCGCTATACGGGTGACTCCTTCCGCGACCTCACGCGCATCGCCAAGATCAACGACGAGATGTGGAGTGAGCTGTTTCTGCTCAACCGCGAGGCACTGCTTGCGCAGATGGACACCTTTATGGGCGAGTTTGAAAAGCTGCGCTCGTTTATCGCCGACGGCAAGCGGGAAGAAATGCGCGAGATGATGCGCAAATCCTCGGCGCGCCGCACCCTCTTTGACAAAAAAGCATAAAAAGCAAACAAAAGCTTACATTTTCCCTCTTTTATAGAAAGGATTTCCGTTATGAATATGAATTTCATCCGCAAGCTTCCCATTCCGAAGGACATCAAGGAGGAGTTCCCGCTCTCGGACGCCCTCGCCGCCGTCAAGGCGAAAAACGACAAGGAGATCGCGGACGTCTTTACGGGTAAAAGCGACCGCTTCGTGCTCGTTATTGGTCCCTGCTCGGCAGACCGTGAGGACGCGGTGATCGAGTATATCAGCCGTCTGCGCACCTTGCAGGAAAAGGTGAAGGACCGCGTGCTCATCATCCCCCGTATCTACACCAACAAGCCCCGCACCACGGGCGACGGCTACAAGGGAATGCTCCACCAGCCCGACCCCACCGAGGCACCCGACCTGCTTCGCGGCATCATCGCCATCCGCAAGATCCACATCCGTGCGATCGAGGAAACGGGCTTCTCCTGCGCGGATGAAATGCTCTACCCCGAAAACTACCGTTACCTGTCGGATATTCTTTCCTACGTCGCCATCGGCGCGCGCTCAGTAGAAAACCAGCAGCACCGCCTGACCGCGTCGGGACTTGATATTCCCGTAGGTCTTAAAAACCCCACGGGCGGCGACATCTCGGTGATGATGAACTCCATCACCGCCGCACAGCATCCCCACGCCTTCCTCTATCGCGGCTGGGAGGTGCAGACCGCGGGCAACCCGCTCGCGCACGCCATTCTGCGCGGCTACGTCGATAAGCGCGGTACCTCGCACCCCAACTACCATTACGAGGACCTGCGTGCGCTGTACGACATCTACGCCGCATCGGGGCTTTCCAATATGGGCGTGATCGTGGACACCAACCACGCAAACTCGGGCAAAAAGTACCTCGAGCAGATCCGCATCGCCAAGGAGGTTTTGCATAGCTGCCGCCACTGCCCCGACGTCAAGAGCATGGTCAAGGGTCTGATGATCGAAAGCTACCTGGAGGACGGCTGCCAGAAGATCGGTCCCGACGCCATCTACGGCAAATCCATCACCGACCCCTGCCTCGGCTGGGAAAAGACCGAGCGCCTGGTGCTCGACATCGCCGATTTTTGGTGATCCCCACCGACAGCATAGAAAAAACACCCTCTCGGGTGTTTTTTCTTTTTTCTTATCCAAGCTGCGCGAGCGCGGACTTAACAAGAGCAATCTTTTCCTCAAGCTCCTCGTCCGTCCACTCGGGATTCATCGGGATATGCACCGTTCTCTTTAAGTAATCCAGAGAAACGGGACACATATCCACGCTGTAATCGGGCGTAATGGGCAGGTTTGCTTCCATCTTGAAGGGATCCATCAGGGGGTGAAGCGCGCCGCGCTTTTCAAGAATGGGGGTCCAGTTGCTATACACGTGCTTGCCCGTATGAATGGTGGGAGCGCCGCCGACCAGCACACCGAAGCGCTCTGCCTTCTCCGCCGTATCAAAGATAAGCGTTGCACCCGTGCCGAGATCTCCCTCAATATCGTTGGAACGAATGAAGGCGGCAACATCAGAAAGGGCGGTCATAAAGGTCTTTTTCACACGGCGCAGGTCGGCAATGATGCCGTCGAGCTTCTTCAACTGCTCACGCAGCATCGCCGTTGCGATCTCGTTGGTGCGGTACTCTCCACCGCAAAATGGCTCTACCGAGAAATTGTCAAGCTGGTTGCCGAAGAAGGCGACCGCGCTGGAGTCGTGGTAAATGAACGCACCCTCGAAAACGTCACGGCGATTTGTCACAAGCGCGCCACCCTCGCCCATCGAGATGATCTTATAGAAGTTGAAGCTATATGCACCCGCGTCACCGATGGTGCCAAGACGTTTGCCGTGATAGGAGGCACCGTCTGCCTGGCAAGCGTCCTCAACTACGGCGATGCCGTGACGCTTGGCGATCTCGCAAATTCTATCCATATCGCAGGGGAAGCCCTGAATATGTACGGGCATAACCGCCTTGGTGTAGGGCGTGATCTTTCTTTCAAAATCGTCGGGATCCAGCGTCAAGGACCCGTCGATCTCCGCGATCACGGGGATCGCCCCCGCCTCAAGGACCGCCATTGCAGTTGCGATATACGTATATGCCGGCACGATGACCTGATCGCCGGGACCGATGCCAAGGCCGATGAGCGCAGCGGCAAGTGCCGCGTGACCGCTCGTCATAATCACGCTGTAGGGTGCGCCGAACTTTGCGCGAAGCTCCTCCTCCGCGTGCATCGTTTCCTGAAGCGCACCGCCGTTCACCTTGAACAGCTCCTTGGACTTGATCACACGCTCTACCGCTCTGATTTCTTCTTCGCCAATTCTATACATTCTTTAATCCTCCGTTTTTTTCAGGTTTTCTACCGTACCCGTTACAACGTACCAATCTGCGTTGGGGGCATAGGCTTGCACGTTTGCCGTGCGCGACATAATGATTTCATAACCGCCGCGACAAAGATCGCTTTCCGTCGCAAAATAACCGCTTGAACCATTGGCAAGGGCAAGTGACAGAACGTAGGGAACGTCGCTTGCCTTCTTAATGCGAAGTCCGATCTCGGAAAACAGCTCAAAGGGGAAGGAAACGATCGCCACGTCACCAAGACGAATGATGGTCTGATGGAATGCGCGCGTTGCTTCCTCTACGTAGCCCTCCTCATAAGAGGCAATGACCTTCTTATAATAGTTGGCTCTCTGCGCAAGAGAATTGGAGGTCGAGCCTTTATAGTTCTCGTATTCCGCCTTCGCCTCCGCCAAAGAAATGCGAGGCATCAGGGGAAGCACCACCTCGCCGCCGAAGCTCGCAAGACGAGGCGTATGATATGCGCCCATCTCCTCATAAATTCTGCAAGCGTCCTCGCCCGCCCATTTGCCGTGCGCCATCGCTTGAGGCAGATCCGCCGTCGTCCAACCGTTGGCAAGACGGGGACCAACGTCCCCCTCAGGACCGTTGATGAAGGCGGTCACACCACCTGTTTTTTCTTCGAGTGCGTCCATCATCACACCCGGCCAGTCACGCGTGATCTCCACGTTCATACCCGATGCCGTGGGATGCGCGCCGTAATGAATGAGATTGGCAACGCACGCGCCCCCTTCGCCACGAAAGGAAAGGATGGTCATTTGCGGATCAAAGGGTCCCCACGGACATTGACCGAGACCCACCTCATTGTCAAGCCCAAGCTCTCGACGGTTCACCCCGACAAGGCTCTTTCCCGATGCGATCGCCATCGTTACGGGCTGAACGTTTGCAACAGCGCCGTCGATCGCCGCAAGAACCTCGGGAACGAAGATCTCATCGCGGTACACAGTGTCAATGTCGCCCCAGCCGAAGGTGCCGATCAAATTGGGACCCGAATGCGTATGAATGGAATGTAAGATGATCGAGGAACGCGCAATGCCGTGCTTTTTCTCTACGGCACTCACGATCTCGTTCACAATGTCACGATGCACCTCGCAAACGGTAACGCTCACAAGCAGCGCCCGTTCCCCTCCCTGTGCAAAATAAAACGCCGTGGCGGTCAGATCGTCGTTGACGGACTCGGATGCGTGATTGGGGCGATAGCCATAAAGATACGTTCCCACCTTGGGGGTGATCGTTCGTCTTGCTACACCGAGAAACAAATTTTCTTTCACCTTAGCCCCTCCTTATTCTTCCAAAAGCTTTTTAAGGTACGCATAGCTCTTTTCCACACAGTCCAGCGGATCGCTCTCGCAAACGTCCTGCTCTACAATGAAGTCAACAATCCCGAGGCGTTTTGCAAGTGCAACGATGCCGGGCAGATTGATGTTGCCTTCACCAAGCGGTGCAAACAAAGAGCCGTCTTCCGTACACTTGAAGTCCTTCAAGTGCAAGATCGTGATACGCGAGGCGTTTTTCTCGATAAAGTCCCGCACGTCCACGCCCGCGCGCTGTAACCAATAGGTATCGGGCATAAAGTCCACGATCGCCTCATCAAAGGCTTCCTTATAAAGATCCATCACCGTTTTTCCGCACTCGGTGCGCAAAAATTCGTGGTGGTGATTGTGATAGGAGAAGGAAAATCCGGCATCCCTTACCCTTTTCGCCGCCGCGTTAACACGCGTGGCAAAGGCAAGCGCACCCGCTTCGGTCGTTTGGTATCCGCTGATGCCCACGTCCCTCGCACCGTATGCGCGAAGTGCGGAGAATAGCTCCTCGGACTCGTTTTCAATGTCCGTAACGCCGCCAAGAAAGCCGATGACTCGCAATCCAAGCTCGCCTGCCATTTGTGCCACGGTGCGCACCTCGGAAACGGAGCCGGCAAGCTGAACGCCCTCATAGCCAATCTCCTTCACGCGGCGCAAGACCGCACGGGTGCTTTCCTCATCTGTCATAAGATCTCTCAGCGTGTAAAGCTGCAAACCAATCATATCGCCCCTCCGTTTTCGTTTCTTCTCCTTCATTATAGCACGCATAAAAAAGATGTGCAACACCCGTTCGTTCTCAAAAATACCCAAAAATTCACCCTTCCATCCTGCTTGACAAAGCGCAAATTCCTTGATATAATAAGGACGAAAGCAGATATTTCCATAAGGAGAAGCTTTATGATTTACCAAAAAATTTTTACAGGTGACGCCCCCTATCAAGTTATGACAGGCGCCCTGCCCGAATATCCCGAGCATCGCCACGCGGATTTTGAATTCAACTATTGCGTTGAGGGCTGCTTTCATATTGAGATTGAGGGGAAGACGCATCTTGTCCAAGAAGGATGCACCACCTTTATCCCGCCGATGTGCCGCCATAAGATCCCCGTCGGCAACGATTGCAAAGCAACAACTGTCATTGTGGGCGTTTCCCTTCTCAACCGTCGCTTCAACGACTTTCTGCGCTTTGACTTAAAGCCCGAGGTTTGCAATTTAAATGAGCTTGACGACAAAAAGATCAAGGAGCTTTTTTTAGAGTGTGCCGAGGTCGGCGACAAAAAGAGCGCCGAGGCGGAGCTGATTGTTATTGGCAACATCTATAAAATTCTCGCGTACTTTCTTCGCACGCTCTCCACCACAGGCGACTACGCTACAAGCGGACGCCACTTTTCTCGCATCGCAGATATTGAAAAAGCAATTGAACTCATCCAATTTAATTATAAAGAGTCTCTTACGGTAGAGGGCGTCGCCGAGGAGCTTGGCTACAGCAAGAGTAATTTCTGCACAATCTTTAAAAAGACAATAGGAGAAGGCTTTCACGCAACGCTCAACCGTCATCGCGTCGCCTGCGCTACCGAGCTTCTCACCGTTTCGAATATCCCGATTGCAGACGTCGCCATCGAGGTCGGCTTCGCCGAAACCAAATCCTTTTGTCGCGTGTTCAAGTCCATTATGGGCGTAACGCCGGGGGAGTACAGAAAAAAAGTAAAAAGTAAAAAGTAAAAGCCGTGGAAAATTCCACGGCTTTTTTATGTTTTGAAGAAACTCACCCTGTGATCGGATTTTACCGAGAAAAACGGCGCCAGACGAGGCACACCGAGCGACCCCGGCGACGGCGACCTTTGGCGGTCGTCGAGCCGAGAAGTCGATGGTGTAACGACGTATGGCACCGTTTTTCGACGTGTAAAATCACATTTGGACGCTATAGTTAGGCGCTTCCTTCGTAATATTGATATCGTGAGGATGCGACTCTCTAAGACCTGCGGCGGTGATGCGGACGAATTTGCCCTTCTCCTGCAAGTCGGCGAGCGTTGCGCAGCCGCAATAGCCCATACCGGCACGCAGACCGCCGAGCAGCTGATAGATGGTATCCGCAACCGCGCCCTTGTAAGGAACGCGACCCTCAACGCCCTCGGGAACGAGCTTCTTATTGCCCTCTTGGAAGTAGCGGTCCTTGGAGCCCTTCTCCATAGCGGCAAGCGAGCCCATACCGCGATATACCTTAAACTGTCTGCCCTGGTAGATCTCGCTCTCTCCGGGCGACTCCTCGCATCCTGCAAACAGCGAGCCAAGCATAATGGTGGACGCACCTGCGGCAACCGCCTTGACGATGTCGCCCGAATACTTGATACCGCCGTCCGCAATCACGGGAACGTCGTACTTCTTCGCAACCTCGCATACGCCGAGAATGGCGGTGATCTGCGGTACGCCGATACCTGCGACCACGCGGGTAGTGCAGATGGAGCCAGGACCGATACCCACCTTGACCGCGTCAGCGCCCGCCTTGATGAGCGCCTCTGCCGCCTCGGGCGTTGCAATGTTACCCACGATCAGCTGGCAGTCGGGATACGCTTCCTTCACCTTCTGCGTGCTGACGATGATGTTGTGAGAGTGACCGTGTGCCGAGTCAAGCACCAGCACGTCCGCACCCGCTTCGAGCAGTCTGCCCGCGCGCTCAACGGCGTCCTTGGTCGCGCCGATGGCGGCGCCGCAAAGAAGTCTGCCGCCCGCGTCCTTGGCGGAATTGGGGTACTTGGAGGCTTTGAGAATATCCTTGATGGTGATCAGACCCTCAAGCTCGCCCTTCTCGTTGACGAGGGGAAGCTTTTCCACCTTGTGCTTGGAAAGAAGCTCACGCGCCTCTTCGAGCGTCGTGCCGACGGGGGCGGTGATGAGGGGCATCTTCGACATATACTTTTCGATGGGCTGCTCGTAGTCCTCGGGAGCCAAGAAGCGCATATCACGGTTGGTGATGATGCCGACGAGACGTCTGCCATCCACGCAGACGGGCACGCCCGAAATACGGAAGCGGTGCATCAGATCCTCCGCGTCCTGTACCTTGTGCTCGGGGGAGAGGAAGAAGGGATTGGTGATGACGCCGTTCTCGTTGCGCTTTACGCACTCTACAAGCTCCACCTGACGGTCAAGCGGCATATTCTTGTGAATGATACCGATACCGCCCTCTCTCGCCATCGCGATCGCCATTTCCGCCTCGGTGACCGTGTCCATCGCGGCACTGAGCAGAGGCATATTCAGCCAGATCTTTTTCGTAAGGCGGGTCTTCAGCGTTACGTCTGCGGGCAGGATGTTGCTTTCCTGCGGGATCAGAAGCACGTCGTCAAAGGTCAAGCCTTCCATCAGAATCTTCTCGTTCATCTTGGGTTCTCCTTACTTTTTATTATTATCGATTATTATACCAAAAGCAAAAAAAAATGTCAACCTTTTTTTCGTCAAAAAATGTGTAAAAATTCGTTTTTTGCCTTCCTTTTTTCTCCTTATTCTCACCGCGGCACAACCGCCAAGAAAAGAAGTGGGAAAAAGTCGCGTTTTCTCTTGATTTTTTTTGTAGGATATGGTAAAATAAAGAACGATAATAAGAATCATTCCCCGTGCAGGCACGCTTTTCGCTTTCGTCCCTGCGGCGGGCTTTGGAGGTAGATTTATGAAGCTTGCTATTCTCGGCTTCGGCACGGTCGGCGGCGGTACCGCGGACATGCTCGTCAAGAACGCGGAGCTGCTCGCGGCACGCGCGGGCGAGCCCATCGAAATCAAATACATCGTGGACATTCGCGAGTTTCCCGATTCGCCCTTTGCGGATAAGATCATCAAGGATTTCTCGGTCGTCGAATCGGACAAGGAGATCTCGCTCGTAATCGAGGTGATCGGCGGCGCGAAGATCGCGTACGACTTCACTCGCCGCGCTCTGCTTGCGGGCAAGAGCGTCGTGACCTCCAATAAGGAGCTCGTCGCCACCCACGGTGCGGAGCTGCTTGCGATCGCCAAGGAAAAGGGCTGCTTTTATCTCTTTGAGGCGGCGGTCGGCGGTGGCATCCCCGTGCTCTCGCCCCTGACGAATGAGCTGGGTCACAACGAGATCTCGGAGATCTCGGGCATTCTCAACGGCACGACCAACTATATTTTGACCCGTATGTTTTCCTCGGGTGCTTCCTTTGAGGCGGCACTTGCCGAGGCACAGGCAAAGGGATACGCCGAGAGCGACCCCACCGCAGACGTGGAGGGTCACGACGCCGCACGCAAGATCGCCATTCTCGGCGCACTTGCCTCGGGCAAGCTCTTTTCGGCGGATCACATCTTGACCGAGGGCATCCGCGGCATTCGCGCGGAGGACGTCGCGGCGGCGGCAAAGATCGGCTATTCCATCAAGCTGCTGGGTCGTTACCTTGCTACGCGCTCGGGCGATCTGTTCTTGCTCGTCGCGCCCTTTATGATTCCCGCCGAGTCCCCGCTTTCAGGCATCTCGGACGTTTATAACGGCGTGCTTGTCCGCGGCAATTTCGTGGACGACGTGATGTTCTACGGCAGAGGTGCGGGCGCCGCGCCCACCGCAAGCGCCGTCGTTGCCGACGTGGATAAGATCGCGCGCGGCGTGGCACAGCGTCCCCTCTTCGCAAATGCCGAGAGCGACGCGCTGACCGATATTTCCTTCTTCTCGGCGCGCCGTTACGTGGTCGTCGAGGGCGTGGACGCAAACGCCGCCCAGATCATCTTTGGCGAAACGGAGCCTCTTTCCTCGGAGGAAAACGCCTTCCTCACCGTCGAAATGAGCGAGGACAGCTATCTTACCCGCGTCAAGCGCTTGGAGGCTTGCGGCGGCAGCGTCGTCAGCCATATCCGCCTTTACCGCTGATGAGGATCGTGATTTGCTCGGAGGATGCTTGCATCCTCCGTTCCTTTTTAAAGGAACGCTTACATCTTTCCACGCGTGCCGTTTCCCGCTTAAAGCAAAAGCCGCACGGCATCCTCTTGAACGGCGCCCCCGTGACCGTGCGCGCACAGCTTCGCGCGGGGGACGAGCTCACTCTTGCGCTTGACGACGAAAAGGCAAACGACAACCTCGTGCCAAGCGACCTTCCCCTATCCATCCTGTACGAGGACGACGCCCTCGTTTTGTGCAACAAGGAGTCGGGAATGCCCACGCACCCCTCGCACGGACACTACGAGGACACTCTTGCCAACGCACTTGCCCACCGCTATGCAAGCGCGCCCTTCATCTTCCGCGCCATCACCCGTCTTGACCGTGAAACGAGCGGTGTCGTCCTGGTGGCACGGGATGCCCACAGCGCGCATTTGCTGTCCGAGGAGATGCAAGGCGGCGGGATGGAAAAGGTATATTTCGCCTTGGTAGAAGGGACCCCGCCCGCATCAGGCGAGATCGCGCTCCCCATCCGCCGCAAGCCGCATAGCGTGATGCTCCGCGAGATCCACGAGGAGGGCGCGCACGCGCTCACCCGTTTCCGTAGGCTTTCTGCCTCTCCCACGCACGCACTTCTCGCCGTGTTTCCCCAAACGGGGCGCACGCATCAGATCCGCTTACACCTCTCACATATGGGCTTCCCCATCGTGGGCGACGCTCTTTACGGCAGAGAGGGTGAGGGTTTTGCGCGCACGATGCTCCACGCCGCGCGCCTTTCCTTCCGTCACCCCGCAAGCGGAGCGGCGTTTTCCGTTTTCGCCCCCCTGCCCGAGGACTTTCTTGCGGCGCTTGACCGCCTGTCGCTCACCGCGCCGACGGAAAAGGACACGCTTCCCACCGAATAAGCCCGCTTCGCGGCTTGCCGCGACGACCGTGGGCAAGAGCGGCACGAGACACGCACCGTGCAGCATCGTCAAAAGCGAGATCGCAAGGTCGGTGACCGACCAAAGCCACCCTTCCTTCCAAAGGGCGCCAAAGAACACGAGCGCCACGTAAAGACACAAATAACCCGTTTGCGCCGTTCCGCTACTCGTCAGATAGCGGACGGCGCATTTTCCGTAATGGCACCACGCAAGCACCGTCGCATACGCGAAAAGAAGCACGGACACGGCAAGAAGAAGAGGTGCTATCCGCCCGACGAGCAAGGAAAAGGCAGCGTTTACCAGCACCATCCCCCCAAGCGCGGGGAGCCCGTCGGGGTACGCGATCAAAAGCGGGAGCGCCGTCGCCGTGCAAAAGACGAAGGTGTCGATCCCCACCTCGAGCATCCCTAGCACCCCCTGCGAGGCGGCGGTGTTTTCCGCCGCAACGTGGGCAAGGGGCGCGGTCCCCGCGCCCGCCTCGTGGGAAAGAAGACCGCGCGTTACCCCGTAGCGCACCGCGCGCGCGGAAAGAAAGCCAAGCACCCCCGCGCCCCCTGCCCGAAAGGAAAAGGCGTCCCGCACCACCCACGAAAGCGCGCGCGGAAGGCTTTCGATATGGGTGACGACCGCCCAAAGGCTCAAACAAAGGTAAAGCACGCTCATCAAGGGGATGAGCTTTTCGCAAAAGCTCGCGATCTTGCCAAAGCCCCCAAAAACCGCGAGCGCAGTCAAGGCGGCAAGAAGCCCGCCCACCGCCACGGGCGGAACGCCCAGCGTATCAAACGCGGCGGACGCCGCCGTGTTGCTCTGCACGGGGGCGCCCAGCGTCAGTGCACAAAGAACGCACAAAAGACAGAACAGTGCCGCCGCCACGCGTCCGAGCGTACCGCCGCGCGTGCGCAGATAGACCATCGCGCCGCCCTGCCAGGTGCCGTCGCTCCCCCGCTTACGCGTGAGGACGGCAAGCACGATCTCGCCGTATTTCAAGAACATCGCGAGCGCGGCGCTCACCCACATCCAAAACAGCGCTCCCGCGCCGCCCGCGGAGAGCGCCAGCGCGACCCCTGCGATGTTCCCCACCCCGAGCGTACCGCCAAGCGCCACCGAGAGCGCCCGCAAGGAGGAGCGTCCGCACCGTGTCAGCTCGCGCAACGTGCGCACGGGATGCAAAAGCGGGAACCCCCGCAACGCCACCGCATAAAGAAGTCCCACCGCAAAAAGAAGGAGCGGAAGCGCGCCGCCCAAAAGAAATTCTCCCATATTTCCCCCAAAAGTAAAGCTTTGTTTGCATTTTGCCGTTGTTTAGCGTCTTTGCACGGCAAGCCGTACCAAACTATATGGGAAAATCCTCTAAAAAAGCACAGGCATTTTTCCTCGGCGCACCTCATACAGTAGCACAGGAGGTGAGGCTATGCCCAAAAAACTACTCGTTCTCGTCGGAACGCGCCCCGAGGTGGTGAAGATCGCGCCCTTTTTGCGCGCGTGCCGCGGGCGGCGCTTTACGACGCGCCTTTGCACCTCGGGTCAACACGCGGAGCTTTTAGAGGGAGCGCTTGCCGAGCACGGCATCCGCGCGGACCTCTCTTTTAATATAAAAGGAAGTCTTTGTGAAAAAAGCGCCCTTTGCCTTTCCCACCTTGAAAGCATTTTAAAAGCCGAGACGCCCGACGCCCTTCTCGTTCACGGCGACACCCTGACGGCGTTTTGCGGGGCGCTTGCAGCGTTTTATGAAACGATCCCCGTCCTTCATTTGGAGGCGGGGCTCCGCACGAACACCCCCTTTGCCCCCTTTCCCGAGGAGCTTTACCGCCGCACCATCGACACCCTCTCCACCCTGTGCTTTGCCCCGACCGCGCGTGCCGAGGCGGCTTTACTGCGTGAGGGAAAGCAGGCGGCGTGCGTCTTTCGGGTGGGCAACACCGTGATCGACGGGTTGTGGGAGGTGATCACGCCCGATTTTACCCACCCTCTCCTTGTTCCCGAAAAAAAGCTCGTGCTTTTGACGATGCATCGCCGCGAAAGCATCGGCGCGCCGCTCCTTGCTGTCTGCGAGGGCGTGCGCGAGGCGCTACGCGCACGAAGCGACGCGCTGCTCCTTTGTCCCGTCCACCCCAACCCCGCCGTGTCACATCCCATTCGCGCGGCGCTTGGAGGCGAGCAGAGCGTCCGTCTTTGCGCACCGTTTTCCCGCCGCGACTTTGCCAACCTTCTCTACCGCGCGGCGGTAGTGCTGACGGATAGTGGCGGCGTTTGCGAGGAGGCGACCGCACTTGGCGTCCCCACGCTCGTGCTCCGAGAGGAAACCGAGCGCCCCGAGGGGGTGGAGGCGGGCGTGCTCTTCCCCGTCGGCACGGAGCGGGATGCCGTCCGCAAGGCGCTCACCGCGCACCTCGACGCCCCGCGCCCCCGCCATCCCAGCGACGCCTTTGGCGACGGGCACACCGCAGAGCGCGTCGCGTCCATCATCGAGGAATATTTTTCTTAAAAAAGCAGTCTGATTGAGACGTGCTCCTAAGGACGGTTTTTAAAATTTGATAGAACGATCTACCCACCGACAAGAAAAGGACAGAGAATGTTTTTACACTCTCTGTCCTCTTTTCTTTGTAAGCACTGCTTCTGTGGACACATAAGCTTTTTTGCGGCGATATATTTGCTTTCGCAAATGCGATATATTTTCGCTCGCGCTCAAATGCGATATAACCTCCCCCACGGTCGGTTGCGATATGATATAAATCCCCTTCACGCCCGAAAGGGCATATCGCATCGAAGATATATCGCACGCGCCACCGCGTATATCGCAAATCCCGCAAGGGATTTATATCGCTGCGTAGTGCCTTTAAGGGCACTACGCTAACGGACTGCTTTTTTTGCGCCGCAAAAGGGGTCGAATTTTGCCATTTTTTGCCGTTACTCAAAATAGGGTCAAAAAAAGGGGGGTTTTTTTGGTCCCATCGGGAGTTACTTTTGTTTTACAATAATAGCGTAGTCGGGAGACGACAGAAAAAAACGAACGAAAGGAGACGCGCCGTGCGCACCAAGGAGCTTGCAAAAAGAATGCTTCATTACTTCCGTACCGCGGGATGCGAGGGGAGCGAATACAAAGAGGATCTTCCCTCCTTTGTCCGCTTCGCGAACGCCGTGGGGATGACGGGAGCGACCCTTCGCGGTCTATGCAAGAAAAGCTCCGCCTTCGCTAGGATCTATGCGGAGTGCGAGGAGATCCTTGCCGACCGCATCACGGACGGCGCGCTTCACCGCCGCCTTGACGGCTCCTTTGCCAAGTTTCTTTTGCTCTCGCGCTTCGGCTTTGACGAGGTGCGCGAGGAGAAGGACCCCTTTGCGGTGGAGATCCTTTTAAAGGAACCCGATGAAAACGAGAAGAAAGGAGGTGACGTATGACTGTCGCCGTAACGAAAAAACAGCTTGCCTTTTTGAAGGCAGACGCCACGGAGGTCCTTTTCGGCGGTGCGGCGGGGGGCGGGAAATCCTACGGACAGCTCGTAGACGCCTTGCGCTACGCTGTGCGCTATCCCCGCTCCAAGCAGTTGATCCTGCGCCGCACCTACGCCGAGCTTGAGAAATCGCTCATCCGCGTTTCTCTCGGACTGTACCCGAAGGACATCTACTCTTACAACGCCTCGCAGCATACGGGGAAATTCACGAACGGAAGTCTTATCGACTTTGGCTATTGCGCCACGGAAAACGACGTATTCCAGTATCAGTCGGCGGAATACGACGTGATCCGATTTGATGAGCTGACGCACTTCACGGAATTCCAATATATTTATCTGATATCCAGATTGCGCGGCACGAGCGGATATCCAAAGCAGGTCAAGTCCTCGACCAACCCGGGCGGTGTCGGACACGTATGGGTCAAGGAGAGATTTATCGATCCCGCCCCGCCCGAAACGGTTTTTTCCGCGGGGGAAAACACGCGGCTGTTCATCCCCTCGAAGATCGACGACAACCATTTTCTCACATCGGGCGACCCCGACTACAAAAAGCGCCTTTGCGCCCTGCCCGAAAGCCAGCGGCGCGCCCTTCTGTACGGTGATTGGAACATTTTCGAAGGACAGTATTTTCACGAATTTTCGGAGGAAAAGCACACCTGCGACCCCTTTCCCATTCCCGAGCACTGGCGGCGCTACCGTTCTATCGACTACGGGCTTGACCGCCTTGCGTGTCTGTGGATCGCCATCTCCCCCGAGGGGGACAGCTACGTGTATCGTGAGCTGTGCGAGAGCGATCTGATCATCTCGGACGCCGCTAAGGCGATCGCCGCGTACAACGGGAAGGAAACTATCTATGCGACGCTCGCACCGCCCGACCTTTGGAGCCGCTCCCAGGAAACGGGAAAAAGCAAAGCCATCCTTTTTGCGGAGAACGGTGTCCATTTCACCAAATCCTCCAACGAGCGCGAGGCGGGCTGGCTCGCCGTCAAGGAGCTGCTCAAGGAAAAAGCGGACGGTACGCCGCGTTTAAAAATCTTCCGCAACTGTCGCGAGCTCATCCGCTGTCTGCCGATGCTTTTGATCGACCCTGCGGCGCCTTGCGACACGCTACGCGAGCCGCACGCGATCACACACGCACCCGACGCGCTTCGCGGCTTTGCCATCACCTTTACGCATCCCGCCACCCCAGCGGTGGCAACGAGCCGACGCTATTGGAGCGAGGATATGTGGGAGGATTACCGAAACGCAGGGGCAGAGGAGCGGCGCTATCTTAAAGAAAAATACGGAGAACCTCTATGAATTTATCCAACATCAAGGACCGTCTTGCCTATTTCAAGACACTTTACCAAAAAAGCCGCGACCGCCACAGCGCGCTTTTCGAGCGCTTTGAGCGACACCGCGCTCAATACAAGGGCTCCCGTTCGCTGGACGGCGCCACCCGTGACGCCACGGTCGTGCGCAACATTACCTACGAGCTGATCGAGTCGCAGGTCTCCACTCTCATCCCCACACCCGCCGCCGAGGCGAAGCAATATACCGAGCAAAACGACCGCTGTGCCAAGGCAATCGAGCGGCTTTGTGCGGCGCTGCGCCGCGAGCTTCCCTTTGAAAAGCTCAACGACATCGACGAGCGCTACACCTACGTTTACGGCGGAAGCGTGTGGTTTGTCGAGTGGGATTCCACCATTCACAAGAACGGCGCGCACGGGGGTGTACGGCTTTCTTGCCTCTCCCCGATGGATTTCGTTCCCGAGCCGGGCGTATATGACGTAGAGGAAATGCAATATTGCTTCTTGCGCTTCAGCACCTCCGCCGAGGAGGTCGCACGGCGCTACGGCGTTCCGCTTTCTCTGCTCCGCGAGGAGGGTGAGGAGGGGGACGAGCTTGACACTGTGGAGCTTATCCTCGCCTTCTGGCGGGATGAAGAGGGGCGCGTTTGCGCCTTTGCCTACTCGGGTGACGCGGTGCTTCTCGACCACGAGGACTACTACGCCCGCAAGGAGATGACTTGCAAAAAGTGCGGCAAGCGCGAATGCCTTTGCCTTTGCGCTCGTCCCGCACTCAGCCTCTCGTCCGTGGAGGAGGAATTCTTTTCCTACGACCTTCCGCTCACCGACGGACGCACCCTGCCCGCCCTCTCGCCCGATATCGACGAGGAGGGGAATTTGCGGGGAGCAGAGCTCGTCCCCACCCACGTTCCCTATTACCGTCCCCGACGCTTCCCCATCGTCATCCGCAAGAACACCTCGGAGGAGAAGTCGCTGTACGGGCAGTCGGATTGCGAATTCATCCGCCCCCAGCAACAGCAGATCAACAAGATCGAAAGCCGCATCCTTGAAAAGCTGATGCGCTCGGGCGTCACGCCCATTCTTCCCGACGACGCGGAGCTGACGCTTGACAACTCCATCTTCGGACAGATCATCAAGCTGCGCACGGGGGACGAAAAGGAGCGCTACGGTGTGTTAGACACCACGCCCTCTATTGCGCAGGACATCGCCCAATCCGACCGTCTTTACGAGCACGCCAAGCGCATTCTCGGTATCTCGGACACCTATCTCGGCATGTCGGATCGCTCCGCGACCTCGGGCTACGCCAAAAAGCTGCTCGTGGAGCAGGCGGCGGGCAGGCTTGAGTCCAAGCGCAAGATGAAGCAGACCGCCTACGCGGAGTTGGATCGCATCCTCTTCGAGTACCATCTGGCGTATGCGGACGAATGCCGTCCCATCTCCTATCGCGACGCCTTCGGCAGACAGAAGAACGCCTTGTTCAACCGCTACGACTTTATCGTCTATCATCCCGAAACGGGGCGCTACGAGTACAACGACGATTTTCTGTTTTCGGTGGACCTTGGGAGCTGTGTGGAGCAGCAGAGGGAGCTTTTGTGGGAGAAAAACCTCGAAAACCTCAACGCGGGAACGCTTGGCAACCCCGCGGAAAGCGCAACGCTTTTGCACTATTGGCTGTGTCAGGAGCGCGCACACTACCCCGGCGCCAAGGAAAACGTCGAATATTTCCGTGGCCGCTTGGAGGAAGAACGAATGAAAGGAGATGCGTATGGCAAGCTTACAGAGCTATCTCAAGGACTACCTCAAGAACCAGAAGATCTCGGATTATGAGGGCTGGGTATCACTGTACGGTAAGGACGCCAAGCGGGAATACGGCGAAGCCAAGCGCGCCGCCGAAAACCGCTACGCCGCCTCTCTCGCCGAATACGGAGAGCGCGCGTCAAGCCTTGCCGCGCGCGGTCTTACGGGGAGCGGTTACAGCGATTACTTAAACACCGTTGCCCTGACGGAGCGCGCACGCGCCACGGAAAACGCCCTTGCAAACAAAAAGAAAACGGAGATCGAAAACCAAAAGGGATATCTTTCCTATTTGCAAAGCGCCTCGGAGCCCGTAGAGACCACGAGCGCAGAAACGGCGGCGCTAAACGAGCTTTTAAAGCGCGAGATATCGGACAAGACCTCTGCCGTCACCTTCCTCACCACCGCACGCGGCTTTGACAAGGAGACGGCGAATCGGATCGCGGACCAAGCCATCACGATCTACCGTGGCTCGGACAGCTACCGCAAGTACGTGACGAGTCAGGCGGTGTCCCAAGGCTATCTCTACGAGGACGCCTACAAGTTCGCGCTTTTGCAAGGACTGTCCCCCGCGATGGCGGACGAGATCGCGAAGATCTCCACCTTCGTCATCGGCTCACACAAATTTCCGGGTATGGATGCAAACCTCTTTTATTAAGAGGGGCGCCCCCCTAAAAAACAAAAACAAGAAAGGAAACGCTATGAAGGAAATCAAAACCACCAAGAACCCCTACGCCACCAATCGCGGTGGCAAGATCGAAGCCCCGAGCCAGGTCGGCAAGGGCGATCCCCGCGCAACCGTGACCAAGGGTGACGATCTGCGCACGGGCAAGAGGAAATCGGTATGAGCACGGAGTTTACCGAGGACACCCCTCTTGACGAAGTCACCCCCTCTGCCGACGCCGTACCGACTGACGGCGCGCCCGCAGAGGAAGCGCCCGCACCCGACGCTCCCGTCGTGACGGCGGACGCCGAGAGCGTACCCACCGAGCCTCCCGCCGAGGAGGCGCCCGTTGATTACGCGAAAATGGCGGAGGAGGACCTTGCCGAGATCAAGCGCCTCGACCCCGCCTACGCGCCCGCCGCACATTTGGGCGAATTGCCCTTTGCCGCGCGCTTTGCCGAGCTGCGTGACCTCGGTCTTTCGGTAAAGGAGGCACTTGCCGCCGCCGCACCCCGCTTTCCGCGCACGGATGGCAGAGCCCATCTGCGCGCCGTAGCACCGCGCGGCGGAAAGGCGGCGCCCGAGGGGCTGGCACCGAGCGAATTAAAAAATGCCCGCGCTCTCTTTTACGGTCTTTCGGACAGCGAGATCAACGCGCTGTACCGCCGTGTCACACAAAAAAACAACGATTAAACGAACGAAAGGAAAAAAGCTATGTTTCATCTTTTAAAGATCTTAAACGGCAGAACGGGCGTACCCGAGCCCTCTCGCATCGCGCTCACCTCTGCCGCCACCGTCAAGTACGGTACCCCCGTTATCATCTCGGGCGGTGCGCTCACCAAAATGAGTGCCTCCTCCACCGCGCTCCCCACGCACCTCGTGCTGGCGGACTCGGAGGGCAAGGAGATCCTCGCCACCCCCATTTTCCCCGAAATGGTCTTTGAGGTCCCGCTGGGTGCCGCCGCTACCACGCTCGTCGAGGGCAAGGAATATCTCGTCGCATCCGACGGTCTTTCCCTCTCGGCAACCGCCGCCGACTCCTCCAAGCGCGGCGCAAAGCTCGTTTCTGCAAACGGCGCCAAGGCGGCAGGCGATACCGTCACCGTCCGCTTCGCAAACTAAAAACAACGTAAGAAAGGAAACACGATATGTCGATCATTTATTCTGAAAACAGCGGCTTCTCCAACGCCGCCATCGGTAAGCTTGAAACCCCCATCAAGATGGTCATTGAGCACGAAAGCGACTTGCAGACCAAGCGCGGAGGCATCTGTGACTGGCTCTTCAACGTCGAGCGCTCTTCCAAGTTCGGCGAGACCATCGTCGGTCAGAACGAATTTGGCGTCTTTGCCGCCGCCGAGGAGGGTGCAGGTGCCGAAAACGACTCGGTGGAGGAAACCTACCGCAAGTTCATCGAGCACATCCAGTTTATGAAGGAGTTCACCATCACCGCACAGATGATGGAGGACGCCAACTACGGCGTCGCCGCCGACGCCCGCCGCCGCGCGGAGAACTTCACCCGCGCCTACTACAAGACGATGCACAAGATCTGCGAGTACGCGCTTTCGCACGGCACCGAGAAGGAGGGCGTATTCGCCAAGGCGAAGCTCGATTTGACCGCACCCGACGGCGAGCCGCTCTTCTCCTCCGCCCACACCTACGGCGGCAGACGCGCAAACGGCACGCAGAGCAACTACTTCTTCGGCGACGTCTTTAAGAGCGGCACGGGCGACGCCCGCATCGCCTCCACCGCCGCCTTTGAGGCAGCGCTCGGTGAGCTTGCCGCCAAGATCCGCAATATGAAGGACGAAAACGGCGAGATCCTGGGCTACACTGCCGACACCATCATTCTGCCCGGCAACCGCCCGATGGCGGAGGCTATCGTCAAGAAGGTATGCGGCTCGGAGGGCGCGCTCGGCAACGGCTACAACGATATCAATCTGCAATACGGCAATTGGAACATCGTCGTGATGCCCGGCTGGCAGAGCGAGGACGACCGTGTGCTCATTATGTCCAGCGAGGCGAACAAGAACCTCTCGGGCAATATGTTCTTCAACCGCGTTCCCCTCACCGTTTCCAACTGGGTGGATAACCACACGGGCAACTACATCTGGAACGGCAGATGCCGCTTCGGCGTGGGCTTCGGTACCTACAAGCATATCCTGCTTGCGGTAGATTCCGAGAGCACGGTAGAGGGCGCGACCAAGCTGTAAAGGAAGCGCCGCTATGACAGGAAAAGAATTATACACCACGGTCGCGCAAATGGGCTTTGCCAGAACACTCGAAGATAACGAGCCGTATTTTTACCGTGCGGCAAATCTTTCTCTTTCCCGTATCGCAAGACGCTTTCCCCGCATTTCTCTGTACTCCCTTCCCGTCGTTGACGGGAAGCGGAGCGCCGATTTTGACCTTGCCGAGCTGGTCTCGGACTTCTCGGGGTTTCCCCGAGAAGTCCTCTTCGGGGAGGACGTCCGACCCGTCGAGGGCAGGGATTTCCGTGTGGAAGGGAGCCGCATCATCCTGGCGCGCGGGCTTGCGGGCGCCTTCACGGTACGGTATTTGCACCGCCCAAGACAGCTTTCGGTGGACTGCTTAGACGAGGAGCTTGACGTTGCCCCTTACGCGGAAAGCCTGCTTGCTCCGCTCGTGGCGTCCTACCTTTGGCTCGACGACCGCGGGGAGCTTGCCACCCACTACCTCTCGCTCTACCACACCGAGGCGGAGGAGCTTTCGCGATGCCTTAACCGCCACGGCGGTGCGTCAATTCTGATACGAAACGGATGGGATAAAGGATGAAAACGAGCCGATATTCTTTCAGCGGCAACCAAATTTATCACCGCTACTATACCGCCTTGCGCGGCGTGGACCTCTCCTCCGACCCCTCGGAGGTGTCGCGAAAGCACTTTGCTTTCCTTGAAAATATGTGGTGCGATCCCGTCGCCACCGACGGCGTTGCCACCGAGAGCTTTCCCGGCTTTCGCTCCTTTGCCCGCTTCGGCGCGCCCGTGCTCGGCATCTTCCGCCATCGCGTCGGGGGCGAGGACTACCTCGTCGTCCACGCAGGGGAGCGGCTCTTCCGCTTTCCCGAGCGGCTGCGCAACTATCCCCTCACGCTCGCGGCGGTCGCGCCCCTCGACGTCACCGTAAAGGCGGAAAAGGGCTGCGCATTCTCCTTTGGCGAGCGGCTTTGCCTTCTGATCGGGGGCAGGTACCTTTGCATTGAGCGCGACGGAACGCTCTTAACGCTTGATCAAAACGAATCTCTCGCCTACGTGCCCTTAACCTACCTCAACGGCGTGCCGCACGAGCAGCGCAATCTGCTCTCGAACACCGTGCGCATCGCCTTCACTGCCGACGGCGCGTACGAGAGCGCCGTCACGGAAAACGGTCTTTTATTCTCGGTACTGAATGAGGAGGAAAAGACCTGCACTGTGAGAATGTCAAAGGAATATCGGGGCGTGGGCAAGGTCACCGTCCCCCCGAGCGTCAAGATCGGCGCCGAAAGCTATACGGTGACGGCAGTCGCCACGGACGGCTTTGCGGGGATGATGGGTCTTCTCTCCATCTCGCTCCCCGAAACGGTCACCCTGATCGGTCCGCGCGCCTTTTACGGCGACAGCGCCCTTAAGGTCTTGTCGCTCCCCTCTCAAACCTACGGCATCGGCAGGGAAGCCTTTTTCGGTTGTCTGTCCCTCTCCCAGCTTTATCTTGGCGCGGGGGCGCTCAACCACGTGGACGAGGGTGCCTTCACCTATTGCCAGTCGCTCGCAGAGGTGCGCTTTGGAGGCACCGAGGAAGAGTATGCCGCCATCACCTTCGCAGAGGGTGCCGATCCCGCGGCGGCGGGCGCCGAGGTAGTCTTCTCGGCAGAGCCGTTTGAGAGCAGCGGGACCGTCTATCGCTATCCGCTGTACGAGCCCTGTCTTTCGCTTTGTGAGGTCGCGCTCGGGGGGACGGTGCTTGCGCAATCCTTCCTTCCCTACGAGGACGGCTACATCCGCTACCGCGAGGTGCGCACGGACGAGCTCGTCACCCACGTCGAGCTATTCGTGTCAAGTCCCGCGCTTGTGGAGGGAAAACGCTTAACCGTGCGCGCGACGGTTTCCCCCACCCGTTTTTCCGAGATCGGCGGCGGCTTTGGCACGGAGGGGCGGGACGCCCTTTGCGGGTGTCGCACCGTGGGAAAATACGACGGGCGCGTCTTCTTCACGGGCAACGAAAAGTTCCCCAACACCGTCTTTTTCTCGGCGCCCGACGACAGCGGCGTTAACAATCCCTTCTACGTCGGGTGCTTCAACTATTTCAACGACGGCACGGGCGCCGTTCCCAACCGCGCCTTTCTCGTGACGGGCGGACTGCTTGCCGTTTGCAAGGCGCACGGCGGCGGGGAGGGCGAGATCTTCTTCCATACCCCCGCATCGGGCGGAAACGACCTCGTCCCCCGCGTCTATCCCACCGTGTCATCCTTCCCCGGGGTGGGCGTTGCGGGAGATCTTGCGCTCCATTACGACGGAGAAGCCCTTTTTCTCGGTAAGCGCGGGCTCTTTGCCCTCGTGCCGGGCGATACGGAAAACGACCGCATTTTGCTTCCCCGCTCGGGTGCCGTGGATCTGCATCTTGCAAACGAGGACACGGCAAACGCCTCGGCGGCAATTTTCGAGGGGATTTTTTATCTGCTGACAAACGGTCGGATATACCTCGGAAACGCCAAGCGCCGCACCGCTACGGGCGGGAGCGCCGAATACGAATGGTATCGGCTTTCGGGTGTCGGCTCCTATGCGGGGGACGTGCCCGTATATCGCTATACGGCACACCTTCCCGAGGGCGGGGCGGAGCAGGGTCTTTGCATCCATCCGCGCGTGGGCGAGGAGGCGGCGGGACCCGTGTATTCCCTCACGCTTACAGGCGGTCAGGTCTATTACTCCAAGGAAGCAGAGGGCTCCTATCCCGTCGATACGGACGGCGAGCGCAAGGGCGGTACCTTCTTCCCTGCGACGGTGCTTTGCGCCACCGAGCACGCGCTCTACTACGGCACGGCAGAGGGCGCCGTTGGGTGCTTCAACACCGACAAGCGCGGACAGGCGCTGTACCGCTGTGCCCCCACCCCTCGCTACCTCAAGAACGAGGACGGCACCTACAGCGCGCTAAACAAGATGCTCCCCCGCCTGTTCAGCGAGGATATGCTCACGCGCGAGCGGCTTTATGAGCGCCACGACGACCGCTACGACGCCTTGATCTTTGCCGACGTTTACCACGACGGCGACTGTGCGTGCCTTGTCAAGCCCATCGGGGAGCGCGCACAAAGCGGAAAGATCCACCGCTATTATTACTCCTTTGACGGACACCCCTATCGGTGCGCGTGCGCGCTTGCGACGGACGACGGCGATGCGCCCCAATACGCCAAGGACACCGTCCCGCGCAGTCCAACGGTCAAGCTCAAGACCCTTGCGGGCGGTAAGATCTCGGTGCTCGTGCGCACCGACCGCCACCCCTTCCGTTTGTGCGATACGCTCGCCCCGGGTGCCGCCGACGCCGCCGACACCGACTTTTCCGCCTTCACCTTCACCACGGACGATTTTACGAGCGTCCCGCTTCGGGAGCGTGAGCGCGGCTGGTGCTATAAGCAATACCTGTTCGAGTCGAGCGCTCACCGCGCACCCTTCGGTATTTTTTCACTCACCTATTCCTTCTACCCGTCGGGAAGGATCAAGCCATAAAAACAGAGGCGGCAAAAGCCGCCTCGGAAAGGAAAAACTATGCCTATTTATAAAATCAAACCCTCGGAGATCGAAGCGTGCCGCATCAGCAATCTGCCCTCGCGTCCTTCCTTTCCCTCTCTCTATTCGGGCGAGGTGCTTTCAGCAAGTGAGCTGCGCGCCGCCTTTGACGCGCTTCCACTCTTACTTGCGGATGCCCTGAACGACCTCGTGGATTCCTTGGGACTTTTCGAGGAAAAGGGCGCGAGCGAGAGCTTTGCCTCGCTCATCGCTACCCACATTTTCGAGGGACATTCTCTCGAAGACCTCTTTCGCGACGTCGCCGACGGCTCGCTTGCTACGTATTTTGCGCCCGACGGTGCGCGTCCGCTTGCCGAGATCCTTGAGGTTTTGGAAAAGGACGTGGATGCGCTTAAGCTCATTTCCGTGGAAACGGTGGGAGAGGGGGATTGCATCTACGCCGCGTCCATCAGCAAGGATAACCGCCTAATCTTTTATAAAAAGGATCTGCTTGCAGAGCTGGCGGAGGTGCTTCGCAAGAAGGTCGATGACGTCACCGCCGCCTTTTCCAGGCGCGTCTCCGTCTTGGAGCGTGCGGCGGAGGACACGATCTACTATTACGACTACACGGAGCACACGGGTGCCACCATCACACCGCCCCAAAACAGCCTCGGAAACGCGATGCTTTGTACGCTCTGGCACAACCCGCCCAAGGCGGCAAGCGCCGAAAATCTGATGCCCGAGGCGGCGCTTCCCTTTTTGTTTCCCGGGACGGACGGGCTCTCGCTCACCTACGACGCACAAACGAGCTCCCTCGTCTTAAACGGTACCCTTGCGGCGGGTGCGAGCGTCGAGATCCCGCTTTATATCCCTGCCAAAATGCTTGCTTACGCCTTAAAGCTCTTTTATCTTGGCGGCGAAGTAACGAGTGCGGGCGAGAGTCCCAGCATTTCGGTCGTCTTTTCAAAAGGCACCGAATCCCTCACGTTTGCTCTTGAAACGGGAAAAACGAAAAGCACGCTGAAGCCTATCGCCTCCGCTGACGAAGAAATGGCAACCACGCTCTCGTTTTCTGCCGCCGCCGACACCGTCTTTTCGGATTTTCGCTTTCAGCTTTCCTTTAACGCCTACATCATTCCCGAAACGCACGAAAAGACGAGCTTTTTGCGTCCTATTCACACGGCACGAGCCTTTCTGATCTGCGCAAAAAACCGTTGGACGGGGGATTCCCAAGCAAGCGGCACGGCGGCAGTCACGCTTTCTTTAAAGGAGCCCTTGCCTGTGGGAGATTACGTTTTGAGCTTTGACCACCTTGCCGAGCGCAGCGCGTCACGTATTTTAATTCGTCTGTCTTTTGCGGACGGAAGCGAAAAGGACGCCTTCGTCACTCTGCAAGAGAACAATCGCGCCGTCTATACCCTTTCTGCAAGCATCCCGCTCGCAAGCTTTACCGTCTATGCCGCAAGCACGGCAAGTCAAAGCACGGGCGTTAAGCTTCTCGTTAAAAACGTGATGTTAGAAGAAAAAAACGGGGACGGCGTGTTTATGCCTCGCCACGAGGACGTCCGCATCCCCCTCCCCGATGCGCTCACCTCTCTTCCCGGATACGGCCACGTGTTCGATGCACAGGACATGAATTATTACGATTTCGAGTCGTTTTTCTACGCAAACTACATTAAGACCCTTTCCCTTTGCGGAGAGGAGGCGTGGGAGGAAACGGACACGGCGGGCG
The DNA here is from genome assembly GCA_017456985.1 of Clostridia bacterium. Classification (GTDB taxonomy): domain Bacteria; phylum Bacillota; class Clostridia; order Oscillospirales; family CAG-272; genus UBA1740. The sequence goes on along the minus strand of JAFTIH010000023.1, from coordinate 20,293 downwards.
TCTTTGCCCTTCCCATCGATGAGGAGCCCGAAGCGTTAAAAACCAGCGGCTTTTTTCAGTTTGACGAAACGGATGCGATCCCCTGCCGCGTATGGTACGAGGAGGGACGGCTGATGCTCGCCTGTCCCAACGTCACCACGAAAGAGACCCTTTGCGCGCTGCTTGCCGCACAGCCCTTTTGCGTGACGTTTTTGCTCCCTTACGAGGAATACAGCTTTCCTCCCGCCCTCTTGGAAAACGGCGAAGCGGCGATCTATCTGCCCCTTGAAAAGGGGGACACCGTCAAGGTAGTCGATGAGAACGGCGAGGCGGTCAGCAACGCCGTCGTGAACCTTTTATATCAATTGAAGCTCGTTTGAGCAAGGAGGTCTGTATGACGAAATCACAAAAAAAGCTTGCCGAGAAGAACGGCACGCTTGACGCTCTTTACGCCGCCCGTGTCCACGCCCTCGTGCGCGAGCGGTATTCCCTGTCCGAGGAGCTTTCCCTGCTCCGCAGGCGGGAGGAAAAGCCCGAAAATTTCGGGACGTATTACGACTTTGTCGAGGCGTGCAAAAAGGCGGCACGCGCCGAGATCTACGGAGAGGAGATGAGCGAGTGACCCTTCTTTTCGATGGCAAAAACGCCTTCTTCGCCGAGCGCGAAAAATCTCTCGGCCGTCCTACGGTCATCTCGGTGCCGACAGGATACGACTTGTTTTGCAACGGACGCCGCCTCATCGCCCGCCACGGCAAGGTGACGCTGCCACCCGCCGCCCTGCACAAGGGCGAAAACCGCATCGCGCTTCGCTCGGAGAACCGCATCATTCCTGCGGAAAGCCTGTTTTACGACGGCGCCGCCGTGATGCCCGTCGGCTTGCCCGCCGATGCGCTTCTCGTGCAAGAGCATCTTGCCCTGTGCGAGCTTACTCGCACGGTGGAAGCCCTGCGCGAGCGCATCGCGATGCTTGAAAACGCGGCAAAGAGCCGCAGACTTTTTACTTAAAAATCAGGAGGAACTTATGAAAAAAATTCTCGCATTATCCTTGCTTTCTCTTTTGCTTGCACTCCTTCTGCTCGTACCCGTGCTTGCGTCGGAGGACGCCGCGGTCCCCGAGGACGGAGCAGCTATGGAAGAGAGCACCCCCTTTACCACCCTCGTTGCCGACTTTTTCACCGAGAACGCGGACACCATCCTCGGCTCCTTAACGCTCCTTGGCTCTCTGCTCGTGGCGTTTCTTTACAAGAAGGGACTTTTGCCCTTGGTGCGCTCGGGACTGTCCGCCCTCGCCTCGCTTCTCGGAAAAACGGGCGAGGTAACCGAAAAATTCACGAGCGAGGCGTCTGCGGTGCTCACCGACGTCAAGGCGCAGACCGCCCCCCTTCTCGGAGCAGTTCACGAGAGCCGCGACGCCCTCATATCCCTTGGTGAGCGCCTTGCCACCATCGAGGCGGCGCTTGCCGAGAGTGAGAAGGAGCGCAAAGCCACCGCCGCCGTGCTTGCAACCGAAACGGAGCTGTTTTACGAGCTTCTTTCGTCCGTCAATCTGCCCCAGGCGCAAAAGGACAGCATGGCGGAAAGCTACTATCGCTTGAAAAAGACGTTAGGGTCCCACTCGTGAAGCACCTGTTCCGTGCCCTCGGGCTTTTGCTTTGCATCCTGCCCCCCGCCGTCGCCACGGTTGAGCATTTCCCGCTCTGGCTCGGGAGGGGAGAGAGCGCCCTCTCCCTTCTTGCCCTCCTTTTGCTCACGCTCGCCGCAATTCCCCTCTTTCGCATTCTGCGTGAGCGCTTAAAAACTCCCTCCGCTTGGCTCGTCTGGTTTCTTTTGTGGCTTTTCTTAACGGTGAGCGCACCCATTCTTTCCTCGGTGCGCGTCATCGCACTCATTTCCTTTCCCACAAGTCTTGCGGGAGCCCTGTGCTTCCGCCTTGCCGCGCGAGCGGAGCGGAACACCGAGTAAGGAGGCACGCGTATGAAGGACGAATGGCTTCTCCCCGTCACCAAAAAGCCCGCCCTGCGCGGTCTTCTCTCCTACCTCGGACTCGTCGTCGCGGCGGCAACGGTGCTGATCTTCTCGGCGCTCTTCTTTACCGACCTTTCCTTTTCCTTCGTCAGCACGGTCAATTTTTCCCTTTCCTTTTTTCTCCTTCTTTTCTCCTCCTACGTCATCTACGTTTCCCTCTTTGAAACGGGCCGCGCGCAGGGGGAAAAGGAAGAGCGCTTCTCTACCCTTCTCTCGAAACGCACAGCTCTCTTCGAGGCGGTCAGCACACACGGCTCGGGCGCATCCGTTGCGGCGTTTTGTAGGGCGTACTCCGAGAAGGAAACGGCAGCCCGACGCCGCGAGCTCTTACACGAGCACTTTTTGGATGAAGAAGCGCTCACCGCCATTCGTGCCAAGGAAAAGCGAGAGCGCACAAGACGGGAGGCGCGCGCTTTGCGCGCGCTCGACGGGATGAAAGCGATCACGCTTTCCCCACGCGCCCTGCTCGCAGAGCGTCCCGCCGCGGCGTTCCACGCGCCGCTCTCCCTCTCTCCCGACAAGCAGCGCCACCGCCGCACCCTTTCCTTTCTTCTGCCGCTCGCACTGTTCGCCGCACTCTCCGTTTCCGTCGCCTGCGAGGTCCTGTTAAACCCCTCGCCCGACGCCATCGTGGGGTACCTATTAAAGCTCTTCACACTCTTACAAAGCGGCGTCAAGGGCTTTCGCGCGGGTTACTTTCACGCAACGGAGGACAAAGCGGAATTCCTTTCCGAGCAGTGCGCGCTCCTTGAAGAATACTTAAAGGAGCAAACGGCACACGCGTGCCAAGAATAGGGCAAGCACTGACCCCCGCAAAAAAAAGGAGCAAATACGGGAAACCGTATTTGCTCTTTTCTTTTTATGTAGGAAACGCTGACTGCGCTTGCCCTCTACCGCTTGGGATAGGTTGATTTTTTCGTTTTGAGAATGGCGTAAAGCTCTGCGTAGGTTTCGTGGCGTGAGGGGGCAACGCGTCCCTCGCGGACGGCATCTAACAGTGCGCACCCCTCCTCCTTGACGTGCGTGCAGTCGTCGTAGCGGCAGGCACCGCGATAGGGAGCGAAATCGGGGAAGGCGTCAAAAAGGTCGTCGAGGGAGAAAAAGTCAAAATGCTCAAAGTCGAGCAGGCTAAAACCGGGAGTGTCCGCCACAAAGCCGCCCGAAAAATCAAACAGCTCCACGTGGCGCGTGGTATGCCGTCCGCGCGCCGTTTTCTCGCTGAGCGCGCCCGTTTCGAGCGCAAGCGAGGGGAAAAGCGCACAGAGCAGGGTGGATTTTCCCACGCCCGAAGCCCCCGCAAACGCGGCGATGCCGCCCGCACGGAGCTTTTCGGAGAGTGCCGCGCGAAGCACGTCCGTCCCCGCGCCCGTCGTGGCGCAGGTAGAATAGACCTCGTAGCCCGCATCGCGATACAAGGCGCAAAGCGCCTCGTTTTCCGCCTTCGCAAGATCGGATTTGGTGAGCACGATCACAGGCTCGATGCCCTCGTGCGCGCAAATGGCGAGCAGGCGGTCAGCGGTGGGAAGGGAGGGGGCGGGATAGGCGCCCGCCATCACGAGCACGAGCACCGTCACGTTGGCAAGCGGCGGGCGGATGAGCGCACATCGGCGCGCAAGGATCTCGGACACCACGCACTCCTGCCCGTCCTCGGAGCGGGAAAGCGTCACGCGGTCGCCCACGAGAAGCTTACCGTCGTTGCGCTTCAAAACGCCCTTGGCGCGACAGGTGTAATACGCGCCCGCATCCGTGCGGACGGTAAAGGCACCGCCAAGACCGCGAACGACGATCCCCTCTTCTTTATATTCCGTCATAAGCCTTACGGGGCAAGAACGAGCTTGACCCGCTGCTCCTCCTTCACAATATTCTGCAAAAATCCAATGATGGTGCCGTCTTCAAGGCAAAGCCCGACCACGGTACCCGTGGGCATATTGGCGCCCTCCATCCCTTCGGGTGCCGTAACGGTTCCCTCCACCGTCAGATAAGGATACGCCACGGCAAGATACGCCGTCGCGCGCTCTGCGTTGCGGCACTCCGTGTCGGGAATGGCAAAGAGCTCCTTTTCGGTGGGGTTGACGACGAGAACGATCTCCTTCGTCTTGACCTTATACACCTTGTCGCCGTCTAACGAAAGCGGGGTAAAGTCGTGCTTGTGGTATGCGCCCACGACCGTGCCGCCGGGCAGGGTGGGGTCGTAGGTTTCCGCTTCTACGAAATGGCTGACGAAGAACTGCTTATAGGGGCGATCGCCGCTCTCCAAATAATTCTTTGCCGTCTTATAATCCGTGCGGAAAGTGGCGGGAAGCGAGAAGTCCGCCATCTCGGGACCAAGGCTGACGACGAGCGAGATCTCCACCTTTTCTACGTCTTGCAGAAAGACGCCCGACGAGGGGGTCTGGCGGATGACCTGTCCCGCCGCCACGTCGTCGTCATAGACGAAGGTGACCTTGTCCACGGGAACGAAGACGCCGTCGGCGTAGGTCGCGTCCTCGTTATACGCCGTACCGACGAGATTCGGCACGGTGATATCGTAGGTCTTTTTGAGAAGGGTGGGCAAAAGGAACACCGCACCAAGCACGATCGCGGCGCAAAGAAGGAGCGACGCGCCGCCGATGAGAAGCCCGCGCGTGAGGGCTTTATTCTGCTTGCGGGGAGCACGGGGAGCGCGGGGTTCCTTGGGGGCGCGTGCGGGCTTTGCGTCGCGCGCATCCACCGTCACACCCGTGGGCGCTTTGCGGAAGGGGTCTGCGTCGTCCATCACGGGGGTCGTTCCCTCGTGGCAAAGCAGACGCATCACTTCCCTTAGCTTTTTCTCCATCGAAGCGGCATCCTTGTAGCGCGCCGCGGGATTTTTCTGCATCGCGGTAAAGATGATCTGGTCGAGAAGCAGCGGAACCTCGTGGTTGCGGTTGCGCACGTGGAAGGGCATCTCGGTCTGGTGCTTGGAGATGATACCCGTGGGGCTTTGCGCATCAAAGGGCACGTTGCCCGTCGCCATCTCGTACATCACGACGCCCAGAGAATATAGGTCGCTGCGCGCATCGGTGGGATTGCCGCACGCCTGCTCGGGGCTGATATAATATACCGTCCCCACGCCCTTTTCCTTCATCATAAACAAATCTTCATCGGGAAGAAGCGCGATACCGAAGTCGGCGAGCTTGACGAAGGGCATATCGGCACCGCCCGGGATCTCCACCGCGCCGCCGACCTCGTCCGCGCGCTCCACCATAATGTTCTGGGGCTTGACGTCGCGGTGAACGACGCCCGCCTCGTGTGCGATGCGAAGCGCGGAAAGAAGCTGCAACGCGATCGAAACGATCTCCTTGGGGGGGAGCGTTCCGCCCTTTTCGGCAATATAGTCCTTAAGCGTCTTACCGCTGACGTATTCCATCACGATAAAATGCTCGTCCTCAAAGAAGGAGACGTCCTTTACGGCGATGATATGGGGGCTGGTAGGGATGTCCGCCACCGCGCTGATCTCCGTGCGGTAGCTCTTGGAGTTGAGCTTATACTCCCCCGCGTCACGGTCAAGCACCTTGATCGCGACGGGAAGCGGCGAGCCGTCCTCCTGCCTCGTCATCATATCCTGTGCGTAAAACACCGTCGAGGACGCACCGTGTCCGATCACGCGGACGAGCAGATAGCGCTCCGCCAGCATTCTACCAAGATAGTTTTTTACATCAAGCATTGGGTAAATTCTCCTTCGTATTTTCTAAAAGCACTACGGTGACGTTGTCCTCACCGCCGTGGGTGTTTGCCGCGTGAACGAGCCCGTGCGCGACGATCCCGAGCGGCTCCCCCTCGGATAGGATCTCAAGGATCTCCCCATCCGAAAGCGCGCCGTGCAATCCGTCGCTGCACAAAAGCAGGCGATCGCCCTCCTCCCACGCAAGAGTCAGTGAGTCGACCTTGACCGTGGGCGCGGCACCCACAGCACGGGTAATTACGTTGCGCATCGGATGAAGCCTTGCCGCCGACGGCGAAAGGCGCCCCTTTGCAATTTCCTCCTCCACGTAGGAGTGGTCCCGCGTCAGGCGGGAAAGCGCGCCGCCGTGCAAGAGGTAGGCGCGGCTGTCCCCCACCCAGAAAAGGGTGAGCGCCGCGGGCTCGGCAAGGGCTAAAACCACCGTCGTTCCCATACGGGCGTTTTCTCCATCCCCCGCGCTCCGTGCGCGGAAGACGGCGCGGTTTGCCGCGGAAAGCGCCGCGCGGAGCGCGCGCTTTGTGGGCGTTTTTTCTCCCTTGAAGGTGTCATAAAGATACGTGGAGCAAAGCTCTGCCGCCACCTCCCCGCCCTTCTCGCCGCCCATACCGTCACAAAGCACGAGAAGAAGAGCGTCCTCCTCGGCAAGCGGACAGATGGCGTAGGTGTCCTCGTTGTGGGCGCGGCGAAGCCCCACGTCGGTGTGTGCGTAAACGTTCACGACGGGCGCTCCTCCTTCTTGGCGCGGGCGCGGCGAAGCTGACCGCAAGCGGCGTCCACGTCCGAGCCGAGGCGGCGGCGCACCGTGGCGTTCACGCCCATCGTGCCGAGCAGCTCGGCAAAGCGGTGAGCGCTCTGGCGCGTTCCCGCGCGGTGCGTGCGCTCCTTGACCTCGTTGACACGAATGAGGTTGACGTGGATGGGCATTCCCCGCATATACCGATGCAGAAGCCTTGCAAGCGCCGCCGCGTCCTCGTCGGTATCGTTTTCACCGTGAAGAAGGGTATATTCAAAGGAAATGCGGCGTCCCGTCTTGCGGTAGTAGGCGGCGCACGCCGAAAGAAGCGCGTCAATGCCGTAGCGGCGGTTGACGGGCATGATCGCCGAGCGCTTTTCGTCCGTCACCGCGTGGAGCGAGATGGAAAGCGTGATGGGAAGGTCCTCGTTTGCGAGCTTTTCAATACCGGGCACCAGACCGCAGGTCGAAAGGGAGATGTGGCGGTAGCCGATGCAAAGCCCGTCCTTGTGATTGACCAGCTGTAAAAATCGAATGACGTTGTCGTAGTTGTCAAGCGGCTCCCCGATGCCCATCATCACCACGCCCGAGATGCGCTCGCCCATATCCTTTTCGGCGGCGATGATCTGTCCAAGCATTTCGGAGGGGAGAAGATCGCGCACCTTGCCCCCCAGCGTGGAGGCGCAGAAGGTGCAGCCCATCGGGCATCCCACCTCGCTCGAAATGCAAAGGGTGTTGCCGTGCTCGTAGCGCATAAAAACGCTCTCGATGCACTCCCCGTCGAGAAGGCGGAACAGATATTTGACCGTGCCGTCGGAGGAGATCTGCTTTTCCTCTACCGTCGGCAAGCGGTTTTCCGCAATTTGTGAGAGCTTTGCGCGCAGGTCCTTGGGAAGCGAGGACATTTCGTCCACCCACACCCCGCGCGAGAGAAAGGTAAAGATCTGCTTGGCGCGGTAGCGCGGCTGTCCCAGAGAAGCGCAAAGTGCCTCTAGCTCCTCGGGGAGAAGGGACATCAGATCCATTGTTTGCCCGTTTTCGTTCAAAATATTCCGTCGTCCTTGTCGTTTTTTTGTTTTTTAGTCAAAGTCCCGTATCCTCTGAAAATAAAGAAAGCATCAAACGGGGGCGCCACTTACGCATGGCGGCGCAGTTTGGCGAGGAAGAAGCCGTCCGTCCCGTGCTTATGCGGGAGCATCGTCAGCATCCCCTCTTCGCTCTTTAAGGCGCCGTCACCCAGAGTAAACTCTTCCAACGTAAACTGTTGGTTAGCATTTAAGAAATTCTTGACTACGTCCTCGTTTTCCTCGGGAGCAAGCGTGCAGGTGGAATAGATCATCACACCGCCCACGCGCAGATAGCGTGTGCTTCGCGCAAGGATGCGCGCGCCCAAGGAAGAGAGCATCGGGTCGTACGCGCGGTAGCGCAGGTCGGGCTTTTTGCCCAGCACGCCGAGTCCCGAGCAGGGGACGTCGCAAAGAAGCGCGTCGGCGGTGCCGTCGAGCGATGCGTCGCCCTCCGTCGCGTCAAGTGCGCGCACGGAAAGAGAAACGCCCAGCCGCGCGGCGCTCTCGCGAATAAGAGAGAGCTTGCTTTCGTGCAAGTCAAACGCCGTAAAGGTCCCGTTGCCGCAAAGCGCCGTCGCGACCCCAAGGATCTTGCCGCCCGGGGCGGCACAAACGTCGATGACGTTGTCCCCCTCGCGCGCACCCAGCGCATCGGCAACGAGCGCGGACGCCTCGTCCTGCACGAAAAACGCCCCCTCGGCAAAGCGCGGTAGCCTTACGGGGTCAACGCTTTCCAAAAAGCGAATGCTGCGCGCACAATAGCGCGTCGGCTCGGCGGAAAAGCCCGCCGCCGCAAAGTCGGCAAGCAGCGCCTCGCGCGTGGCAACGCGGGGATTGACGGTGATCGTCAAGGGAGAAACGCGGTTAAACGCGGATAAAAGCGCTCTCGTTTCCTCCTCGCCGTACTGGGACAAAAAGCGGCGCACGGTGGGCAAGGGAAAGGACTCCTTGACCGAAAGGTGGCGCGCCGTGCGTCCCTCGGGGGGAAGCGGTGGCGGCTCGGTCGCGGCGCGGCGAAGCACCGCGTTCAAAAGGGCGCGCTCGCCCTTGTTTTCCCCGAGCGACACCGTTTCGTTGATGGCGGCGTGCGGGGGGATGCGGGTGAAATAGATTTGATACAAGCCGAGCCGAAGGACGGCGCGCGTGTGGGGCGCCAGCGACTCTGCGGGGCGTGCGGCAAAATGCGAGATGGCGTAATCGAGCGTCAGGGTGCGCTCCACCGTCCCGTAAAAAAGAGCGGTCAGAAGCGGCGCGTCCTCGCCCGCCTCGGCAAGGCGTGCGTCCGAAAGCACGAGATTGGCAAAGCCGCCCGACTTCACCATCGAAAGAAGGAGCGCCGTCGCGGCGCGACGCACGTTAAACATTGCCAAGGACGTCGCCCACGTTCACGCGGCGACCGCGAAGGAGATCGGCGGCATTCATTCTGCCCTTGCCCTCGGGGAGCACGGTGCGAAGAAGAAGCGCACCCTCACCGCAGGCAACGACGAAGCCGTCGCTCTCGGCACGCAGGATCTCACCCGCCCTGCCGCGTCCCTCGGCAAGCGAAGCGGACACGACCTTTAAGAGCTTGCCGTCGGGCATTTTCGTAAAGGAAAGGGGGATGGGGGAAAGACCGCGGATCTGAGCAAAAAGCACGCGCGCGCTCTTCGTAAAATCAAGAACGCAGTCCTCCTTGGTGATTTTCTCGGCGTACGTGGCAAGAGAAGCGTCCTGCTTTTGGGGCGTGACGGTACCCGCTTTGAGCGCTTTCAGGGTCTCGCAAAGGAGCGCACCGCCGATCTCTGCGGCGCGATCGTGGACCGTTTCAAAGTTGTCCTCGTCGGAAATGGGAAAGGCGCGGCGCAAAAGCACGTCGCCCGTATCGAGTCCCGCGTCCATCTGCATCGTGCAAACGCCCGTTTCGCGCTCGCCCGCCATAATGGCGCGTTGCATCGGGGCGGCACCGCGATAGCGCGGAAGGAGCGAAACGTGCAGATTGATACAGCCGTATGCGGGATAATTCAAAACGTATTCGGGAAGGATCTTTCCGTACGCCACCACGGCGATCACGTCGGGACGGCACGCATCGAGCAGGGGCAAAAGCGCCCCGTCGCGAAGGCTCTCGGGCTGATACACGGGAATGCCCCGCTCTTTGGCAAGCACCTTGACGGGGGGCGGCGTGAGGGTCATTCCTCTGCCGCGCGGGCGGTCGGGCTGGGACACGGCACCCACGACGGTAAAGCCGCCCTCAAGAAGCGCCGAAAGCGCGGTCGCGGCAATGTCGGGGGTCCCCATAAATAAAACTCTCATACTTGACTCCTCGGGTTTTCTTTGCGCTTGCGCGGCATTTAGTCCTCGTAGCGGATCACGACGTCGGTAAAGAGCTTACCGTCAAGATGGTCCACCTCGTGGCAGATGGCGCGGGCAAGAAGTCCCTCGCCGCGAAGCTCGCACAGCGTTCCCTCGCGGTTGGTAAAGCGCACCGTAACGCGCGCAGGACGGCGGGTGATGCCCCATTTTTCGGGAACCGAAAGGCACCCCTCCTGCTCCTCCTGTACGCCTGCGCGGAAAACGATCTCGGGGTTGATCATCTCATAGACCGTCCCCTCCTCGACCTCGATGACCACGACGCGGCGAAGCACGCCCACCTGTACGGCGGCAAGCCCGCAGCCGTTTGCCTTGCGCATCGTTTCTACCATATCGTCAAGAAGCGTCGTAATACGGGGCGTAATTTCCTCCACCGCACGGCTGTGCTTGCGAAGAAGAGGATCGCCCTCCTTAATAATGTTGAGAATTGCCATAGTTACCTCGGTTTTTTTACGGCTATGCCGTTTTTTATTGATCACACCCTCGGTCGCTTCGGACGAAGCCCTGCGGTGCGTAGGATCCGTACTTAGGTATCCGTCGGGTTGAAGTCCACCGCAAAATCGACCTGCGCGTGGGTGGTGCCAAGCTCGGTAAGCACGCCGCCGAACAAACGGCGAAGCGCGGGAGAGAGGCGGCACTTGACGAGAAGGCGCATCCGATATTTTTCTGCCACCTTGTAGGTGGAAAGCTCAAGCGGTCCGTACAGTGCGAAGCGCGGCTTGCCCTCGCATTCGCCAAGGCGGCGAATAAGAAGCTCCCTTGCCGCGGCGGCAGTCTTTAAGAGCATCTGCTCGTCGGCGGCGCTCATCGTCAGCGTGACGACGTCGCAAAAGGGCGGGTAGGCAAGCGAACGGCGCAGCTTGATCTCGTCCTCGTAGAAGGCGGGATAGTCCTGCTTTGCCGCAAGACGGATGACGGGATGGTCGGGGGACATCGTTTGGATGATGGCGCGCCCCACCTCGCCCGCTCTGCCCGCTCTGCCGATGACTTGGGTCAAAAGCGAGAAGGTGCGCTCGGCGGCGCGGAAATCGTGCATATAGAGCGAAGCGTCCGCAAGCAAAACGCCCGAGAGCGCCACGTTCGGGAAATCGTGTCCCTTGGTGACCATCTGGGTGCCGAGAAGAAGGTTGGCTTTTCCCTCTCGGAATTTGCCGAGAATGCGCTCGTAAGCAGACTTCGTCGCGGTGGTGTCCGCATCCATACGGACGACGCGCGCACAGGGGATCTCGGAAGAGAGCGTCGCCTCTGCCTTTTGCGTTCCCGTCCCGAGAAAGGAGAGCGGCGCGGCGCCGCAGGTGGGACACGCAGAGGGTAAGGGGCGCTTGGTGCCGCAGGCGTGGCAAAGCAGATAGCTCTCACCATAGCCCGTGTGCTGGGTAAAGGAAACCGAGCAATGCGGGCAAAGCAGAACCTCGCCGCACGCGCGACAGCTCACCGTGTGATGATAGCCGCGTCGGTTGAGGAAAAGCACCGCTTGCTTGCCGCGTGCGCAGACGTCACCAAGTGCCTCGGCAAGGCGGCGGCTGATGGGAGAGGTGTTTCCCGCGCGAAGCTCCTCGCGCATATCCACGATCTCCGTTTGGGGCAAAAGAAGCCCGCCGTAGCGCTCGGTCAGGGGTACTAACGTGTATTTCCCTTCCTTTGCCTTATAATAGCTTTCGATCGTCGGGGTGGCGGACGCAAGCACCGTCAGGGCGCCGTTTTGCGCCGAGCGGAACGCCGCAACGTCACGCGTGTGGTAGCGGGGCGGCGCGTCCGATTTATAGGTATGCTCGTGCTCCTCGTCAATGATGATGAGGGAAAGCCGCGAGAGCGGCGCAAAGATGGCGCTTCGCGTGCCGATGACGAGATCCGTCTGCCCCGCAAGAATGCGGCGGTAGGCGTCGTAGCGCTCTCCCACCGAAAGCGAGGAATGCAGCACCGATACGCGCTCCCCGTAGCGCGAGCAGAAAATGCCCACCGTTTGCGGGGTGAGGGCGATCTCGGGAACGAGAAGGATCGCCTGCCGTCCCTCGGCAAGCACGCGGTCAAGCATCTTGATCATGATCTTGGTCTTGCCGCTTCCCGTCACGCCGTGAAGCAGGGCGCAGGCGGGCTTTTTTTGCTCGTAAAGAGAGGAGATCTTCAAAAACGCCTCCTCTTGTGCGCGTGAAAGCAGCACGGGCGACGCATCCCGCCGACGCGCAAGAAGTGCGTAGGGGTTGCGCTCGATCTCGCGCTCCTCTACCTGCAAAATGCCGCGTGCGGCAAGCGTTTGCAGGGGGGATGCGGAAATATTCAGCCGCTCGGTGATCTCTTCCTCGAAGGCACCCTCCTCGTCGCACAAAAAACGAAACGCGGCAAGTGCCTTGGCGGAAAGGCGCTTCTCCTCTCCGCGCAGTACGCGCTCACGCGCCTCACCCGTAAGAGCGGGGGTGTAGTATCGCTTGGTCCGCGGCGCGGCATCGGCGTGGCGGCGGATAACGCGCCGCACTCTGCCCTCTTTGAGTAACGCCGCGAGCGCCGTGCGTACGACGTCCTCGCCCAGCGCCTTGTTCAGCGCCGCGCGCGACTGCTCGGGATGCTCCCAAAGGTAGGCAAGAAGCGCGTCCTTTTTGCTTTTCGCACCCGCAGGCGGGGCGGTGGCGGAAAAGACCTCCTCGACGAGCCCCAGCGCCGCGGCAGGAAACGCGGCACGCACCGCATCTCCCACCGAGCACAGCGTATGCTCGCGCAAGAAAAAGCAAAGGCGCAGGATCTCGGGCAACACGCGATAATCCTCGGGCAAAAACCAGAGCGCGCGCTTGAGCGCGTGCTCGCCCGTATCCTCGACCGCGTCGCAAACGACGGCGTAGACGGGGCGGTTTCCCTTGCCGAAGGGAACGAGAACGATCCGTCCGACAGGGTCGCCCGATAGCTCCTCGGGCGGCAAATAATCGTAGTCACGGTCTATCCGATAGGGGACGTCAAGCAGACGCACTCTCAAAACAGACGGCGTAGCGGTACGCGTTGTCACGGTCCTTCCCTTTCCATAATTTTCGCGTGATCGTCACCTTCATCGCGATATTAGTCTTTGTCACAAAATAATAGCCTTTACCTTAGGTCGATCTTCTCGCCAAGCACGGCGTTCGGAGAGCGCAAAGGCTTACTTGAACATCCCCCAAGAGGCGCCCTTATCGGCGCCCGCAGGGAAATGTAACGGTGCAATGCTTATTCCTCGACGACCTTTTCTTCGACTGCGGCTGCGGCGGGCGCCTCCATACGGTACTTGCCCTCGTGCAGACGCGTGATGGCGATGCGGATCGCCTTCTGGTCGCGGTATTCGGGGTCGATGAGGGAGAGCATGGGCTTATCCACCTTCTCCTCGGAGATCATACGCTCCGCGTTTGCGCGCATCGTCAGATACTCGCTCGTCACAACGTGTGCGCCCTTTGCTACGGCGATCACAAGCTCGTAACGGTTGAAGCGGTAGTTTTCCGTCAGTTCGGGAATGGGGGGGTAGATCATACGGCTGTCTTTCATAATAACTTGCCTTTCTTTCTTGAAATCTATTTTTTATTTTTAGATACACGTTAGGAAAACGCGGCACGCGCCGCAAGTCGGGAGCGCCCAAGCGAAAAACCGCCCGTCGTCAGCACCCGAGCGGGAAAATACCCGTCGGGAGCGCCGTGGCGCAAAAAAGCCTCGCGCGGGAGGATCACTCCTCCTCGTCCAGCTCCTCGTCCTCACCGCCCTCGCTATCGTACAGACGGTTGGAAATGGTCTCCGCACGGATGGCGGACAGGATCAAATGGTCGCTGTCGGTAAAAATAACGGTACGGGTACGGCGACCGCAGGAAACGTCAATCACGCGTCCCTCCTCCTTCGCCTCAGAAACGAGGCGCTTGATCGGCGCGGAATCGGGGCTCGCCAGCGCCACCACGCGCCCTGCCGCCACCATATTACCCGATCCGATGTTGATGAATTTCATTTTGTATTATCCTCACTTTTCGGAGAGTTTTTTCTTTGCTTTGCGATTTCTTTTATTTGTCGTGCATAACGCACGTCCGTTTTGCGTATGGAGTAGCGTTGCCTTTGATAAGCACGCCCGCTCGGGAGCGAAAACGCTTTCGGGCTGGGCGCGCGTACTCATTTCGGAGTAAAAACGCTCCGAGACAAGGCGCGATGTCAGGGGTGCTGTGCTGGGCACTGCCCCCTGCGAGCAACGAAGTATTCGGAGCATTTTCGCGCGGAGTTATTTCGGTACGAAAACGCTTTCGGGCTAGGCGCGCGCATTTGGGTGTGAAAACGTTCCGAGACGAGGCGCGATGTCAGGGGTGCTGTGCTGGGCACTGCCCCCTGCGAGCAACGAAGTATTCGGAGCGTTTTCGCCCGAAATTATTCGATGTTTTGGATCTGTTCCCGTATCTTTTCCAACTCGCACTTGATCTCCACAACGTGGCGCGCGATCTCCGCACTCGAGCACTTGGAGCCGATGGTGTTGGTCTCGCGGTTCATTTCTTGCATCAAGAAGTCGAGCTTTCTGCCCGCAACCTCGCCCGAGGCGAGAATTTCCGCAAAGGCGGCAAAATGACTGTCAAGACGCACGAGCTCCTCGTCGATGGCAAGGCGGTCCGCCATAATGGCGCACTCGGTCAGCACGCGCCCCTCGTCGGGGGTGACGGCGTGCTCCGCAAGCACGGTGCGCAGCCTGCCCTCTAATTTCTCACGGTAGGCGGCGATCTCCTCGGCGGAGCGGGCGGCGATCTTTTCGGTCAGCGCACGGATGGCGGCAACCTTCTCGCAAAGATCGCGCTCAATGCGCTCACCCTCCGCCTTGCGCATCGCAGTGTGGTCGGCAGCAGCGCGGGAAAGCACCGCAAGGATGCGCTCGTAATCCGCACTCACGTCCTCCTCGGCACGCACCACGGTGAAGACCTCACGGTTCTCTGCCACGCGCATCACGGAAATATCGTCCGCAAGCCCGTACTCGTCGCGCAAGCGGTACAGCGCGCGCAGATAGCCGTCAAGATAAGCCTCATCCAGCGAAATCTGGGTTTCGGTACTGCCTCTTCCCTGCACGAAAACCGAAAGCTCTACCTTACCGCGCGAGATCACGTTTTTCTGTAAATACGCCTTGAGCTTTTCTTCGAGGGCGGCGTAAACGCGCGGCAGCTTGATGGTCGCGTCAAGATAGCGGGAGTTGACGGAGCGGATCTCCACGGTGATGGACTTATCCTCCCACTCT
Source organism: Clostridia bacterium (assembly GCA_017456985.1). Classification (GTDB taxonomy): domain Bacteria; phylum Bacillota; class Clostridia; order Oscillospirales; family CAG-272; genus UBA1740. The sequence continues at coordinate 5,234 of JAFTIH010000023.1, read as the reverse complement.
CCCACGGCGCGCCCGAAGGCAGTCATGCTCTTTAACATTATTTTTTCTCCTTTCCGTCCCCGCGGATGACCTTGTTGATCTCCGCAAGGAAGGTATCAACGTCCTTGAACTCGCGATAGACAGAGGCAAAGCGCACGTAGGAAACCGCGTCGAGCACGCGCAGATGCTCCATCACGAGCTCTCCGATGCGCTCGCTCGTGACCTCCTCGACCAAGGCGTTTTGTAATTCCTTTTCGATCGCATCTACCACGGCACCCACGTCCACGGGACGCTTCTGACAGGCGTGCATAATGCCCGATTGAAGCTTGTGACGATCAAAATACTCGCGGCTTCCATCCTTCTTGATCACGGTGACGGGCGCCGTTTCGATCATCTCGTAGGTGGTAAAGCGCTTGCCGCAGCCCGCACACTCGCGGCGGCGACGAATGCTGTTTCCTTCCTCGGTGTGACGGCTGTCTAAAACGTGGCTGTCAGGGGATGCACAGTTGGGACATTTCACGGTACTTCTCTCCGTTTCTCTTTGTACTTGCACTGTTTTCTCGCGCCCACGGGCGCTAACATATAAATATTTAATATATTATAACATATACGCACGCAAAATGCAAACCTTTTCCGAAAAAATCGAAAAAGAATTTTTGATTTGTTCACATTCGGGCGCCCCATTCGATGAAACGCACACGGACGCGGCAAAAAAGACGCCGTTTTCGTGTGTCCGCAGGCACCGTTTTCGCGAAAGCTCTTGCAAAATTCACTTTTTTGTGATATAATAAAACAGACCGGCAAGCAGATGCTTGCCGTAGCACGCCCTGCGTGCACCTTTGCCCTTGGGGCAAAGACCGTTTTACTACATCGGAAATCTGCCAAATGGCGCTTCGCGCCTTTTGCGGAAGCCACGCTTCCGCCTCAAAATCCCTGATTTTGCGGCAGATTTTTGATATAATATACATAGATATTTCCGCCCTACATTCCAACGCTACATACAGAAAGGATCCTCCCCTATGAGAACAGACGGAAAACGAGTCCGCAACGAGGTCCCTGACTATTACGTCGGCGCACATCTAATGAATAAGCGCTACGATGCGCTCAATATGATCGAGGTGGACGTGCCGCTGGCACCTATCAGCGCCTACGTGCGCGAGAAGCGCAAGGAGGGGCGCCGCGTCTCCCACCTTGGCGTCATTCTGACGGCATATCTGCGCACGGTAGCAGAGTTCTATAAGCTCAACCGCTTTTTTGTAAACAAGCGTCCCTACGCACGCACCGACCTTTCCATCGGTATGGTGGTCTTGAAGCCGGGCGACACGGACGGCACGACCAGCAAATTTTTTCTTGAATATGAAAACGACATCTTTGACGTGCAAAGAGTGCTCGATGAGTACGTGGACGGCAACCGCAAGGACGGCGACACCAACCGCACCGACCGCATCGCGAGATTTCTCGTCAATATGCCGGGGCTTCTTTCGATCGGTGTGAGCTTTATCAAGCTGCTTGACCACCTTGGATGGCTCCCCAAAGCGATCATTGACGCCTCTCCCTTCCATTCGAGCATGGTCATCTCCAACCTTGCCTCCATCGGCACCAATCACATTTACCATCACGTATATCACTTTGGTACGACGAGCGTGATCTTGACCATCGGCGTGACCAAGGAGATCCCCCGCCGTCACGGCGACAAGGTGCGCTTTGAGCGCTGTCTGCCCTTCGGCATCGTAATGGATGAGCGCATCTGTACGGGAAGCTATTTTGCCGCCGCGTTTGCGCGCTTCAAGGAATACCTTGCCGACCCCACGCTCCTTGAGGGAGAATCGAAGTATCCCATCATCCGCGAGTGGGCAAAGCCGGGCGATTACGAGAAGCTCCGCGCAAAGCGCGTTTACGCCGAAGAGAAGAAGCGCATTGCGGCAAAATTCGCCACTAAGAGCGAGCGCCGCGAGCCGCTTCGTCGGGCAAAAGCCGAAAAGAAGCGCGCGCTTGCCGAGGCGCGATCGCTTAAGCGCGCGGCAAAAAAGAAAGGAAAGCAAGAATGAAGACCAAGCGCGCACTTTCCTTTTTTCTCTCGCTTTTGCTCGTATTTTCCCTCGCCTCGTGCGATCTTTCCGCCCTCCTTCCGTCCCCCTCGGGCGGCACGGGCGAAGGCACGAGCTTCACGCCTCCCACCTATACGGATCTCGTCCCGACCGTTTTTGAAAACAGCTACCGCGACCAGCTTTCACCCAACGAGATCGCCGTTTACGACGCTGTCGTTGCACTAGAGGTGGGGGAATTCGAGATCCGTCCCACCCTTCCCGAGGTCCCCAAGGTCTGCCGCGGCAGAATGCCGACCGAAGCGGAGAAGGAGGCGCTTTCCGACCGCCTGACCTATTGGATCACCAACGCACTGTACGCCGTATGGCTGGACCATCCCGAGATCTTTTGGTTAGAGCACGGCAAATTTTCTTTGGCGTACAGCTTAGAGGGGGACGATGAAAACGTCCTCACGCTCACCGAGCTCACCGTCACCATCGAGGCGGCGGAGGGGATCACGGACGCGGTAGCAGACGCCGCAAGGCTAAAAGCCGCAATTTTAGATTTTGCACCTACGGGCAAGACCGAGGCAGAGCAGGTCGCTTACGTTAGCAATTACCTTTGCGCACGCATCGAATACGAGCTAAACGCGCCACGCCGCGGCAACCTACTTGGCGCACTCGTTGACAAGAGGTGCGTTTGTGAGGGATACGCGCTTGCGTTCGCCTATCTTGCCAAGCGTGCGGGGCTTGACGTCGTCAGCATTCCCGGCTACGCCAAGGCAAACGGTGAAACGGAGGGACACCTGTGGAGCGCCGTGCGCATCGACGGCGTACTGTACGGCGTTGACGTCACCTGGAACGATACCACGGAAAGCAACGTCTATACCCTCGTCGGCACAGAAACCGTTTGTCACGAGGACACCTTCGGCGCCACGCACACACCCGACTCACTCACCAAGGACGGCGTGCATAAGGCATTCGTTTTTCCCACGCTCTCCCAAACCGCATATACCAAATAATGTAAACAAGAGTTGTCTTTTTCAAGCTAAAAATCTAACTTTGGTTAGCATTTTTGACAAAAGCAACTCTTGTTTTTGAAAGGAAACGCTATGATCACCAAGGAAGATTACGAGGAGCGCGACTGTCCGCTTTGTATGCGAAACGACGGGGTGACCCCCATCTCCGTTTCGCGTATGATCGAGCGTCTTGACGCTCTTCTTTCCACAGACGACACCGCGGGCGCCAGGCGCCATCTCGCCTATTGGCTCGAGGAAGCGCGCGTAGGGCGCGACGTGCGAGGCGAGATCGCGGTCTTAAACGAGCAAATGGGTCTTTACCGCAAATGCGGGATGCGCGAGGAAGCCTACGCAGCGGCGCTCGCGGCAGAGCGCGCCGTTTTGACGGCGGGGCTTTCGGACACGGTGAGCGCCGCGACCGTCTTGCTCAACGCCGCCACCGTGTGTGCCGCCTTCGGGGCGCCGGAAGAAGCGGTCACGCGCTACCGCCGCGCAATGATAATTTACGAAAAAACGCTCTCCCCCGAGGACGGGCGGGTTGCCGCACTCAAAAACAACCTTGCCGCCGCGCTCGTCGAGTTGGGCGAGTACGAGGAAGCGCTCGCGCTTTACAAAGAGGCGCTCAAACTTGGAAAAAGCGAGAGTGCACGCTACCTTGACGCGGCAGTTACTCTCCTTAATATTGCCGACCTTCTCTATCGCCGCGACGGCGCCGAGCAAAGCGCGGACGCCGTTGGTGCGCTTTGCGCCGAGGCGGACGCCCTGCTTTCGGATGCACGCGTCGTGCGTGATGGCAACTACGCCTTCGTCGCGGACAAGTGCGCCGCCGCCTTCCGCTTCCACGGCTTTTTCCTGCTTGCGGACAAATACGCGCGTCTGTCGCGCGCCCTCTACGGAAAGGACGGGGCAGACGGATGAACGGGATCGAGCTTTCGCGCGCCTACTATCTGCAATTCGGGGAGCCGATGTTAAAGCGGGACTTTCCCGCGCTATACCCGCGACTTGCCGCCGCCAAGGTGGGCGAGGGGTCGGATTGCTTTGGCTTTGACGACGCGCTCTCGCGCGACCACGACTTTGAGGCGGGCTTTCTTCTGCTTGCGCCCGACGACACCGACCGAAAAACGCTCTTTGCGCTGGAACGCGCCTACGCGGCGCTCCCACAGGAGTTTATGGGCGTGCGCCGTCCCAAAATGGCGCCCCCGGGCGGCAGGCGGTGCGGCGTCTTTACCGTTTCGGAATTTTATCTGCGCGAAACGGGGCATCCGACGCCCCCCGCCGACGACACGGCGTTTTACGCCATCCCCGACTACGCGCTTGCCGCCGCCACCAACGGCGCGGTCTTTTATGACGGCACAGGCGACTTTACCGCCCGCCGCGAGGGCTTTTCCCGCCTGCCGGGCGCCGTGCGTGCGACGCGGCTTGCCGCTGCGCTGATCGCGGCGGGGCAAAGCGGGCAGTACAACTACGCGCGCTGTGTCGGACACGGCGAAGAGGGTGCCGCTCAGCTTGCAATCACGGATTTTGTAAAGAGTTGTTTACAAATTTGCTTTCTTCTGGAAGAAAAACACCCACCCTTTTACAAGTGGGTCTTTCGCGCGCTGCGCGCGCTTCCTCGGTTTTCGGACCTCGCGGAGCCGCTTTCCTTTCTTCTTACGAGCGAGAACAGCGCGGCACTTGTGCCGCACAAAGCGGGCATTGTTGAGGACGTTGCCCTGCGCTTTTCGGACGCGTTACGCAAGGAGGGACTCTCGAACGTCGAGAGCCCTGACCTTGAGCGGCACGCCTACGCCGTCAAGGACACCGTTCCCAAGGATAGTCCGCTTTCCCGTCTTTCGGTCTTCGGCTGATAAAAAAACCGCCTCGGCAATGGCGTGATACTCTTAACGGAGTATCGCGCTAACTAAGTTTGCCCTTTGGGCAAGTGAAGTTATCTCTGATAGTAAGTTCACTTCGTGAGTGAAGTTTCGCCTGACGGCGAAGTGATGGGCAAACTTAACTTCACTTGATGCTTTGCGTCGCAAAGCGGCAAACTTCACTGCATAACAACTTCACTTTTGCGATAGCAAAAACTTCACCAACAGAAAAGAGAGAACTTTCGGCTATAAACCGTTGTTCTCTCTTTCTGCTTGTAATAAGGGTTTGGGCTTAGCCCATTTGCGTTTGACTAGTCAAATGCGATGCTCGCACTTTGCCCAAAGTGTAAAATTCTCCG
>JAFTIH010000022.1 GCA_017456985.1 Clostridia bacterium | reverse complement strand
TCTCCCTGGATATGACCCAGCTTTCCGCCGACCGCACGCTCATTCCGACCGAGCATTTGCAATGCGACCCCACGGGCAAGGTTGGCGTGGGCGCGACCACCGCACGCACCTCCATTTCCTTCTCCTCCCCCTATGCAACTGCCAAAGCGGAGGCGTTCTACCGCGCCGCCGTTACGCACTTTGAAGAGGCGTACAGTGAGCATATTCTTCTTTATCTTCCCGCCTTTACCCCCTATTGCGAATCCGAGTATTGGTGCGGCGGAGAATACGATTATTCCGTCTATGCGATCGACGCCTTCCGCGCCTATCTTGCGGAGCTTTATGAGAGCGTCGAAGAGCTGAACGCGGCGATCGGGGAGGACTTTGCTTCCTTTGACGCCGTCATCCCGCCCTCGTGTGAAAACGGAGACAACTTTGGCATCCTTTGGCAGACCTTCCGCCACCGTCAGTTAAAGGCGTTTATCGACCGCCTTGCGGCGGCACAGGAGGAGATCTCGCCAAACGCCAAGTTTGCTCTGCAATTCGGCTGTGTGTTTGACGATGCCGTCCCCCTGCGCGGTACGATGCGCTTTGCGGACCTGTGTGAGCACGCCGACGTGCTTTGGATCGACAACGCCCCCGAACACAACCACGCGTGGTCGCTTGATTACATCCGCTCTTCCCTGCCCGAGGGCGTTTTGATCGCCACCGAGATCGACAGCCCCGTCCGTGTTCACGCGACGATGGAACGCTATCGCGAGCAGGCATACGCCACCTTTGAGCGCGGCGGCACCTACCTCAGCATCGCCAACTGGCAGATCGACGAGCATTACGCCGCATACGAGGTGCTTTGGCGCGAGATCAAGGAGGTCTTTCTTTCGGGCGAGGCGCACAAGACCGTCCCCGTGACGGAAAGCTCCCCCGTTATGCGCGTCAAGCTTTCGGATTTCATCAAGCGCGGCACGCTTGCCAATTATCTGTCCGCCTACGCTACCGCTTCCCCGAACGGCGAAGCCATCCGCATCGTGGTCGTTGACGATATTCCCAAAAAGGTGACCCCCGCTTCCCTTTCCTATAGCTTTCCCTCGGGATTCAGCGAGACGCAAGGGAAGGGCGGCTTCTCTTACGCGAGCTATCAAAACGGCGTGCTCACCCCGATGACGTGGGACAGCGCCGCGGGTCGCTGGAAGGGCACCGCTCCCTACACGCTGATCTCAGACGGTACGATGCATCCCGACGCCGCCGACGCCGCGCTTCTTTTCCGTGCGCCGGGGGCGGGTGAGGTCACCGTGACCGTATCGCTTCTCGTTGCAGACAGCAAGAGCGACGGCGTCATCGCCACCCTCATTGAGCCCGAAACGGGGGTCAAGATCATCGACGCCACCCTCGTGCGCGGCGGTGCATCCACCACCACCCTAACGACGACCTACTATTTGCTTGAAGGGGAGCAGATCGCGCTCTGTATCGGCAAAAACGGCAACGCGAATTTCGATTCCACGCGCGTTTCCTTTGATGTTAAGTACAAATAATTTTCTCTTGTTAATTATCAATCCTTCAAGCAACACTAAGGGAGCTTATTTATGAAAACCGCAAAAAGATCACACACCCTTCGCGCTATCGGAATGCTTTTGTGCATAGCACTTCTTTTTACACTCCCCTTTGCCGCTTCGGCAGAGGATACGGAGACGGTCACGGTTGCCTACAAAAAAGCTGACGGTAGCTATTGCACGGTGAAAGAGGGCGCCTCACTTACAAACGCAACCCCCGTCACCGTCGCGTGTCCGACACTCAACCGTGGCATCAGTATAAAATTTATTGAGAATGACATCGCCGCACGCTTTACAGCAACCGTTTCAAAGGAAACGTACGCTACGCTCCGTTCGATCGGTCAAGTAGAGGTAGGTATGCTGATTACCCCTAAGGCATATGTGGAAAAGGCTGGTGCCTTCACGATGGAGGCACTGGATGCCTTGGAGGGTGCGGGTGCCAAATACGTCAAGGTGCAAGCGGGAAGCTTTTATGCTATGGATGGCGACGATTACGTTGTTGCCGGCTCTCTTGCCTCCTTCTCGGAAACCACCTGTAAGAAAAATCCCGCCTTTGCCGCGGCTGCCTATCTTTCGGTAACGATAAACGGCGAGAAAGTAACGGTATACAGTCCCTACGAGCCGGAAAAGGCACAGGACATCAAAAGCTTTTTAGAGACGCTTGACACCTCCAACCTGCCCGACCTGCAAGCACAGTGGGTAGCATCGGCTGTGGCGCGCTTCCATACCGAAAGCGGGGCTAACACCGAGGGCAAGCAGTTCATCTACCGCATTTGGAACTCCATTCTTACCCCGATGGACACCTTCCGCACCACAGTTGACGCCGCATATGCGAGCGGCTTTACCGCCATCAAGATCCATATTCCGTGGACGCGCGTAGAAAAGACGGCAGGCTCCTACGATTTCTCCGACTTTGACCCTATGGTGGAATACGTCATTTCCAAAGGAATGGGGGTCGCGATCTCCCTGGATATGACCCAGCTTTCCGCCGACCGCACGCTCATTCCGACCGAGCATTTGCAATGCGACCCCACGGGCAAGGTTGGCGTGGGCGCGACCACCGCACGCACCTCCATTTCCTTCTCGTCTGCCTATGCAACGGGAAAAGCGGAGGCGTTCTACCGCGCCGCCGTTACCCACTTTGAAGCAAATTACAGCAAAAATATTCTTCTCTATCTGCCCGCCTTCACCCCCTATTGCGAGTCCGAATATTGGTGTGGCGGAGAATACGATTATTCCGTCTATGCGATCGACGCCTTCCGCGCATATCTTGCGGAGCTTTACGAGAGCGTCGAAGAGCTGAACGCGGCGATCGGAGAGGACTTTGCTTCCTTTGATACCGTTGTCCCCCCCTCTTGCACGAATGCGGACAACTTCGGCATTCTGTGGCAGAATTTCCGCCATAAGCAGTTAAAGGCGTTTATTGATCGCCTTGCCGCAGCACAAGCGGAAATCTCGCCAAATGCAAAGTTTGCTTTACAATTTGGCAGTGTTTTTGACAACGAAGTCCCTCTGCGCGGCACAATGCGTTTTGCAGAGCTATGCGAACACGCGGACGTTGTATGGTTAGATAACGCACCCGATCACAACCACGCGTGGTCGCTTGATTATCTGCGCACCGCACTTCCCGAGGGCGTTGCGTTTGCCACCGAGATCGACAGCCCCACGCGCGTCCACGCAACAATGGAGCTTTATCGTGAGCAGGCGTACGCCACATACGAGCGCGGCGGCACATACCTCAGTATTGCCAACTGGCAGATTGACGAGTATTACGAAAGCTACGAGGTGCTTTGGCGCGAGATCAAGGAGGTCTTTTTATCGGGCGAGCCGCACAAAACGGTGCCGGTAACGGAAAACTCCCCCGTTCTGCACATTTCACTTTTGAATTATCTTAAACAAGGCTCTCTTGCCACGTATCTCGCCGCTTACAACACGATGTCCCCGAACGGTGAGGCAGTCCGTGTCAATATTGTGGACGACATTCCCAAAAAAGTAACACCGGAGTCCCTTTCGTACAGCTTCCCCTCCGGCTTCAGCGCGACGCAGGGAGAGGGCGGCTTCTTCTATGCAAGTCACACAGGCGGCACCTTCACACCTATGACGTGGGATAGCACAAACAAGCGTTGGCAAGGTACCGCCCCCTTTACCCTGATTTCAGACGGTACGATGCATCCCGATGCGGCTGACGCCGCGCTCATCTTCCGCGCGCCAAAAGCGGGAGAAGTCACCGTCTCCGTATCGCTTTTAGTGGCTGACACACGAAGTGACGGCGTGCGCGCCTCGCTGATCCAAGCAACCACAAACGCGACGCTGCTTGAGCCAACCGTCATTCGTGCAGGGGATCAGACCACATTCACCGTGACCTGCACCTTGCGCGAGGGTGACGAGATCGCCCTTTGCATTGGCAAAAACGGCAATGCAAACTTTGATTCCACGCGCGTGCTTCTCGATATTAAGTACAACTAAAAGCAAAAAAACGGCATCTTTCGATGCCGTTTTTTTATATATGCAAACAATTCTTTACATTAAAGGGCTTCAAGGAAATCCTTCAAGCGCTCTGCGATGAAGGCGTGACCCGCGTCGTTGAAATGCAGTCCGTCAGGGGCGTACGCCTCGCGCTCGCTCTCGACGTTAGGGTCGATGCCGAGCTTGTGATAAAGGTCAAGGCACGGCACGCCGTGCGCTTCACAAACCGTCTTCATGATGTTCACATATGCGAGAAGCGGATGTGCCGCCGAGGAATCTGCGGGCTGTTCCCAAGAGACCTTCTCATCGTTTTTTCGTCTCGCGGGTGTCATAAAGACGAGCTGTGCCGCAGGGTAAGTCTCCTTTAAGAAGGAGATTAAAAAATCAACCGCACCGTAAAAGGTCGCAGGCGTTTTATCTCCCTTTTTTCCAAGCGGCGCGTCCCCGTGTCCATAGTCGTTGGTCCCGCCGAAGACCACGATCACATCCGCATCGGGCGCAAGCCAGTACGCTCTGCCGCAAAAGCAAAGGTCGTGGCGGGGCTTTTCGCTGGGCTTGCTCTTGTGCGCAAGGCGCGTGCCGCTAATGCCGTAATTATAGGTTGCCGCAAGATGGCACATTGCCTTCAAACGGTTATCGTAGCGGCAGTTTGCGCGGTCGCTGACACCAAAACCCTCCGTGATGCTGTCGCCGAGAAAGGCGATCTTTTTCCCTTTGAGTTCCATAAGATAGCTCCTTTTTCGTTTTTTCGGCTTTATCATATCACAAATGCGGCGGGTTGTCAATATAAAATCGGGACTTCTTACGCTTCCGATTTTCCCGCGCCCTGCATATACTGAAGATGGTGCTTTACAGTACCAAAAGGAGAACTTTATGAATCATCAACCGCCGTTTTTCAGAAACAGAGGGGGATTTTCCCCCTTCGATAGAGAGGACGCCTTCCGCACGACGGGCTGCGGTACGCCGTCCTCGAGCTTTGGTTGCCGTACCCCCGCAAGCACGGATGGGTGCTGCGACACGGCTTGTAACAGACCTTACCCCGTAACGCCCTGTCCGCAGGGGTCGTTTTGCCCCTATCCGCCCGTGCCGCCGTGTACGCTTTGCCCGCCCGGTCCGCAAGGTCCGCAGGGACCCGCGGGTCCGCGAGGCGCGACGGGCGCACAGGGACCGCAGGGTCCCCAAGGCGAGGTCGGTCCCGTAGGTCCGCAAGGACCGCAGGGTGAGACGGGACCGCAGGGTCCGCGCGGTGCTACGGGCGCAACGGGTGCCACAGGCGCAACGGGTGCTACGGGTCCCCAAGGCGCAACGGGTCCTGCAGGTCCGCAGGGCGAAGTCGGTCCCGCAGGTCCCCAGGGTGAAATCGGTCCCGCCGGTCCCCAGGGTGAAGTCGGCCCCGCCGGTCCCCAGGGCGAAATCGGTCCCGCAGGTCCTCAGGGTGAAATCGGTCCCGCAGGTCCTCAGGGTGCAACCGGTCCCGCCGGTCCCCAGGGCGAAGTCGGTCCCGCCGGTCCCCAGGGCGAAGTCGGTCCCGCAGGTCCTCAGGGCGAGGTCGGTCCTGCCGGTCCCCAGGGCGCAACGGGTCCCGCAGGTCCCCAGGGCGAAGTCGGTCCCGCAGGTCCTCAGGGTGCAACCGGTCCCGCAGGTCCCCAGGGCGAGGTCGGTCCCGCAGGTCCCCAGGGCGAAGTCGGTCCCGCCGGTCCTCAGGGTGAAGTCGGTCCCGCCGGTCCCCAGGGTGAGGTCGGTCCCGCCGGTCCCCAGGGTGAGCCGGGTACCGTCCTCTCGTACGCCGATTTTTACGCGCTGATGCCTCCCGACAACGCCGATACCGTGGGCGTGGGCGAGGACGTCAGCTTCCCCGAGAACGGTCCGATCGCCAACACGGACATCGGGCGCACGGATGATAGCACCTTCCTTCTCAACGAGGCTGGCACGTATCTCGTTTCCTTTTCGGTACCCGTCACCGAGGCGGGACAGCTCGTCCTGACGCTGAACGGCGCCGAGCTTCCCTACACTGCCACGGGACGCGCTACGGGAACCTCACAAATCGCGGGAAGCGCCATCGTCACCGCGCCCGCAGGTGCGACGCTCACCGTCCGCAACCCCGCCGCAAACGCCGCGGCGCTCACCGTCACCCCGAATGCGGGTGGCACGCTTCCCGCCTCCGCGCATCTCGTCATTCTGCGCTTGGCGTAAGCGAACACACAAAAGGAGCTTGCCGTTCGGCAAGCTCCTTTTGTGCATTTATACCAAAAATTCCTTGGGCGTATGGTTCAAAAGCACCGTGACGAAGGAGGTGAAGCCGTGGTTGAGGCTTCCCGAGGTGTCCTTATTCTCCCACAGCGTACCCGTTGCCTCTGCCATACCGCCGAACATATCGAGAATATCGCGTTTGAGCGTGCGATATTCTCCCCAGCGGTGCAGAATTTCAAGGCGCAGGTATCTGCCGATAAAGGCGTTGGAGGGTTCCATCACCCTGTCGCCCATACGGATCTCGGCACCCGTGCGGAAATCTTCCAGCACCGCACGGATGAGCGCGGCGTAGCGCGCGTCGTCCTTTTGGATGCGGAAGAATTTGAGTGCGTAGTACTGGGCTGTTTCGGAAACGTGGTCCTCGACGTTTTGAAGCACGCCTTTTTCGTTTCTCACGGCGTGGTCGAAGAAATATTCCCCGTTAAAGCCAAGGCGCGTGACCGTCTTTTCAACCTCGTTGCTCTTTTCGCGAAGCGCCTCGTCGCCAAAGATATTCGCGATGGCGCGCAGCGTCCCCACGTACAGCATATTGGTGGGATAGTTGACGTCGTGCGTCCAGTCGTTGGCGCGCGACCACTCGACGAAGTTCCAGCTCGGCAGCTTTTCGAGCAAGCCGTCGGCGTTTTCGTACTGCTTAAAGTAGGCAAGCAGGTCGTAGCAAAGCGTGCGGTAGTCCTCTTTGTCCACCGAGGGAGTGCGGTCAAGGAACTCTTCAAGCTCCAGCACGTACCACATCGCCCATTGGGGAATATAGACGCCGTCCTCGTGGTCGGAGGGATAGCACATCGGAAGCATTCCCGCGGGAATGCCCCACTTGGGGGTATAAAGGCGGAAATTCTCCATAAACGCACGCTCCACGGGGTTATCGCCCGTCAGCTCCATCTCGGCACGCGAGGTAAAGTAGCTGTCGCACAGCCAGCCCGCGCGCTCCCGCGTGGGACAGTCGGTAAACAGATCCACCGCGTTCTGACGGAAGGTCTCCATCGCGGCGGTATAGATGGGACAAAGCGCCTTGTCGGGGAAATCGGGCTTTTTCATTTCGAGCGGATAGACGTACCCGCGCACGCCGAAGCCATCCAGCACAAGGCTCCCTTCAAGCACCGTAATGCAAGCGTAAGCAAAGCCGTACGCCTCGAAGGATTCGCAAAGCACATCGCGTCCCGCGCCTACGCGGAACTCTACCATGTTGATCATATCGATCTTCTTGTAATCGATCTTGCGATCAAACTGCTTCTCGTCAAAGCTCACCTGGAAGCGCGCGCCCTCGGTGCTGCGCAACCGCACCTGCAAAAAGCCCGTACGGTTCATCCGCATCCACATAGAGATATACTGTCCCGCCTCCAGGCGACAGCCCGACAGTGTGCAGGGTCCGTCCTCGACGTAATCAAGCTTCTGCCACTCGTCGTAGGGGTTGACCTCAAGCTCGCTCCGCAAAAATCCCGTCAGGTGGCGATTTTCCGGCTCAAGGTCAAAATCAATAAAGCGCTGGGAATACACGGGACGGTCAGGCACGCACACCGTGTGTCCGCGATGGGAATCGGGCTCGGCAGGATGGTATGTGTAATTGGGGTACGGCACACCGCGCGAAAGAAGCGAGGGCGCAACGTCCACGATCTCCGTTTCCATCGCTTCAAGGGGCTTCGTATAGTCCCACACCTCCGAGAAGGTGCGCTGGAAGGAATAGCGCATCACCCTTTGCGCGCGGCGCGTATCGCGATAGCCCGCAAAATCGTAGCCCGTTGCGAGAAGCACCTCGCCGCCATCGCCGCACACCTCCGCAAGCAGGAAGGAGCGCTGGCGGATGGTGTAAAAGCTTGCGCAAGAGTAGCCCGCCACGGACAGGGCGATCTCGTTCTTCCCCGCCGTCAGATAGGGAACGAGGTCGATCTCATCCACGCGCGCATAGCCGTGCGCGGTACGCGCAGGACCGTAGGCAACGAATTTTCCGTTCACCGAAAGTGAGTAAAGGTCTGCTGCCGTGAGCGTCATTTTGCAAGCGCCGCCCGTATAGGTGAGCGTCGCGCAAAAGCGCGCCTGAATATTCATTTCATCACAAAGTCCCTTTAAGAAGATGGGCTTTGCCTTCAAAAAAAAGTTTGCCATACGCACTCCTTTTGCTTTGTTTTATCTTCTTTGTTTTATTTTATCATACACCGCAAGGCTTTGTCAAGCAGGAAGGCGGTTTTTTTCTCTTCTTTGCTTGTATTCTTCTCTTGTTTTACGGACAAAGAAAAAGGAAAGGCCGAGGAGGTCTTCCCTTTTTTCCTGCGGTTGTGCCAAAGCACGCCCCGCTTAAATATGCTCGAGCACGCCGTGCAGGTTATCCACCATATGCGTGCAAAGCGGATCCACGCCCGCCTTGATGATGTTGCCATCGGTAAGACCGATGGGCGCAACACCCGCAAGCAGAATGGAAACGACGCCCGCCGAGCTGTCCTCAATGCCCACGACGTGGTGGCGGCGCTCAAAGGGAATGCCCAGACCCACGCGCATCGTTTCGGCGTACAGCCAGGGGTGCGGCTTGGGCGCCAGCTCACCAAGCGTACCCGTCATTCCTTTGCCGAGGGGGTAGCCCGCGGTAATGATGGCGTCGTAGAAATCCACGGGGTCGCCCATTCCAAGCGTTTTAAACGCCGAGATGATCTCGGGCATCGCCTTGCGGTACAGTCCGCTCGTGACAAGACCGATCTTGATGTTGCGGCTTTTGAGCTCGTAAAGGAAGTCCTTCAAGCCCTCCGCAGGGGTGAACGCGCCCTCTCGACCGCGACCCGCGAGGATCTCATCCATCTCGTAGTCGGTAATGTCGTAATAATGACGGCGCGCCTCCTCCACGCTCTTTTCGGGGCAGTATTTGTCGATGCAATACTGCAAATGCTCACTGACGCTGTGTCCCGACACGTGCGGAATGTCCGCGTCTTCCAGCGAAAAGCGGGGGTTTCCCATCAGTCGTGCGATGCTCGACTGAATGATCCACACCCAGAACTCCTCACTCTTGACGCTCGTGCCGTCAAGATCCATCAGCACCGCCTCTACGGGCTTTTCGATCTTGACCTCGTGCAGGGGGTAGAGCGCGGGATATCCCATCGCGCTCTTGACCTCGACGTAGCGCTTGCCCTCATCCTCTAAAATATCAATTTTCCCATCCTTGGGCGTCCAGATCTTTTTCATTTCAGCTTCACACTCACAATCTTATAAGGTTTGATCTCGCCGTCAAAGTCGCCAAGCGGCTCCTCGGCAAGCGTAACGGCAGTGCCTTCCAGGGCAACCGAAACGGTTTTTTCGGTGGGGTTGTGCATACGCACGATGGTGCCGTCGCCGTCGGCGGCACGCTTAACGGCGCTCACCACCGCGTTCTCAACGGTTAAGTAGCTCTTTTCAAGCGGCAGCTCCTTGCCCTCGCCGCGGCTGATCTGCACCGCCTTAACGGGGGTGGTGAAGCGCTCCGCCGCGCGGAAGGGCTCCTCGCCAAAGGAAAGCGCGTACTCGTAGGTATGCTCGCCAAGGCTCTGTCCGCCGTCCTCGTGCAGGAACTTGCCCGCGCTGCGGAATTCGGTGCAGATGATATTCTTGACGCATCGCATCAAGGTCACGGCAAGCGTACCCTCGGCACAGTCAAGTCCCTCGTACTCACAGAAGGCGTTATGCACCACCGCAAGCTCGCCGCGACGCACGAAGTAGCCCATCGGAAGGGTCTGCATCTCGGGATAGAAGGTGCCGTCCTTGGCAACGGGATGCACGTCGCGTCCAAAGTGACCCGCACTCTCTACGGTGTCGGTATTCTCACCCGCATCAAAGAGCACGCGCAGGCGGTGATCCTTGACGGTGTTTTCAAGCTTCACCTTGACGGCAAGGCGGTCAGCACCCTTGTCAAGCGTGTAATAGACGGTGATGGGAAGCGCCTCGGTGTCCGCGCTGCGCTCGTCGATGGTGCTCTCCTTGGGAAGGTTCATCGTCATCTTTACGCCAACGGTCGCGCGCAGAGGACCGTTTTCCTCCACCCACATCTCGCAAGCGGCGCCAAGGGTGTTGAAGGTCTTGTTCTTGTAGGGGGGATAGTAGATCCAATAGTCGCCCGCGTCGCCCGTGTCCTCAAAGTAGTTGAGGCGAGTGAAGAGCTTACCGTCCGCCTTGCGGAGGACGTTCACCGTGCCGTTTTCGTTGACCGTGACGCGCAGAAGCTCGTTTTCAAGCACGCCCGCACCCTTTGCGATCTCGTCGCCCTGCGAGCGGCGGATATCCTGCCAGAAGAGCGCCTTGCGGTTGAAGGACTGCGTCTTCTTGGCAAGGAGCGTGGTGTAGCCCATCGCGGGGAGCGCGTCCGCCTTTACGATGACCTCAAAGCGGTCCACGAAGAAGGGATAGGGACGGGAGTGGAGCGAGGAAACGGGAAGCTTGACCTCGCGGCGGGAGACGATCTGCTTTTCGACGGGCTTGCCGTCGTGCGTGAAGAGTGCGAAATCCCAAACGTTATCCGTCTGCGGGAAGTCGATATACAGACGAAGCACCTCGTCACGCCCGAAGGGGAGCGTGTTAAAGAGCACGATTGCCAGCGCGTCGCTCGAAAGGTCCGACATATCCATACGCGACACGATGCGTCCGCACGCGCGGTCGCAAAGCACCTCGGAGATCTCCAGTGCTTGGCGCAGGTTGTTCATGGTGTCCTCCACCGTCTTATCCTGCGTGACGCCGTTGATGCTGTCGTGGGGGTGAGAGAGAAGCAAGAACTTCTCGGCAAGATCGAAAAAGGCACTCTCGTCGATGCCTGACATAAAGCGAAGCGGCTCCGCCATCTTGAAGAGAGTGGTTTCCACGCGCTTGTTAAGCTGCTTGATGCGCGGGCGGGTGGCAAGGGCGTTAGCACTGCACTTGTAGGTGGGTCCGTCGCGCAGCTCGCCCTTGACGGTGAGGAGCTCCTTGGAGCCGTACTCTCGCTTGGCGTCCTCGGCGAACGCGGCAAGGGTGCTGTGCGAGAAATGCACGTCGTCGTAGATCTCGTTCATCTTGCCGATCAGCTCGGTGATGCGAGGCTGGGCGGTGGTGGAGTCGCTGCCGTCAAAGAGGGCGATAAAGTCCTCCGAGGTGCTGTCCTTCATCGCAGCAAGCGCCACGTCGACCGAGGGCTTGATCAGCTCCTCGTGGATCTTTTCGTCGTCGTTCAGCTTGTGGAAATCGTTCCAGAAGCCGTTTTCGTCCGCGCGGTGATAAACGAAGCCGTGGCGACCCCAGGTGAACTCGTACTCGTCTGCGTTGTAGTCAAGACCCGTCATAATTTTGAGGTACGCGTTCATAAAGAAGTTGGCGCGGGCGTGCTCGCCAAGACGGGTGGTAAGGATCTGTGTGCCGTCGGGCGCCTCCCAAAGAAACTCGCACCTCGGCGCACGGTCGCGCGAAACGTTCTTCGCCACCACGCAAAAATCAAGTCCGAAGCCCTGATAGATCTGCGGGAACTGCGCCGTCTGACCCCAACCGAAGCTCTCATACGCTACGCGGGTGCATTTGCCGTAGCGCTCGGCAAGGCGGGTGCCGCGCAGAAGATTGCGGACAAGGCTCTCACCGCAAACGGGGTACAGGTCGGGGAGCGTGTACCAGGGTCCCACCTCGATGCGTCCCTCGCGGATATACTTCTCCACCTTCGCGCGGTTTTCGGGACGTACTTCAAGGTAATCCTCCACCGCAACGGTCTGCCCGTCGAGCACGAAGCTCTTGTAGGCGGGGTCGCGGTCGAGGATGGCAAGAAGCTCGTCCATCATATTGCATAGATACATACGGTTTTCCCACAAGGGATAGCGCCATTCGCGGTCCCAATGGGTATGTAAAACCAGCTTTCCTTCTTTCATATTCTTCTTCCTTTCGGTTATTTTTCTTCTGTTTTTTATTTTACTATAAAAAGCCTTGAAATTCTATCCGTATGATGATATAATGATTATACTATTGTGATATGGAGGTTCTGATGTCCGATTATCCGCGCTATACGACCGAGGCAAATATCGATCTTTCCACGGGGTGCCGCTACCGCTTCGTCTATGGAGAGAGCGATATTTTTCTGCCGCACAGCCACGACTATTTTGAGATCTTTCTGACCGTTTCTGGCACCGTCACGCACTTTGCCAACGGCAAAACGGTGGAGCTCTCGGAGGGCTCGCTCGTTTTCATCCGTCCCGACGACGTCCACGGGTACGTCTATAACAACCCCGAAAGCGCCAAAACATCCTACGTCAACCTCGCCTTCACGCGCGGCACGGCGCGGGCGCTGTTCTCCTATCTTGCCGACACCGCCTTCTCGGAGCGCTTGCTTTCTTGTGATATGCCGCCCACGGTGATCCTGCAGGATGCCGAGCGGGAGCGGCTGCTTAGCAAGCTCAACGAGCTCAACAGCGTCACACACGGCGATGCCGAGGCGCTTCGCTTGCGGGTGCGGCTTTTGCTTGCCGACATCTTCGTGCGCCTGTTCTATCATACGGGCGGCAACGAGGACGACGCCACGCCCCCCTGGCTCTCCCGCCTTTGCCGCGAAATGGAGCGCCCCGAAAACTTCACCGCGGGGAGCGAGCGGCTCGTTGCCCTCTCGGGGCGGAGCCGCGAGCATATCTCCCGCAGCATCAAGCGCTACCTCGGCGTCACGCCCAGCGAGTACGTGAGCGGCTTGCGCGTGAACTACGCCGCCAACCTGCTCATAAATACCAACTCCCCCGTGATCGACGTCTGCTTCGCCGTGGGCTTCCAGAACCTCAGCCACTTTTACCGCACCTTTAAGGCACGCTACGCCTTAACGCCCTACGCCTTCCGTAAAAAATACGGAAAGATGCCCTGACTTTGTCATCGGACGCCAAGGAAACACTTTCGCAACAATTAAAGCCTTGTTTTTTCACATTAGTGTGCTAGAATACTCGTTGATTCGTGCAAAAAAAGAAGAAAAATGAAAGGAGCTCCGTGATGGAAGAAATCAAAAACACCGCGACCCCGCCCAAGCGCAAGCGGAAGCTTTATTTTCGTTTTTTGAAAAAGCTGATGCGCTCGCGCTACAAGAAACCGAATTTTATTTATCTTGGGGAAGAGATCTCAACGGGCGCCATCATCGTCAGCAACCACGAGGGCACCGACGCACCGATGTCCTTCGAGATCCACCTCGATAAGCCCTTCCGCATCTGGGGTACGGGCGAGATGAACTCGGGTCTTGTTCGGCTCTATAAATACCAAACGCGCGTGTATTACCACGAGAAGAAGCATTGGAATTTACATTTGGCGCGCCTGTTTTGCCTGATCGCAAGCCCCCTGACCAACCTCTTTTACTCGGGACTTGATTTAATCTCCACCTACAAGGACCAGCGCTTCGTCAAAACGCTGCGCGAGAGCATCGCCGCCCTTTCCGAGGGCTATAACATCGTCGTGTATCCCGAGGACTCCACCAAGGGGTATCTGCCCGTGCTTGAGGGCTTCCACGAGGGCTTCTTGATGCTCGCCGAGCTGTGCTATAAGCGCGGTTTAGACGTTCCCATCTACGTGACCTACTTCCGCAAGAGCGATCTGCACTATATCATCGACGCCCCCGTGCTTTATTCCACGCTGGCTGCGACGGGCAAGAGCCGCGCAGAGCTCGCGCAAATGCTGTGCGACCGCTGTAACGAGCTGGGTCAAATGCAGTTCGACGGGGACACCGCAAACGCCGAGCAACCCACCGTAACCAAATAAATTTTACATATCGGAGGACATTTTTATGGCAGAAATTCTTGAGATCATTATGATCGTCAGCTTCGGCGTATCCTGGCCGATGAACGTCGTCAAGTCCTATAAGGCAAGAACGACCAAGGGCAAGAGCCTTGCTTTTTTGTGCCTGATCTTCTTCGGCTACATCGCAGGCATCGCCTCTAAGCTCGTCAACGAAGCGTATATGGCAGCGATCTCCGAAAAGTGGTACGTGCTGTTCTTCTACATGCTCAACTTCGTTATGGTGGGCGCCGACCTCGTGATGTACGTGCGCAACTACCGTCTTGACAAAAAAGCGGCAGAAGCGGCAAAAACCGAGGAATGACCCCGAACTTCCGCGAAAAGCCCCCCAAGAATATAAGCCAAATCCTATTCCAAATGCGCGCACGGGCGACCTCTTCCCCGTGCGCGCAAGCGTTATAAAAATGCAACACTTTACACACAGTTTATTTACATATTTTTGCTATCATAGAGCGTGCTGTTATCAGCAAAAACGGGCCATTAGCTCAGTTGGTTAGAGCTCCCGGCTCATAACCGGTTGGTCCTGGGTTCGAGTCCCCGATGGCCCACCAGAAAACAAAAAGCACCCCTCGCGGGTGCTTTTTGTTTTCTGACAGGTCGTTGGGCTTTGATCTTGCACCAACCGGTTTGAGCCGAAGGCACATACTCCAGCGCGAGCGAGTCTGTGCTCGCACAAGCGAGCCGCGCGCAGATTGCTCCGCGAGCGCATCGCAAAGCAATGCAGGGTGCGCAAGCACCGCCGACGAAGGCGGCAAGCTCGCAAGGAGTATAACCGGTTGGTCCTGGGTTCGAGTCCCCGATGGCCCACCAAACAAAGAAGGCACCCCTTGCGGGTGCCTTCTTTGTTTGGTGGGCTTTATCTGTGGACTCGCCGCAAAGCGGGCGAGTCCACAGATAATCAAGCCTATCCGCATCTGGGAGCTTGCTCACAAGGGCGGATGGCGCAGATTGCTCCGCGAGCGTTTCGCTTTTAGCGAAACAAAGCGCAGCGCGCCGCCGCGGAAGCGGCGTTGCTCGCAAGGAGTATAACCGGTTGGTCCTGGGTTCGAGTCCCCGAT
>JAFTIH010000021.1 GCA_017456985.1 Clostridia bacterium | reverse complement strand
GTGGGGTCCTTACCTGAGAAGGCGCCGCCGCCGTGGCGAGCGTAGCCGCCGTACGTATCCACGATGATCTTTCTGCCCGTCAGACCCGTATCGCCCTGAGGACCGCCTACGACGAAGCGACCCGTGGGGTTTACGTAGATCTTGGTATCCTCGCGCATCAGCGTCTCGGGGATGACGGGGCGAATGACCTCGCGCAAAAGGTCCTCTCGGATGGTCTTCTGCGTCACGCTCTCGCTGTGCTGGGTGGAGATGACAACGGTGTCAACGTAGGAGGGCTTGCCGTCCTCGTAGGCAACCGTGACCTGCGTTTTTCCGTCGGGGCGCAGGTAGGAAAGAAGACCGCTCTTGCGCACCTCGGTCAAGCGCATTGCGAGCTTGTGGGCAAGAGAGATGGGAAGGGGCATCAGCTCCTTCGTTTCGTTGCAGGCGTAACCGAACATCATACCCTGGTCGCCTGCACCCGTATCGAGCGCGTCCGTCAGCTCGCCCGCCTTTGCCTCGGCACAAAGGTCGACGCCAAGGGCAATATCGGGGGACTGCTCGTGGATGGAGGAAAGCACCGCGCAGGTATCGGCGTCGAAGCCAAAGTCTGCCGAGGTGTAGCCGATCTCGCGCACGGTGTCGCGCACGATGGTGGGGATGTCCACCTGTGCCTTGGTGGTGATCTCACCCATAACGGTGACGATGCCCGTCGTGGCGAAGGTTTCGCACGCGACGCGCGAGGCGGGGTCCTGTGCCAGCATCGCGTCAAGGATGGCGTCGGAAATCTTGTCGCAGACCTTATCGGGATGCCCCTCGGTCACGGATTCGGAGGTAAATAACAGCTTGCTCATATTGAAGTTCCTTTCGGTATTTTTACAAAGAAAAAACTCGGGACAGTTTCTTCCCGAGCACAAAAAAACTCTTTCATCTATCGGGAATTAGCACCTTGTCGTAACAGGTTGCCGGGCGTCATTGGGCCTGTCCCTCAGCCACTCTTGATGAAAGCTTGGCGGCGTTTTTCCCCACAGGGGCGCTACCGTTTATCATTGTAACACATCTTCTTACAAAAAGCAATACTTTTTTCTCTTTTTTTTGCTACGGGATTGTTTTTTTTCGAGCGGTGTGGTAAAATTAAGAAAAGGAGTATTTTATGGAAAACAAGGAACTTTCGTTGCGCTTCTCTCTTCCCTCCTACGTGCTTCTCGCGCTGTCCCTTTTAGGCGGTGCGGGATACGAGGGCTTTCTCGTGGGAGGCGCGGTGCGCGACCTTCTGCTTGGAAAGGAGCCGCACGATTACGATATGACGACCTCGGCGACGCCCGAGGAGATGCGAAAAGTGTTTCGCGACTTCCGTACGGTGGGCACGGGTATTGCGCACGGCACGCTTACGGTGCTGATCGAGGGGCATGCGCTTGAGATCACGACCTATCGCGTGGACGGCACCTATACCGATGCCCGCCACCCCGACGCCGTCCGCTTCACCCGCTCGCTTTACGAGGATCTTGCGCGCCGTGACTTTACCATCGGTGCGATGGCATACCATCCCGAATACGGACTTTTTGATCCCTACGGGGGCGAGGGGGACCTGCGCGAGGGGGTCTTACGCGCCGTTGGGGAGCCCACGCGCCGCTTTTCAGAGGACGCGCTCCGCATTTTGCGCGGACTTCGCTTTGCGTCGCGCTTCGGCTTTACGATTGAAGAAGCAACGGCGTGCGGGATGCACGCGTTAAAGGAGTCGCTTGCAAGGATCGCCAAGGAGCGCGTACGCGAGGAACTCGTGGGGCTTTTGTGCGGCGCCCATGCCGAGACGGTGCTACGTGCGCATCACGCCATTTTGGAGGTCGTTTTGCCAGAGCTTACCCCGACGGTGGGCTTTGCGCAGAAAAACCCGCATCACGACTACGACGTTTTCGAGCATACGCTGCACGCGCTGTCGGCTTGTCCGCCCGATCCCGTGCTTCGCCTTGCAGTGCTTTTTCACGACCTTGGAAAGCCTGCTTGCTTTTTTACCGATGGGGACGGCGTAGGTCATTTTTACGGTCACGCACAAAGGAGTGCAGAGATCGCGGATGGGGTGATGCGCCGACTGCGCTTTGACAACGAAACGCGTGAGCGCGTTACCCTTCTCGTTTTGAAGCACGACACCCCGCCAGCACCCGAAACGAGGCAATTCCGTCGGATGCGCTCTCGCTACGGCGACCGTTTTTTGCTTGATTTTCTCGCCGTCGTGCGTGCCGACCGCACGGGTCAGCGCGCTCAGCTTTCGGCAGAAAGGGAGCGCGAGCTAGAGAGCTACGAGGCGGCGGCAGAGGAGCTTTTAAAAACGGAAGAGCGGCTTTCCTTAAAGACGCTTGCGGTGGGCGGCGACGACCTGATCGCCCTCGGCTATGCGCGCGGAAAGGCGATCGGCGAGATGCTCTCGCGCTTGCTTGACGAGGTGCTTGGGGGGCGTTTAGAAAACACCAAGGAGGCTATTATGGCGTATTTAGGAGAGAAAACGCAAATTCCGATTGAATGCGAAAGAAAGTTCTTGATCCGCATGCCCGACGTGGCAGAGCTTTGCCGCCTCGGCGCAGAAAAGAGCGAAATTACGCAGACCTATCTTGACGCGCCCGAGGGAGTCACCCGTCGCGTCAGGTGCCGCACCTTTGCAAAGAAAACGGTTTATACGCAGACGACCAAGCGCCGCCTTACCGCCGAGAGCGCCGAGGAGGACGAAAGGGAGATCACGAAGAAGGAGTACGAGGCGCTCGCGAAGGAAAAAAAGGCGGGGACCGTCCCCATCACAAAAACACGCTACACCCTTCCCTATGAGGGGCATCTTTTAGAGTTTGACGTCTATCCGTTCTGGGAAAAGCAAGCCGTCCTTGAAATTGAGCTTGAGGACGAGGACACGCCCTACGCCATTCCCGATTTCGTGACCGTGTTGCGTGAGGTCACGGCGGATTATGCGTACAAAAACGCCCGTCTTGCCCAGCAAGTCCCCCAAGAGGAGGCTTGATCTTCTCTTTTTTGCAAAGGGACTTGACTTATTCATATTTTTTTGCTACAATAGATACGTTAACAAAGAAAAAGGAGAACTGTTATGCAAATGTTTTTAGAAGCTGCAGCAGGAAGCGGCGCGGGTGCCGGTGGCGGCGGTATTCTTTCCATCGTCATGCTGGTGTTAGTTGTCGTTTTCTTCTACTTCTTCCTCATTCGTCCCCAGAAGAAGCAGGAAAAGGAAGCTGCTAATATGCGCAACTCGCTGGAGATCGGTGACGAGGTCGTTACCATTGGCGGCATCATCGGTCAGATCGTCAGCATCAAGGGTGAGACGGTCACCATCGCAACGGGCAAAGACAGAAACAAGATCCGTTTCTTACGCTCTGCCATCCGTGAGGTTACCGTAAAGATCAACGCACCCGCCGCTGATGAAAAGGCTGAGGACAGCAAGGCGACGATCACGGAGGCTCCCGTTAAGGACGAGAGCGACAAGATCGAAAAAGCCGACGCTCCCGCAGAGGACAAATAATCAGAAAAAACTGTTGCTTCGGCAACAGTTTTTTTGTTAGAAAAGAGCTTTATAAGAGCGAAGGGCGGTCGCTTTTTTGCGGACTGCCCTTCTTTTTGGTTCTTTTTTTGCGCTTTTTTTCATAAAGTGGAGAAAACGATCCACAGGGAGGAAAAACGGTATGACAGCGCAAAAGAAAGACGCACAAAGGGCAAAGATCGGCACACGCCGCGCAGGATTTGCGGGCGGGATCCTATCTTCCCTTCTCTTGACGCTTCTGCTCGGCGCAGCACTCACCCTTCTTTTCGCCTTCATCCTTTCGCGTGCTGAGGACGGCACGGCGTACGTCCGCACCGTGGGGTGCGCGATCTCTGCCCTGCTTGCCTTTGTGGGCGGTCTGATTGCGGGGGGGCGTTGCGGACATTCGGGCATCCTTTCGGGACTCGCGTTCGGGGCGCTCTATCTTGGCGTTTTACTCTTGCTTGGCGGACTTCTCGGGACGACGGGATCCCTGCTTCGCCGCCTGATCGGGTACGCCGTGCTGCTGCTTCTTGCCGTGCTTGGCGGGGCGGCGGGAACGGCGCGCCCGTCGCGGCGCCGACATAGGGGACGCCCCCATCGCGTAGCGCGTTAAGGCTCTGCACTTATCCGAATATTCGCGCCAAGGCGATACAGCTTTTCGGCAAAGCCCTCGTAGCCGCGCGCAATCAAATGCTCCCCGCGAATGACGCTTTCCCCGCGGGCGACCAATGCCGCCGTCACGAGCGCGGCGCCGCCGCGCAGGTCGGGTGCGGTAACGGTGGCACCCTGCAAGCAGCTCTGCCGCACGCGCACGCTTCCCTTACTGCAACAGGCGCATAACCCCATTTTTTCGAGCTCATTTACGTAGGAAAAGCGATCGTGCCACACGAGGTCGCAAATCACCCCGCCCGCCGTGCGGGAAAGCAGAACGGTAAGGGGCGGGTGCAGATCGGTGGGAAAGCCGGGGTAAGGGGCGGCACTGACCGAGGTCCCGCGAAGATGCCTTGCGGGATAGACGGTAACGGCGTCGCCCAAAAAGCGAAACGGGACGCCCATCTCTCCAAAGCAAAGCAAAAGCGGCGAGATCTCGCCGTAGCGCACCCCGCGCACGGTCACCTCGCCCCCCGTTGCGGCGGCGGCGATCAGATACGTTCCTGCCTCCACGGCATCGGGCGGGACGGTGTAGGAAAGTCCCGCAAGCGGGCATTTTCCCCGTATGTAAAGGGCGTTGCCCTCGGGGCGGATAAAGGCACCCATCCTTTGCAAAAAGGCGACAAGGTCCATCACGTGACCCTCGCGGGCAAAGCCGTAGAGCACGCTTTCTCCCTCGGCACAGAGGGCGGCAAGGATGAAATTCACGGTTGCCCCCACGGAAGGATAGGGCAAAGAAAAACGCGCACCGTGCAGGTGCCGTCCGCGCACGCGGATGCTCGTTTCGTCCTCTTCCCATTCGGCGCCCAAAGCCAAAAAGGCGTTCTTATGATAGTCAAGGGGGCGTTTTCCGAAGGAACAGCCGCCCGGGTATGGGATCGCACCCTCCCCGAAGCGAAAGAGCGACGCGCCCAAGAGATAGGCGGAGGCGCGGATCGCGGCAGCATCCGCAAGCGCGTACGTGGGTGCTGATGCCGCTCGCGCGTCTAGGGTCACGCTACCGTCCCCACCGTGGGAAACGGCGACGCCCATTTGCGTCAAGAGCGAAAGCGCCACACCTACGTCCCCGATCTGCGGCACGCCGTAAAGCGTCACGCCGCCCTCACACAAAAGAGAGGCAAAAAGCATCGGGAGCACGGCGTTTTTGGCACCCTGCGCTCGGATCTCACCCACAAGCGGCACACCGCCGCAAATCAAAAAAGCCATCTGTTCCCCACTCCTTTTCTTGCTCCGTAACAGCATATGAGCAAAAAGGAGCGGGGGTGACAGAGGGCTTTTATTTTTCTGCTTGCAGGTAGCAGACGGCGAGGGTCACGACAAGGTCGTAGCTGACACTTCCCTGTGTCCCCATCCCTTCAAGATAGGCGTTATTGACACGATCGGCAACGTCGGAGGCAAAGCTTCCCGCATAGCGCTCCATAACCTCGTTGTAGGAGATAAGCTCGCTTTTTATCCGCTCGGAATACACACTCTTCCAAAGGGTGCGATACGCCTCCTCATCGGTCGCGTAAAGAGCGTTACCCACGTATTGCAAGAGGTTCATATATCCTGCGTAGCGGATATAGGGGTCGTCTGCTTCCGTGCAGGCAAGAAAGGCGATAAAGTTCGCTTCATCCTCACGGGCAATGCCGCGTGCGTGTGCCATCTCGTGCGCGGCGGTATAAACGGTAGAAAAATCGGAAAGCGCGGTGCAAACGTTGGCTTCCCCCGTAAAAAAGGTATAAACGCCCACGATGTGGGTATACGCCATCGCATCGCTGAAAAATACGGGCTTGGTCGCGATGGGAAAATGGTGGATAAAGTCGTATTTTTCGGAAAGGCGGGCATACGAGGACAAGAGCGCGCCGTTCATTTGCCGATAGCTACCCGTCATTTGGCTACCGCCCGACAAAACGCGCACGTCCGCCGCCTCCGCCTCTTCTTCGGCACGCGTAGCAAGAAAGGACGCCACGTCGTAAAGCTCCTCGGCGGTGATCTGCTTTTGCGGCAGGTCAAGTCGCTCGGGGAGTGCGGGGGCGTAATAAAGCACGCCGAAGGAAAAAACGAAAACCGTATAGACCGCAAGCGGTACCGAAAGGATAGCGGAAAATAGTCTTGCGGCGCGCAAGCGATCGCGGCTCACAGCACGGGCAACGAGGATCAAAACAAAGATCCAAAGCGGCAAGAGCGCGATCAGCGCTTCCCCGATGGAAAAGGGGATGATCGCGGAAAGGTGGGCGAGCAGGGAGCGCAAGAAGGGAGAGATGCCCTTCCCGATCCATTCGGCAAAACCGGGGCTGGCGCTTGCCGTCAGGTGGACGGCGAGGGAGAGTGCGCCGAGAAGCAGAAAGGCGAAAAAGAAGGGGCGAAGGAGTAGCTTATCACAGATCTTTTTGAGCATAGCGCCCTCCTTTTTTGCGTAATATCAAAGTAGCAACAAGCAGCGTGAATGCTACGCCGAGAAGATACCCTACACCGTCCGTCAAGACGTCCGCAAGGCTTGCGTCCCGACCCGGGATAAAAAACTGTATCCCTTCATCGATAAACGGAAAGATGAGTCCCGAAAGCACGAAAAGGGTCTGCAACGCCCTTGGTTTATCTGCAAAAAAGCGCGGCAGAAGTGCAAAATGTGCGCCAAGCAGAGCAAATTCTGCCGCGTGAGCAAGCAAGCGCACGATCCCGTGCGTTAAAAAGGGAAAGAAAAAGAGGATGGTCTTTAATATACCGAACACCTCGGCGCTTTGCTCTCCCGATGCCGCCGCAGAGCGAAGGGAGTTTGCGAAAATAAAGGTGAGAACACCCAAAACGGACGCGCACCACAAAAGAAAGAAATAGCGTCTTTTTTCTTGCATTTACCCTTCCCTCCTTGCTCTTGTTTTATGCCGCCACGCGGAAAAGAAAGCCCTCTCTGACGACGGGAGAGGGCTTTGGGGTCAACGCTTGTCGATCGTATAAGTAGGAACGAGATCGTGGACAAGCTCTTTCATTTCGGGGCTTTCCGCATATGCCGCGGCGTAGAGCGCATCTAGCTTGCGGAAGAGGTTTTCTTCATCAATATCAAGCGGCTTGCCGATGCTGATCGACTCGTTTGCCGTGCGCTTGAGTCCTTCCTCATCCATTAAGCGCTCCTCGTAGAGCTTTTCGCCCGGGCGAAGACCCGTGCAGACGATCTCGATGTCCACCCCCGGCTCATAGCCCGAAAGACGGATCAAATTCTCCGCAAGGTCGTAAATACGGACCTGCTCGCCCATATCGAGGACGTAGATCTCGCCGCCCTTGGCATAGGCACCCGCCTGCAAAACGAGGCTGACCGCCTCGGGGATGGTCATAAAGTAACGGACGATGTCCTTGTGAGTCACGGTTACGGGACCGCCTTCGGCGATCTGGCGCTTGAAAAGCGGGATGACGGAGCCGTTAGAGCCAAGAACGTTTCCAAAACGAACGGCGACAAATTCTGTCTTCGAGCGTTTGCCGATGGTCTGCACGATCATCTCGCAAATGCGCTTGGTGGCGCCCATAATATTGGTGGGGTTGACCGCCTTGTCGGTCGAGATCTGCACGAAGCGCTTGACGCCGTAAGCATCCGCACAGCGCGCCATATTGAGCGTACCGAAAACGTTATTCTTGACCGCCTCGCAGGGGCTCGTTTCCATTAAGGGAACGTGCTTGTGCGCCGCCGCGTTAAAGACGATGGTGGGGCGATAGCGCTCAAAGAGATTTTCGAGCTTGCCCTTGTCGCGGATGGAGCCGATCAAAACGAGCAGGTTGAGCGCGTCGTGCTTGCGACGAAGCTCCTGCTCAATATCATATGCGTTATTTTCGTAAATATCAAAAATGATGAGCTGGCGGGGACGGTGCGCGGCGATCTGACGGCAAAGCTCGCTGCCGATGGAGCCGCCGCCACCCGTTACGAGGACGACCTCGTCCGAGATGTAGCCCATAATTTCGTCAAGATTGACCTTGATCTGCTCTCTACCGAGAAGATCCTGCACGCCAACCTCGCGCATCTTGGACACGGAAAACTCACCCGAGGCAAGCTGGTAAAGACCGGGAAGCGTGGAAAGCGGAATGCCCGGGACCTGACAGCGCGCGTAGATCTCCTTCATCGCCTTGGCAGAGACGGAGGGCATTGCCACGAAAATCTCCGTAGCACGATACTTTGCCACGATCTGCTTCATCTCGTGCGTCGTACCGACCACGGGAATCCCGCAAACAGCCATACCGATCTTAGCGGGATCGTCATCCACGACCGCAACGGGGCGATAGGAAACCTTGTCGGTGGTGAGAAGCTCTCGGATAATAATGGCACCCGCGGCACCTGCACCGACGACGATCACGCGCTTGCCCGTCGTGCGATGGGAGCGCACGGTACGAAGCTCCTTAAATATACGGAACACAAGGCGAAGCGAAAGCGTGCCGAGAAACAGAAAGCCGAGATACAAAAACGCGTGCAAGACCTTCGTCCCGTCAGAAAAGAGAACGTAAAGAAGCTCCGCTCCCGTAATCAACAAAAATGAGGCGGCAAGGGAAACCAGATCAAGCACCGAGAAGGAGCGGTATGCTACCCGATACACGTGACAAAGCACAAACGCCGTCATCGCCACCACGATATGCATGCCAAGCCAAATTAAGATCTGCTCCAACGTCAAGGGAGAATAGCGGGAGCTGAGCCAGGCAGAAGCCAGTGTAGCCAGGAGAACGATCACAAGATCTGCTCCCGTCTTTTTGAAAAAGCTGAACCGCCAAATCTTATTCCGCCAACGTCTATTTTCGGTACTGTTTTTTTCGTTCATAAGGAATCCTTTCCTTCTTACGCATTTGACCGGCGGAGTTCCGCCAATAAATGCCTTATTATGCCACTTTTATTATTTTAACATATATTTTTGAATTTTGCAAGGTTTTTTCCACTTTTTGTGGATTTTATGAACAAAAAAGGGCGGAGCGGTCAGAGCCGTCACACCCTCTTTATTATTTCGTATTTTGCTTAATATCTGTCCACGGGGAACACGATCGCAAGCTGGTTCACGCGGCTGCGGTATGCCGCCTGCTGTTTTTCGGAAAGGACTCTTCCCTCAAGCTCGCTCTTGACCGCCTCAAAGGGAATGGTCTCTGCCGCGTGCTTTCCGTCAAGACGGATCAAGTGATAGCCGAACTGCGTTTTGATGGGACCGCGCATCTCACCGACCGCCATCTCAAAGCAAGCGCTGTCAAACTCGGGGACCATCTGCCCTCTGCCGAAGCGACCGAGCGAGCCGCCCTCCTTACCCGAGGGGCAGGTGCTATACTCCTTCGCCGCATCCTCGAAGGCACGTGCGCCGCTCTTGATCTTTTCAAGCAGATCCTTTGCCAGCTCCTCGTCGGGAACGAGAATGTGGGATGCTTCTACGGATTCGCCCGCCGTCATCTCGGCAGCGTGCTCCTCATAATACTTTTTCACTTCCTCCTCGGTAACAGTGATCTTGCCAAGCGTCTTTTCGATCGCATAATCCACGAGAAGACGGTCCTTGAGCTTTAAAAGTCTTGCCTTGAACGCCTCCTCATACTCAAGCAGGCTCTTCTTGGCGTCCGCCAAAAACAGACGCTGAGCGATCAGCTCTTCTAAAACGATCTTCTTTCCTTCGGGATTGTTGTACGCTGCACCGCGCTCACCAAGTGCCGCGAGAAATGCCGCAACGTCGTCCTCGGTGATGGGGGTGTTTGCGACCATTGCTAAAATTTTTCCGTTTGCCATTTGCTTTCTCCTTTGGTTTTATTCCCGTCTATTTTAGCACATATGAGGATAAAAATCAATAGCTTCATCAAAATAAACGAAAAAGAAAACACCCGCCGTGGCGGGTGTTTTCTGAAATGAGCAAGGAATTATTCGGGACGAACGTACTCCTGCGTGCATTCCTTGTCAGAGTAGTACTTACGCTCTACGTTCTTACCGTCAAGACCCCAGATCTTGGTCTGTGCCTCTTCGGTATCGCTCAGCGTAAACATAATGTAGTAGGTGGTATCCATCTGCGTGTGACCGACTGCAGAGAAGGAAGCGTACATTGCTTCGTCGCTGCCCTGAGCCTCGATGGGCTTGCCCGTGTCGGGATCCGTCAGAAGGTTACCCTGGTCATCGACGTAGAAGAGGTAGTAGCGCTGACCGACAACACCGCTGGGGCAGTCTACAAACTTGGAGCCGGGCAGACCCGAGATATCGTCCTGGCTGAACATCAGGTCGTTGATCTGGAGGTTGAAGCGGACGTAGTCACCTGCAACGAGCTTCTGACCGCTGGTGAACGCATAATCCTCAGGGAGGTTACTGGTGATGGAAGCGTCAGGCTTACGGCCCGTACCTGCATCGATACCCTCAACGGTAGGATCTGCCTTACCCTCGGTGTATGCGGGGAACTTGATCTCCACGTGGTAGGAGGGCTTGGTCTTACCTTCGAGATCGAACACGCCGTCGAATGCGCTATCGTCGTACGTATCAAGAGCAGAGCGAACTGCAACCTCAGTCTGATCGTAGTGCGTGGAACGACCGCCGCCGATACCTGCACTTCTGGGCTGGGTGTACTTCAGCGTCTCGAACTTGTCTGCTGCGTCGTTAAAGTAACGAACGGCACCTGCTGCGATACGGGTGTAATTGTTGCCCGTGCCGGTAGGCTTCTGCTCAAAGTAGTACCAAACCTCGATGGTATCGTTCAGGTATGCGTCTGCGACCAACGTGGTGTACATCGAGGAACGACCCACGAGAGTCTTCTCGTAAACCTCAACGAAGAGGTAGATGTAGTCGCCGTCCCAAACGAGAGATGCGTCAACGTCCACGGTAGGAACGCCGCGGGAACCGCCGTCCTCAATGTCGTCGGCGCTGGTTCCGTTGTAGCCCTGCCACGGCACGTGGTCAGCCTGCTGGGTGGTGTTAACGGGGAGGTATGCACCGCTACCCGTTCCGTCGGTTGCGTATGCGGGATCCTTCAGACCGTCAACCGTGATGGTACCTGCTGCGACCTTACCGATCGAGCCGTCGGAAATACCGTAGGATGCCTTGAATACGACCTCATCCTCGATCAGAGCAGTAGAGGACTCGCCGCTGACCTTGATCCAGCTCTTGAAGTACTTACCAGCCTCGACGGGCTTACCTACCTCGTAATCGTCAACGCCGGTACCTTCCTTCATCGAGATATCCTTGTAAAGGGTGGTGCCGTCTTCTCTGTAGAACTTAACGCTGTAGTTGACCTTGTCGCGAACGATACTCGTTACGGTAAAGTCGCTCTTTGCGTCTCTCCAAAGCTCATCAACCTTACCGTCGCCATCGCCGTCCCAACCGATGATGACGTAGTCGGCAAACGCCTCCTTATCGTCAACGATCGCGGGCTGAATAACGGAACCGCCTGCGTTTACGGTACGCTTGTACTCGGTAGAGTTGTCCTCAACGTACTGCATGGGGTTGCCGTTCTTGTCAACGTACTTGAACGTTACGGTAAAGGTTGCCGCAGTCGAACCGCCGCCGCCGTTTCCGACGCCATTGCCGCCTCCATAGCTGCCGCCTTCGCCGCCGCCTTCGTTACCGCCGCCACCTGCGGGAGGATCGTCGTTACAAGCAACGAAGATGCTCAGGGCAAGAATGACCACGAGAACAAGTGCCATAATTTTCAGGAACTTTTTCATGTCTTTTCTCCTTATAAAAATGTTTTGCAAGATGCGTTAGCATTTTGCGCATCTTATCACAGTAAATTATAACAAATAAAACGATATTTGTAAAGTAGTTTTCTTGTTAATAAATTGTGAAAATGTAGATTTTGTCGGCATTTGTGCCATATTGCCTCACCCGTTTTTGTGCATATTGCCACCGAAAGAAAAAAGCACGCACCTCGGGGTTGCAAGGTGCGTGCGGGGGTCATTCTACGTTGAGGGTCATCAGCTCGCTGATGCTCGTCGTTCCCTTCTCGACGAGGCGGCGGCAGGAGCTCCAAAGGGTGACAAGACCGTTCTTTTTTGCGAGGTCGCGCAGCACGTCAAGGTTCTTCTCGCGGGAGATGGCGGCACGCATATTCTCACCCACGTACATAATTTCGTGGACGGCGACTCTTCCCTTATAGCCCGTGTTATTACAGAATTGACAGCCCTGCGGGCGGCAGATGTTCACGGGCTCGTCGATGCCGAGGATCGCCATTTCCTTCGCCGTCGTCTTGCCGCGTTTTTTGCACTCGGGACAAAGCTTTTTGACAAGACGCTGTGCGATAACGCCCACGAGCGCGTCGGCAACGAGATAATCGGCAACGCCCATATCCTCAAGACGCGTGATGGCGCCCGGGGCGTCGTTGGTGTGCAGGGTGCTGAACACAAGGTGTCCCGTGATGGCGGCACGCACCGCGATCTCTGCGGTCTTCTCGTCGCGGATCTCACCGATCATAATGACGTCGGGGTCCTGACGGAGAATGGAGCGAAGCGCGGTGGAGAAGGTCATATCCGCTTTGAGGTTGACTTGCGTCTGGTTGACGCCCGACATCGTATATTCAACGGGGTCCTCGACCGTCACGATGTTGACGGCGGAGGTGTTGACCTCTTTTAAGAAGGAATAAAGGGTGGTGGATTTTCCGCACCCCGTGGGTCCCGTCAGAAGGATGATGCCGTGAGGCTTGGAGAGCATTTTATCGAGAAGCAGGTTTTCCTCCTCGGTAAAGCCGAGGTCGTGGCGGGTGAAGCGGAAGGAGGTCTTATCGAGAATACGGATCACGAACTTCTCTCCGAATACGGTGGGAAGCGAGGAAACGCGGAAATCGTATTCCTTGCCGCCGATATTCATATTGATACGACCGTCCTGCGGGATACGGCGCTCCGCAATATTGAGTCCCGCCATAATTTTAAGACGGGCGCAGATGGCGGAGTAGGATTTGATGGGAAACTCCGCGCGCTCCTGCAAATCGCCGTCGATACGGTAACGCACCTTGACGACCTTTTCAAAGGGCTCGATGTGGATATCGCTGGCGCGGTACGGGATCGCTTCCTTGATGATGGAGTCCACAAGGCGCACCGAGGGATTGTTGATGACGTCGCTTTCCACGACGTCGCTATCCGCGCTCTCGCGGTTGCGGAAGAGGGCGTTATCCCCTTCCTCGTTGAGGTCGTCGAGCGCCTCCGAGGTGGAGATCACCGCGGCGATCGAGTCGATATAGCGATCGATCTGCGTGGGCGGCACGAGAACGTAGTCCACGGGGGCGATGATACGCGTCGCGATCGCGGAAAGCGCACAGCAGTCAAGCGGACGCCCGACGGCGAGCAGGAGCACGCCCTCCACGCTCATCGAAACGGGAATGACCTTGTAGCGCTTCATAAATTCAAAGGTGAACAGCTCGAAGAGAGACTTGTCGATATCGAGCAGGTCGATCTCTGCTTGGGGCAGGCAGTAATACTCTCCGAGGACGGGCAGCTCGCCCTGCTCGGTCACGTATTCCTTGGCAAGCATATAGTCGCGCACGGTGGCGCCGACTCTGCCCGAATCCTCTAGGATCTTGGGCGCTTGCTTTTTCTTGATGATTTTTTTATAGACGTAGAACTGTAACAGCTCGTGATTGATATTCATTCGTTAAAGACCTCCCATAATCGAGAGCATAGGTGAGTAAACTGCCAAAAATAGGGTGCCGATGACAAGACCCATAATGAGTAGCATAGCGGGCTGGAGCTTTGACGTAAAGGAAGAGAGCGACGCCTCTACCTGCTCGTCGAAGAAGCCGCAGGAGCGGGTGAGCGTTTCTTCGAGCGACGCCGTCTTTTCGCCGACGGAGAGCATTTGAATGAGCATCGGCGGGAAGATATTTTGCTTGCCGAAGGCGTTCGTCAGGCTGACGCCGTGGCGGACGTCCTGTGCCGCTTCGTTGAATTTTTCTTCCACGTATCCGTTGCCGAGAATGATGGAGATGGTGTCAAGCGCGGTCGCCATATCCATACCGCTCGAAAGCAGAATACTAAACGCACGCGAGAAGCGCGCGGTGATCAGATTGATCTGAAGCGTGCCGATGAGCGGGGCACGGATCTTGAGAATATCAAAGACGCGCTTGCCCTTTTTGGTGCGGGAGAAGAGGAAAATTCCGCCGCCGACGAGGATGATCCCGAGCACGAGATAATACCAGTTTTCCGCGAGAAAATCCGAAATGTCGTAGACGACCTTGGTGAGCCCCGTCGCCGTAACGTCCATACCCGCCATAGAGTTTTTAAAGGTGGGGACGACGAGCGTGAGCATCAAAATTACGATGCCGACGGTCATCGCGGCAAGCATCATCGGATACGCGAGCGCCGCTTTTGCTTTGCGCCTGGTTGCCGTGTCCTGCTCGTAGTAGTCGGCAAGCGAAACGAAGACGCTGTCGAGCTTACCGCTCGCCTCTCCGACGCGGACCATACTGCGGAAGAAATCGGGAAAGACTTTTTTGTGCTTTTCAAGGGATTCCGAGAACATCGCACCGCCGTGCAGATCCTCGCCGATAACCTGTAAAATGGACTTGAAATACGAGGAATAGGGCTGGAGCTTCAAGCTCTCGATGCAGTTGATCATCGGGATGCCCGCACGGATCATAATGGAAAAACGGCGGCAGAAGGTGGTAAGCTCGGTAAGGCTCACCTTGCCCGTTCCCAAGGTAAAGAAGGCAGAGGGGGTGCCGCCCTGATAGACCTTCGCGGAAACGAGATACAGGTTTTGCTTGGTTAACTGGATAGCAAGATCTTTTTCGTCGTCCGCGATAAAGATGCCTTTATACTTTTTCTTTTGCAGATTGACTGCAACGTATTTATAGGTCGGCAAAGCACGCATACCTCCTTTTTTCGTTTTTTGCGGTTATACGCCAAGAAGCGCAAGATACCAGGTAATGATGGGCGTACCAAAGAGCATCGCGACGGCGAAGCCCGTCACGAGCGCAGGACCGAAGGGGAAGGCGCCCTCGGGGAGTTCGTCCTCCTCGGGCGGGCACGGCTTCTCTCCCGTCGGCGTCAAAGATGCGCCATCTGCGGGGGGGCTTTTCCCTTTTTTAAAAGCGCCAAGCGCGCGGCGAAGCAGAATGAAAAGCGCGAGCGGCACCGTGGCGATCAAAAGACCGAGGAGCAGCCGCTCCCAGCCGAGAAGCAAGCCTGCGGCGCCTGCAAGCTTTACGTCACCTCCGCCGAGCCCTTCCCTGCCGCAAAGGCGCGCAAACAGAAGTGCGACGAGAAGAAAGACGAGGAAGCCTGCCGCCCCGCCGATGAGGTGGGAGTACCACGCAAAGTCGGGGTCAAAGACGGTCGTGAGAACGCCTAAGGCAAGCAGGATGATCTGAAAGCGGTCAAAAATGACGCCGTGCGACAGATCAATGAAGAAGATGCAAAGGAAAACGGAGAGGGCGACGGCAAACGCGATGGCACTGACGGCGCTCGTTTCCCAAAAGACGCGGACGCACAAGAGCCAGAGCGCGGCGTTAAGAAGCTCCACCGCCGTATAGCGGAAGGAGATGGGCGCGCGGCACTTACGGCACTTGCCGCCAAGGAAGAGATACGAAAGGACGGGGACGTTGTCAAACCACCGCAACCGATAGTTGCAGCGCGTGCAGTGCGAGGGCGGCGTTGCCAAGGACATTCCCTTCGGAAGCCGGTAAATG
Source organism: Clostridia bacterium (assembly GCA_017456985.1). GTDB lineage: Bacteria > Bacillota > Clostridia > Oscillospirales > CAG-272 > UBA1740. The sequence goes on along the minus strand of JAFTIH010000021.1, from coordinate 14,016 downwards.
ACGACGTTCAAGAAGCTGCCCACGCAAAGCCCAAGCAGTCCCGTAAGGACGTAGAGATAGACGGTAAAAAGCTGGTCCATAGGGCGTCCTCAAAGCTTGCCGGAGAGAATATGCTTGGGGAAAAATCCGCCGAAAAGCGAGAGGTTTTCGGCGATCTGTCCGTCCTCTTCGCGGTGCGGAAGCACGAGGAAGGGGATGCCGTTTTCCGCAAGCTCGGCGTTCACACGCTCCACGGCGGGCGCTAGGTCCGCAGGGAGGTTGACGCACACGAACTCGGGCTTGGCGATCTCCGTCAGGCGCTCGTTGGACGCGATGAGCGTCAGCGCCCACTTAACGAAGATACGGAAGTTTTCGTCTAAAATACCGTCGGCAGTTTCGGGGACGGGGCGTTGCATAAATTTAGGAAGGCGGCGGGGGGATTTGCGCGTATAGAGCTTGGGCGAGATGCCGGGCTTAGGGGCGGGTGCCGCCTCCTCGGCGGCTTCGTCCGCTTCCTCTTCCTCGGCGGCGGGCTCGGTGACGGTGAGCGCGGCGTCGTCCGCGGCGCGCATCGTTTCGGCGCTCTCGGCGGCAAGCTCGTCCTCGTCGTGCTCTTCGTCGTCGCTCGCGGTACCGTCGATGGACATCACAGTGAGCTTCTTGGACTTTGCCTTTTCGCGCGCGTTGAGCACGGCAAGCTCGGCGGTGGCGTGGTCAAAGAGCATATCCTCTTGGGTGATCTTATCTTTTCGCAAAAACTCGTAGCCGAAGGGGAGCGTATAGGTGCCCACCACCTTGCCGTTTGCCACGAAGGCGTACGAGGACACGGTGTCCTTCATATCGAGGAAAAGATAGGATGCGTTTTTCTGCTTGGGGTAAAGCGTTGCCGCACCGCCGACGGCGGCGGCGGAATGGAAAGTCAGCGTATCGACCAGCATTCCGTTTTCGGAGCAAGCGGCGTAAAGCGACGAAAGGATGTATTTTTGGACTGCCGTGACGGCGTAAGCGACGTGCTGTCTGTTCTGGTAGGCAAGGTAGGTGGCGGTGCGCAGGTCGCTATAATTGCTATACAGCGCTTGCATCGCGTGGGGCAGGTTGCGCCCCGTTTTACCGATGCCGCGAATGACGGGGATCTTGATGACGTCGTTGAGGACGGCGGCGTCGGGGATGATGAGAGTAACCTTGCGGATCCCGTCGGTGGCGTTTGCTGCCGCAAACTCGCGAAGCGCGAGCTTGAAGCGCTTGAAGAAGTCCCCGTCAAAGAGCGCGCCCGCATAGGTGCGCGTATGGCGGGCAATGGTGCTACGGTCGCCGCCGATCATCGTATAAAAATGGATCGCCGAATGGTGAGCGTCGATCTCGATGGTCGTCAAAACCGCGTTCTTGCGTCCAAACGTCAGATGCTTGAACACGAGCAAGGGGTTGCGGCGGGGCTTTAAGCGTACACTCGGTGATTTTTCCTTTTTGGGCGCGCGTTCCCGCTTGGGTGCCTTGGAGGACGCCTTTTCGGGTGCGTCTTTGTCCTCTTCTTTTTTCTTCGGCAAAAGCTTGGCGATAGACGGCAAAGGCTTTTTTTCCTTTTTTTGCGCCGCATCCGCAGGCTTTTCTGCGGGCTTGACGGCTTTTCCCTTTTCGGGCTTTTGTGTTGCAGGCGCCGTCGCGTTCTGCTTGGTTTCGAGCGGTTCTTTTTTCATAATTGGCTCCTTGATAAGATGCACTTCGTGCTTGAAATGCGGGTAAAGCCCGCTTGCAATGATGCGCACGGCGCATCTTGAAATGACGGCGAAGCGTCTTGAAATGCGCGCGGGGCGCGCATTGAAATGATGCGCAGGGGCGCATCTTGAAATGACGGCGATGCCGTCGTGAAATTCGCCCGAAGGCGAATTTATGAGGGCGAATTTATGAGGGAGGAAGCTTATCGCGGTAGGTGAGCTGCCACGCGCCGTCCGTTTGTGCGGCGACGGCGTAGAGCTTTATCACGGTCGCCTCTTCCGTTTGCTTAAAAACGGTGAGAAGATAGGTGCCGTCGTCCTTGGGGGTGACGGTATAAAAATAGTCGGGATAGTCAGGACGGCTCTGCTCGTCTGCGGGATGGGCGGTGGGGTCGGCGAGGAAATCTTCTAGGATCTCTTCGAGCGCTACGCGCTCAAGAAGGGCGTTTTTCGACATTTGCGTGCGGCGCGTGCCGACGAGAACGAAGGTGGTGAGGAGCGTGCAGAGCGAGAAGACGATCACCATAAAAATGATGGCGTTTTCCAGTGCAAGCCCGCGACGGTTTTTTAAGCTTTTCACGGTGCTTCGCCCCCCTTCGTGTAGGTGAAGGAAAGGAGCTCCTTTTCCTCAGCTACGATGCGGACGGAAAGCGTGTCGCCCGACAGGGTCAACGACGCGGTGTAGCCGTACTCAGAGGAAAGGAAGGTATAGTTCCCTGCTTCGCCCTCGGGTGTGACGCCTTCCGCAAAGGTGATGGCGGTGAGAAAGTCCTGCTCGTTCTCGGACGCTTTAAAGCATTCCCACGCATTTTCGGCGAAGCGAAGGGCGTCGGCGTTTTGCAAAACGTTTCTCTCGGCGTTGCGTGTAGTGAGCACGGTGGTGAGGGCGGTTGCCGTCACGAGGACCACGACCGCCATCGCGATCACGATCTCCGCGACGGTGAAGCCGCGTTTGTTGGTTCGTTTTTTCATCTTAGCCTACCTCCACAGTCGCACTACGAAGCGCCAGCACGAAGACGAAGTCCTCGCGCTCACTTTCGTCGGTGGGTTGCAGGGTGATGCGGATCAATTTTCCGCTTTGGTCGGCGGTAATGCCTTTTACGGTGTCAAGACCCGTCACGGTCTTGTCGCCAAGCGTCAGCACGCCATCGGAGAAGGTGATGCCCGTGCCGTCCGACGCCGTCAGGCTTCCGTCCGTGAGAGTAAAGACGGTACCCGAAACGTCGCGCGCGCGCACGTAAGCAATCACGGCTTCCTTGGCAGTCGCGCAGTCCTCGGTGTAATCGGTGACGGCACGGCTATCCTTGGCATAGCCGCTGACCAAAACGGAAAAGGAAACGGTCATTGCAGTGAGAATGGCAAGGAGCGCTATGACGATGACAAGCTCGACAAGCGTAAATCCCCGCTTGCCGTCCGTCCCGCGACGCGCATTATTTCTAACAGTTTTCACTTGTTTTGCCATATTTTCTCACCATAAAAAAGTGCAAGCACTCTCGCACTCGCAAGGAGTGCAGAGTGCTTGCGTGGGTTTGTTATGTTGCGATGGGATCAGTTGCCGGCAGGCTCAACGATCTTATAAAGACCCTCGATGCCATCAACTGCTACTACGGAGTAGCCGGCGGACTCGTCATCATCCGACTCAGCATCGTCATACCAAGCCTTCAGGGCTGCCGTTGCATCAGCAGCTTCGATAGGCTCGCCGTGCTGACCATCCACGATCTTGACCCATCTGCCATCGCTATTGTAAGCCAACAGCGCTTCGGGATCGGTCTCAGCCTGCGTGCAGTTAAACACGTGCTGCGTGTACGCGTTCTGCGCACCGGAGGTTGCGGCAGAATCCTTCGCATCACCCAAAACACCCGAGAAGGTGGGGATCATCACAGCCGCAAGAACGGCGATGATCGCGATTACGATTACGAGCTCTACGATGGTAAAGCCCTTCTTGTTCATTTTTCTCATCGGATATCTCCTTGAAAAAAGTTTATCTGCTCTGACCTGCGTTCAAGGTAACAGCGTCGCCACCGGTTACGGCTGCAGCAATCGTGATGGAACCGGTACCTGCACTATCTACGCAGAAGTCGTAAGAAGTACTGTCAAAGGTGCCACCGTTAACTGCCACGGTACCGTTAGATGCATAAACAGAATACAAACCAATACCGCTACCACCGGTGACCTCAAAATCTCCACCGTTGATGGTCACAGAACCTGCAGCAGAAGCAACTACACCACGAAGTGCCTTGAAGGTACCGCCGTTGATAACCAGCGTACCAGAGTTGTTGATTGCGTAGCATCCGCTGTTAAGAGCCTCGAAAGTACCGCCGTTGATGGTTACCGTGCCAGCATTGTTAATAACACCGGGCTCGTACTGGATATCCGTGTTCTCTGCGGAATAGTCGCCGCCGGTTGCTACGAAGGTACCGCCGTCAATAACGACCTCGCCACCTGCATATACCCAAAGAGATGCACCGCCGTTATCGTCGATGGACTGAATGGTTGCACCTTCACCAACTACGACCTTACCGTACACACCAACACCGCGAAGTGCTGCGGTACCGTTGGTAATAGTCAGCGTTGCGCCGGCATCTACGTTCAGATACTTATGTCTGCCCGTGGTCTCAGCAGTCGTCAGCGTCTTGCCGTTCAGGTCAAGCGTTACGTTTGCACCTGCAGCGATCATGGTCTCGCTCTTGAGCGTAAGATCTGCTTCAAGCTTGATCTTCTCGTTACCTGCGATCAGTGCGCTTTCCAGCGACTTCGCGTCGGTAGCAGCGATGTCAACGTACTTATAACCGCCCTTGAGGTTGTGAACGGTGCCGTCCTTCAGCGTTTCGCTTTCAGCGGGGAAAACAACCTCAGTGATGGTCTCGCCATCAACCTTAGCAAGGAAGAGCTTGTTTGCCGTCTCACTCCAGAAGAAAGCATGACCCGTGGAAACGGGAACGAGCGTATCCTCTGCATTGAAGCCAGCAGCTGCAAGGATGTCGATCAGCTCGTCAAGATTTGCAGGAGCCTTTTCAGCATTAGCAATCTCAAGCTTCTCGGTCATCTGCTGAACAGCTCTCTGGTCAGCGGCGAGGTTTGCCTTCTTGATAACACCAGCAAAGGTGGGGATCAGAACAGCAGCGAGAACCGCGATGATCGCGATCACGATTACGAGCTCTACGATAGTAAAGCCCTTTTTGTTGGTCTTTTTCATAGTTAGTCTCCTTATAAAAATTTAATCAATAACGAATTTGGGTTTGGCGTTACAGCCAAATGATGAGTGCCAGGATGATCGCGAGCGCGAGCTCACCACCGATAATTCCCCAGCTGATCAAGGGCTTTACGTATTCCTTTTCCTTGTTTACGGGTTCCTTTTCAGCCATGATAAACCTCCTTTTCGATTACACCGTGATACTACCATATATTACTATATGTAGAACCACATCAGACTGATGCAAGTGTTACCTTGCGACGACGCGCAAAGTCTATACTTTGCGTTATCTCATTATAGCATAAATCTATACGGAATGCAATACTTTTTTGGCGTTTTTTTCGTTTTTTTGTCCGATTTTTTTGAAAAAACTCGTGTTTTTTGTGTTTTTTGCCTAAATTTGTAATTTTTTTAGCGAGAATTTTGTTGAGTTGTCACCATTTGCGCTGTAAAACGAGAAGATTGAGGGTTATTCTTCGCCGTATTCCTCGAGAAGGTTTTCAAGATAGACGTCGTAGACGTTGAGAACGTAGTCAAGCAGGCGGTCTGCACGCGCGGACGCGGCGTCAAGGGCGACGTTCTTCGTGGTGTAGGTCAGTTCCGTAAAGCCATCTTCCGTGTAGGTATGCAGGAGCAGATCGTGGAAGGGGTGGAGATCCTCGGGCAGGTCGTCAAAGTCTTCCTCTTCGTATTCGTAAAAATGATTTTTTACGAGCTCGTAGTCCTCGTCGCCCTCCGTGCAGGAGAAGGTCAGCTTGAGCGTGAGGGTCTTATCGATACCGTAGTCCATACGGAAGCCGCCACGGTCGCCAAGTCCGCGAAGCATCGTTTCGTTCAGGGTCTTGATATTGGCATAGGCGCCGGTATATCGGCTGCCCGTCTTTAAGAAGCCCGAGCTTACGGTAGCGCCGCCGAAGCGGAACTCCTTGACGAACAGATCGTTCAGCGCCGCACGGACCTTTTCTAACTTTCTTTTTTCAAACATAGTGTGCCTCCAAGATGTTTTGGTGCTTTTATTGTAGCATATGGGGCGGATGGTTGTCAAGAGGGAAGGCGCGTTAACACGCGCAATGAAATGTGCTTCGCATATGAAATACGGGCTTCGCCCGCATGAAATAAAGCGCTTTGCGCTTTATGAAATGATGCTTTGGGCATCGTTAGATGAAATTTCCCCGCTTCTAAAATCAACGTGCCGCAAGGCAAGCCCTGCGGCACATTTCATGCGGAACGTATTTCATTCGCCAAAGGCGAATTTCATTTGCCCGCATCGCGGGTAAATTTCATTGTAATTCGCGAAGCGAATTACTTGCCTGCTTCTTCGATGGCAACAGCGACAGCGACGGTCATACCAACCATGGGGTTGTTACCTGCGCCGATGAGACCCATCATTTCGACGTGTGCGGGAACGGAGGAGGAGCCTGCGAACTGTGCGTCGCCGTGCATTCTGCCGAGCGTATCCGTCATACCGTAGGAAGCGGGGCCTGCCGCCATGTTATCGGGGTGGAGGGTTCTGCCCGTACCGCCGCCCGAAGCAACGGAGAAATACTTCTTGCCGTTTTCCTGGCACCACTTCTTATAGGTACCTGCAACGGGGTGCTGGAAGCGGGTGGGGTTGGTGGAGTTACCCGTGATGGAAACGCCGACGTTCTCAAGGCGCATAATGGCAACGCCTTCGGGAACACTGTCGGAGCCGTAGCACTTCACGTTAGCACGGGGGCCGTTCGAGAAGGGCTTTTCGCCGAGGACCTTCACCTCTTCGGTGTAAGGATCAAACTCGGTTCTCACATAGGTAAAGCCGTTGATGCGGGAGATGATGTAAGCGGCATCCTTGCCGAGACCGTTAAGGATAACGCGGAGGGGCTTGGTGCGCACCTTGTTTGCGTTGAGCGCGATCTTGATCGCACCCTCTGCGGCAGCAAAGGACTCGTGACCTGCAAGGAAGCAGAAGCACTCGGTCTCCTCGGAAAGGAGCATCGAGCCGAGGTTACCGTGGCCAAGACCGACCTTGCGGTTCTCTGCTACGGAGCCGGGGATACAGAACGCTTGCAGACCGATACCGATTGCGGCAGCGGCGTCAGCAGCCTTCTTGCAGCCCTTCTTGATGGCGATTGCGGCGCCTACCGTGTAAGCCCACTTTGCGTTTTCAAAGCAGATGGGCTGGGTCTCCTCAACGATCTTGTAGGGATCGATGCCGTAAGCGTCGCAGATCTCCTTGCACTCGTCGATGGAGCTGATACCGTATTCCTTGAGAGCGGCGAGGATCTTCGCCTCGCGTCTTTCGTAACCTTCAAATTTAGCCATGATACACTCTCCTCCTCTTATTCCGTACGGGGGTCAATGTACTTTGCAGCATCATTGAAGCGTCCGTAGGTACCCTTTGCCTTCTCATAAGCCTCATTGGGCTCCATACCCTTCTTGATGAAGTCGGTCATCTTGCCAAGAGATACGAACTCGTAGCCGATGACTTCATTGTTCTCATCAAGTGCCATTCTGGTGCAGTAGCCCTCGGTCATTTCGAGGTATCTGACACCCTTCTCCTTGGTTCCGTACATCGTACCGACCATGGAGCGCTCACCCTTACCGAGGTCCTCCATGCCTGCGCCGATGACAAGACCGCCCTCGGAGAATGCCGACTGGCTTCTGCCGTAAACGATCTGCAAGAACAGCTCGCGCATAGCGGTGTTGATCGCGTCGCAAACAAGGTCGGTATTGAGTGCTTCGAGAAGCGTCTTGCCGGGAAGGATCTCTGCTGCCATAGCGGCGGAGTGGGTCATACCCGAGCAGCCGATGGTCTCAACGAGGGCTTCCTCGATGATACCGTTCTTGACGTTCAGAGAAAGCTTGCAGGCGCCCTGCTGGGGTGCGCACCAGCCTACTCCGTGGGTGTATGCGGAAATATCCGTAATCTGCTTTGCCTGTACCCACTTACCTTCTTCGGGAATGGGTGCGGGACCGTGGTCACAGCCCTTGTTGACCTTGCACATGTGCTGTACTTCGAGGCTCTGTGCATAAGGGCATTCGCTGACGTTGCTCATGTTTCTATCTCCTTTTTATTATTTAATAAACAAACGTAATTACTTGACGATGGTGCCGAACACCTCACCGCGGCAAGCGGCGGCGTTGCACTCGTCGGTGTCGATGTGCATTGCGAGCGCGAACTTTTCGCTGACGCGGACGACGACGTCGTCAAAGATCAGGGGGCGGGCGGTGTCAAGACGGACCTTGACGATCTCCTTATCGGACACGCCAAGCTCGGTGGCGTCCGCAGGGGTCATATGGATATGGCGCTTTGCCACGATCACGCCCTCGTCAAGCGTTACGACGTTCTCACCGACCTTGATGGTGCAGCCGGGGGTAGCGGTGATGTCGCCGCTCTCACGAACGGGGGGCGTAAGTCCGAGCGCGCGGGCGTCGGACAGCGAGATCTCCACCTGGCTTGCGGGACGGGCGGGACCGAGGATGCTCATTTTAAGGCTACCCTTGGGACCGATGACCTCAACCTTTTCTTCGCAAGCGAACTGACCGGGCTGGGAAAGATCCTTTTTGTTAGTCAAGGTGTAGCCTGCGCCGAAGAGGGTGTCGATGTCCTTCTGCGAAAGGTGGACGTGGCGCGCGGAGGTTTCAACGAGAATGCTCATAATACGTACTCCTTTGTCAATCTATTTCGGCGTTTTTTTCGCCGTATGTTAGACTTATCTTTACATCCTAATCATTGTAACATATTTTTTTGAAAAAGTAAAGTTTAGAAGCAAAGAAAATTGTAAAAAATAATAAAAATTCGAGATTTTTTTCAAAAAGGAGCCGTTAGATGGAAAAAGAAGAAAAAGGCACGGAGAAAACCGCGGAGATCTGTGAGCTTGGAGCGGCAAAGGGCGAGAGCGATATTTTTTGTCTTTCGATTATCGGGGAGATCGAGGGACACGGCGTGCTTGACAGCAGCCGCAAGACGACGAAGTACGAGCATCTCTTACCCCTTCTCTTCTCTCTCGAGGAGGATGAGAGCGTCAAGGGGATCCTTATTTTACTCAACACGCTGGGCGGCGACGTCGAGGCAGGGCTGGCGCTTGCCGAGGTGATCGCTTCGATGAAGACGCCTTCGGTGTCGCTGGTGCTGGGGGGCGGTCACTCCATCGGCGTACCGCTTGCGACGGCGGCAAGGCGCTCGTTTATCGTCCCTTCCGCGACGATGACGGTGCATCCCGTGCGCACGGGCGGGCTGGTGCTTGCCGTGCCGCAGAGCTTTGATTATCTTGCGCGGATGCAGGACCGCATCGTGCGCTTCGTAACGGCGCATTCCCGCGTGAAGGAGGAGGAATTCCGTCGGATGATGATGGCGACGGAGACGCTTGCCAACGACATCGGTACTCTGCTTGAGGGAGAGGACGCGGTTTCGTGCGGGCTGATCGACGAGGTTGGGGGACTATCCGAGGCGATTGCGGCGCTTCGCACCATGACGAAACGCGACCTGCCATAAGGCAGGTCGCAACAATCAAATTTACTTATTCTCCACAGTAGACCAATCGGCAAGAAAGCGCTCGATTCCCGCGCTCGTGAGAGGGTGAGCGATCATGCTCTCGATCACCTTGTAGGGTACCGTCGCGATATTGCTGCCTGCGCGTGCCGCAGCAGTTACGTGCGCCGAAGTACGAATAGACGCCGCGATAATCTCAGTCTCGATGCCATAGCTTTGAAAGATGCTTGCAATGTCATTTACCAAAGCGATGCCGTCACCACCGATATCGTCAAGTCTGCCGACGAAGGGGCTGACGTAGGTCGCTCCCGCTTTTGCAGCAAGAAGTGCCTGCGCAGTTGAGAAAACGAGCGTGACGTTGGTCTTGATCCCCATCTCGTGCAAGCGCTTGGTCGCCTTAAGTCCCTCGGCGCACATAGGGATTTTGATTACGATATTCGGGCTATCGATCTTTTTGCAAAGCGCGCACGCCTCATCAACCATTTCGTCGGCTGTCAACGAAACAACTTCTGCGCTGATGGGACCGTCAACGATTTTCGCGATCTCTTTAACGACCTCGATAAAATCACGGCCTTCGCGCGCGATCAGCGACGGATTGGTGGTGACGCCACAGATGACGCCGAGCTCATTTGCGCGCCTGATTTCCTCCACGTTTGCCGTATCAATAAAAATTTTCATAGTTCTCCCCTTTCAATATTCGGATTTTTACAAGGCTATTGACATTTGCAGGAAAATTGTTATAATTGATTATATCTTGTGATTGCAATAAATGCAATATGCGGCGAAAAAATGGACAAACACGCAATCATTTTGTAAAAACGAGCAAAAAGAGGATTGAAATGAGCATTTCCAAAAGACAACATCAAATACTTTCCCTGCTTGATGAAAACGGATTTATGAGCGTTGAAAGGCTATCCGAGTTAACGTACACCTCACCATCGAGCATTCGACGCGATCTTTCTCACTTACAAAATTTATCCTTGATCCGACGGTCGCACGGTGGCGCGTCGGTCTTCCGCGAGCTTAATCATGCCGTTCCTCTCAACAGCAGAATGGAAAAAAACACTACCGAGAAAAGAAAAATTGCAAAAAACGCATCGATACTTTTGCATGACGGACAAACCGTTATGCTAGATGGGTCTTCCACTGCCGGCTTTATGGTGCCTCATATCGCCAAATACAAGGATATCATACTCTTCACGAACAACATGCAAACCGCGATCAACGCTGTAAATTACGGTATTAAAACGCACTGTATCGGCGGTGTGTCCGTCAATCAATCGGTGGTGCTTTCGGGAGAAGAAGCGTATAATACCGTGAGCAAGATCAATCCTGACATCTTATTTTTCTCTTCCCAAAGCCTTGACCGTGAGGGATACATCTACGATCCGATCCCCGAAGAAAACCACATACGTGAGCTGATGTTAAAGAATGCAAAGTGCCGTGTTTTTCTGTGCGACAGCGAAAAGTTCGGTCAACGGTCACTTTACAGACTTGCATCCGTGAACGACATCGACGTCTGCGTTTTCGACAAGCCGATTCCCGAGCTGTCGGCAAAGTGCAGGATCATTGATTAAAAGCAGAAAAAGCAAAAAGGGCAAAGAAGCAAAATTCTTTGTCCTTTTTATTTCGTCACGATTTTATTCAAACTCTGTCAACCGAAATGACGGCAAAGTGCGCGGGATGCTCTCGCGTGATGGCTTCGCCGATTTGGGCAACGAGCTCCTTATCCGTTTGCTTACATTCAAACGGCACGGCGATATCGAAGATGAGATTGCAATGCGTGGTGCCGCAGACGGCGCGGAAGTCGTGGAGCGTGATGCGGGCGTCCACCGAGCGGACGGCGAGCTCTGCTTCCGCGCGCAGGGCATCGACCACGGGGTCGCCGATGACGATGGGGTCGAGGTGGATGGTGGCGCGCACGTGGAGAACGTCCCAGAGCTCGCGCTCGATATTGTCGATGGCGTCGTGCGCGTCGAAGGTGTCGGCGGCGCCGTCCACCTCCACGTGGAGCGAGGCGATAACGGTGTTCGTGCCGTACTGATGCACCGCGAGATCGTGCATTCCGAGGGCGACGGGAGATTTCATCACAAGCGCTTCGATCTTGCGCACGATCTCCTCGGGCGGTGCTTCGCCGAGGATGGAGTTTTGCGTTTCCCACAGGATCTTCCAGCCCGCGATCAGGATGAGCACGGACACGACGATACCCATCGCGCCGTCAAGCGAGAACGGGAGCGCGACGAAGTGCGCGACGACCGTCGCGACCAAAACGGCGGTGGTGGAGAGCACGTCGGAAAGGCTATCGGTCATCGCGGCGCGCATCACGGTGGAGCGCAGCTTTTTGCCGATACGGTGGTTTAAGTAGGCGAGAAAGAGCTTGCCGACGATGGAGGCAAGCAGGATAAGGGCGGCGACCCAGGAAAAGGCGACGTGCGTGGCGGCTTCGGGGGTGACGATGGAGGTGTAGAGGGTCTTCGCGGAGCTCCAAAGCAAATCAACGCCGACGTAGAGGATGAAAAAGGAGACGATCATGCTTGCCACGTATTCCAGCCGCGCGTGACCGTAGGGATGGTCGCGGTCCGCGGGCTTTGCGGAGAGACGGAAGCAGATGAGCGAAATGAGCGAGCTTCCCGCGTCGGAGAGGTTATTAACGGCGTCTGCCTGAATGGAAACGGACATCGTCAGAATACCGATCGCCAGCTTCATGCCCGAAAGCAGGGCGTTGAGGGCGATGCCGATGATGCTGACCATCGTACCGTAGGCGCGGCGCACTGCGGCGTCGTCCGTGTTTTTATAGTTGCGCACGAAAAGCCGTGCCAAAAGCTCTGCCATAGATTTATCCTTCTTTTCCTTTGATCAGAGGAGAGATTTTTTTATAAACGAGGAAGGTGATGAGGGTGACGACGAGCCCCTTTGCAAGATTGAAGGGGACGTTGAAGAGCCAAAGACAGGTCGCGATGCTATCCACGAAGGGCAAGATCGCCTGATACGCGGAAAGCACGACCGCTTTGGGCGCAAAGACGGCGTAATACACGGGGTACGTAATAAAAAGGTTGATGGGAACGGACACAAGGCTCATACAAAGCGCGCCTGCGAGACTACCGACGAGGGCGCCCGCGCGCTTTTTGTTGAGGCGATAGACGACGCCTGCGATCCCGACGAAGGTCGCCGAGAGCAGGAAGTTTGCGAGCTCACCCACGCCGCCCGTAGAGGTCATCGTTAAGTGGAGCACGTTTTTTATGAGAGCGACCGCAACGCCCGAGAGCGGCCCCATACTAAAGGAAGCGATCAGGGCGGGCAGGTCGGAAAAGTCGAACTGGATAAATGCCGGTATTAACATCGGCAGGGGAAATTCGAGCAGTTGCAAAACGAAGGACAGCGCCCCGAAGGTCGCGGTCAAGACGAGGAAGCGAATGCGAAGTTTATTCATACAATTCTCCTTATTTTCTCGGGCGTGCATGGAGGGCGGCGGTATTCCCTGCCCCACAAGGCACTGCACCCGCAGGAGCCACAAAAGAGAACATCCCCGCAGTATAAATATACTACGGGGATGCGGTTTTGTAGCCTGTTTCTTTTTTCATCCGGACTGTACCGTCGGTATGGGACTCTCACCCATTCAGCACCGTTTGGCGCTCGCGGACTTTACCGCCGGTATGGAATTGCACCAATCCCCAAAGAATGACAAGCGTGTGGTTGCTTAACTTAAATTAAGCCTTGATCTCGGAAACGACGCCCGAACCAACCGTTCTACCACCCTCACGGATAGCGAAACGGAGACCCTGCTCGATAGCGATGGGAGTGATCAGCTCAACTTCCATGTTAACGTTATCGCCGGGGCGGCACATATCAACGCCCTCAGGGAGCTTGATGGTACCGGTAACGTCGGTCGTTCTGAAATAGAACTGGGGTCTGTAGCCGGAGAAGAAGGGCTTCTGACGACCGCCCTCTTTCTCGGTCAGAACGTAAACCTGACCAACGAACTGGGTGTGGGGCTGGATGGAGCCGGGCTTGCAGAGAACCTGACCTCTTTCGATCTCGTTCTTCTGGATACCGCGGAGCAGAGCGCCGATGTTGTCACCAGCCTCAGCCTGGTCCATAAGCTTGTGGAACATCTCGATACCGGTGATGGTGGTCTGCTTCTTCTCATCAGCAAGACCAACGATCTCAACGACCTCACCCATCTTTACGATACCTCTCTCAACACGACCGGTAGCAACGGTACCACGGCCGGAGATGGAGAAAACGTCCTCGACAGGCATAAGGAAGGGAGAATCCTCGTTACGAGCGGGGGTGGGGATATAGGCGTCAACCTGCTCCATCAGTTCCTTGATAGGAGCGTAAACGTCTGCATCCTGGCTGGTCTCAGCGGACATAAGAGCCTCACGAGCGGAGCCACGAACGATCGGAATATCGTCGCCGGGGAAATCGTACTCGGAAAGAAGCTCACGGATCTCCATCTCAACGAGGTCAAGAAGCTCCTCGTCAGCGATGTCGCACTTGTTCATGAAAACAACGATTGCGGGAACGCCTACCTGACGAGCAAGAAGAACGTGCTCGCGGGTCTGCTGGAGAGGACCGTCGGTACCTGCAACAACGAGGATAGCACCATCCATCTGTGCAGCACCGGTGATCATGTTCTTAACGTCGTCGGCGTGGCCGGG
>JAFTIH010000020.1 GCA_017456985.1 Clostridia bacterium | reverse complement strand
GAATTGATGCTGACGCATCATGAATTGGCTTCGCCATGATTTCTCGCGTTGCTCCATGAATTGAATTGCAACGAATATCATGCCCGTAGGGCAATTCACGCAGTTTACTGCAATTCATGACACGTAGTGTCAATTCATGCAGCCTTGTTGCAATTCATTGCGTGTTCTCCGTTAAGGATAACACGCTGAGGGGGAGGCAAATTGTTCGGTTTACATTGTAAATAATTATTTACATTTCTTCGGGTTTTCCGACCAGCTCCTCGTAGCGTCCCGCGAAGTCGCGGACGCCCTTTTCCCCGATCGTGATGATGCGGTTCGCCACGGTATTCATCATCTCGTAGTCGTGAGTATAAAGAAGCACGTTGCCCTTGAAATCCGTAAGACCGTGGTTGACGGCGGTGATGGATTCGAGGTCAAGGTGGTCGGTGGGCTGATCGAGAAGCAAGACGTTGGAGCCGAAGAGCATCATCCGCGAGAACATACAGCGCACCTTCTCACCGCCCGAAAGTACCTTGACGGGCTTAAAGACGCTGTCCCCCGAGAAGAGCATTCTGCCGAGGAAGCCGCGCAGGTAGGTTTCGGTCTGGTCCTTGGAGTAGCGGCGCATCCAATCGAGAATGCTATCGTCACAGCCGTCGAAATACGCCGTGTTATCGTGCGGGAAATACGAGGTCGTGATGCTGACACCCCACTTATATTCCCCCTCGTCGGGCTCCATCTCGCCCATCAGGACGCGGAAGAGCGCCGTCACGGCAAGCTCGTTGCCGAGGAACGCGATCTTGTCCCCCTTCATCACGGTGAAGGACACGTCCTCAAAGTAGGGGCGCTTGGTGAGTCCCGTCACGCGCAGAATGTCCTTGCCCGCCTCGCGGTCCATATCAAAGCCAATAAAGGGATAGCGGCGGGAGGACGCGGGCATTTCCTCTACCGTCAGCTTATCGAGCAGCTTACGGCGGGAGGTCGCCTGGCGCGACTTGGACTTGTTCGCGGCAAAGCGCGCGATAAAGCTCTCAAGCTCGCGGATCTTCTCCTCCGCGCGCTTGTTCTGTTGCTTGATGAGGCGCTGGACGAGCTGGCTGGACTCGTACCAGAATTCATAGTTACCCACGTACATCTTGATGCCGCCAAAGTCAATATCCACGATGCCCGTGCAGACGTCGTTTAAGAAGTGACGGTCGTGCGACACGACGAGCACGGTGCCGAAGTAATCCGCAAGAAAATCCTCAAGCCAGCGCACCGCGTCGATGTCAAGACCGTTGGTGGGCTCGTCGAGCAGAATGATCTCGGGCTGACCGAACAGCGCGCGCGCAAGCAGGACCTTGATCTTCTCGGCTTCGGTGAGCGTTCCCATCAGCTCGTACAAAACGCCCTCGGAAAGACCGAGTCCCTGCACAAGACGCGAGGCGTCGCTCTCCGCCTCCCAGCCGTTCATTTCGGCAAACTCCGCTTCAAGCTCGGCGGCGCGAATGCCGTCCTCGTCCGAGAAGTCCTCCTTCATATACAGCGCGTCCTTCTCCTTCATCACGGCAAAAAGACGCTCGTTGCCGCCGATGACCGTATCCAGCACCGTTTCCCCGTCAAAGGCAAAGTGGTCCTGACGAAGCACCGAAAGGCGGGTATCCGCAGGGATGTGGATGCTGCCCGTCGAGGGCGAAAGCTCGCCGCAAAGGAGCTTTAAAAAGGTGCTTTTTCCCGCACCGTTGGCACCGATAATGCCGTAGCAATTGCCGTTTGTGAACTTCAAGTCCACGTTCTTGAAAAGAAGCTGTCCGCCAAAATGGAAGCTAAGGTCCGTTACCGTAATCAATTCTTTTTTCTCCTGATTTCTTTTTTTCTATGCATACTTGCGCCCCCGCGAGGGGTACTCGCGAGGGCGTTTCGTTCTTTTTTCTTGCGCGGGGCACCGCATTTGCGCCCGCGCTCGGGAGCTTATTGTTCCGCTTTTGGGGCGGGGCTCTCCTCTTTTTTCGCCGTCTTTGTGCTGCTGACGGTCAGTCCCACCGTCTGCGCAACGGGGAGCGAGAAGGCGATGCCTTGGGCGTCGGTGCCCGTGCCGACGGTATCGTAGAGCGCCTTTAAGACGGCGTCCTTGATCTTATCGGCAACGAGGATCATCACGACCTCCTTTTCGGGCTGGATGGTGATGCCGAACAGCTTTTCCGCGTCGGGTGCGGCGGTGCCGCGTCCGTGCAGAATGGTACCGCCCTTGGCGCCCACGGCACGCGCCGCGTCCATCGCGGTGTCCGCAAAGCCGCGGTTCAAAATACAAAGGATCACTTCAAAATTCATTCCGTTATCCTCCTCGTTTTTCGCTTTTGGTGTTGCTTAAAAAGCAATAGCTGTGAACGCCCATCACGCTCTTGAAGGGCACGGCAAAAGCGATGCCCCGACCGTTCTTGACGCGGGCAAAGCGCTCCTCTAGCATCTCGCAGGCGGCGCCCACCATATCCTCACGGATGACCGAGAGGATGACCGCCTTGTCGCGCTCCGAAAGACCCACGTATTCAAGGCGCGAGCCTGCGGTGCCTTCTCCGTAAATGACGGTCTGGAAATTGACCTCAAAGCCCTCAAGCAGATCGAGGTAGTAGTTGGCGCGGCTTCTCTCCACCACCGTCACGAGCATCGAAAGCCGACGGACGGCGGGGTCCTTGACCTTGGGCACGCCCGAGGCGCGCGGCTTGGTCTTCGCCCCGGGAAGGGTAAGCCCCTCAACGGGTGAAGGCGTTTGCTTTTCTCGTTTTTTCATACCGCTCCCCCCTTAAAACTCAATGATCTGGGCATCGGATGCCGTCAGCATACGGCGAAGCACCAGCTTTTCCCGTACGCGGCGGGAAAGCACGGCGCGGAAGCCGAGCAGCTGAATGGTAATGAGCGGCGTCAAGGCGACCATCGCCACGACACCGAAGCCGTCGCGAAGCACCGAGCCGCCCGACGGATCCACCGCCATACACGCGCCGATGGCAAAGGGCAGGATGAAGGAGGAGGTCAGAGGACCGCTCGCCACACCGCCCGAGTCAAAGGCGATCGCCGTGTACATACGCGGCACGAAGAAGGAAAGCCCGAGCGAAAGAACGTAGCCGGGAATGAGGTAATACAGGATCGAAAAGTCAAAGACGATGCGAAGCGCGGAAAGCAAGAGCGAGATGCCCACACCGATGGAAAGGGCAAGGAGCATCGAGCGCCCCGAAACGGTGCCGTCCGTGATCTCCTCGACCTGCTTTTTCAGCACGTGAACGGCAGGCTCCGCCAAAACGACCAGAAGTCCGAGCAAAAAAGCCGCACCGCAAAGGAAATACGGGTTGACGTCTGCCAGCGCACCGCCCAGCTTATAGCCGATGGGCATAAAGCCGATGCTCACCGCCGAAAGGAAGATCACGAGCCCCGCGTAGGTGAATGCCGCACCGATCAGGACCTGCCAAAGGCGGCGGCGCGGGAGCTTTAAGAAAACAAAATTGACCACGAAGAAGAAGCAAAGAAGAAGCCCGAGCGCGAGGAACACCTCCCACGCCACCGACCCGAGGGTGGAAAACGAGGAGAAAAGCAGATCCCCTGCCATCGCGTAATCCTCGGGAGAAACGGGGTTTTCTATATTGCCCTTGGCGAAAAGCGACAAAACGAGAACCGCAAGAATGGGACCCGCCGAGCACAGCGCGATCAGACCGAAGCTGTTTTCGCCCGCGCGCTTGCCGCCCACGGTGGATGCGATACCCACACCAAGCGCCATAATAAAGGGAACGGTGATGGGACCCGTGGTCACACCGCCCGCGTCAAAGCCCATCGCAAGGAACGCGTCACCGCCGCGCTCCACGATCAGCGCCGCCACGCAGAAGAGCAAAAGATAGGAGAAGGAAAGCAGCTCGGAAAGCGGCACGGAAAAAACGATCTTTAATACGCCGATGATCAAAAACACACCCACGCCAACGCCTACCGCCACGATAAGCAGCGTCGGGTTGATGACGCTCGACACCTGATTTGCCAGCACCGTTAAATCGGGCTCCGCGACCGTGATGAGCACGCCCAGCGCAAAGCACACAACGAGAAGGAGCCCGAGCGACGCACTCTTGGTAAGACCCGCACCCACGTGCTCGCCCATCGGCGTCATCGCAAGGTCGGCACCCAGACTGAACAGTCCGATCCCCAAAACAAGAAGCAGCGCGCAGACCGAAAAAACGACCATCTCCCGCGCCGAAAAGCTCACGAGCGGTGTCAAATTCAAAACCAAAACGAGAAGATACAGAGGCAAAACGGAAAAAACCGCTTCGCGGATCTTATGAAACAGCTTGTTGTTCACGTCTTCTCCTCTCTCGGCGCACGGCGCACGAAGGTTTCTTTTTGTCCAAACGCACGAGGGCGACCCGTCGGGTGCCCGCAAAGTCGGCGCTCGGCGCACGAACGTTTCTTTTTACCCAAGCACACGGGGGCGACCCGTCGGGCGCCCGCAAAGTCGGCGCACGGCGCACGAAAGTTTCTTTTTGCCCAAACACACGAGGGCGACCCGTCGGGCGCCCGCAAAGTCAGCGCACGGTCACAGGACGAGCGCGCAGGCAGACAAGGCTTTCACCCAAACGCACGCGCAGGGAAGCCACGTTTGGCTTACCGCGTCACTCGCACGCATGCGGATCTTTTATCCTTTCCATTTTATCTTATTTTTTCGGTTCTGTCAAGAGAAAACGGCATTTTTGCCCCCTCTCCCGCCAAAAGCGGCGCGGGGACTTGCTTTTTTTCTCGGCTTGTGCTATGATAAAGCCGTAAAAACCCGAAAGGAACGCTTTTATGAAATACCTGATCGCCTCGGATATTCACGGCTCGGCACTCTATTGCCGCGCCCTTCTTGACGCCTTTGCCCGCGAGGGCGCGGATCGCCTCGTCTTGCTCGGCGATATTCTCTATCACGGTCCCCGCAACGACCTGCCCGAGGGATACGCCCCCAAGGAGGTCATTTCCCTGCTCTCTCCCTGCAAGGACAAGATCCTCGCGGTACGCGGCAACTGCGACACCGAGGTGGATCAGATGGTGCTTCCCTTCCCCGTGCTCGCAGACTACGCCGTCATCGATGCGGGCGGGCGCCTTCTCTACCTCTCGCACGGTCACAAATACGGCGAGGAGAACCCCCCGCCCCTCGCAAAAGGCGATATTCTCCTTTGCGGACACACCCACGTGCCGAGGATCGCCGAGCACGAGGGCTTTACCTACTTAAACCCCGGCTCCGTGTCCATTCCCAAGGAGGGCTCCGCACACGGCTATATCCTCTTCGACGGGGAAAGCTTCTTGTTCAAGGACCTTTGCGGCGGCATTTACGACTCTTACGAGCTGGGCGGCAATGAAAGAACTCCCTTGTAGATTTAAAAACTAACTATAGCGCGAGCAATTTTCGTGCAGAATTTTTCGCTTTTACGCGCAAGGCGTATTTTCATACGTCGAGCGCAAATCGGAAAAAGAATAAAAAAGGAAGCGAAGCCGCAAGGGCTACGCTTCCTTTTTTTATTCGGTTATGCCGAAAAGTGTCGCGCCTTAAATGTTTAGATGAAAGGAGTAACAATACCGAGAACAAGAATAACCCCAACAATGATCGGCAGCACGTACGCCATATAGGGGCGCATCCACTTTGTCACCTTGAGTCCCTTACCCGTGTTTGCCTCCTCCATAAACTTGTCGTAGCCCCAGCCGAAGCGGTGAGAGCAGAACAGCACGAAGGTGAGCGCGCCCGAGGGCAGCAGGATGTTGCTGACGAGGTAGTCCTCAAGGTCAAGCACCGAGGTCAGACCGCCAAGCGAAACGAGGTCGCTCCAGATGCCAAAGCCGAAAATGCAGGGCA
Organism: Clostridia bacterium; assembly: GCA_017456985.1. Lineage (GTDB taxonomy): Bacteria > Bacillota > Clostridia > Oscillospirales > CAG-272 > UBA1740. The sequence goes on along the minus strand of JAFTIH010000020.1, from coordinate 15,071 downwards.
GGATCAGCACGCACATCGCCAGCCCATCCACAAGCGCCGCACGGCGCTTGGACCAGCCGAAGAGCTCCTGCGTGCAGGAGAGAATATTCTGGAACACCGCAAAAAGGGTAGAGAGCGCCGCGAAGGACATAAAGAGGAAGAACAAGCTGCCAAAAACTCTGCCGCCCCACATATTGTGGAACACGAGCGGAAGCGCCTCAAAGATCAGCGAGGGACCCGCCGCGACGGGAACGTCGTAGGTGAAGCAGGCGGGGAAAATGATCAGACCCGCCGTGACTGCCACGAAGGTATCGATCGCGGTCACGCGTACGCTCTCGCCGAGAAGCGCACGGTCCTTGCCGATAAAGCTGCCGAAGATCGCCATCGAGCCGATACCCAGCGACAGCGTAAAGAACGCCTGGTTCATCGCCGCGGTGAGCACGCCGATAATGCCGTTGTGCGCGGGGTCGAGAAGTCGGTCCACGCTGGGGAGCAGATAGAAGGCAAGTCCTTCCTTCGCGCCATCCATCGTAAAGGAGTTGATGGCGAGGAAGATCATCACGAAAAGAAGCGCGATCATCATCACCTTGGTGACTTTTCAAGCCCGTTTTGCAAACTAAAGGTTAGCAAAAAGAAGGAAATAGCGATGAGTGCGATGCACACGCCGATGAGCAGCCAGTGGTTTGAAACCATCTCGCCGAACACGCCCGTAATGGCGGCGGGCTCGCTCAGCGCAGAGAATTTACCAAAGACCATATAGAAGAAGTAGATCACCATCCACGCCGAAACGGGGGTGTAAAACATCATCAGAATGATGTTACCCAAAAAGGCAAGATAGCCGTGTGCGCGGAAGGGACTACCCTTGGGCGTCAGCTCGTGATAAAGACGCACGGGGCTCTTTTGCGCCGCGCGGCCGAGGGAAAACTCCATCGTCAGGACGGGAATGCCGAGAATAATGAGAAACAAAAAGTAGAAGAGCACGAAAAATCCGCCGCCGTTTTGTCCCGTGATGGTAGGAAATTTCCACACGTTGCCCACACCGATGGCGCATCCTGCCGAAAGAAGCAGGAAGCCGAGGCGGGAGCCGAGGCGTTCTCTGGGTTGCTGATCCATAGTCGTAAGTTCCTTTCAAAAGGCGGGGGCGGACGATGCCGACACCCCGTTATTTTTCATCAAGAGTCTTTATGCGTGCGCGCTTTTGGCACGGTTAGCCTATCACAATCTAAATCGAACCCGTTTTAAGGGGTGGATTTTGTGATATGCTTCGCTTAAAATTCTTGCAATATCCGCATATAACTGCGAATTCTAAGCTCGCCTCTCGCAAAATCCACTCCCTTAAAATTCTTTGAACAGAGTCGGGATAAAAATTTGATGGATTTGGGGGCAAGCGAGCGCGGATGAGTAGGACTCATCAAGCGAGATTGCGCAAAAAGACGCGGATTTTTACCCGATGCTGCGGGTTCTATTTAGGTTGTGATAGGCTAGCCTATCACAAGTTAAAGCAAACCCGCTTTCAGGGATGCCTTTACGCTGTGAATTGCTTTATTCGTAAAGGGGAAACTTCTTGCAAAGTGCCGCAACGCGTGCCGCGATCTCTTCGCGATGCGCCTCAAAGTCGTGAATGGTAAGGGCGATGCAGTCCGCGATCTCCACCATCTCGGCGGTACCCATACCGCGCGTAGTCACGGCGGGGGTGCCGATGCGCACACCGCTGGTGACGGTGGGCTTCTCGGGATCGCCGGGGATGGCGTTCTTGTTGAGCGTGATGTGGACCTCGTCAAGACGGGTCTCAAGCTCCTTGCCCGTCACGCCCGTGCCACGCAGGTCGATGAGCATCAGATGGTTGTCCGTGCCGCCCGTCACGAGGTTGATGCCGCGCGCGCGGAAGGCATCCGCCATCGCCGCCGCATTCTCCACGATGCGCCTTTGGTAGTCACGGAACGCGGGAGAAAGCGCCTCACCGAGCGCAACCGCCTTGGCGGCGACCACGTGCATCAGAGGACCGCCCTGCGTGCCGGGGAAGATCGCCTTATCCACTGCCTTGGCAAACTCCTCGCGGCAAAGGATCATACCGCCGCGGGGACCGCGAAGCGTCTTGTGGGTGGTGGTGGTCACGATATCCGCGTAGGGAACGGGGCTCATATGCTGACCCGCCGCAACCAGGCCCGCGATGTGCGCCATATCTACCATAAAATAGGCGCCAACCTCTTTTGCGATAGCGGCGATGCGGTCAAACTCGATCGCACGGGGATATGCCGACGCGCCCGCCACGATCAGACGGGGCTTGCACTCGAGCGCCATACGGCGAAGCTCGTCGTAATCGATATAGCCGTCCGCACCCACGCCGTAGGGTACGAAGTTGTAGAGCTTGCCCGACTGATTGACCTTCGCGCCGTGCGTTAAGTGTCCGCCCGCATCCAGCGACATACCCATCACGGTGTCGCCGGGCTGGATGAGTGCGGCGTACGCCGCCATATTTGCCTGCGCGCCCGAGTGGGGCTGTACGTTGGCGTGCTCCGCACCGAACAGCTCGCAAGCGCGACGGCGCGCCAGCTCCTCGACCTCGTCCACGTAAACGCATCCGCCGTAGTAGCGGTGCGCAGGGTAGCCCTCTGCATATTTGTTGGTGAGCACCGAGCCCATCGCCGCCATCACGGCAGGGGACACGATGTTCTCGGATGCGATCAGCTCAATGTTTTCTCTCTGACGGCGCAGCTCTCTCTGCATCGCCGCCGCAACCGCCTCGTCGTATTCCCCTACGACGGCGATCGAATCTCTGTAATCCTCGTACATTGCTTTCTCCTTTTATTCAAAAAAATATAACAAGAGTATTATAATATATTTTTCCCGTTTCGTCAAGGGCTTGTCCTATTTTTTCGTAATACGCCTTGCAAAAAGAAAAAAAGGGTGCTATAATTGAAGGTGAAACCAAAACCCAAAGGAGAGCAAAACGATGGAGCAAAAATACTTTGACATCGAGGGAGAGGTCCTTATAAAATACACGGGCGCGGAAGACACCGTTACGGTTCCCGACGGCATCAAAACGGTGGGACGTGCCGCGTTTTCGGGAAGCAGGGTGCGCGAGGTACTCCTGCCCGAGGGCGTTGAGGTGCTTGAGCAAGCCGCATTTTTGAATTGTTCAAAGCTTCTGTCCGTCACGCTTCCCGATACGCTCCGTTCCGTCGGTCCGTACGCATTCAGCGGTTGTACCAATCTGAAGGAAATCACTTTCCCCGAGGATATCTCGTGCATCGAGCAATACGCATTTTCCGAATGTAAGAAGCTGTGCGCCGTCACGCTCCCTGCGCGCGCAAAGCTCGGCAACGGTCTGTTTTCAAAATGCACTGCCTTGCAGAAGATCGCCTTCCCCGAAGGCTTTACCGAAATTCCCCACTCCTGCTTCCGCGAGTGCAGCGCCCTCACACAGCTTGCCGTTCCCGAAGGGGTGAAACAGATTGGCACGTACGCCTTTATGAAATGCACAGGCTTAAAGGAGCTTCCTCTGCCCACAAGCCTGGCGGCGATCGGTGGCAATGCGTTCGAGGACTGCACGGCGCTTGAGAGCGTGACGCTCTCCGAGGGCTTGCAAGTCATCGGGCAGAGCGCGTTTTCGGGATGCACGGCACTCACCAAGATCGCGATTCCCGATAGCGTCACGGAAATTGCGTACGCCGCCTTTGGGTACTGCTTCGCGCTCAAGGAGGTCTCTCTTCCCCGTCACGCCCTGCGCATCGCAAAACACGCCTTCCGGGACACACCCCTCGTGCCCGAGGTGGGCGGTATGCTGCATGATTTCGTGGCGCCCGGATATCTTGACGGACATCTGATGTTCGTCCCCACGTTTGCGGACAAGGATTTCGTCGTCAAGGAAGGAACGGCGTTTATCGATGAGGGTGCCTTTGCGGATCAGAAGTTCCTTCACTCCGTCCGTCTGCCCGAAAGCGTACGCGAGATCGGTGCCGAGGCGTTTCGTAACTGTCCCGAGCTCACCAAGGTAACGCTCCTTGAGGGGCTTACCGCGATCGGGGACGATGCCTTCCGCGGCTGCGGTGTCTTAACGAAAATCGTCCTTCCCAAAACACTTCGCTCGATCGGCGCCGGTGCGTTTGCCGACTGCGCGCGTTTGCGCGACGTTGCACTCCCCGACGGCGTCACCGTGGGCGAAAACGCCTTTCTGGGTGCGGGGCTTCCCTCCGGCTTTTGTCGCTTCGACGAAGCAATGAACGTTCCCTTTGCCGAGATTCCCGAACAAAAGAAGCGCTACTACCTCTTCACCGTCGAGGGTGAGGACGTTATGAACGGCTACCTCCTCGGACTTGACCGCTTCGCTGTCACCCCCTGCGACGAGGCGCTGTGGGGCGTGCTGATGGACGCCTGCAACGAATGGGAGATCGCGTACGAGCACGTGGATGACTTTGATCCGGGCGACGAGTGCGGCTACGCCGAGCCATCGCGCGAGATCACCCAAAAGCGCTACGTTCTATATCCCGAAAACTGTCTCGTGCGCGACGGCAAGGTCATCGGCTTCACCGTCAATGGGGAAAGACTTTTGATCGGCAGGCTCAGCTCCTTCTGCATCACCGCCCCCACGGATGACGACCGCTATCAACAATACGAAACCTATTCTCTTGAAAGAAGAAAACTATAAAAACAAAAAAGCATAAAAAAAGAGTGAAGAGCACCCGTTCTTCACTCTTTTTCGTCGAACCGACCGTGTTGATGCTTTTACGACGCCATACGGAATTGATTTTCCAAAGCTCCTCGGAGGAAGAAATTTCGTAGGGCTAGGCGCAAGGGAGCAAGCGAAATGAAGCCGTAGAGGGCTACGGCGATTTGAGCGCGTCGAGCGGCAACGACGCCATACGGAATTTATTCCCCGAGGCGAAGAGTAACTTCTCCGGCACACAAAACATCTTCTCGCCCGTCCTCATACCGCACGGCAAGCGCACCGCTCTCGGTAATGCCGAGCACCAAAGCAGGGCGTCCTTTTCCCGTCTTTGCGGTGTCGATCGCAGCGTTATGCACCAAAACGCGCCGTCCGTCAAGAAAAGAACGGCGGCGGTACTCCGTCAAAAAGTCTAGACGGGGCATCTTTTCGTAACGGATGGCAAACTCCTCCAAAAACGCCGCAAGCAGCGCCTCGCGGAGTGCCTCGGCGCGCGAAGGCTCGCCGCCCTCGGGCAAAAGCGCCGTCGCCAAAAGCCCCTCGGGGAAGCCCCCCACGGGCGGAAGAAGATTGACGCCAACGCCTACCACGGTGTAAGCAAGCGCGCCGTCCGTGCCAAGCGCACTCTCCGAAAGAATGCCCGCCGCCTTCTTGCCGTCAAGATACAGGTCGTTTACCCACTTGATCTCGGCGCGCACGGGAAAAAGGCGCTCCACTGCCAAAGCCAGTGCAACCGCCGCAAGCGGCGTCAGATGCGGCGCATCCGCCGCCGCAAACGAAGGGCGAAGCAAAAGGCTGAAATACAGCCCCGTCCCCTCGGGGGAGAAAAAGGAGCGTCCGTGCCGTCCGTACCCCGCCGTCTGACGCAGTGCGACCAGCACCGTCCCCTCGGGCGCACCCCCTTTTGCCATCTCCTTCAAGATGGCATTCGTCGAGGGTAAGGTCTGCTCTTGGATGATAGAAAACTGCATTTTACCCTCCTTTTGTAAATAGTTCTTTACATTTTAGCCGTTTTACGTCTGCCCGTCAGCTCGTTTTTTGCATAGATTTTGGGGCGCAAACCAACCTCCACCCATCTCACCGCGAAGGCAGAAATTTTGAAAGGCGAGGCACCGATGTGGGTGCCGTATAGCACACCGCCCCGAGGCGAGCAACGGAGAAAAGTCGTTGTTTTGCTTTTGCTTTGTCCCGCTTCCGCACGGATTTGGGAGCAGAAATTTTGAAAGACGAGGCGCCAATTCGGGTACCGTATAACACACTGCCCCGAGGCGAGCATCGGAGAAAAGTCGTTGTTTTGCTTTTGTCTTCGTCCCGCTTCCGCACGGATTTGGGAGCAGAAATTTTGAAAGATGAGGCACCGATGGGTGCTGTATAGCACACTGCCCCGAGGCGAGCAACGGAGAAAAGTCGTTGTTTTACTTTTGCCTTTGCCCCGTCTTTGCAGGGATTTTGGGAGCAGAAATTTTGAAAGACGAGGCAAAGCGAGCGAGGAAGGCGACGGCGTAGTTCCCTACGTCGAGCCGCCCGAGTCGATGCTTTAACGAAGTATTTCGGAATTTATGCCCCAAAATACTTCCGGTCAAGACTTCGGTACGATATCGCCTCCGCAATATGCTCCTGCTCAATCCGCTCGCTTCCCGCAAGGTCCGCGATCGTGCGGGCAACGCGCAGAATGCGGTCGTGCCCTCTGCCCGTCAGCCCAAGGCGCTCAAAGGCGCCGCGCAAAAGCGCTTCCGCGCCCTCGGAAAGAACGCAGTGCACGCGAAGCTCGGCGGGCGTCAGGGTCGCATTCGAAAAGCTGTCCGCGTGTCCCGCAAAGCGGTGCGCCGCAAAGGCGCGCGCACGGTTGACGCGTGCGCGGATGTCGGCAGAGCACTCCTCGCCCCCGTCCTCGCGATGCATATCGTCAAAGGAAACGGGACCAAGCTCGATCTGCAGGTCGATGCGGTCAAGAAGGGGTCCCGAAATACGGTCAAGATAGCGACGGACCTCGGTGGGAGAGCAGGTGCAGACCTTCTCACGGCTGCCGTAGTTGCCACACTTGCAAGGGTTCATCGCGCAAACGAGCATAAAGCGCGAGGGGTAATTGACGCGCGCCATCGCGCGGGTAACGGTCACCTCGCCATCCTCAAGGGGCTGGCGGAGCGACTCGGTCAAGCTCTTGGAAAACTCGGGAAGCTCGTCGAGGAACAAAACGCCGTTGTGCGCGAGCGAGATCTCGCCCGGCTTGGGGTTGGCGCCGCCGCCGATCATACCCACCGCGCTCACCGTGTGATGCGGCGAGCGGAAGGGGCGCGCGGTCAGCAGGTTTTCCTTCAAGGTCCCCGCGACCGAATGGATCTTGGTGGATTGCACCGCCTCCTCAAAGCGGAAATCGGGCAGAATGCCGGGAAGGCGCTTGGCGAGCATCGATTTGCCCGCGCCGGGAGGTCCGATCATCAGGACGTTGTGACCGCCTGCGGCGGCGATCTCCATCACGCGCTTGGCGCGGGACTGTCCCTTGACGTCCTTAAAATCCAAGTCCGCACGCGACGCGGCACGGGTAAAGGCGCGCTTGTCGTAAACGGTGGGCTCGAGTGCCTTTTCCCCCTTGAGCACGGCAAGCAGCTCGCGCACGCTGGAAACGCCGTACACCGTCACGCCCTCGGCGACTGCCGCCTCAGCGGCGTTTTCCTTGGGAACGTACAAAATTTTCCTACCCGCGTCGCGCGCGGCAAGCGCAAGGCAGAGCATCCCGCGGCAGGGACGGATCTCGCCCGAGAGCGAAAGCTCCCCGAAAAAGCTCTTATCGTCCGTCTTAAAATCCTTGGGGAGCATCTTTGCCCCCTGCATAATGGAGAGCAAGATCGCAAGGTCGAGCGCCGAGCCCTCCTTTTTGCGGTCGGCGGGTGCGAGGTTGACCACGATATCAAGATCGGGAAAGATCACGCCGCTGTTCTCCATCGCGGCGCGCACGCGCTCCTTTGCCTCGCGCACGGCGGCGTCACCAAGACCCACCATATCAAAGCGCGGCACACGGTTGCGCACCGAGCTTTCGACCGTGATCTCAAATCCCTCAATGCCGCAAATGCCCGCCGTATAAACCACCGATACCATATCTTCCTCCCAAATGAAGTCGTTTTTAGCGAAAGGGACGCCAAGGCGGAAGACGCGCCGTGCTGCCCGTTTTCTCCGTGCCACTTCCTTGCCGCTGTTTTTTCTATTTTACCACATTTTTCCGTCCGTGTCTACCGTTTACGCAAAATTGGGGGTTGTTTTTTTCGAAAAGGTGTGCTATAATGAGCGTAGAACACAGCGGGCGCTTCCCTGTCCGTGAAATTTTATCGTGAGGTGTTTTTATGAAGCTCTCTACCCTTCTTTTGCGCGCGCTCGCGCTTTTGCTCTTATTTTCGGTGCTCGTTTGCGTCTTCGTCGGATGCGGCGGGGACGACATCGGTGACCGCGGCAACGGCGTGGACTCGGACGGCGACGGCATTCCCGACGATTTGGACAAGGAAGCCGAGGACAACACCGACAAGGATAACGTGGTGGATATCGGCAATATGAGCGGCAAAAACTAACGAAAAAGCGAAAGCAGTCCGTTTTAAAAAACGGACTGCTTTTTTAGCGCGCCGACGCGTTTTTTGAGAAGGTAAGAGGCGAGGGGAGAGCTTTTAATAAAGCTCTCCCCTCATTTTATTCGCGTTATTCCTCGGCTTGTTAGAATTCACTCTTTTTGGGGCGCGCCATCAGGCGCTCGACCGCGCCGCGCGGGGAAACCGTTCCCGCCATCAGGTCCCGCACTGCAAACACGATGGGCATCTCCACGCCGTATTTTTCGGCAAGCGCGACGGCGGCGGGGACGGCGTGAAAGCCCTCGACCACCATTCCGACCTCGCGCCGCGCCTCGTCTGCCGTTTTCCCTTCGGCAAGAAGGGCGCCCGCGCGGCGGTTGCGGCTATGAACGCTCATACCCGTCACGATCACGTCGCCAATGCCTGCCAGCCCGTAAAAGGTTTCGCTCGCGCACCCCATCGCCGCGCCCAGGCGCGCGATCTCCGCCATACCGCGCGTCATCAGCGCGGCGGCGGTGTTGTCGCCAAAGCCAAGTCCTGCCGACACGCCCGCGGCGATCGCCACGATATTTTTGACCGCGCCGCAAAGCTCTACGCCCCGCACGTCGGCGGCGGTATAAACGCGAAGACAGGTGTTCATAAAGAAATCCTGCACTGCCGCGGCGGCAAAGGCATCCTCGGACGCCGCCACGATCACGGTGGGCAGGTCGCGCGCGACCTCTTCGGCGTGCGTGGGTCCCGAAAGCGCCACGATGGGAAGGTGCTTTCCCGCCGCGCACAGCTCCTCGTCGATGATTTCGGATAAAAAGAGAAGCGTTTCGCTCTCAATGCCCTTCGCGACGTCCACGACCACCTGTCCGTCGCACAGATAGGGGGCCGTCCGGCGCGCCGTTGCACGCACAAAGACGGAGGGTACCGCAAACAAAACGAACGCGGCATCCGCTGCGGCATCCGAAAGCACGTCCGTAAAGACGATGCTCTCGGGCAAAAGGGTGTCGGGCAGATTTTTCTGACGGCGCGTCGCGCGCAGTTCGGCGATCTCCTCGGGAAGCGCGGACCAGACGCTCACCGCGCGTCCCGCCTTTGCTAACATATACCCTAATGCGACGCCCCAAGTGCCCGCGCCGAGAATGGCAATTTTATTCGGATCCATAAAAACTCCTTTCCGTCCCATCGGGACAAAAACGAAAAACAAAGCACACGGCGCAAGAGCAAGCCCCAGCCGCGCGCTCGCAAGACGAAAAATCAAGATCGTCCGAAGGAGAGGTGCGCTTTTCGTGGCAAGCCGACGCGCCGATGGATACGCCAAGAAGGGATCCCCGAAACGCCGAGCGGGATGGCAAAAGCATAGCGGGCGCCCCCAAAAAACGAAGAACAAAGGAAAGCAAAAAAACGGAAACGGTCGCCCAAAAAGCGAAGCACGAAACGAAGGCAAAAACGGAAACGGTCGCACAAAAAACGACGCCCCGAAGAGGGCAAGCAAAGAGCCGAGGACCGTCAAAAGCAAAATTCGGCACGCGCGGCTCCGTGTGATGAACGCGTGGATGCGTGTGCCGTCGTTTACTGCTGTTTTTTATAAATGCAACATGCCTATTGCTAACCAACAGTTAGCAATCTCGTTTATTTTCTTTTCAACGGCGGTTTTTCTTATTGCTCGTTTGTTTCTTGTTGCCCGCGTTTTTTGCGTTGGTTTTGGCGCTTTGCATCCCCTTCTTTCCGTTAGAGCGGACGATCAGGGCGCTGACACCGACCACGGCGGCAACACCGACTACAACGATCAGAACGATCGCCCATGCAGGGAAGGTACGAAGTGCCGCCTCAGCCTCCTCGCGGTCGAAGGTCGCAACGGCGATGCGCACCGCCGAGGTGGGTTTGTCTTTTTCATCCGTTTTTACAGCGGCGATCTTATCCACGACCTCCATTCCCTCAATAACCTGACCGAAGGCGGCGTAGTTGCCGTCAAGACTCGAAGTGTTGTTCTTCGAGGTCTGTGTCACAATGAAGAACTGACTGGAGGCAGAGTTATAATAGGGCTCGCGCTCCTCATAAGGAATATCTACGTACCCTGCGTTATGATAACCCTCATAGGGGTGGCCCGAGCGTGCCATCGAGATGGTACCGCGCACGTGCTTGATGTTGTTTTCCACGTTATTCATCGAAAACTCGCCCTTGATGTGCTCGTCGGCACCGCCCGTTCCGTTGCCCTTGGGGTCTCCGCCCTGGATCATAAAGCTCTCGATGACGCGATGAAAAATCAGCCCGTCGTAGAAGTCCTCGGCAACGAGCTTTTTAAAGTTCGCCACCGTGATGGGTGCCTCCTCGGGGTTGAGCTCCACAACAATCAAGCCATAGTCCTCGACGGCGAGGTACACGATGTTTGAGGCTTCGTTTTCGTTCGCGTCCTCGGCGTGTACCGCAAACGGCAGGGAGAACAGTATGCAAAAAATCAGAAGAAGAGAAAGAATGCGTTTCATAAATTACCTTTTCCTATTTGTTTTTTTCTTCGGGAACACACGCGCGCACCGCGCTGATGCATCACCCGTGTTTACGCTCTTTATTGTATCAAACTTCATCTGTTTTGTCAAGACGTCTGCGCCCGAATGCGTTTTTTCTACATTATATTATATATAAAGCAAAAAGTGCTACATGATAGGTTGACTTTACCCCTTGTCCCTTGCCCCTTCTCGCCTTCCCCTCTTTCCGCCGCTTTCACACGGTGTCGCGCGAAAGTGTTTGTTTTTAAAACGTTTCACGTGAAACAACGTTTTTCACAAAAAAAGCGCCCTTTCCTTCCCTGTCGCGCGCTTTTTTCAAAATATTCACCTCTTTTTTCTTGACACACTACCGCAAATATGATATACTTAAAAAAACAAACCGTTTTTTCACACTTCCCTGCCCTGCGGCGACACCACCGCCGCACGCGGAACAAAAACAGCAAGGAGGAGCTTATGTCAGCTATCGTCGCATTTGCAAACCAGAAAGGCGGCGTCGGAAAGACCACTTCCGCCGTCAATATCGCCGCCGTACTCGGCAAGCTGGGTAAAAAAGTGTTGCTCGTGGATATGGATCCCCAGGGTAACGCCACCAGCGCCGTGGGTATCAGCAAAAAAGAGATCAAAAAAAGCATCTATGAGGTGCTGATCGGCACGTCGGACGCCGAGGACGCCATCATCACTACCAAATTTAAGAATTTGTCCGTCATTCCCTCTAATATCGCCCTTGTCGGCGCGGAAATCGACCTTCTCGAAATTGAAAAGCGCGAACAGCGCGCAAAAATCACCTTGGACAGCCTGCGCGACCGCTTTGACTACATATTCATCGATTGCCCGCCCGCACTTTCGATGCTGACCGTCAACGCATTCGTTGCCGCCGACGGACTGATCATCCCGATGCAATGCGAATATTTCGCACTCGAAGGGCTCTCTCAGCTCATCGGCACCATCAAAAAGGTGCGCCAGCTCTACAACCCCGCCTTGCAGATCACGGGTATTCTGCTTACGATGTATAACGGCAGACTCAACCTGACCGCAGGCGTCGTGCGTGAGCTGAAAAAATATTATGCGGACAAGCTCTTCAAGGAGCCCATTTCGCGCAGCGTGCGCCTTTCCGAGGCGCCCAGCTATGGCACCCCTATTTGTTACCACGACCCTTACGGCAAGGGCGCTTTGGAGTACCAAGCGGTTGCCAAAGAACTTTTGACCCGTATTTGATTTGGGGCGAAAAGCTCGCATAGCTTCGTTGGCCTTCGATGCGCTCAAATCGCCATACGCAAGTATGGCTTCATTTCGCTTGCTCGGTTGCGCCTCGCTCTGCAAGCTTTTCGCCTCCAAATCCGCTAAAACGGCCTCTAAATCAAAAAAATCACACAACTTCCTTGCCATCCGACGCGCTCAAATCGCCATACGTAGGTATGACTTCATCATATTCGCTCAACAGTAAACATCGCGTTTCACGTGAAACATTGTATTTATAGCGCAAAAGCGCGATATTGTTCCACGTGAAACAAACCCACACATGTTTTGCCCGTGTTTCACGTGAAACACACCGTAAAGAAGCTCTTAGGAGAAATTTTGCAGAGCCGAGCGCCAGCCGAAGGTGCTGTATAACATACTGTTCCGAGGGGGCAACGACGCTATGCGGAGCCTATACAAAAGTCAAAGGCTCTTAGGAGAAATTCCGCAGAGCTAGGCGTCAGCCGAGGGTGCTGTATAACACACTGCCCCGAGGGGGGCAACGACGCTATGCGGAGCTTATACAAAAGCCAAAGGCTCTTAGGAGAAATTTCGCAGAGCTAGGCGTCAGCCGAGGGGGCTGTATAACATACTGCCCCGAGGGGACAACGACGCTATGCGGAATTTATCCAAGAGCCCACCAAAAAGAAAGGATATTACCACTATGTCAGCTAAAAAATCCGGCCTCGGACGAGGCATCGACTCCATTTTTCTTGACAACGAGTTCGAAACCACTCCCGAAGGGGGTGTAAAGACCCTTCGCATCTCCCAAATCGACCCCACCGCAACGCAGCCGCGCAAGGCGTTCGACCAGGAAGCGCTTGCAGGTCTTGCGGATTCTATTGCCGCGCACGGCGTTTTACAGCCCATTCTGGTGCGCGAGGTCGCGCCCGACCGCTATGCGATCGTCGCAGGTGAGCGCCGTTGGCGCGCCGCAAAGCTCGCCGCACTCAGCGAGATCCCCGCCATCGTGGTGGAAATGGACGAGCGCACCGCCGCAGAGGTGGCTTTGATCGAAAACATTCAGCGCGAGGACCTCAATCCCATCGAGGAAGCCGAGGCTTACGAAACGCTTGCCAAGGAATACCGTCTGACGCAGGAAGAAATCGCGTCGAGAGTAGGGAAGAGCCGCTCCGCCATTGCCAACACGATGCGCCTTTTGGACCTTCCCACCGCGGTGCGCGCGATGGTGATCGCAAAATCGCTCTCCGCAGGTCACGCAAGAGCCCTGCTTGGACTGCTTGACCCCGAAATGATGCTTCCTCTGGCAGAAAAAGCGGTCGCGCTCGAGCTTTCCGTGCGCGATATGGAGGACGAGGTGCGCCGTGCTAACCGTCTTGTTGGCAAAGCCGAGGAAGAAGAGCCCGCTCCCGCCGCCTTCCGTGTAGATTACGTCAAGGAGTTAGAGCGCAAGATGACCTCGCATCTGGGCAGAAAGGTCAAGCTTGCCACTAAGGGGGCAAAAAAGTCGGTCACCCTCTATTTTGAGGACAACGAGGACTTAGAAGAGCTGCTTTTGCAGGTCTGCGGTAAAGATTTTCTCTCCGAGCTTTCATAAAAACGCCGCAAAAGGGCAGGGAAGCGCGCGCTTTTCGTCGCAAAAACGCGAAAAATACGCCATCCTTGCTTAAAATTACCATATTTTGCCATTTTGGAAGAATTGCTTCCAAAGGAGAGGAAAACCTATGTACATTATCCGCGTTCTACTTCAATATTTAGAGGAGCACTATTTTTCCTCCTCACTCAATTCCCATTACGACAACCTTCCGTACACCAAAACGACCACGACGCTTCTTATGCTCGTCGGCGGACTTGCCATCGGACTTCTGATCGCCTCCTTCGTGGCGGTTTTCCAGAAAAAGGTGATGGGCAAATTCATCCGCCGTCTGCTTGCCGCAAAGGCGCACGATCCCGAGAGCGCCAAGAGCCTTGCAGATCTGGGGCTTGCCAAGAGCAAAGCCATTCGCCACGAGCTGTCCTATCTTTCCGTTTCGCGCAAGCTGATCGCGACCGTCTATCCGAGCGGTACCGTTAAGACCTACCGCGAGGAGCTTGAAGAGTTGTTCGCAAACGAGGAACGCGAGCGACGGGGAAGCCTCGAAGAGGGACGCGCCGAAGAGGGAAGCGTCGCCGAGGACGCCGCGCCCGAGGACGCCGCGCCCGCGGAAGCTACCGTCGAAGCGACGGACACCCCCGAAGCAGAAAACGCCGCCGACACGACAAACGCTACCACGGTGACGGAGAACACAAGCGCACCGCGCGACGACGTGCCGCGCAGAAAGCCGCGCTCCATCCGTGAGGCGATGATGGGCAAACGCTTGAAGCTGCCGCCGCTCGCCTTTGACAGATGCCGCTTCTTCATCCCCGAGGAGCTTGCGATCCGCGCCGATTTGCGCTTCCGCGAAAAGGGAAGCTCGTGGGGATTTCTCGTGCTCTCCACGCTCTTGATCATCATTTTCTTTTTCGCCGCACTCGCCGCGATCCCCTTCTTCGTCCAGATGCTGGACGCGACCATCGGCAATATCCGCGGGCTGTGAGCGCGCAAAGCGCGCAGTTTTATTCGCCTACGGCGAGTGATATTCGCTTCGCAAGTGGTATTCGGCTACGCCGAGTGTTATTCGCTCCGCGCGTTAGAAAAGGCGAATAAAATACCACTGCGTGCCACGCACGCAATACCACTTTTGCAAGGCAAAAATATCACTGTGCGCGCCGTGCGCACGATGAAATCCTGCCTTCCGGGATGAAAAAGCCTCCGAAAGCCCCCAAAACGGGGGCTTTTTGACGATTTTTCCGCCTTTTCAAAAAAAATAAAAAAATTTTAAAAAAAGGCTTGACAAACGGTTTTTTGTCTGCTATAATATTAACCGTCGCTGAGAGCTTCAGGCAATCTGTGGCACGCTCGGGAGCATAGCTCAGTTGGGAGAGCATCTGCCTTACAAGCAGAGGGTCATAGGTTCGAGCCCTGTTGTTCCCACCAGCGCTTTTAGCGCGTTTGTAACTTGGCCCAGTAGCTCAGTTGGTTAGAGCGCCGCCCTGTCACGGCGGAGGTCGTGGGTTCGAGCCCCCTCTGGGTCGCCAGTTACACGCCTCTGTAGCTCAGTTGGTAGAGCAGGGGACTGAAAATCCCCGTGTCGTTGGTTC
>JAFTIH010000019.1 GCA_017456985.1 Clostridia bacterium | reverse complement strand
GAGGTCACATTCGATATCGACGCCAACGGTATCGTCAACGTCTCCGCAACCGATAAGGGTACGGGCAAGGAACAGCACATCACCATCACCTCCTCCACCACTATGTCCCAAGAGGATATCGACCGCGCGGTGAAGGAAGCGGAGAAATTCGCAGAAGAGGATAAGAAGCTCAAGGAAGCGGTTGAGGCACGCAATCACGCAGAAACTCTCGTTTCCCAGAGCGAAAAGATGCTCGGCGATCTTGGCGACAAGGTGACCGAGGACGACAAGGCTCCCGTTCTTGCCGCCATCGAAAAGCTCAAGGAAACGCTCAAGACGGATAACGTGGACGCCATCAAGGCAGATACCGAGGCGCTTGAAAAGTCCTTCTACGCCATCTCCGAAAAGCTGTATGCACAGCAGGGCGGCGCGCAGGATCCGAATGGCGGCGCACAGGGCGGTGCCGGCGACGGCACCTACTACGACGCCGACTTCGAGGATAAGACCTGATAAGTC
The DNA here is from genome assembly GCA_017456985.1 of Clostridia bacterium. Lineage (GTDB taxonomy): Bacteria > Bacillota > Clostridia > Oscillospirales > CAG-272 > UBA1740. Next base: position 33,902 of record JAFTIH010000019.1, on the reverse strand, counting down.
CCGATGGGGCGCTACCCATCAAAACAACCGATACGGTTCCCCCTATGCCTGTGCGGTATAGGGGGAAAACCGCTTTTTCCATATTCTGAAAGGGAAACACGACTACCATGGCAGAAAAACGAGATTATTACGAGGTGCTGGGCGTTGCCAAGGGTGCCACCGAGGCAGACTTAAAAAAGGCGTACCGCAACCTCGCAAAAAAATACCATCCCGACGTCAACCCGGGTGATAAGGATGCCGAGGCGAAGTTCAAGGAGATCAACGAGGCGTACGAGGTGCTCTCCGATCCCGAAAAGCGCGCGAAATACGATCAGTACGGTCACGCCGCGTTCGACCCCTCGATGGGCGGCGGCGGTAGCGGCTTTGGCGGTGGCTTCGGCGGCTTTGACTTCGGGGACATCTTCTCCTCCGTCTTTGGCGGGGGCTTTGGCGGCGGCTTCGGCGGTGGCGGTGGCGGCAGACGCTCGCGCGCCGTGGACGGTGACGACCTGCTTGCCCGCGTCAGCCTTGATTTTGAAGAGTCCTTCAAGGGCGCGAAAAAGGATATTTCGTACCGCCGCGTCGAGGAATGCCCCGATTGTCACGGCTCGGGCGCCAAAAAGGGAACGGACGTTGAGACCTGTTCACAGTGTCACGGCACGGGTCAGGTGATGACCCAACAGCGCACTCCCTTTGGCGTGATGCAGTCTGCTACCACCTGCCCGTCCTGTCGCGGCAGGGGCAAGACCATCAAGGATCCCTGCACGAACTGTAGCGGTAAGGGCTACGTCCGTGTTGCCAAAAAGCTTGCGGTGGATATCCCCGCAGGTATCGCCGACGGCAATCGCATCGTGCTGCGCGGCAAGGGCGACGCGGGTCGGGGTGGCGGTCAGGACGGCGATCTCGTGATCGAGGTGTCCGTCAAGCGTCATCCGCTCTTTGAGCGGCAGGGCGATCACGTGTATTGCGAGGTCCCCATCACCTTTACCGAGGCAACGCTGGGCGCTGAGATCGAGATCCCCACGCTGGAAGGCAAGCAGACGTATGAGATCCCCGAGGGAACGCAGTACGGCACTACCTTCACCCTTCGCGGCAAGGGTATGCCCAACGTCAATACCAAGCGCCGCGGCGATCTGGTCTTCTCGGTCGTCATTGAGGTCCCGAAAAATCTTTCCGAGGAGCAAAAGCGCGAGCTGCGCGAGTTCGCGGCATCCTGCGGAGAATCCAACAACGCGAAAAAGACCAGCTTCTTAAAGAAGTTCTTCGGTAAGAAATGACCACACACGGCTGAAAACGCCAAAAAACACCCTTCCGCAAGGAAGGGTGTTTTTTAAGTATTGGTTTTGTAAACCTGTATTTGTAAAGAATTGTTTGCTTTTTGCTGGGTTTTGGCTTACGCTCTCTTGGAAAGAACGTCCTTTTCGTACGCCTCGATCTCGTCGTAGTAGCCCGAAGCGGCAACACCGCACACGCGGCAATACTCCTCCCAAACGTCGCCGAAGGGAAGCATCTTGACGTCCTCCATCAAGACCATCTTGCGGGACATTGCGTTTTCGTCCTGCAGGGCGCGGAGCGCGTCGGCGGGGGTGCAGAGCGCCACCAGGAGCGCCTTCTGCATACTGCGGAAGCCCGTCACCCAAGCGGAAATGCGGTTGATGGACGCGTCAAAGTAGTCGAGCGCGATATAAACGCGATCGAGTGCGCCGCAACGGACGATCTCCTGTGCGATCTCCTTGGTCTCGTCGTCCAGGATGACGACGTGGTCGGAATCCCAGCGGATGCCGCGCGTCACGTGCAGAGCGATCTCGTCGAAGAAGCAGAGCAGAGCGGGGATCTTATCCGACACGACCTCGGTGGGGTGGTAGTGACCGTTGTCCATCAGGGGCAGGCACTTGTCGGCGTTCTTGGCGGCGTAGCTGAGCGAGAACTCCGCACTTCCTGCGGTGAACGCCTCCACGCCGATACCGAAGACCTTGCTCTCCACGCAGGGCTTGACCTTGGCGAAGTCGTAGGGCTCGGAAAGAATGGCGTCGATGGACTCCTTGTAGCGCATACGGGGACCCATACGGTCGGCGGGGATATCCTTGTAGCCGTCGCCCGTCCAGATGTTCATTACGCAGGGAATGCCCGTTTCCTCCGCAAAATAGCTCGAAATGCGGATGCAAGCCTTACCGTGTGCGATCCAGAAATCACGGGTCGCCTTGTCGGGGCTGGAAAGGGTCAGTCCATCCTTGACGCGGGGGTGCGAGAAGAAGGTGGGGTTAAAGTCGATACCCACGCCGTGCTTCTTGGCAAACTCCACCCACTTTTTGAAGTGGCGGGGCTCAAGAGCGTCGCGGTCGGCAAATTCGCCGTCCTCAAAAATGGCGTAGCAAGCGTGAACGTTGATCTTCTTGGCGCCGGGCATCATTGAAAGCGCCTTGTCCATATCGGCAAGAAGCTCCTCGGGGTTTCTTGCGCGTCCGGGATAGTTACCCGTCGTCTGGATGCCGCCCGTAAGACCGCCCTCGTGGTCAAAGCCGATGACGTCGTCACCCTGCCAGCAGTGCAGAGCTACGGGAATCTTGCGGCAAGCCGCGATCGCCGCGTCGGTGTCAACGCCGTAGCGCGCGAAAATTTCCTTTGCGGAATCATATCTGGTCATTTTTTGCAATCTCCTTTGCGTTGTTTTTGTTCATACACCTCTATTATATATCATAAATCGCAAAAAGTAAAGGACTTTTTGCGTAAAAACATAAAAAAGGAACGCGCACGGCGAGTTCCTTTTTTATTTTCGGATGCATTATTTGCCTAAGCCGAGGGGATCCTTTGCTTTCTTTGCAGCCTTGACTGCCGAAACGACCATTCCCGAAAGCGCGAACAGTGCAACGGCGTTGGGCAGGACCATCAGGTAGTTGAAGAAGTCGGTCAGCTCCCAAACGAGGTCGTTGGACATCATCGTGCCGAGGAAGATGAAAACGAGCGCGATCACCGAATAAACGGGGATCGACTTCTTGCCGAACAGGTACTCGAAGTTCACCTTGCCGAAGAAGTTCCAGCTGATGATGGTGGAGAAGGCGAAGAAGAACAGACACACAGCTACGAAAACGTTACCAATCACGTAGCCTGCTTCACCAAAGAGCTTTGCAAACGCGTCACCAAAGGCGAGCTGTACCATATTCGTCTTGGCGATGGTCAGACCGTGCATCATCTCGCCCGCCTGATGACCGTCGGCAAGAGCGCCGTCGCCGCAATACAGAGAGATGATAACGATAAGTGCCGTCATCGTCAGCACGACGAAGGTGTCGATAAACACACCGATCATCGCGGCAACGCCCTGGTCGTGAGGCTTTTCTACCTCAGCCATTGCGTGTGCGTGGGGCGTCGAGCCCATACCTGCCTCGTTCGAGAACAGACCGCGCTTTGCACCCTGGCTGATGGCTTCCTTGATGGCAGCACCGATGCCGCCGCCGAGGATCGCCTGAGGAACGAATGCGTACTTGAAGATCGCGCCGAACGCATCGGGAAGAAACGTGATATTGGCACAGATCACGAACAGACCGCCAATGAGGTAAAGGATCGCCATAATGGGAACCATCTTTTCCGTCACAGCGGCAATTCTCTTAATGCCGCCAAGGAAGATGAAGCCTGCGATGAGTATGATCACGATACCCACGATCCAACCAAGCTCAGGCGCACCCGTGATGCTGCTGATGGACTCTGCGATGGAGTTAGACTGCACCATCGAGCCGATAAAGCCGAGCGCGATGATGACCGCAACCGCGAAGAAGCCCGCAAGGAACTTGCCGAAGCCGCCGCGGAAGGCGTGCTTGATGTAATAAACGGGACCGCCTTGGATGTTGCCCTCGGCGTCGCGCTGGCGCGTTTGCTGTGCGAGCGTTGCCTCGGCGTAGATGGTTGCCATACCGAAGAAGGCGATGACCCACATCCAGAAGATCGCACCGGGACCGCCGATGAGGATCGCGCCCGAAGCACCCACGATGTTACCCGTACCGACCTGTGCGGCAACGGCGGTGGTGAGCGCCTGGAAGGAGGAGAGACCCTTGCCCTTTGCCTGGTTCTTGCCAAAGACGCGCTTCATACCCTCACCGAAGCAACGCACCTGCACGAAGCGGGTGCGGACGGTGTAGAAGATACCCACGCCAACCAGCAGAATGACCAACACGTAGTTGGAGATGTAGCTGTTGAGAGTCGCTACAATGTTCAAAAGAAATTCCTGCATGATAAAATCCTTTCTGTCTTCCAAAGGTGTCGGCGTGCGCTTTGGATTTGCACGCCCAAAACAAAAAAACCGCCCGAAAATGGCGGTCTTCAAAGAATAAAGAAAACAAACGCGATGTAAAAGCTTTGTCCTTTTGCCTGAGAGATTCGGCTGTCGCCTTGCACCTTCGGCACCCGTTTTGTTACGGGATTCTCCAAAGACCTCTCCGCACTCGGTCAGTAAACCTTCCGAGCACATCACAGAGGCACCTTTTTCATACGCATAAGAGTATAGCACCAAAAAATGCGTTTGTCAAGAGGGGAAGCACACATTTTTCAAAAAAAGAGGAAAAAGCCCCCCATCTCCCTTGAAAAAGACAAAAAAAGATAGTATAATAATAAAGTATGACGAAAAGGGGGGAACGCTGTGAGCCAAAAACGCACCGTCACGAAGGACGGACGAGAGCTTTCTTATATCCTCACGCGCCGTCCCGCCCGCCGCATCACCATCCGCGTGACGGGGGAGGGAGAGGTGCGCGTTTCTGCCCCCACCCGCGCACCGCAAAGAGAGATCGACGGTGCCGTAAAAAAGCACTTTGCGTCCCTTCTCGAGGCGCTTGCCGCGAGCGCCCCACCCCCTGCGCTTGGCGAGGGATCGACCGTGTTTTATCTCGGGGAGTCCTACCGCCTGACGCTGAGGACGGGCAAGACGGCGATCTCCTTTGAGGGCGGCGTCGCAACGCTCACGCTGCCTTCGCCCGACGCGGACGCAGAGGGCGCTTACGAAAAGGCTTGCCGTCCGCTTTTTCTTGCACTTATCACGGAGCGCTGCCTTGCGTTTGAGGAGCGCTATCCCGCCTTTGCGCCCAAGCGAAAGGAGATCCGTGTGCGGAGTATGAAAAACGTGTGGGGCAATTGCCGCCCCGACCGCGGGATCTTGACCTTTTCGACCAAGCTTTTACGGTTTCCCGTATCGCTGATCGACAGCGTCGTTGCACACGAATACACGCACTTTTTTCACCGCGGTCACGACGGCGCGTTTTACCGCGCGCTTTTGGCGGTGTGTCCTCTGTATCGGGAATGCAAGCGCGCGCTCGAGGCGCAACACAAAGAACAACGAAAGGAGATGGCAAAATGATCCATCCCATCAAGCATTTTTGCACCATAACCCGCCACCGCCACCGCGTGATCGCGCACTGTGCGCGTGCAGGGATCTTTTGGCAGGGCCTTTTCCACGACCTTTCCAAATATACTCCCACCGAGTTTTTCCCGGGCGCGCGCTATTATCAGGGGACGCGCAGTCCCAACGAGGGAGAACGCGAGACGCTGGGCTATTCGCTTGCCTGGATGCATCACAAGGGACGCAACCGCCACCATTTTGAGTATTGGGTGGACGTAAACCCCAAAAGCAAGTGCTACGAGCCCGTCAAAATGCCGCTTCGCTTCGTGTACGAGATGTTTTGCGACCGTGTGGCGGCGAGTAAGATCTATCAGGGAAAAAACTACACGGACAGCCATCCGCTCGAATATTTTATGCGCGCAAAGCCCCGCCGCTCGATCCATCCCGAAACCTCGGACTTTCTCGAGAGCTTACTCCGTATGCTTGCCGAAAAGGGAGAAAAGGAGACCTTCCGCTATATGAAGCGGCTCAAAAAGGAAAAAGGGGACTACTAAACCCATTTTCCATTAAAAATTCACACAAGACACATTCTTTTTTCATAACGGCAGTTTACAATACCTGTATATATTAAGATAGGAAGAACGAAAAGAGGAACACTATGCTCAAACTTATTGGTATCAAGAAGGATTACCCCGCGGGATCGGGTGTGGTCCACGCTTTGCGTGGAATCTCGCTCGCGTTTCGCAAATCAGAGTTCGTTTCCATCCTCGGTCCCTCGGGCTGCGGTAAGACGACGCTGCTCAACATCATCGGCGGTCTTGACCACTATACCGAAGGCGATCTCGTGATAAACGGTATATCCACGAAGGAATACCAGGACAGAGATTGGGATACCTACCGCAACCATTCCATCGGCTTCGTGTTCCAAAGCTATAATCTCATCCCGCACCAAACGGTGCTTCAGAACGTTGAGCTTGCTCTGACCCTTTCGGGTGTAGGGAAGGTGGAGCGTAGAGAGCGTGCGATCCGTGCGCTTGAACGCGTGGGACTTGGCGACCAACTCCGCAAAAAGCCCAGCGAGATGTCGGGTGGACAAATGCAGCGCGTGGCGATTGCCCGCGCCCTCGTCAACGAGCCGGATATCATCCTTGCAGACGAGCCGACGGGTGCGCTTGATACCGAAACGAGCGTGCAGGTTATGGAGATCTTAAAGGAGGTCTCGCGCGATCGCCTCGTTTTGATGGTCACGCACAACCCCGAGCTTGCCGAACGGTATTCCTCGCGTATCATTCGTATGCTTGACGGTGAGATCACCGAGGATACCGCGCCGCTTTCCGAGGAGGAACTCGTCGAGGCGCCCGCCGCTCCCGTGACGATAGAGGAAAAGGGCAGACGCACCAAGAAGGAAAAAGAAAAAAAGCCCTCGATGTCCTTTGCGACCTCCTTTATGCTTTCCCTCAAAAATCTTTTTACCAAGAAGGGCAGGACCATTTTGACGTCCTTTGCGGGAAGCATCGGCATCATCGGTATTGCGCTCATTCTTGCCGTGTCGGAGGGAATGACGGCGTATATTGACCACGTGCAGGAAACGACGCTCTCCGCATACCCCTTGACGCTGGAAGCGCAAACCATCGATATGAGCGAGATGCTTGAGAGCTTTATGAGCTCGGGCAGCGACAACGAGCACGATACCGACGCCATCTACAAGGACCCCGTGATCGCGGATATGGTCAACGCGCTCTCAAAGCTTGAGGCAAGTAAAAACGACCTTGCCGCCTTCAAAGTCTATCTGGAAGAGGAGCTGCGGAAGGAAGACTCTCCTTTGCGTGACGCGATCAGCGGCGTTCAGTATTCCTACGCCGTCGCCCCTATTATCTATACGAAAAACCAGAACGGTGACATTATCAAATCCGACACGGGCGAGCTGATGATGGAGATGATCGGCGATTTTATGCTTCAAGTGGGAAGCAACGGCTCGGCGGATAAGCAAGAGGGCGGCGAGTCCTCGTCTATGATGACGAACCCTATGATGGGATCTATGATGGGGATGCAGATGTGGCAGGAGCTGCTCTCGGACCACAAGACTGGCACCCCTGTGAACGATCTTCTCAAAGAGCAATACGACGTCATTCACGGCACGTGGCCCAAAAGCAAGAACGAGATCGTTTTGGTCGTGAACGAGAAAAACGAGCTTGACGACCTGACGCTTTATGCCCTCGGACTTCTCAACCGCGAGGAGATCGACGCCATCATTGATGCCGCCGCTTCGGGTGTGGAGCTCCCCGAGAACGACAAAAAATGGAGCTACGAGGAGATCTGTGCAACCACCTTCCGTGCTGTTATGCCCTATGATTGCTATATCAAGAGCGGCGACGTTTACGTGGATATCAGCAAGAATCCCGGTATGCTTCAGACGCTGTATGCGAGCGCGCTTGAGCTTCGCGTCGTCGGTATCATCCGTCCGAACGAGGACGCCGAGGTCGCGATGCTCTCCGGCTCCATTGGATATACGCACTTGCTTACCGAGTACGTGGTGGAGCACGCGAAGGACTCTGCCGTCGTTCAGGCACAAAAGCAAAATCCTACCGTGGATATTTTGACGGGACTGCCCTTTGCCGCGAATACCAAGACGCTCACCGACGAGCAGAAGGAAGCATTGTTCCGTGAATATCTTACCGCGCTGGATGCCGAAGAAAAAAAGACGGCGTATATTAAAATCCAGTGTCTGAAAGCGCAGGACGATCCCACGATGGGGCTTGACGTGCAGGTGAATATGGCGCTCGCGGGCATGACCGATAAGGACGCCGTGATCACGCAGATCAGCACAGCCATCGCCGATCAGATGGGCATCGATGCGGAAACGGTTTCCGATCAGCTCAAGGATCTTACGCTTGACGAGCTGAAGGAATTGCTCCGTCCTACGATCGAGGAAATGGTCAAAGCTCAGATCAACGCGCGCGTGGAGGCAGCGTTCCAGAGTATTCCCGCCGCTACCGTAGCGGCAATGCTTGACGGTGAGAGCGGCACGTATAACACGGAGACCTGCGCATATTATTATGACGAGGTTACCGTATTTTCGGACTCCTCGTACGAGGAGAACCTCATCACCATCGGTAGCGTGGATCTTGCTTCGCCCTCTGCGATCAACCTGTATGCTTCTTCCTTTGAGAACAAGGATATTATCGTGGAGAAGATCGCGGCTTATAACGCCTCGGTGGAGGAGGCGCACAAGATCGCGTACACCGATTTTCTCGGTATTATGATGTCTTCCATCACCACCATCATCAACGCTATCACCTACGTGCTGATCGCGTTCGTTGCGATCTCGCTCGTCGTGTCCTCCATTATGATCGGAGTCATTACGCTCATCTCGGTGCAAGAGCGTACGAAGGAGATCGGCATTCTGCGTGCTATCGGTGCCTCGAAGCGTGACGTTTCGAGCATGTTCAACGCAGAAACGGTCATCATCGGCTTTTCTGCAGGGCTTCTTGGCGTGGCTGTGACCTACCTGCTTTGCCTTCCTATCAATCTGATCCTTCACGCCTTGACGGGAATCGGCACGCTCAACGCCGTATTGCCCATCGGCGGTGCGCTCATTCTCATTGCCATTAGCGTGTTGCTCACGCTTTTTGCGGGCATCATTCCTTCGCGCAGTGCGGCGAAGAAGGATCCTGTCGTAGCCCTTCGCACCGAATAAAATTTTGGCATAAATTCCGATATGCGTCGTTGCTGCACGCGGGGCAGTATAAAATACAGCACCCGCGTGCGCGCCTCGCCTATCGAAATTTCTGCTCAAAATTTCCGTTTGGCGCAGTTTTGGTAGAAGGACAGTAAAAAAGAATTTTCTAAAAACGCGGCTTGATAAAACCGCAAGCAAAAAGCCTCTCGCAGCTGCGAGAGGCTTTTCAGTTATTACTTATGATATTTTTTTCCTGCTAAAATGGTAAAGGAGCGGTAGAGCGCTTCGGTGAGGATGACGCGCATCAATCCGTGCGGGAAGGTCATTTTGGAGAAGGAGATGCGCGCGTCGGCGCGCGCCTTGACGCGAGGGGAAAGCCCGTAGGACGAGCCGATGATAAAGCAAAGCTTGCCCGAGCGGTCGCGGGCATCTCCGACGATCTCGGCAAGCCCCTCGCTCGTGTATTCCTTGCCCTCGACGCAAAGGGCGACGACGAAGGCACCCTCGGGGATCTTGGCAAGGATGCGGTCCGCCTCGGCTTCGAGTGCGGATGCGACCTCGCTCTCCTTTTCGGTCAAGAGCTTTTCGTCGCGCAGGTTGATCTCTTCTACCGCCGCGTAAGCGGAAAGCCGTTTTTTGTATTCCTCAACGGCGCGCGCAAGGTAGTCCTCCTTGAGGGCGCCGAGGGTGATAAGCGTACACCTCGTCATGCGCCAAACGCCTCCAAGACCGCCTTCACGGCACTATAAAGCAGGTCGCCAAAGTAAAGATAGATGAGATCAAAGAAGAAGGTCAAGCAAAGCGGGAAAATCACGGTCAGCATCCAGCGCGAGCGGCGCTTATGCTCGTCGCGGTCGTTTAAGTACCGCGTTTTCTCCTCGACGCTCCACTCGTGCGGAAGCGTTTCAAAGGTGGCTTTGTCGCGGGAAAAGGCGTAGTTATATAGCACGTAGGTCATCCCGAAGCCGAGAAGCACGGCGAAATACGCCCAAAAGAGCCAGCCCACCCCGTTTCGCATCACGAAGTAGCAATAAATACCAAAGAAAAGAACGGTGTTGCACAAAACGAGAAGCACGAGCCCGTAGGGCGGGTTTTTCTTGCCGTTTTCCATCCTTCTTTTCTCCCTTCGGAATTACTGATTTTTTAAGGCGTTGCGCTTTGCCGCCTGTGCCTTTTTACGGGTGGGCGTGTCGAGGATCTGCTTTCTTAGACGGATGCTCTTGGGCGTGACCTCGATGAGCTCGTCCTCTGCGATGAACTCGATCGCCTCTTCCAGCGACATCTGGATGGGCGTGATGAGCGTCAGCGCTTCGTCGGCACCCTTGGAGCGCACGGCGGTCAGGTGCTTTTCCTTGCAGACGTTGACCTCGATATCACCCGGCTTGGGGTTCTCACCCACGATCATACCCTCGTAAACGGGGGTGGCGGGGCCGATGAAGAGCGGACCGCGATCCTGCGAATAGTAAAGACCGTAAGAGGTCGTCTTACCCTGCTCGGATGCAACGAGCGAGCCCGTGAAGCGAACGGCGATCTCGCCCTTGAAGGGGGCATAGCCGTCGAAAATTGTGTTCATAATGCCCTCGCCGCGCGTTGCGGTCATAAATTCGGAGCGATAGCCGAACAGACAACGAGAGGGAATCAGGTAGGTAAGACGCTGACGCGAGCCGCGAAGCTGCATATCAAGAAGCTCACCCTTACGCGCGCCCAGCTTCTCCATCACGGAGCCCATATATTCCTCGGGAACGTCGATCTCGACGCGCTCGATGGGCTCACACTTGACGCCGTCGATCTCCTTGAAGAGCACGCGGGGCGTGGAACAGGAAAGCTCGTAGCCTTCGCGGCGCATATTCTCTACGAGGATGGAAAGGTGCATCTCACCTCTGCCCGCCACCTTGAAGGAGTCGGTCGTTTCACCGTCCGAAACGCGCAGCGACACGTCGCGCAGAAGCTCGCGGTAGAGGCGGTCGCGCAGGTGGCGCGAGGTGACGTATTTGCCCTCGGTGCCTGCAAAGGGAGAGTCGTTGACCGCGAAGGTCATCTCGAGCGTCGGCTCGGACACCTTGACGAATTCAAGCGGCTCAACGCAAGAGGTCGCACAAACCGTGTCACCGATGGTGATGTCCTCGGCTCCCGAGAAGCAGACGATGTCGCCCACTCTTGCCTCGGTGACGGGAACTCGGGTAAGTCCGTCAAACTGATAAATGGACACCACGCGCGCACGCTTGGGGGGATCGTTGGGGCGGTGGTAGTTGCAGACGGCGATCTCGGCGTTCTGCTTGAGCACACCGCGCTCAATGCGACCGATGCCGATGCGTCCCACGTACTCGTTGTAGTCGATGGAGGAAATGAGCATCTGAAGCGGCTCGTCCTCCTCGCCCTCGGGGGCGGGGATATAGTCGAGAATGGTGTCAAGCAGGGGGATGAGGTCCTTGCCCGCCTCGTCGGGAGAAACGGAGGCGGTGCCTGCGCGTCCCGAGCAGAAGAGCATCGGGGAATCAAGCTGCTCGTCCGTAGCGTCAAGGTCGATCAGAAGCTCAAGCACCTCGTCGATGACCTCGTAGATGCGGGCGTCGGGCTTATCTACCTTGTTGACGACGACGATAACGCGGTGACCGAGAGCGAGCGCACGCTCCAATACGAAGCGGGTCTGGGGCATCGGTCCCTCTGCCGCGTCAACGAGCAGAATAACGCCGCTCACCATTTTGAGGATGCGCTCCACCTCGCCGCCGAAGTCTGCGTGACCGGGGGTGTCGATGACGTTGATCTTGACGTCTTTATAATGAATGGCGGTGTTTTTAGCAAGAATGGTAATGCCGCGCTCCTTTTCAAGGTCGCCCGAGTCCATAACGCGTTCCTCGGATGCCTGATTTTCGCGGTAGATACCGCCTTGGCGGAGCATCTCGTCAACCAGCGTCGTTTTACCGTGGTCAACGTGAGCGATGATGGCAATGTTTCTTAGGTCCTTTCTGATCAAAGCCGTTACCTCTTTTTTTCATAAATTTAACCGTAATATTATATCATAGTAGGAGGACAAAATCAAGGTTTTCAAAAAAACTTTTTGCATTATTTTATCGCGCGTCGCAAAAAATGATTTTTTCCTTGCTTTTTCTTCCCGCGTTTGCTATAATAAAAGCGAACAGAATTACGAAACGGATGGACTTATGAAAAAGAATTTCAGCATCGCGTATGAAAGTAAAGAAAATTATCCCGAGGCAAGACGGCAGTTCGCCTGTGCGGTCGCGTCGGGCTTTTCGTGTGCCTGCTTTTCTCTGGTCGGCGGGACGCTTCGCCCCGACGCCCTCGTCGCTTGCCGCCACGAGGGACTGCGTGCGGAGGCGCTTCGCCTGCCCGTAGAGGGGGTCAACCTTCTTTGGTCGCGCAGCGTCAAGGCGCCCGCGCTTGAGGGCGCGCTCCCGAGCGACAGCCCCGTGATCGACGACAGCGTCTGGCAGACCCTGCGCGGACTGTTCGGCTCGTATTTTTCCTTTGCGAAGGAGATCGGGATTGATACCGTGATCATAACGCCCGCCGTGGGCTACGCCTCGCTCCCCCCCGTTGCGCAAGAGGCGCTTGACCGCTTTGAGACGCTTGCCTCCGACGCCGAGCGCCTTGGCGTGCGCATCCTTTTTGAAAACGACGAAAGCGAGCAGCATTACGAGGCGGTCATCCGCACCTGCTGCTATAACGGCTATCACGGTGTAAGCTTCCACCCTGCAAAGGCGTGGCGCTATTTCGGAACGAGTGCCGCCGCACCTTACGTGGCGGATAACCTCGTACGCGTGGAGCTTGACGACGGACGCGACGGCGTGTTCGGTTATCTGCCGGGCGACGGCGAGACGGACTATCTGCCCTTTGCACAGAGCGTCGCGCCGCTACATTTCCGCGGCGTCGTAGCGCTCTCTCCCAACGCTTCTCTTTCTCCCTATGCGGACATGGATTATTTCTCGCTCGTTTCCGCGGCATACGATAAATGCTGTGCGGTACAGCGCCAGATCAAGCGCATCGAGGGGGTCATATAATGGGCGTTTGCTATATCGTGGGCGCCGCGCCCACCTGCACCCCCTTTTCTCCCAAGGAGGGCGACCTCGTTATCGCGGCAGACGGCGGCAGAGCGGCGCTTGCCCTGATGGGCATTCGCCCCGACCTCGTTGTGGGAGATTTTGATTCTTCGATCGCCCCCGACGATCTTCCCATCGTGCGTCATCCCGTGCAAAAGGACGATACCGATACCGCTCTTGCCATCGAAGAAGGACGCGCGCGCGGCTATACCACCTTCGTGCTTCACGGCTGTACGGGCGGCAGAGCCGACCATAGCTTCGGCGTGGTGCAGACCCTTTTGTCCGTTGCAAAGCGCGGGGAGCGTGCCTATCTCGTCGGCGATGGGATGGTGGGTACCGTCGTCGTAAACGGCTCCTTTCCCATTCGTGCCGAAGGAAAGGTCTCGGTCTTTTCTCTCTCCGAGCGCTCGGAAGGCGTCAACATCCTGGGGCTCGTCTATCCGCTGGTGAACGGTGTCCTAACGAATGATCATCCGCTCGGCGTTTCCAACGAGGGCAGCGGCTCGGATGCCACCGTTTCCGTGGAAAAGGGGGCGCTCTATATTCTCTGGGAGGCAGAACACGCGCCCGTATAATCCCGAAAGGATAACTTATGGTTTACAAAATGACCTTTACCCCGATGCTTGAAGAATATGGGCGCGATCTTCGCCTGTCGGCTGAGGGGATCCTAAAGCTATTTGAAAACACCGCTACCCGCCACGCGTCCGCCGTGGGGGATTCGGTAGAGGCGTGCTTGGCACGCGGCGAGGCGTGGCTCCTTTGCGACTGGTACGTGGAGATCGACTCGCGCACCCCGATGGGACAGCGCGTGCGGGTAGAGACCTTCTGCCGCAAAAGCGAGCGTGACACGGCGCTCCTTCGCGATTGCCGTATGTGCGACGGCGAGGGAAACGAGATCGCCCGCTCCACCTCCAAATGGGCGCGCATCAGCAAGGAAACGGGACGCATCCTTCCCGTTACCGAGGAAACGCTTACCAAATACGGCGTGCGCAAAAAGAGCGTTTTTCAAACGCCCCCTGCGCCCGTGCGGCACGGGCGCCTTCCCACAACGAGGGAAAAGGAGATCGTTTTGCGCCGCACCGATTTTGACGTGCACGAGCACGTGCATAACCTCGAGTATCTTGATTTCGCCTTTGACGTGATCCCGCGCGCCGTCTATCTTGCGCACGCGGTAAGCGCCTTTCATATCCGCTACCTAAAGCCGATCTGCGGCGGTGAGCGTGTTTTTGCAAAATGCGCCGAAACCGCGTGGGGCTACGCCGTCTTTATCGAGGCGGACGGTGTGCTTGCGGCGACCGTCGATCTTTGGACGGAGCATTGTTAAAGCAAACAAAAGTTGACATTTTGAGAGTTTTTTAGCAAAGTAACGAAAAAATAAGAGAAAGCAGGGGCGAAATTTGGCGTTTGTGGCGTTGACTTTTCCACCCCTTGGTGCTACAATAGTTTATAAATAAAATATCCGAAAGGAATAGAACTATGGGCAAAGTAAAAGCATTCTTCTTGCGCAAGGACGTTGTGTTCTCCGCCAAACGCTATGGCATCGACGCACTTGGTGCGATGGCACTCGGTTTGTTCGGTTCTCTTTTGATCGCGACCATCTTCAACGCGATCGGTCTGATTCCGGGTCTTTCCTTCTTTAAAACCATCGGCTCCTACGGCGCCTCTGCCGCAGGATGTGCTATGGCAGTCGCGATCGCATACGCACTCAAAGCCCCGCCTCTCGTGTTGTATTCCGCCGCGCTCGTGGGTATGATCGCAAACTCCCAAGGCGGTGCGGGCGGTCCGCTCGCCGTTCTTCTGATCGCTATCGTTGCGGTGGAATGCGGTAAGCTCGTTTCTAAGGAAACCAAGGTCGATATCCTCGTTACCCCCTTCGTGACGGTGTTCGTGGGTGGTGCTCTTTCCATTCTCCTTGCAGGATACATCGGAAAGCTCGTCAGCTACGTTGGTAGCTTTATTGGCTGGGCAACGCTCCAACAGCCCTTCGTGATGGGACTTCTCGTGTCCGTCGTCGTGGGTATCGCGCTTACCCTTCCCATCAGCTCTGCCGCTATTTGTGCCGCCATCGGACTTTCGGGTGCAATGGTCAACGGTGCTGTTCCCGCAAACGCCGAGGGACTTGCCCTTGCAGGCGGTGCCGCTGTGGCGGGCTGCTGTGCGCATATGATCGGCTTTGCCGTGATGAGCTTCCGCGAGAACAAGTGGGGCGGTCTTGTGTCGCAGGGCATCGGAACGAGTATGCTCCAAATGCCCAACCTCGTCAAAAATCCTCGCCTTTGGATCCCGCCCGTCATCGCATCCGCCATCACGGGTCCGCTTGCGACCTGCGTTTTCCGCCTCCAAATGTACGGCGCCGCGATCAACTCGGGTATGGGTACCTGCGGTCTGCTCGGTCCCATCGGCATCGTGCTTGGCTGGTTTGGTGGGGAATATCCCGCCACCGTGGGCGCGCTCGACTGGATTGGTCTTGTGCTCGTTTGCTTCATCCTTCCCGCGCTTCTTTGCCTTGCGCTCGGCGCTCTGCTTCGCAAGATCAGTTGGATCAAGGAAAACGATCTGCTTTTGCCGCAGTAAACAAAAATGCTCTCTGCCTTGGCGAGCAGAGAGCATTTTTTATGTTTATAGGGCTTCCAAATGCTTTAAAAATGCGCGGTATGCGCTTGCTATGGGATAATTTTTCTTTAATTCCTGCAAGCTGACGGCAACAAACCCTTCGGGGACGCTATCGTCTTTGCAAGAGATGAGATAGCCCTTCATATGCCACTCAATATGGGTGAAGATATGCTTTGCGTCGGGACCCGTCATCACACCCTCGGGGAAAAGCCCCATTTCTCGGGCAGCGGCGATCGCCCCGTCCTCGGTCAGATGCCCTTCAAGGTTCGGAAACTCCCACAGCCCCGCAAGCAGTCCCTCGTCGGGACGGCGTCGGATAAAAATGCGGTCGCCCGCCACGAACAAAAGCACGGTACGCGCCTCGATGCGGCGCGGCTTTTTCTTTTCCTTTTTGGGGTACTCCGTCCACGCACCCGACGCGCCCACCGCGCACAGCGCGCGAAGCGGACACCCGTCACAGTGGGGGGCGCCGTTCGGAATACAAAAGCGCTGTCCCACCTCCATTAGTCCTTGGGTCGTTGCGCCCGCACGCGCGCCCGTTGGGTACGCCGCGTCAAAGAGTGATTTGACCTCGCGCTTTACGCGTGCGTCAAGGACGTTGCGCCCGTCCCCAAAGAGCCGTGCATAAATGCGCAGGGCGTTGCCGTCGATCGCGGCACAGGGACGCCCGAAGGAAATGCTTGCGATCGCGCCCGCCGTGTATTCTCCCACGCCCGGGAGTGTGCGAAGCGCCTCCTCCGTGTCGGGAAACGCACCGCCGTGCTCGTCCACCACGCATTTTGCACCGCGCAGAAGATTGCGTGCGCGGCTGTAATAGCCGAGACCTTCCCAGAGCTTAAAGACCTCCATCTCGTCCGCCGCCGCAAGTGCGCCGACCGTGGGAAAGCGCGCAAGAAAACGCTCGTAATAAGGAATCACCGCCTCCACGCGCGTTTGTTGAAGCATAATTTCCGAGAGAAAAATATGATAAGGGTCCGCGTCACGCCGCCAAGGGAGCGCGCGCCCCTCCTTTTCGTAAAAGTCTGCCGCAAGGGAAAGTGCCTCGCAAAGCAGTCCCATCTTGCCTTTCATAGGTTTTTATCCTTAATACTTCAAAGTACCCTCTGCGTGAATGCTCTCGTCCTGAAAGTCGTCCAGGGAGTAAAACACGCATCGAATGGTTTCTCCGTCCGAGCGGAAGGCGGAAAGCGAGGCGTTGGTGGGCCATGGAAGCTCCTTCATACGGTCCGGCCCATAGCCCCGCGCATATGCTTCGAGCGCGCGGATGGGAGTGGCGTGCGTGCCGATGAATACCGTTTTTCCAAGGTTTTCCTTGGCAAGCGATTTGATGCACGCGACCACTCTTTCGTAAAGGTGTGCGACCGCCTCGCCGCCAACGGGCTGGGCGTGTCCGATATCCTCGCGCCAAAGACGGCGCGCCTCGGGATAGGCGGCGTCTAACTCGTCAAAGCCGCGCCCCTCCCAATCACCCGCGTAGATCTCGCGCAAGTCGTCGAGATAGACGGGCGCGGGAGCGCTGATCTCTGCAAGGGCGATATCCGTCGTTTCGGCAGCGCGGCACAGAGGACTTGCATAGACCGCATCGGGCGCAAAGGCTTGCGCCTTCAGGTAAAGCGCGGCAGAGCGCGCTTGCGCGCGTCCCTTGTCAGTGATGGGAAGATCGGTGTGTCCCAAAAACTCACGGCGTGCGTTGCCCTCGCTCTCGCCGTGGCGGATCAGATAAAATAAACATTCTTGCATAATATTTTCTCAAAACGGCGAAAGCGTGTCGCCCGCTCTTTCTTGGATGTTATTCTTTGTAGATGATAAAGCCGTAACGAGAGAGCACGCCCTCTTTAAAGCCGCGCGAAAAAAGCACTTCCTTCACGCCCTCGAGCGAAACGCTCTCGCCCCGTGTCACGGCACAGAAAAGGACCTCGCCCTCCCACTCGCGGCGAATGAGAAGCGCGTCCTCGCCGAGCGCCCTTACGCGGGTGTCACCAAGACGGAGCGTCTTACTTTGTGCGCGCAATGCCGCGATCTCGCGGTGAAAGGCAAGAAGGTCGGCGTTTTCCTTGCCCCAAGGGTAGAAGCGGCGGTTGAAGGGATCCTCATATCCTTCCATTTCCGCCTCGTCGCCGTAATAAATGCAGGGCGAGCCGGGGAGCGTAAACTGTAAAAAGACTGCCGCAAGCAGACGCTCTAGGGCGAGTGCCTTATCCTCGTCCGAAAGACGGTACGCGGCTCGCGCGTCGCGCGTCGAGGGCGTCGGAACGGTGGAAAGAAGCGTGAGAATGCGTGCCGTATCGTGGGTCGAAAGGCTGTTCATCAGACAGGGAACGACCTCGCGCGGGTAGTTTTCACACACCGTCATCACCGTGCTCGTCAGAGCGGCGGCAGGGGCATCCCCGCGCAAAAAGGCGATGATGGCGTCTCGGAAGGGGTAGTTCATTACCGCGTCAAGCTCCGCACCCGTAAAGTAGCGGCGGCGCTCGCTGTAGCTGATCTTGTTGGACGCATCCTCCCAGACCTCGCCGATGACGACGGCGTCGGGCTTGACCTCCTTCACACGGCGGCGAAGCAGATCGATAAAGGCGTCGGGAAGCTCGTCGGCAACGTCAAGACGGAAGCCGTCCGCGCCCGCACGGAGCCAATGGGCGACGACGCTATCCTCATTTCGGATGATATAATCGAGGTAGGAAGGGCAAAGCTCGTGCGTGGCGGGAAGGGTGTCGATGCCCCACCACGAGGTATAGCTCTTGCCGTCCTCCGAAAATTGGTACCACGCGTGGTAGGGGGAGTCCTCGTGGTGAAAGGCGCCGTCGCCGTAGCGATCCGCCTTGTCAAAATAACGGCTCTCGGATCCCGTGTGCGAAAAAACGCCGTCGAGGACCACGCGTATCCCAAGACGGTGCGCCTCTTTGCAAAGCGTGCGGAAATCCTCCTCCGTGCCGAGAAGCGGGTCGATGCGCTTGTAGTTTGCGGTGTCGTAGCGGTGATTGGAATACGCCTCGAAAATGGGGTTGAGGTAGATCGCCGTCACCGAGAGGGAAGCAAGATAGGGGAGCTTTTTCGTGATGCCCTTTAAGTTGCCGCCGAAAAAGTCGCAGTTCTGGATAATGCCCTTTTCGTCGGGAAGATAGACGGGGGTGTCGTCCTCGCGCTCGTGAAGCACGAAGGGCGTCGCCTTGCTCTCTTTCCCCACGACCGCGTCCTTGTAAAAGCGGTCGGGAAAGATCTGATAATAGATAGCGCCCTTAAAATGCTCGGGCGTGTGGAAATCGGCGGGAAGACAGGAGATCTGCCAAAGGTCCCCCGCCTCCATATTGGTATCGTCCCCGCGCTTATACAGCGTGAAGGCGCTCGTTTTCGTTTTGATCTTGAAGGAATAAAAATAAAGCCCCGCCGTGCAAAGCGTAAAGTCTGCACCGTAGTAGGTGTAGGGGGCAACGCGCCCTTCGGGCGCCATCGGAACGGTCAATGCAAAGCCGTTCTCGGAAAAAAGAGAAAGCGCGATGCTCTCGCACGCACAGCAATCGGGAACGTGGACCGAAAGGTGGCAACGCTCAAGCTCGCGGATGCAGCCGAAAGGGCGCTTGTGTTCGATTTTTTTGCTATCAAATAAAATTCGCATAGGGTCCTCTTGAAAGCTTGCTTTATGAAAGTGGAAAAACGGAGGGACTGCCGCATCCGCGGCAGTCCCAAACCGACGGGATTATTTCATATACCAGATATTCTTTGCGTACTCGCCGACGGCGCGGTCGGAGGAGAAGATGCCCGCCTTTGCGATGTTCACGAGCGACATATTGCCGAAGGTGTAAGCATCGCGGTAGGTTGCGGATACGCGGTCCTGCGTCCGTGCGTAATCCTCGAAGTCCGCAAGCGCCATATAAGCGTCGGCGGTGCCGTAGGCATTCGAGAGCAGGGAGTTATAAATATCGTCGAAGTTCGAGCCGAAGACGCCCGTTTTCAGCGTGCGCAGAACCTCGTTGAGCTCGGCGTTGCGGCGCACGTAGGAGTGCGGGTCGTAGCCGCGGCGCCACAGCGCCTCCACCTCGTCGGCGTGCAGACCGAAGAGGAACATATTCTCGTCGCCCACCTGCTCGTGGATCTCGACGTTTGCGCCGTCGAGCGTGCCGAGGGTGACGGCGCCGTTGATCATCAGCTTCATATTACCCGTACCCGATGCCTCCTTGCCCGCGATGGAGATCTGCTCGGAGATCTCTGCCGCAGGGATGATGATCTCGGCAAGAGAAACCTTGTAGTCCTCAAGGAAGACCACCTTGATCTTTTCACGCACGACGGGGTCTGCGTTGACGGTCTCCGCGATGCTGCAGATCAAACGGATGATCTGCTTTGCCATAAAGTAGCCCGAGGACGCCTTTGCGGCAAAGATGAAGGTGCGGGGAGGAATATCGAGGTTCGGGTTCTCCTTGATGCGCAGATACATACGGATGATCTGCAGGGCGTTGAGCAGCTGGCGCTTGTATTCGTGCAGACGCTTGATCTGTACGTCGAAGAGAGAATCGGGGTTGACGTTGATGCCGTTTGCGCCCGAAATATACGAAGCAAGGCGCTCCTTGTTCACCCTCTTGACAGCGGCAAGCGCGTCGATGACCGCCTTGTCACCCGAATAGCGGAGAAGATCCTCAAGCGCCATCGAGTCCTTCATAAAGCCGTCGCCGATCAGCTCGCGAAGGAGCTTGGTCAGCGCGGGGTTAGACTGGCACAGCCAGCGGCGGTATGCGATACCGTTGGTCACGTTGGTGAAGCGCTCGGGGGTGATGGCGTAATAGTCGTGGAAAAGGCTATCCTTGAGGATCTCGCTATGCAGCTTGGATACGCCGTTGATCTTGTGGCAAGCGGCAAGACAAAGGTTTGCCATCTTGACCTCGCCCCCCGAAATTGCCGCCATATAGTCGATCTTGGCAACGTCGCCGGGATACTTGGCGAAAAGACCCTCCACCAGACGGCGGTTGATCTCGCATACGATCTGATACACGCGGGGAAGAAGCTCGCGGAAGAGCCCCTCGTTCCAACGCTCAAGCGCCTCGCTCATAACCGTGTGGTTGGTGTAGGAAAGCGTGCGGCAGGTAATATCCCACGCCTCGTCCCACGAAAGGCTGTACTCGTCAAGCAGGATGCGCATCAGCTCGGGCACGCAAAGTGCGGGATGCGTATCGTTGATGTGGATGGCAACCTTGTCGGGCAGGCTCTGGATGTTGCCGTACTTTTTAAGATGCAGGGAGATGATGCTTTGCAGCGATGCCGAAACGAGCAGGTACTGCTGCTTCAAGCGGAGCCGCTTGCCCTCAATGTGGTCGTCGGCAGGGTAGAGCACCTTGGAGATGACCTCTGCCATCGTGTTCTGCTCAAGCGCCTTTAAGTGCTCGCCGCGCACGAAGTAGCGCAGGTCGATGGAGTTCTTCGAGGGAGATTTCGCGCTCCACAGCACCAGCTTGTTGACCGCGCGGCTTCCGTAGCCCGAAATAAACATATCGTAGGGAACTGCCATCACGCTGTTATAGTTTTCGTGACGGAAACAGAGTCTTCCGTTTTCCTCGTAGGAGGCAACGTTGCCGCCGAATTTGACTTCAAACGCCTCGTCCTCGCGGGGGCGGAGCCAAACGTCGCCCATCGAGAGCCAGTCGTCGGGGAATTCCATCTGCCAGCCGTCAACGATCTTCTGACGGAAGATACCGAATTCGTAGCGGATGGAGAAGCCCGTTCCGGGCAGTGCCATATTCGTCATCGAGTCCATATAGCAAGAGGCAAGACGGCCAAGACCGCCGTTGCCGAGTCCCGCATCGGGCTCCATATCGTACAGCTCTTGGATATCAAAGCCAAGTCCCTTTAAGACGGAGGCGAATTTGCTCTCAAGCTTTAAGTTGAACAGGTTGTTGCGAAGCGAGGTGCCGACGAGAAATTCCATCGACATATAATATACCTGCTTGCGCTCCTTGGCGTAGATCTCTTCCTTGAAGGACTTGCGCTTCTTGGAGAGAATGTCACGCACGACTGCGCAAAGCGTTTTGTATGCCTGCTTCTTGGATGCCTCCTTCAAAGAGCATCCAAAGCTCTTGGAGCATTCGTTTTCGAGAAGTTCGAGAAGGTCTGTTTTCGTGAGTTCCATAGTGTTCTTCTTTCTTTGGGTAGTTATATTTGATTTTATGAATCACAGAGAGATTTGTAGATGGCGAGGTATTCCTCAGCCGACGCCTTCCAGCTGCTGTTGTAGCGCACGAGCGCGCGGCGGTGGCGTGCCAGCTTTTGCCCGTCGCGGAAAAAGGCGCACGCGCGGTCGATCGCCCCTAACATATCGTGGGCGTTGAAGACCTTGAAGGTGAAGCCCTTGCCTTCCAGCGTTTCGGTGTTGAGCGCGGGGACGGTGTCGTAAAGCCCCCCCGTTTCGCGCACGATCGGAATGGTGCCGTAGCGCATTGCGATCAGCTGGGAAAGCCCGCAGGGCTCGCTCTTGGAGGGCATTAAGAACAGATCGCTTCCCGCATAAATGCGGCTGGCAAGCGCGCCGTCAAAGCGGATCTGGGCGGACATCTTGTCGGGGTGACAGTACTGGGCGAAATGGAAGAGCCGCTCAAAGCGCTCATCTCCCGTGCCAAGCACGACGAGCTGCACGTCACGCGAAAGAATATCGTTTAAGACGCACTCTACGAGCTCAAGACCCTTATGCGACACAAGACGCGTGATCATCGCGATGAGCGGAACGTCCTCGCGAACGGGGAGCCCCAGTTCCTTTTGCAGCTCTGCCTTGCAGATCGCCTTGCCCGAAAGATCGGTTGAGGAGAAATTTGCAGGGAGCGCCTTGTCGGTTTTGGGATTGAAAAGGGTGGTATTGATGCCGTTGACGATGCCCGACAGCTTGTATTCGTGCTCGCGAAGCACGCCGTCAAGCCCGTGCGAGAAGTAGGGATACTTGATCTCGTGTGCGTACGTGCGCGAAACGGTGGTCACGCGGTCGGCAAGCACCACGGCGCTCTTCATAAAGTTGACGCCGAAATCGTGGTGCATCACGTCGTCCTGCCAACCCGAAAGTCCCATCGCATCGCGTGCAAAGCTCTCGGGCATCGCGCCTTGGTATTCAATATTATGGATGGTAAAGACGGTGCGGATGCGCGAGTAGGCGGGAATCGTTTCGTAAAACGCCTTCAAATACACGGGAACGGTCGCCGTCTGCCAGTCGTTTAAATGAATGACATCGGGATAATAGTCGAGGTGTTGAAAGGATTCGAGGATCGCCTTAGAGAAAAACGCAAAGCGCGCCCCGTCGTCGCCGTGTCCGTAGGGGGCGCCGTCTCTGCCGAAGTAAAATTCGTTGTCGATAAAATAATAGGTGACGCGTTTGATTTTTTTCACAAAGACGCCCACGTAGCTCTCGGAAAGCGGCGAGGGAAGGGCAAAGCTCGTTTTGAACTTTAAGCCCAGCGTCTCGTTTTGCTTGATCTTCTTGTAAAGGGGCAGGACGACTGCGATCTCAAGCGACGCGTCCTTGGCAAGCTCGGTGGGAAGAGCCTCGAGGACGTCCCCGAGGCCTCCCGATTTCATAAACGGTGCCGCTTCGGATGCGGCAAAGAGGATCTTCATACGGTCTCTCCTTTTTCGACGATGCAGGGAGCGGTGGCGGCGCCGATCAGCTTCACGCCGCTCGAAACGGTCACATTCTTGTCGAGAATGGCGTTTTCAATGTAGCAGCCCTCCCCGATCTTGGTGCCCTGCATAATAATGGAGTTTTTGATGACGGTGCCGCGTCCCACGTAAACGTCACGGAACAGAACGCTCTTTTCAAGGTCGCCGTGAATGCGGCAACCGTCGGCGATCAAGCAATCTGCCACGGTAGATTGGGGGCTGTAGAAGGAGGGGACCTCATCGCGCACCTTGGTATAGATGGGACGGGCGCGGTTAAAGAGGTCGCGGCGCAGCTCCTCGTTCGTGATAAGGTCGAGGTTGTTGGCAAAGTAGGTGGCAATGCTGTCGTTGCGGATCACGTGACCCGTAAACTCGTGCACGCCGAGCGTGATCTTGCCGCTGTAGAAGGAGTCCTGAATGAAGTCGCGCTCAAGGTGGTGGCGTCCGCGTGCCACGCACTCGCGTACTACGTCGAGGATCTTCTTTTTTTCCATAATATACATACCCATGCTGACGGGTGTGTCGTCGGCAGTTGCGGGATAGTCCACGGTCACGTCCTTGACCTCACCCTCCTGCATCGTGAGCACGAGCTCGTGCTTGACGGCGGGATTTGCCTTGGCGCGGGTGACGATGACGGTCACGTCCTTGCCCGACTTGATGTGCGCCTCAAGCGCTTCCTCGTAATTGATGTTACAAAGGATGGTGGAGTCGGAGAGCACCACGTAGTCCTCGGGCGTCTTTTCAAGGAAGGGGAACGCCGAGAAGAGTGCCTCGAGCTTGCCCTGATAGACGTAAGACATACCCGACGCGAAGGGCGCGAGCAGATGCACGCCGCCGTTCTTGCGGTTGAGGTCCCACTCTGCCGAGGAGCCGATGTGGTCCATCAAGGACCCGTAATTATGCTTGGTGACGATGCCTACGCTCGTGATGCCCGAGTTGGACATATTGGAGAGCACGAAATCCACGAAACGGTAACGACCGCCAAAGGGGAGGGAGGCAACCGTTCTGTTCTGGGTCAGAACGCCAAAGCGCTCGTCGTAAAGGTTGGAAAAAATAACACCTGCTAAATTCATCTTGCGCGCCTCCTTAAAGAATCTCATTCGGAGCAACGACGGTGTTGTCCGCAATGGTCTTATTCTTGCCGATCACGGCGATGCCCCACGTGTCCTCGGGGTAGTATTCCTTTTCGCCGCCGATATGTACGTTGCGTCCGATCGTCACGTTCTCACCGAGAATGGAGAACTTCACGACCGAGCCCTTCTTGACGGTGGTATTGGGCATGATCACGCTACCCTTGATCACCACGTCCTCTTCAATGGTGCAGGCGGTGGAGATGATGGAGTTCTCCACTCTGCCGCGGATGGTACAACCCTCCGCCACGTAGGAGTTGACGATCTTCGAGCCGTCTGCGATATAGCTCGAGGGCTGTGCATAGTTGCGGGCGTAGATCTTGAACTTGGGGTCGCGCAGATTGAGCCCGCTCGCGGGATCGAGCAGATCCATATTCGCCTCCCACAGGCTCTTGATGGTTCCTACGTCCTTCCAATAGCCCTCAAAGGGATACGCATAGACCTTACCGCCGTCGCCGAGAATCGCGGGGATGACGTTCTTGCCGAAGTCGTTGGACGAGCCCTCGGTCGCCTCGTCGCGGATGAGATATTCGCGAAGGACCTTCCACGAGAAGATATAAATGCCCATCGACGCCTTGTTGCTCTTGGGGTTTTTGGGCTTCTCCTCAAACTCGTAAATGGAGCCGTCGGGGTTGGTGTTCATAATACCGAAGCGGGACGCCTCCTCCATCGGGACCTCAAGCACCGCGATGGTGCAATCGCTGCCCTTTTCCTTGTGGAAATCGAGCATCTTCGAGTAATCCATCTTGTAAATATGGTCGCCCGAAAGGATCAGCACGTACTCGGGGTCGTAGTTTTCGATAAAGGGGATGTTCTGATAAACGGCGTTTGCGGTACCCTTATACCACTCGGATTTGCTGCTCTTGGCGTAAGGGGGGAGGATGTGCGCGCCGCCAAAATTGCGGTTCAGACCCCACGGACGGCCCGTGCCGACGTAGGCGTTGAGCTCAAGGGGCTGATACTGCGTCAGAATACCTACCGTGTCAATGCCCGAATTGACACAGTTGGAAAGCGGGAAGTCGATGATGCGATACTTTCCGCCGAAGGCAACAGCGGGCTTCGCCATGTCCTCGGTCAGCACCATCAAGCGGCTGCCCTGACCTCCTGCTAATAAAATCGCGATGCACTCTTTGCTTTTGCGTAACATATCGTGTTTCCTCCTCGGATTTTTTACTTTCTGATCTTATAAAAGGTAACGGACATCGGGGGGATAAACAGGGACGCGGAAAGGGGTAAGCCGTGCAGAGGAGCGTCCTCCACCTTGACGGATGCCGTGGGCATCCCTTCGCCGCCGAAGCGTTCCTCGGCGGAGGAGAAGACGGGAAGCAGACGCTTGCCGTAGGGAACGCCGATGCGGTAGTCCTCGCGCGCGACGGGGCAGAAGTTGCAAACGGCGATCAGCTCGCGTCCGCGCTTGTCAATGCGGCGGAAGACGAGGATGCTTTGGGTGCTGTCATCGGCGGAAATGAAGGAAAATCCCTCGTTTTGCGTATCAAGCTCCCAAAGACAGGGGTTTTTGAGATAAAACTCGCCAAGCGCCGAAACGAACGAGCGAAGCTCGCGGTGCCGCTCGTAGGCAAGCACCGACCAGTCAAGCTCGCGGTCAAAGCTCCACTCGCGGAACTGTCCGATCTCGTTGCCCATAAAGCTTAGCATCTTTCCCGGGAACGCCGCCATATACGCGTAAAGCGCGCGCAAATTAGCAAACTTTTGGTCGTAGTCGCCCGGCATCTTGCCGATCATAGAATTTTTGAGATGCACCACCTCGTCGTGCGAGAGGGGGAGAATATAGTTTTCCGCGTGAGCGTAGTGGAAGGTGAAGGTCAGCGTGCCGTGCACTTCCTTGCGGAAGAGCGGGTCGGTGGACATATAACGAAGCGTGTCGTTCATCCAACCCATATTCCACTTGAAGTTGAAGCCAAGACCGCCAAGATAGGGCGGCTTGGTCACCCCGGGAAAGGCGGTAGACTCCTCCGCGATCATTAAGGCGGAGGGCTTGACGGAAAACGCCGCGTGGTTCATCGCCTTCAAAAACTCGATGGCGTGCAGGTTGTAGTTGCCGCCCTCGGCGTTGGGATGCCACTCGCGTCCTCCCCGTCCGTAGTCGAGATAGAGCATCGATGCTACCGCATCCACGCGGATGCCGTCCACGTGGTATTCCTTAAGCCAATAGCAGGCGTTGGAGATGAGGAAGGAGCGGACCTCGTTGCGGTCGTAATTGAAGATGCGCGTTCCCCAATCGGGATGCTCGTTCATCACGGGGTCGTTGGATTCGTAAAGATAACTGCCGTCGAACTCGTAAAGCCCCACCTCGTCCTTGGGGAAGTGTGCGGGCACCCAGTCCACGATCACACCGATGCCTGCCGCGTGGCACTTATCCACCAGATACATAAAGTCGTGCGGCGTGCCGTAGCGCGAGGATGGCGCGTAATAGCCCGTGACCTGATACCCCCACGAGGGATCAAAGGGATACTCGCTGACGGGCATCAGCTCAAGATGCGTGTAATGCATCTCCTTGAGGTACTCTACGATCTCGTCCGCAAAATGACGGTAGGAGAAGAAGGTGCCGTCCTCGTAACGGCGCCACGAGCCGATATGCACCTCGTAAATGTTCACGGGGGAGGACAGCACGTCACGCTTCTTCTGCGCGGCGAGATATTTCGCGTCCGTCCAGGAAAAGCCACCGATGTCAAAGACCTTGCTCGACGTCGCGGGACGGGTCTCCGCGTGCGTTGCGTAGGGGTCGCATTTGAGCACGTCCGTGCCGTCGGCACGGGTGATGCAGATCTTATAGTTATCGTAGCGCTGAACGCCTTCGAGAATTGCCTCGAAAACGCCGCCGCCGATATGAAAGGCGCCGCCCTTCGTTTTGTCCCAGCCGTTGAAGTCACCTACGATGGCTACCGCACGGGCGTCAGGCGCCCACACGCGGAAGCTGTACGTGCCGTCGCCTTCGTCGTGACATCCGAGCAGACGGTACGCATCCGTCGTATAGCCCGAGCTGAAGCGGGAAAGCAGCTCGTCGCGTTCTTTGCGATCCATACGGAACCCCCTTGCCATTATTTTTTTTATTATTATAACATATAGTATTAACAAAATCAAGGGAAAAATTAAGATTTCTTGAATTGTTTTTCGCAATTTTTTCCAATATTTTTAAAAGTGTTGTTGATGTTGCATAATTTTACCTGAATTTTTCAAAAAAAGCGTTATAAAATGACGAAAAGGAACGGAGCCGCCATTTGCCGCTCCGTTCCTTCGAAATGTAAATTAAAGTTTACAAAAACGCCTTGCGTATCCGCAACGGCGGCACAGCTCCTCGGTCGCCTCGCGGCGGGAAAAGCCGTCGTAGATTGCCCGCGCTCGCTCGCCCGAAAGGATCTCGTCAAGCGAGGAGAAATGAAGGTTGCCAAGCGCCACCGTTCCCTCCGCGTCAAGACAGCAGGGCACCACGGTGCCGTCCGCAAGGACGCCGATCTGGTCGCGCAGCCCGTAGCAAAAGAAGGGACCCTCTGCACGCGGTGCCGCGAGGTCTGGCCAGTCAAACTCCTCCCCCCATTCGAGAAACACGCGGGAAGAAAGGCGCTCGCCCGCGCCGCCGCGCACCGCCGTCCAGGGTGCGGGGAACGCCGCGCGGATGCGGGCAAGGATGGCGTCGTTTTCACGCGCGCCCTCTCCTCCGAGGTTCCAAAGACGAAGCGCGACGGTACATCCCCGCGCTGCCGCCTCCTTGGCGAAGGCAAGACAGTCGTCAAGGTATCCCGCGTCCGCAAACGCCGCATTGGCGGCGGGCGCGTGGAGCGAAATGCTGATCTTTTCGGGGAGTGACGCAAGAAGCTCCTCCCGCCGCGCCCGCAAAAGCGTGCCGTTGGTGGTGAGCATCGGGGTAAAGCCCGCTGCCCTCGCGTGCGCGATAAAGCGCGGCAAAAGCGGATGGATAAGAGGCTCGCCGAGCAGATGGAAATATAAGTATTTGATCCGCCCGCGCAGGCGCTCCGTCAAAAAGAGAAATTCTTCCTCCGTCATCGTACGCGGTGCGCGTCGGGTGCCGTGGCAAAAGGAGCAAGAGAGGTTGCAAAGATTGGTGATCTCCAAATACGCCTTGGCGTTTTTCTTCATTTCTCGCTCCTTTCCGCAGTGTGTTTTCCGTCATTATTATAACAGACGCACGAACAAAAATCAACCCCTTGCACAAAGTGTCGCTTTGCGATACCGTGCGCAAGGGGAATTTGTTTTATAGGTGGCAGCGTTTTTATTGAAAAAGAAAATTATGAACGCGCACGCGACTCGCCTTTCGTTATGTATTTGCCGCCGTGGCACACGCAAGACGGCGCGTGCTTACAGTCCTCTTTGACGCAGATCGTCCACGAGGTCTGTATAAAAAGCGCGGACGTCAAAATCCTTGATGTTCTCACGGCTTAAATCGATCATATCGCCGTGGGAGATGCCGCGACTGCCGCTTGTGCGCAGCAGGGTGTATTTTTCTCCCCAGGCAAAGGAGGATTCCCCGACCAAGCCGTCGTTTTCTCCATCAAAATTCTTCACGTAGCGATAGGATAGGTTTAGTGGGAATTGTCCTTTTTGCGGGTGCTCCATCACGGAGCCGACGCTTTGGGTGTATATTTCTTCGGGGCAGCAAAGCGTCCGATTCAATGCCTCGCAGGCGCTTGCCGTCAGATCCCCCACCGCTGCCAAAAAATCGGGCGACTCGTCGCCAAGCACCTTTAGGGTGGCGTTGTATGCCGATGCGACTTTGTTTTTCACCCTTTCGGGGATCGCATCCAACAGCCGTTCCGCAAACAAGCACCCTCTGTGCGGCGTGTTGATCGTCGTCAGCGACGCTACGTAAGGCGCTAACCCAAACTCGGAGATGGCGTAACGGCAATCAAGCCCGCCCTTGGAGTGCGCGATGATATTGACCTTTTCGCACCCCGAGCGCTCCACGATCAGTTGAATGCGGTGCGTAAGCTCTCTGGCGCTTTCCTTGACCGTCAGCGCCGACTGATGCTCGCCGTAATATACCGTCGCGCCGTGCATTTTCAGCGTCGCGGGAACACGCCCCCAATAGTTGAACAGCCTCGTATCGCGAAAAAAGACGCCGTGAACCAATACGATGGGATATTTGGTACGGCAGATCGAAGCCAGCGCGGGATCCGCGTCGATGCGCTCCCGCAACGTCTCAAACGCGATCTCGTCGGACGTGATGCGGATGATCTTCGTCAAAACGATGAGATTTAAAACGGGTATCATACCGCAAACGGCGCCGATGACGCGCCACTTGATGCCCATTTGGGTCGATGTCAGATAGACGCATAGGATGCCGTTCCAAAAGAAGAGCGCGGAGAAAAGAATGCAATACAGGGCGCTGAACAAAAGGTCAAGATATGCGTCGGGAAGCAGGCGAAAAGCGAGCACGGCGTGATAAATGAGCGACGGTAAGAGCGAAAGCACGAAAACGAAAAGCGTGTCCGTGCCGTGGTTTAAAAGCTTAAGGCGGAGCTTTTTCGCCTTACACGGCCATACCCCGGGCAAAACGTTCAAAAAAAGAAACAGCGGTACGATCAAAAAAAGCAAGTACGGCTGCCGCTTGACGAGCAGATAGCTGTTGAACGCAAAGCTGACCAAAAGAAAGCAGACGATGTTGGGTAAATTAAAGTGTTTTTTCATATCGGTAGCGCTCAAGTGTCTAAATCCAGGTTGTAAATTCCGTAGCCGTTTTCATTTTTCACGACCTCGACCGTAAAGGTCACCGTGTCCTCGCCTACCGTGGTGCGCATCGTTAACTCGTATCGTGAGCCGCCGACGGTGCTGTCATATACCGAGGAGGAAAAGCCCGTGTATTTTTTAATTTCGATGCCCGATTGAAAATCTACGCCCTCCCGTTGCTCTACGTTCTGAAAAAACGTTTCAAGATCGGCAGGACGGTCGGGGTGGAGAAGCCCTTTCGCTGTCTTATAGTCCTCGGCGACGATTGCATTGAAAAAATCGTTGACGACGGCTTTCGCCTCGTCTTTTTTGATTGCGTTGCCGCAAGACGCGAGGGAAGCCGCGCAAAGCAAAGCAAGCGAGAAAAACAAAATATTGCGAAGCAGTTTTTTCATAGTGTCTATTCCTTTCTTTTCCTCGATTTTATCACAAATTTTGTAAAAAACAGTTTTTATATTCCTCATACGGCAACAGCTGTGCGTTGAATTTTTTGATCATAAACTCGTTTATGTAGTTTGTGATTCTGGGACTGCAGTTTCTTGTTAAGCATACATAGCAGCCATCAGGACATTCCTTTATGCCGAGCGTGTAAGGGAAGCATATATTGCACCAAAAAAAGCTGACTGCCATCGTGTCGCCGTCGAAGCGGTACGTCAGCGTGTCGCTAACGTTTGGCACAGTCATTTTTTGTAGGAGTTCTTGCTTCGAAAGGTTGATTTGAAACAGGAAGACGCTACACAAGGTGTCCGTGTTCACAACGCCGCCCGATATTCTCTTGCTTTTGAGGATGGGGTGGAAAATCCCGTATGCTATCACGAGTCCGAAGAGAATAAACGTTGCTACAAAAACGAGTTCCTTCATTGTCATACCTCCTTGTTTGTTCTATTATAGCATGTTTTGGGCAAAAAAGCAAGTGTGCTTTCGGTGCGCCTTACGGCGCCCGGTTCGTACCCGTGCCACCCCGACCGCGAACGAACGAAAAAAGCCGCCCAAAGGGCGGCTGCTTGCTGTGACATGTGTCCGATTTAGATGCACGAGGATTTTGCAGAGGGTACACTAACCCCTTGGCGATGATGGGAGTTGCACTTGACCGCTATCTTCCGGGGCACAACGCCATGCTTGCAACGAGGCCTATGTAATGAAATTAAAGCAATTTAATTATTGTCCATGCAGTAGCCAAAATAGCAATAACAACGGCAACCGCTAAAAACATGAATATCATATCCCATGTAAAGCGTTCTTTGCCACAAAACTCGGTTTTGTATGCATATTTCGAAGAATGAGCGTACCGACAGGCATCCCAAAAAGTATTTTTACATACTTTTTGCACTGGTTTTTTGTCTGCCTTTTTGAGAATTCGTAATATTCTTTTTTCTATTTTGGCAAGAACTTTTTCTTCTTGATATATCTTTTTTTGAGGCTCTAATCCAAGATGGGCACGTTCCACTTTTTTTAGAACAAACGCATATTCACGACAATCCGATACACTGACAAGTGTTTTAGCTAAAGGAATAACCGTTATTACAATGCTATGGTATTTATTCTTTTCAAAATTATATCCATTTTCTTTTTCCTTTTTTCTATCGTTTACTCGGTCAAAGATGTTAAAAATCGCTTGTCCTGCATTTGCATAGCCTCCCGATCTTTCTTCAACTTCTGTTTCTACGTATCTCTTGGAAATAACGATTTTGATTCCCTTAGATGCTAATTGCTCTCTATATTTATCGACAAGTGATATGATTTTAGTTTTAATGTCTTGCAAAGCTCCACCGCCTTTCTTACTTTCATTATACCACAAATTTATAAACATTTCAACCATTTCGTCGGTTCGAATCTGTCTACAGACCGAAAATGCCCGAAACGCATCTACAAAATTTCGAAAAACTTCGGAGTCGAAAAAATGAAGCATTCGCTTCGCGAATATGAAGCACAAGCCTGCGGCTTGGATAAAAAATCCGATGCTTTTGCATCGGATTTTTGGCTGGCATCCGACTTTCGCCTGTGGCGAAATCGGCGGAGCGCACCTTGCCGCCGCCTCGCGAGCGGGCGTCGCTCTGCGGTGCGCTCACGAACCAGCGCGCCTCACGGCGCCCGGTTCGTACCCGTGCCATCCCAGCCAGCAAGCAAAAAGCCGCCCAAAGGGCGGCTGCTTGCTGGCTGGGATGGCTGGGTTCGAACCAGCGGATGCAGGAGTCAAAGTCCTGTGCCTTACCACTTGGCGACATCCCAATATTTTGTTGCGCTTTCGCGACAACGAAAGTATTATAACACGAAAAAACCAACTTGTCAACCGAAAAATGAAAAAAATAGTGACAAAGGTAAAATGTGTAAAAGTGGCAAACACTCTTGACAGCCCCGTGTAAAAAAACTATAATGGAAGGGAAATATCGCAAGGAGAATATAAAGTTATGAAGAAAATCAAAAAATATACGGCGTTGGCGCTGGCGGCGCTTTTGCTTCTCGCCTCGCTCACCCTTCTCTCGTCCTGCGGCGGCACCGTGCGTTACGATGACGCGGACTACAAGACGGGCGGACTGATCAGCGACAGCGAAACGGTCAAGGCGATCGAGATCGTCTGGCAGTCGGGCGAGGTCAAGGTGGAGGGCGTCCTGACGGATAAGCTCTTCGTGATGGAGGATCGCCTTCCCGGGGACGATCTTGCTTTGCGCTATCGCCTCAAGGACGGCGTGCTTTCCATCTAT
Organism: Clostridia bacterium; assembly: GCA_017456985.1. GTDB lineage: Bacteria > Bacillota > Clostridia > Oscillospirales > CAG-272 > UBA1740. The sequence goes on along the minus strand of JAFTIH010000019.1, from coordinate 1,095 downwards.
CCCTGTGCTTCGGGCGAGAACGCAGCGCGCCTTGAAAAGAAATTGATCGTGCAGATCCCCTACGCGATGGCAAACGCCCTTGAGCGCGTCACCGTCACGACGGATTCCGCCGACGTAGAATGCTCCCTTCTTACCACCGCCGCGCTCACCGTCACGACCGATTCGGGTGACGTTTCGTATATGGGCGGCGCCAAGGATGCTACCGTGACGACCGTTTCGGGCGAGCTCGATATGCAGGCAAGCGGCGTCGATGCGCTGTGCTTTACCTCCGTTTCGGGCGATGCCGACGTTGCCATCCAAACGGCAGGCTTCAAAGCCGTGATGAACGGCGGTAGCGGCGAGATCAACTTTGACGGTCCCATCTCCGTTCACCAAAGCGCCAACATTTATTCTTACGGCGACCAGAAGAGCACGCTCGTCTTTACGACCAAGAGCGGCGAGGTCGAGCTTTCTTTGTGGAAAAGCTGATATGACGGGGCTTTTCGTCAAAAACGCCTTTCTGCGCACCCCCGCCTTCGACGCGCTGTATGCGCTCGTTGAAGAGGCGGCGCAAGCCGAGGGCGTTACCCTCCTTTCGGTGGATTCGGCGTCGCTTGCGACCCCGCTTGACGAGCCGCCGCCGCGTGCGGATTTTGCACTTTTCTGGGATAAGGACGTCACCCTCGCCGCGCGTCTTGCGGCAAGCGGGATCCCCGTATTCAATTCTCCCGAAACCATTCGCATTTGCGACAGCAAAGCCGAAACGGCGATCGCCCTGCGCACGGCGGGCGTGCGGACGCCCCGCACCGTGCTCGCTCCCCTCACCTACGAGGGCGTGGGATATTCCGACCTTTCCTTCGTGCAGGACGCCTGCCGCACGCTCGGACTTCCTCTCATTATTAAGGAAGCCTACGGCTCCTTCGGTGAGCAGGTCTATTTGGCAAAAAGCGAGGAGGAAGCGCTCGCCATCGCCGCGCGTATCGGCGCGCGCCCCTTCCTTATGCAAGAGTTTATCGCCGCCGCCTTCGGCACGGACGTGCGCGTCAACGTCGTGGGGGACAAAGTCATCTCGGCGATGCGCCGCTACGGAAAAGAGGGCGATTTCCGCTCCAATAT
>JAFTIH010000018.1 GCA_017456985.1 Clostridia bacterium | reverse complement strand
GCCTGCGGCAATGAAATTCTCGCCGCGCGAGAATGAAATCCAAACTGCGTTTGGATGAAATCGCTCCGCGATGAAATCCGCCTTGCGGCGGGTGACGCTTGTGGGGCAAAGCCTGCGGCAATGAAATTCTCGCTATGCGAGAATGAAATCCAAACTGCGTTTGAATGAAATCGCTCTGCGATGAAATCCGCCTTGCGGCGGTAGAAAGGAAAATACATATGAAACGAATTACTCTTGCGCGCATCGGCTATGACAAAACGGTATGCTTTGCCGTCGATGAGCTTGTAAAATATCTCAAGGCGATCGACATTGAGCTGATGATCGACGTGCGCCTTTACGACAGATACGACGCCGCCGTGAGGGACGTCATCTGGGTGGGCGTGGACGACGCGCTGGTGCCGCTCGTTCCCCCCGTGCGGGACGCGTACTTTGACGACGCGATCCACATTGACGTTACGAATAGCGCGGGCGTTATCACGGGCGCGAATGCGCGAAGCGTGCTGATCGCGGCGTACCGCTTTTTAAAGACGCTTGGCGTTGCGTGGGTGCGTCCCACCGACGACGGCGAGGTCATCCCGCAGTATTCTGTTTTGCGCCTTGACGCGCACGTTTCCGAGGCGGCGTCCTACCGTCATCGCGCCGTATGCATTGAGGGTGCGGTGGGCTACGAGCACGTGCGGCAGCTGATCGACTGGCTTCCCAAGGCGGGGATGAGCGGCTACTTTTTCCAGTTCAAGCGCCCCTTCACCTTCTTCAATCGCTACTATCAGCACGTGTGCAACGAGCTTATCGATGAAGAGGGCGTTTCGCGCGAGGACGTGGATGCGCTCGTGCGGTCGCTCTACGAGGAGATCGGCAAGCGCGGACTGCTTTTGCACGCGATGGGTCACGGCTGGACCGCCGAGCCGCTCGGCTTTTATAGCGACGGCTGGAACGTGGAGGAGGATTTCCCCGAGGAAATGCGCGGTTTACTCGCCGAGCTGAACGGCAAGCGCGACCTTTACCGCAAGATCCCCCTCATCACCAACCTTTGCTATTCGCAAGGGCGCGTGCGCGACCTGTTGACGGACGCCGTCGTGAAGTATTGCAAGGAAAACCCCGAGGTGGATTACCTGCATTTCTGGCTTTCGGACGCGTACAACAATGTCTGCACCTGCGAGGGCTGTACCGATCTTTTGGCGGACTATTACGTGAAGATGCTTCGTGAGCTTGACGCGAAAATGAGCGCGGCGGGACTCCATCAAAAGATCGTTTTCCTCATTTATTACGAGCTTCTGTGGGCGCCCTTGAAGGAGCGTCTTGAAAACGAAGACCGCTTCGTTTTGATGTTTGCGCCCATCAGCCGCAACTATTTTAAGGATTACGCGACGCTGGATTTCACTAAGAGCTACGAGCACGCGCCCTACGTAAAAAACAAGATGGAGCTTCCGCGTGACCTCGAGGAGAACGTGGGCTTTTTGCAGGATTGGCAGAAGGTCTTCCACGGGAACAGCTTCGTTTTCGATTATCACTTAATGTTCTGGCAGACGCGTGACCTTGCCTTTATGGACGTTGCGCGCGTGCTATTCTCGGATATGAAGACGCTGGATGCGATGGGGCTTGACGGTATGGTAAGCTGTCAGCTCAACCGTTGCGCTTTCCCCACCAATCTGCCGATGCAGCTGATGGCGGACGCGCTTTGGAACAAGGATGCAGACTTTGATGTGTGTACCTCCCGCTACTTCCGCGAGGCGTACGGCGAGGACGGCGGTGCCGTTTTTGCGTATCTTGACACCATCAGCCGCCGCCTTGAAAAGGAGGAGGAGCCCCCTGCCGCCGAACGCATCACGACCTACCGCGAGCTTGCGCGCCACGTGTATGAGTTTGATCGCGTGCTGGGTGCAAATCTCAAAAAGGCACATCTGCCCGCAGTGAAGAAGTCTTGGGAGTATCTTGCCCACTTCCGCGAGATCTTCCTTCGCTACCTTGATGCCCTGACTGCTCGTGCAGAAGGGGTCGAAGAGAACCGTGCGGCGAAAACCGAGGCGCTCTTTGCCTACGTGCGGGAAAACAGCGTCCACTATCACAAGGTGCTTGACCTTTGGCTTGCGCTCTTCTTAATGGACCGCAACTGCTATGATTACAACGGAAAGGTGCTTCGCACGGCAGAGGTGCTGGCGATCCCCGATGAAGATGCCGCCGAGGCTGCCGAAAAAAATTAGCGTATGCTTCGTTGCCGCCCTCGGGGCAGTATAAAATACAGCTCCCTCGGGCGCGCCTCGCCTACACTAATTTTGCAAATCGGCGCACGCTTCGTTGCCGCCTCGGGGCAAAGCCTGCGGCAATGAAATTCTCGCTGCGCGAGAATGAAATCCAAACTGTGCTTGGATGAAATCGCTCCGCGATGAAATCCGCCTTGCGGCGGGTGATGCTTGTAGGGCAAAGCCTGCGGCAATGAAATTCTCGCTATGCGAGAATGAAATCCAAGCTGTGCTTGGATGAAATCGCTCCGCGATAAAATCCGCCTTGCGGCGGATCAAAAAATACATATATTGAGGTAAAAAGCTATGATACGAATCACCCTTGCGCGCATCGGCGCGCACCAAACCGTGCGCTTTGCGGTGGAGGAGCTTCGCCGCTACTTAAAGAAAATTGACCCGTCCTTGATGGTGGACGTGCGTCTTTACGACGCGTTTGATCCCTCCGTCAAGCGCGTGATCTGGGTAGGACTTGACGCGGCGCTCTCTGACCGCGTTCCCGCCGTAAAGGACGAAAAGTACGACGACGCGATCTATATTGACGTCAAGGAAAACGCGGGTGTGATCACAGGCTCGAACGAGCGCTCGGTGCTGATTGCCGCGTATCGCTTCTTGAAGGAGCAGGGAATTGCCTGGATCCGTTCCACCGAGGAGGGCGAGGTCGTTCCCTCTTACGCCATCACCGAGCTTTCCTGCTTCGTGTCCTCTGCGGCGGCGAACCGCCACCGTTGCATTTGCATTGAGGGTACGAACGGCTATGAGCATATCCGTGAGCTGATTGATTGGATGCCCAAGGCGGGATACAACGAGTATTTCTTCCAATTCTTCCGCCCCTTCACCTTCTTTGACAAGTGGTATACCCATCTTTGCAACGAGCTGTACCCCAACGAGGGCGTTTCGCGCGAGGACGTGGAGCGTCTCGTTGCCGCGCTTTACGAGGAGACCTCCCGTCGCTCGATCCACGTTCACGGTGTGGGTCACGGTTGGACGACTGCCGCCATCGGCTACGATGCGGACGGTTGGGATATCGTTCCCGACAGCGAGGTTCCCGAGGGAACGAGACAGTTCCTTGCCGAGATCAACGGCGAACGCAAGTTCTTTGGGGACGTTCCTATGAACACCAACCTTTGCTATTCCAATCCCGAGGTGCGCCACCGTATGACGGACGCGTGCGTGGAGTACGCCGCTCTGCACCCCGAGCTTTCCTACATTCATTTCAACTATTCGGACGGCAATAACAACCATTGCACCTGCAAGAACTGTATCGACACGCCCTCGGATTATCTGGTGCTTCTTTGCAACGAGCTTGACGAAAAGCTCACCGCGCGCGGTCTTACCACCAGAATCGGTATTGAGGGCTACCACGCTACGATGTGGCCGTCCCGAAAGTATCGGATCCAAAATCCCGATCGCTTCCTTTGGATGTTCTGCCCCATCTCGCGCCACTTCCTTGAAAGCTACGATGAGTACGATCTTGACGGCGTGCGCTACGAGCATGCGCCGTACGTGAAAAACAAAACGGAGAAAACCAGCACCCTTTCCGAGGATTTTGCCTTCTATCAGGATTGGCGCGAGGTGTTCTCGGGCGAGTGCTTTGTGTTCGACTATCACCTTTGCCTTTGGAGCACCCGTGACGTGGGCTACTTCGATATGGCAAAAATCGCCTTCCGCGATATGAAGGTGCTTGACAAAATGCACTTTACGGGCATGGTCAACTGCGGCTTCAACCGCGCTTCCTTCCCGAACAATTTGTGCTATGAGATGATCGGTATTTCTCTTTGGGATAAGGACGCCGACTTTGAAGAATGCTCCTCCCGCTACTTCCGCGAGGCGTACGGCGAGGACAGCGAGGTGGTCAAGGAATATTTCCGCGCAATGGCGAAGATCCTTGAGATCGATCCGAAAAATCTACCTGCTGCCGACGTGCTGATTCCCGGCTATCGCGAGCTGTTGCGCCGCGCATACGAGATGGATGCGCTGATTGCGCACAACCTTGAAAAGCGTCATCCCGATGCCGTTCACACGAGCTGGGAGTATATGAAGCAGCTGCACGGCTTCCTCATTCCTTATTTGTACGCCCTGATCGCGACGGCAGAGGGCAAGACGGAGGAAAGCACTCGCTATTGCGACGAGATTTGTGAATATATTCGCTTGCACGAGTGCGAGACCCATCGCTCGTTGGATCTTTACGTCATCTATTCGCTGCTGATGCGCAACTGCGGATACAAGGGTAAGGTGCTAAAATCCGAGGACCAGTTGATTATGCCCGATTAAAATTGCGGGATGCATCGTTGCTTGCAGGGGGGCGGTATAAGCCTTCGGCAATGAAATCCTCGCATAGCGAGGATGAAATCCAAACTGCGTTTGGATGAAATCGCTCCGCGATGAAATCCGCCTTGCGGCGGGTGAAGAAAAACGGAAAAATACATACAAAGAGGTAAACATTATGGTACGCATTACTCTGGCACAGATCGGTGAACACGAGACCGTTGCTCTTGCGGTTGCGGAACTGCACAAGTATCTCAAAACCATTGACAGCGAGCTGATGATCGACGAGCGCATTTACGACGCCTATGATCCCGATGTCAAGAAGGTGATCTGGGTTGGCATTGACAAGGCGTTATCCGCACGCGTTCCTGCCGTGCGCGACGCGAAGTACGACGACGCGATCCTGATTGATATTCAGAAAAATGCGGGTGTGATCACCGGCTCGAACGAGCGCTCGGTGCTGATCGCGGCGTACCGCCTGTTGAAGGAAATGGGCGTGAAGTGGATCCGCCCCACCTTTGACGGCGAGATCGTGCCGCATTACGCCATCACCGGGATCAATCTTTCAATTTGCGAGAAGCCCTCGCGCCGCCACCGTGCCATCTGCATTGAGGGCTCGGACGGCTATGAGCATATCCGCGAGCTGATCGAGTGGATCCCCCGTGCCGGCCTCAACGGCTACTATTTCCAATTCCCCCTGCCCTTTACCTTCTTTGATAAATGGTACACCCACCTTTGTAACGAGCTGTTTCCGAACGAGGGCGTCTCGCGCGATGACGTCGCACATCTGGTGCGCTCGCTCCGCCGCGAGATCAAGCGCCGTTCTCTGCTGCTCCACGACGTGGGACACGGCTGGACCGTCCAGCCGATGGGCTTTGACCCCGACAACTGGGGTACCGTTTCCGACGAGGACGTTCCCGCCGATAAGAGAGAATTTCTTGCGATGGTGGACGGCAAGCGCAAGCTCCACAAAAATATGCCCATGGCGACCAATCTTTGCTACTCCAATCCCGTCGTGCGCCGCACGATGAACGAGAACATCGCAAATTATTGCGAGGAGCATCCCGACATTGATTTTCTGCATTTCTGGCTCGCGGACGGTATGAACAATATGTGCACCTGCGAGAAGTGCGTGGACTCGCCCTCCGACTATTTCGTCGCGATGCTCAACGAGCTGGACGAGGAGCTGACGCGCCGCGGTCTTGACACCAAGGTGGTCTTCCTTCTGTATTGCGATCTGCTTTGGGCGCCCGTTAAGGAGAAGTTCAAGAACCCCGACCGCTTCGTTTTAATGTTCGCGCCCATCGCGCGCGGCTTCCTTGAAAGCTACGACGAGCTGGACCCGAACGCCGAATACACGCACGAGCCCTTCCGTCTGAACGACGGCAAGAACCCCGTATCGCTCGCCGAGAACGTGGCGCTGCTCCGCGACTGGCAGAAGGTCTTTGACGGGGACAGCTTCGTTTACGATTATCACCTTTGCCTGTGGAAGACGCGCGACACTTGCCACTTCGATATGGCAAAGACCCTCTTCCGCGATATGGCGGCGCTCGAATCCATCGGTATTGACGGTATGGTGAGCTGTCAGCACAACCGTGCGTCCTTCCCGAGCAACCTTTGTATGCAGATGATGGCGGACGCGCTTTGGGATAAGACGGCGGACTTTGAAGAGTGCTCCTCCGCCTACCTGCGTGACGCTTACGGCGCGGACTCGGAGGCGGTCAAGGAGTATTTCCGCGCCGTTAGCCGTCTTTTGGAGCTTCCCCCCGACAACCTTCCTGCCGCGGACGTGCAGATCGCGGGCTACCGTGAGGTGCTTCGCCGCACCTATGAGATGGACGCCATCGTATCGCGCAACCTTGCGGCGGACCATCCTGCGGCAGTTAAGAAGTCCTGGGAGCTGATGGTGTATCACCGTGAGATCCTCGTGCGTTATATCGCCGCCCTGATCGCCAAGGCAGAGGGGGACGAGGACAAGTGCGAGCGGCTCAGCCTTGACGTGGTTGAGTATGCGCGCCTAACCAACGCGCACACCCACCGTTACCTTGATATCTGGAACGTTTACTCGCTTTTGATGCGCAATTGCAAGGTGGGAAATGTATTGAAATCCTCCGAGCAGATGCTCTACGTTCCGGACTAAAATCGCGGGATACTTCGTTGCTTCGAGAGGGGCAGTACGGTGTACAGCTCCCTCTCTCGCGCCTCGTCTGCCGCGATTTTACAAATCGTCGGATACTTCGTTGCTTCGAGAGAGGCAGTATGTTATACAGCTCCCTCGGGCGCGCCTCGTCTGCCGCGATTTTGCAAATCGTCGGATACTTCGTTACTTCGAGAGGGGCAAAGCCTTCGGCAATGAAATTCTCGCACGGCGAGAATGAAATCCAAACTGCGTTTGGATGAAATCCCCTGCGAGAATGAGATCCGCCTTGCGGCGGGTGAAAAGGGAGAAAAAACTATGACGAGAATTACTTTGGCACGCATCGGCAAGAACAAAACCGTGTGCTACGCCGTCGAAGAGCTTGTTCGTTGCTTGAAAGTCATCGACGTAGAGCTGATGATCGACGTGCGTCTTTACGACGCTTACGACGCTTCGGTGAAGAGCGTCATCTGGGTGGGTGTGGATAAAGCCCTCGCCTCGCTCGTGCCGCCCGTGCGTGACGCGTATTTCGATGACGCCATTCATATTGATATTACACACGGCGTGGGTGTGATCACGGGCGCAAACGAGCGCTCGGTGCTCATCGCGGCGTACCGCCTTTTAAGGGAGATGGGTGCCGCTTGGGTGCGCCCCACGGATGACGGTGAGATCCTTCCGCATTACACGGTGGTGAGCATCGATGCGCACGTATCCGAGGCGGCGGCATATCGCAACCGCGCGATCTGCATTGAGGGGTGCGACTGCTACGAGAACGTCCTCGGTACGATCAAGTGGATCCCGCGCGCGGGGATGAGCGGTTACTATTTCCAGTTTGAAAAGCCGCTTACCTTCTTTGAAAAGTGGTATAACCACGTGTGCAACGACCTATACCCCAACGAGCACGTATCCAAGGATGATATTTTGCATATGGTCGCCTCGCTCGAAGAGGAGATCGCGAAGCGCGGACTTTTGCTTCACTACTACGGACACGGCTTTACGAGCGGACCGCTCGGACTGACTGCCGACGGCTGGGGGCTGATGGATGACGCGGACATTCCCGAGGACCGTCGCCACCTGATCGCAATGAACAAGGACGGCGTGCGCACGCTTCACAACCGAATGCCGCTTTGCACCAATTTGTGTTATTCCAATCCCGAGGCGCGGAGCCTGATGACGGATACCGCCGTCGCGTATTGCGAGAGCCATCCGCACGTGGATTATCTGCACTTCTGGCTTTCGGACGGCGCGGACAATATCTGTCAGTGCCCAAGCTGCACCGAGCACGTTTCCGAATACTACGTGATGATGTTAAACGAGCTGGACGAAAAGATGACGGCGAAGGGCTTGCACCAAAAGGTCGTCTTCTTACTGTATCACGATACGCTCTGGGCGCCCCTCAAGGAGCGCTTCCGCGACTCGGACCGCTTCGTTTTGATGTTTGCCCCTTCGGGGCGCGATTTCCGCACGAGCTTTGCGGGGCTTGACCTTTCGGTCGAACGTGCGCTTCCGCCCATGAAGACCGATGGCAAGACCACCCGCGTTGTGGCGGTAGAGGACAATCTTGCCCTTTTACGCGCTTGGCAAAAGGTCTATGGGGGCGAGAGCTTCGATTATGATTACCATATGTGCTTTGCCCGCAACCGCGATTTCGGCTTCTTTGACCTTTCGCGCGTGATGTTCGAGGATATGAAGACGCTTGCGGATATTGGCATTGACGGTATGGTGAGCTGCCAGATGAGCCGTTGCTCCTTCCCGACCAATCTTCCTTCGCAGATGATGGCGGACGCGCTTTGGGATCGCACGGCGGATTTTGAAAAGCAAAGTTCTCGCTATTTCCGCGAGGCGTACGGCGAGGACGGCGAGGCGGTCAAGGAATTTTTCCGCACCGTCAGTGCGCATCTCGAATTGAAGGAAGGTCTTTCGGTTGAGGAAAAGCGCACTGCATACCGTGAGTTAAAGCGCACCGTTTACGAGCTTGACCGTCTGCTTTCGCGCAATCACGGGGCGAGAGGGAAGCTCCCCTTCGCCGTTTGGAAGTCGTGGGACTATCTCGTCTATTACCGCGAGATGCTTCTTTACTACCTTGACGCGCTCATCGCGGGATGCGAGGGTAAGGAAGAAGAGCGCACCGAGATCTGCCGTGCCGCCATCCGCTACTTAAAGCACCACGAGATGGACGTGTATAAGACGCTTGAGTTTTGGACCTATTCGTCCTTGCTTGCACGCGAATGCGGCTTCAAGGATCCCATTTTGAAAACCGAAGATCAGCTTCAACTATAAAGAATGTAAAGAATTGTTTACAAAACGGCGGGTGCCGTTCCAATAAATCTCCCCACGGGGAAAAAGGAGAAAAACTATGAGAATTTTAGCAGTAGGATGTCATCCCGACGACGTGGAGATCGCGTGCGCGGGTACGCTCGCCAAGTGTGTGGCACGCGGCGATACGGTCATCGTTTGCCACGCGTCCTCGGGAAACCTCGGTCACGTGATCATTCCGCCCGACGAGCTGACGGTTATGCGTCACGAGGAAGCCTGCCGTGCGGGTAAGCTTGCGGGTATTGAGGTCATCGCAGGCGGCTTTGACGACCTTGAGATCTACGACGGCAACCGCGAGGCGCGTGACAAGATGGTGGATATCATCCGCTACGCCGACCCCGACGTCATCATCACCCACGACCCCGACGACTATATGCCCGACCACGTGGCAGTGTCCAAGCTGGTGTTTGACGCGTCCTTCACCGCGACGCTTCCCAACTATCACACGGCAAAGACCTCGAACGCAGTCAAGCTCGTTCCGATCTATTATATGGATACGCTGGCAGGCGTTGGCTTTAACCCCACCGAGTACGTAGACGTGACGGAGTATATCGACTTAAAGCTCAAAATGCTCAACTGCCACGAGAGCCAGATCGTCTGGATGCGTGACCACGACGGCATCGATTTCCCCGATATGGTGCGCACCTGCTCGCGCTACCGCGGCTATCAGTGCGGCGCGGATTACGCCGAGGGCTTCCGCCAGTGCCAGGTCTATCTGAAAGGCACGACCAAGCGCCTGCTTCCGTAAGTGGGGGAAGGCTATGAGAGTTTTAGTAGTAGTAGCCCATCCCGACGACGCGGAGGAAAAGTGCGGCGGCACGATGGCGAGGATGCGTGAGCGCGGTGATGAGGTGTTTATCTGCCACGCATCGTCCGGAAGTCTTGGTCACGAGGTGATCCCGCCCGAGGAGCTTCGTCCCATTCGCCTTGCCGAGGCGCAGGCGGCGGGCGCCGTGATCGGTGCCAAGGTCATCTGGGGCGGCTTTGACGATCTTGAAGTGTATGAGGGCAACCGCGAGGCGCGCGACAAGATGGTGGACGTGATCCGCTACGCGGACCCCGACCTCATCATCACCCATTATCCCCACGATTATATGCCCGACCACGTGGCGGTGTCCAAGCTTGTTTTTGACGCATCCTTCACGGCGACGCTTCCCAACTATCATACCGCCAAGACCTCGAACGCGGTCAAGCTCGTCCCCATCTACTATATGATGCCCGACGGCGGCGTTGCATTCACGCCCACCGAGTACGTGGATATTTCGGACTATATGGACGTGAAGATGAAGATGCTGTGCTCGCACCAAAGTCAGCTCGTCTGGCTGCGCGATCACGACGGCATTGATTACACCGAAATGACGCGCGTTGCTTCTCGCTTCTACGGCTTCCAGTGCGGCGTGGATTACGCCGAGGGCTTCTGTCAGTGTCAGGTCTATCTGAAAGGCACGACCCGGCGCCTTTTGCCTTGAAATGTAAAGAAAGGTTAGCAAAACGATATGAAATGGTGTGTTATTGGCGCGGGCGGCATTGCCGACCGCAGAACCATTCCCGCGTTGTTGCAGGATGAGGGAAGCACCCTCGTTGCCGTGATGGACCGCAACCCCGCCACCGCCAAGGCGATGGGTGAAAAATACGGCGTGCCGTACTTTGCGGACGAGGAAGAAATGCTTTCCACCGTCGCGTGCGACGCGGTATATATCGGCACCCCCGTATTCTGCCACAAGGCGCAGATCGAGCTTGCCGTCAAGTACCGCCGTCACGTGTTCGTGGAAAAGCCTATCGCGATGAACGCGACCGAAGCAAAGGAAATTTTAGAGCTGTGCAAAAAGGCGGATATTCAGCTTACCGTCGGCTATATGATGAAGCATCACTCGCTTCACGAGAAGGCGAAGGAGATCATCCTTGCGGGCGGCATCGGCACGCCGAACAGCGTGCGCGCGCAGTTTACCTGCTGGTATCCCGACGTCCCCGGGGCTTGGCGCCAGAAAAAGGCGACGGGCGGCGGCGGTGCGTTTATGGATCTTGGCGTGCATTGCGTTGAGCTGCTCGAATACCTGCTTGACGACGAGATCGACGAGGTCAAGGCGCTCTATTCCACGCGCACCTTTTCCTACGAGGTGGAGGACGGCGCCGTTATCATCTTCCGCACGAAGGGCGGCGTGCTCGGTCACGTGGACGTGGCGTTCAACATCCCCGATGCGGCATCCGAAAGCAAGCTTGAGCTGTACGGCACCGCGGGCTATATCGAGGCAAGAGGAACGCTCGGTCAGGAGGAGTGCGGCAAGCTGACGCATCTTTACGCGCCGCAGGGTGCGTACGACGCGGCACAGTCGCGCACGGTGAGCGAGCCTGTGACCTACACCCCCGAGGGCAAAAATCTCTATCTCGACCAGATCCGCCGCTTCCGCGAAGAGGTTGCATCGGGTAAGAGAGATTACTTCTACGCCGAGCGCGCCGTCCAGGTGCAGGAGGTCGTGGACCAAATTTACAAGCAATAAAAAAATTATATAAAAGGAGAGAAATGCTATGAACTTCAATTCTACCGTAAAGGGCAGTATGCTCGAGGGCTTCTATCCCGCAGGCTGGGACTTTGACAAGATCGACGCTTGCGTGGGCGCGCCCGAAACCATCACCGACCGCCAGAGCTTCTGGAACGAGGGCTTTACCCCCCTCAAGTGCGAGAGCCTGGGCGAGTTTGAGACCTATATGGGTCACGAGATCGCAATGCAGATCAAGCTCGCAAAGGAGCGCGGCGAGAAGATCGCCTTCATCCTCCCCGTAGGTCCTATGGGTATGTATAAGTGGGTGGTTTACTTCATCCGCGAGTGGAAGCTCTCTTGCGACCACGTTTATACCTTCAATATGGACGAGTGGAGCGACAGCGAGGGTAACACCCTGCCCTCCGACAACCCCGGCGCATTCCAGTACGCTATGGAGAACGCGCTCTTTAATCCTCTGGGCGAGTACACCGTTCCCGTAGCACAGAGAAACTTTGCCACCAAGGACAATCTTCCCACCTACCCCGAGAAGATCGCCAAGCTGAAGGCAGAGGGCGCAAAGCTCGTTCTCGTTTACGGTATCGGCAGAATGTGCCACATCGCATTCTGGGAGCCCCACTTCGCCGCTGACTATGCGACCGAGGCTGAGTGGCTTGCACAGCCCTACCGCATCGCGGCAAAGATCCATCCTCTGACGGTTGAGCAGAACGCGCTCACCAGCTTCAAGTCCCGCACGACGCTCGTTCCTTGCCGTGCGAACACCATCGGTCCCGCTATCATCTTCCAGGCTGACTACGCCATCGGCGGTGCAGACGGCACGCTTGGCAGAGGTATGCAGTGGCAGGGTCTTTCTCTGTGGATGACGCTCCGTCACGGTCCTTGCACTTGGATCACCTCCTCTTACATCCCCACGCTCCCCGGAAGACTCTTCTTCCTGTCGGAACTGGCTGGTCCCCTCGTCGCCGAGTGCAACTAATTCGCTGACGCTTTTTGGCATAAATTCACGACCGCTCCCGCTCGACGTACCCCCGTACGCCTTCGGGTCGCGGATCGCAAATTTCTACTCAAAAATCGCCTAGCGAATTGCAAGAAACAGAATTTTGACAAGACAACAAAGCAAAACAAAAGCCGCACCTTTGGGTGCGGCTTTTCTCCTTTCGACCGCCACTGCTCGACGTACGGAGGTACGCCGTCGGGCGACGGTCGGCGGTCTTGCGCAAAAATGCGAACGGTTGTCTGCCTTCGGGTCGCGGATCGCAAATTTCTGCACAAAAATCGCCTAGCGAATTACAAAAGCCTTTGGCGAAATCGAAAAGCCGCACCTTTGGGTGCGGCTTTTTCATCACATAAAAACCACGCTCGAAAGAGCGTGATTTTTATAATGTAAACATTTGTTTGCATTTTTCTGTTTTGTGGGGGCGTCGAGATGTCGCCCCTTGCGAGAAGACAAGGACAGGGGACGCTTTAGTCGATCACGCGCAGACCCTTTTCGCGCAGGATCGCTTTGGCACCCTCAAGTGCCTCCTTGGTGGGGAGGACGTCGGGTAGCGTGTTTTCCATCCCGAGTGCGGCGTAGCGCGAGCCGGCACCCGTATGGTAGGGAAGCACGCGCACGCCCGTGAGGTTCTTTAACGAGGAAAGAAGCGTCGCGATGGCGGGGAGCTCGCCGTCGTTATGGTGCGGGACGAAGGGGATGCGCACCTCGATTTTTGCGCCCGCCGCGTCCAGGTAGCGCAGATTGTCGAGGATGGGCGCGTTATCCTGCCCTGTGCAGCGGCGATGGACGGCGGGGTCGATCGCCTTGACGTCAAAAAGAAAGACGTCGGTGTAGGGTAAGACGCGCGCAAGCGCCTCACGCGGGACGAAGCCCGAGGTATCGACGGCGGTGTGGATGCCCTCCGCCTTTAAGGCGCGCAAAAGCGCCTCGCAAAAGGCACTTTGCGTGAGGCACTCGCCCCCCGAAAGGGTGACGCCCCCGCCCGAGCTTTCATAAAAGCCGCGATCGGCGAGCAGGGCGGGGAGCAGCTCCTCCACCGTCGTTTCTCTGCCGTACAGGGTGAGTGCGTCGAAGAAGCATTCCCTTTCGCACCTGCCGCAGGCAGTGCAAAGCGCGCGGTCAAGGCTGTGAACGCCGTTCTCTATTTTGTGTGCGCCCGTGGGACACACCGCCGCGCACGCGCCGCACCCTGTGCATTTTTCGGTACGCAGAGCGAGAGCGGGCGCGTGTGCGATGCCCTCGGGATTATGGCACCACAAGCATTTCAGGGGGCACCCCTTAAAAAAGACGGTGGTGCGGATGCCGTCGCCGTCGTGGACGGCGAAGTGCTTGATCTCGGTGACGGTTGCTTTCATAAAAGTCCTCGTTTTCGATTGGATGCGCGCGCTTCTCAAAGCGCGCGCCTTTTCGCTTAACAGCTTTCGCTTAACAGCTTTCGCTTAACAGCTTTCGCTTAACAGCTTTCGCTTAACAGCTTTCGCTTAACAGCTTTCGCTTAACAGCTTTCGCTTAACAGCTTTCGCTTAACAGCT
>JAFTIH010000002.1 GCA_017456985.1 Clostridia bacterium | reverse complement strand
TAGTTTTGCGGACCGCCCTGTGCGGTCCGTTTTTGTTGGTAAACATAAAGGAGAATTTGATAAAGGCTAATGTGGGAAATAAACCTTTTCGATCTTGCCGAGGGCGGTTATTCATCTCTTGACAACACGGGCGCGCTTGTGTTAAAATATAGTATGTAAACGAGAAAAAACAGTTTTGAAAAGCATCTCGAAGAGCATAAAAAATAAAAAAACTTGTTTTGTTTCGCGCTCAAGAATCAAGGCTGGCTTTATCTAATGTTTTGCGATCGCCTTCTTGCCTAAAAAAATTCATTGGAAAGTAATATCAGCAACTCACAAAATTCACAATACCTCAAACTGACAAGATGGGATTTCGAGGAGAGAGTTATGTTTAAGCACGAAATATCAATTAATACAACGCATTCAATTCATCAATTCAAATTGGATTTAGCTGATAATAACATGCATATATATGATTTTTCTGATGGATCGTTTATGTTTCACGAAGAATTGTTTTGGACAAAAGCTTTTCTTCATCCCATGGTGAGATGTGTTACAAAACAAGGACATATTATTGGATTAAAGTTCTATCTTCGAAAAATTGATAACTTGCTACTGTCACTATATTTAGCCACCTGTGGCATCATAGCACTTTTAACAATATTGATTGAAGCGGCAGAAGAACTTCCCGTGGTGATCATCTTGTGGACAGCTATTTCCTTATCGATATTCTGGCTGTTTTTTAAAAAAAATTGCAATCGTATCACAAAACAAATAGTTTCGTTAAGTTGACTTCTAAATTGACGTCAAAATTTTTCAACAAAGCTCCTAATTATTCGCAGTATCAACATTACTATCGAAGCAAGGGATATGACTATACTAAACCAGAAATGTATGATATAATGGCTAAACACCAAAAGAACAAAGAGACAACTGATAAAATTGTTGAAGACGTATTTGAGCTTCTTTTCTCTTTTTTAACGTATCCAGTATAATTTATAGGAGTTTTTATGAAAAATATTTTTCTTGTTTTTTCTGTAACTTTTGTTTGTTATGCAGTTTTTATTGGCATTATAGTGCACGATGTCATTAAGAAACCAAAGTTTTATGTGCTTAGAATATTGTTTTTAATAGGCCTTATAGTGCTTCTTACAATTTTGGAAATACCTATTTATAAAGATATGTTTTTGCAAAAAACTCATACTGTAGTCGCGGAATACGTTAGCTATCAATCAAGCAATACGTTACCCGCTACACAAAAGGCTTTTTTTGAAGGAGAAGGTGGTAGATTGTACGTATATATACCAATCTACACACGAGATATAACAAATTTGGAAGCAGGAAAAGTTTACGAGGTGGAATACTTTTACAATAGCCATATAATAAAAGAGTATAAATTGCTCGAATAAGGCACTCAAATCTTAAAAGAGAAATGGAAATCAAAGAAAAATAGTTTTTCTCCCCGCCTTCGGGCGGGGAGTTTTCTTTCTCTGCAATATAGCGTAATCTCGTGCGCTCTCTTGACTTTGTCGGCGAAAAGGAGTATAATTATACTTACAAGGACGGCGCTCTCGTGCGTGCCACCGAGGCGGCAGTCGAGTTTACGAATGATATCGTAACGCAGAAGACGAAAGTGCAGACTTTTCAAGCGAGAAGCGCAACAAAGGCGCCAATTTTTCGGCTTTTCAGCAAGTTTGATCTGGGGTTGCATTGGCTACACGAGTACGACCCCGAGGAGCGCATCACCAAGGTCACGGACAGTGCCGAGGGCGTGACGGAATATACGTACGACGCACAGGGACAGCTTCTGACGGAGACCAAGAACGGCGCGGCTGTCAACGTGATGACCTACGACGGCTACGGCAACATCCTTTCGAAGAACGGCAAGGCATACACTTACGGCAATACTGTTTGGCGATTAGGATACATTGCTTTATCTGGAATAATTTCTTCTGCTACAAATTGGTTCTTTAGCGTTATAAACTCTTTTGTAAACAAATTGGTTAGCGCAAGCAACAAAGATGTTGTCGATGTTATCTCTTGCTTCTTTTCTACAGGTGGAATTTTTGCACTGTTATTGGATGTAGTTACGGATAATCGATTAGATAATCGTATTAAAATTTTTTAAAACGGAGGGAAGAGTTTTGTGAAGAGGGGGAAATTTGCTTTAGAATTTGTTTTAATCCTTGTAATTGTAGCAAGTCGCATCGTTTCTTACGCTGTTGAAGCCCATCGTTTGCTGGTTTGCGTTCTTGGCATAATTTATTGCTTCTCCCTTTTGTCACAAATTGTTCTTAGCATTTTCCTTGTAAAGCACAAAGAATTTCCGTTCGGCCTTGCTTGCTCTGTTCTCATACAGGTGTTTTTGTTTAATGACAGTACGAATTTTAATTATGCTATGGTAGTAGAGAAAAACTCCGCGGGGGGACTGCTGATAACCATAGTCGGAACCGCTATTCTTTTGACGGCAACTCTTCTTTTGATTCTAAAAAAGAAGAAGGTTGCAGATTTCTTGGGGCTTTTTGTTTTAAATTGTTTGGTATCTGTAGGTCTAATCGGGTTTTGTGTGTTTCCAACAATTAACTACACTTTTGATATGTCACAAGCAATAGAAATAAAAGCTACCGTAGAACGAGTTAACGGAGAGGATCCTTTAAAAGGTGCATTTTTTGACCGCCATTATTTGTATGACATAAAAGGAGCCGAAAATTTTCAAATAGACCAACTTTCAATTGATACAGATTATGGCCTAGTTGAGAAAGGAACAACGGTAATACTTTGCTACAGAAAGGGAGCTTTTGTCCCCCTCTTTAAAATTGATTATTCAAAAATGCCAAGAGTGGATGATTCTAAAAACTCTTAAAACATTTTTCTCCCCGCCTTCGGGCGGGGAGTTTTTCTATATACGCAAAGGTATAGCAATCTCGTGCGCTCTCTTGACTTTTTCGGCAAAAAGGAGTATAATTATGCTTACAAGGACGGCACTCTCGTGCTAATTGATATAAAAGCATTTCGAAATACAAATTGCCCACCGCTTTTTGCGGTGGGCAAGCTTTTTTTAATAGAAAAACCGATGAGAGGCGATGGTGAACGCATAGGGGCGGTTGCGCTCGATCCAGGTGCTTGTGACCATACTGGGCGCGTAGAAGAAGAGGATGCGCTCGGATACGGTGTCGCCCTCGAGGCACACCTTTGCCGCGGTGACGGAGGTGGCGTGCGGGGTCATCCAGATGGAGCCGTCCGCGACGGGGGAGAATTGCACGACGCCGCCCTGGCGGTCGAAGACGACCTCCTTGACGGTGTTCGGGTACGCCTTATGGCGCGTGCGGTTGAGCACCACGTTGCCCACGGCGACCTGCCCGATGAAGGGCTCGCCGCGCGCTTCGGCGGAGATGATCCGCGAGAGCCAATGAAGGTCGGCTTCGTCGTAGTAGGTGGCGCCGTCCTCGAGCGGTGTGGGAGTACCCGAGAGGGTGACGGAGCGCCATTTTTCGCTCCAATAGACGGTAAGCGAGAGGACCTTGGCGAGCGAGCGGATGGGAACGTACATCGTGCCGTCGGAGAGGATCTTGATGGGCATATCGCTGTAAAGACACCTGCCGTTGGCGTAGAGAAGGTTCGAGCCGTCGCGTGCGGAGACGGTGAGCCCCTTGCCCCGTAGCTCTGCGGTGCGGATGCTTGCGTGGTATGTAAGCACGGCATCCGGTGCGTACGCCTCGAAGAAGGCGCGCAGGGGGAGATAGGTGGTACCCGCGATGAGCCTGCCATCCGTTTCAAGTCTGCCGTCATCCGTGTGGATGGGGATGCGCTCGTAGCGCCAGGCGTCGATGCTTGACACCTTGCCCGGTGTCCTTGACAGCGTTGCCGCATTTGCGGGGAGCGCAAGGAAGACCGAAAAGAGGAGCGCGGCGCAAAGCACGGAGAGCATACGCCGTCGTGTTTTGGTTTTTTGCATAGAAAACCTCCATAGTCAAAACTCGAGGATGGGAGGCGGCGCGCAAGAAAAGAAAAAGGAATTAAAAGAAAAGGGGGAAGAAAGGAGAAAAAAATGCGCACCGTGAGCCCCCCGAACCCTCGGTGCTTCCATTATACCGAATGCGTGGTATAATTGCAATGCAAAAATCTTGGAAGCGACGGCAGCGATTGGAAGCGGACGCGAAAAGAAAAGGAAGAATGCGGGGCATTCTTCCTTTTTAAAATTATTTCTTGGTGATGTAGCCTTCTCTGTAAAGAAGCTCGGCGATCAGCACGGCACCGCCTGCCGCACCGCGCAGCGTGTTGTGGGAAAGACCCACGAACTTGTAGTCGTACACGCTGTCCTCGCGGAGTCTGCCGACCGACACGCCCATACCGCCGTAAAGGTCGCGGTCGAGCTTTGCTTGGGGACGGTTGTCTTCCTCAAAGTAGGTGATGAACTGCGCGGGCGCGGAGGGAAGGCCCAGCTCCTGGGGCTTGCCGCGATAGGTGCGCCACGCCTCGAGAATGTCTTCCTTCGTGGGCTTCTCTTCAAAGCTGACGAAGACTGCCGCGGTGTGACCGTCGCTCACGGGAACGCGGATGCACTGCGAGGTGATGATGGGGGACTTGGCGGGGACGATCTCGCCGCCCTCTACGGTACCCCAAACACGCAGGGGCTCCTTCTCGCTCTTTTCCTCTTCACCGCCGATGAAGGGGATGACGTTGTCGATCATTTCGGGCCATTCGCGGAAGGTCTTGCCCGCGCCACTGATCGCCTGGTAGGTGGTGGCGATGACGACGGTGGGCTTGAATTTCAAGAGGGGAGTGAGCATCGGCACGTAGCTCTGAATGGAGCAGTTGGGCTTGACGGCGATAAAGCCGCGCTTGGTGCCGAGGCGCTTGCGCTGTGCGTCGATGACGGCAAGGTGCGCGTCGTTGATCTCGGGAATGACCATAGGAACGTCGGGCGTCCAACGGTTTGCAGAGTTGTTGGAAACGACGGGGACCTCGGCTTTGGCATACTTCTCTTCCAGGGCGAGGATGTCGGGCTTCTTCATATCGACCGCGCAGAAAACGAAGTCAACGAGAGATGCGACGCGCTCCACCTCCTCCGAGGAGATGACGACCATATCCTTGACGCACTCGGGCATAGGAGCGGCAAGCTTCCAGCGCTCGCCGACCGCCTCGACGTAGGTCTTGCCTGCACTGCGGGGAGATGCGATGAGTGCGGTGATCTCAAAATAAGGGTGATTTTCAAGCAGCGTGATGAAGCGCTGACCGACCATACCGGTCGCGCCGATAATGCCAACCTTGAGCTTTTCCATAACGGGACTCCTTCAATCAATATAGAATACGCGATTATTTTAGCACAAAGAGGGGAAAAAGTCAAGATGAAACAAGACTTTTTTCTACTTTTTCAAAAAGAGGGAAAGAGAGCCTTTTTCGACTCCCTTTCCCGAAAATGTAAACAATTATTTACAAAGGATCTTGAGATTTGCGGGGAGAATGCCCGCCTGCTCGTAAACGATCTCGCTGATCTGCGCGACGTGGCTCCCAAGAAGCTCCGCATCCGAGCGCACGATGACGCTTGCGTTGTCACCGCTGATGACGGCGATGCACTCTTCAAAGCCGCGCGCCCGCACGAGGGATTCGATGTTGGCTTCCTTTTCGATCTCAAGCGCGATGCGCGAGATGTCCGAGAGCGCTTGGTTTTTGGTTTCCTCTAACGCGTCCTCGCTGGCGAGCACCGTTTGCAAAACGGCGAGTGCTTCATCTCTTGCCTGATCGCGCGAGAGCTCGGCGGCGGCGAAGTAGGTGTCGGCGGTGTTGCCGGCGCCGTCGTCGGGGTTTGCGTCCGTCATTCCCGAGCCGTCGTAATCCACCTTGTCGTCGCCCGTAAACAGGAAGTAGTTGAGGGCGACCGCGCCGCCGATGAGCAGCACTGCGCACACGATCAAAAGATTTCTGCGACCGATTTTGGAGAAGATACCGTCCTCTCCTTTGAATTTGATTTTTGCCATAGGATTTTCCTCCGTTCTTGATTTGACACTTTATCTTATGCACGCGCCTAGCCGTGTAGAACAAGGGGCGCAATATGAATTTGCGACGCCCCCACCGCGAGCGCGGTGGAAAGCAGCTCGCACAGCTCCCGCTTGACGGCGGGAGAGTCGCCGCCCGCACAAACGACGGTCACCCCCGCGATCTCGGGCGGGCGGTAGGCAAGGAGCACCGCTTCGCCCCCCGAGGTGGCGAGCGTTTCGCTCTCGCCGCTCTGATTCTTCTCGTAAACGGCGATCTCGCTCGAGGCGAGCGTGAGAAAAACGTGCGCCTCACCGACGCCCTCGACCTGCGTGCAAAGGGCGCCTAACTCTTCCTCAAGGGTGGCGCGGTACGCCTCTGCCCACGCCATTGCCGTCGCCCCCTCCTCGGTTTTTGCTTTCCCGCCCACGCCCGAGAAGAGCAGAAACACGAGCCCCAAGGCGCCAAGGAGAAAGAGCAAGCGGTTGCCCGAAAGGCGGGAAAAAAGCTTTTTAAGATCCAACGAAATGCACCTCACAATGCGTGGTATAGTTTTCTTCGACGTAGCGCAAAAGCGAGCTCGCGTCCGCAAAGAAGCCCGTGCCCGACAGCGTCAGGGTGAGCGAGCGGATGGCGAAGTCCTCCCCGTCGAGCGTGATCTCCCCCGAGAGAGCGAGCGCGTCCTTGCCGATGGAAAAGCGGCGGCAAAGGTCCGCCTTGACGGCGGCGAGGGTTTCTCGCTTGACCGTTTCCTCGTACGCCTCTCCCGACACCGCTTCGCCCTCCTCTATCCCCGGTAAGAGCGAAGGGAAGGAGAAGTCCGCGCCGCTTGGCAAAAGGAAGAGGAGAAAGACGAGTGAGAACGCCGTCAACGCCGCGCGTCGTACCCCCTCGCGCTCCGGAAGTAGGAGCGTTACGAGAGAAAGACACGCCGCCCCGATGCAGATGCTTTTGATCGCTTCCGTTTTGATTACCTCCTTTCCTTTTTCTTTTATAAAAAGCGCGGTGTGCGCGGATCACCTCAAAGCGCGGCGTGCGCGCGGGAAAAGGTCCCGACTGTGACGAGAAAGAGCACCGAGAGCAGGGCAAGGGCGGCGAGGGCAAGGTCAAGCACCCCGCGAAAACGCCCCAGCACGCCCCGCATCGGGTCTGCACCCGTGAAGACGCAAACGCTCTCGCACAGCGACAGCGCGAGCCGCAAAAGAAAGACCTCGGCAAGCGGTGGAAGCAACAGCGCAAGCAGTGCTACGACCGCCGTTCCGCCCGCCGCGCCCCGTAAGAGTGAAAGTGAGGAGGAGAGCGCCGAGAGGGCGCCCGATACGGTGGAGCCCACCACGGGGATGGCAGAGGAAACGGTATATTTGACGGTGCGAAGCGCCACCGAATCGGCGCTCCCCGCCAGCGAGCTTTCAAAGGCGAGCGAGGCGAGAAAGAGCATCGAGAGCACGGAAAAGAAGAACACCGTCACCCCCGAGAGCCGCCGCGAAAGCTCGCGAACGAGCGTGCAGTTGCCGAGCGCCGCGAGTAGGGCGAGGGCGAGCAAAAGGCGAAGAAGCGGCGGGAAGACGCTCTCCCCGAAAAGAGAGAGCATCGCCGCAAAGGAGGAAAAGCCCGCGCCCGCCGCGCCCGCCTGCGCCGTCCCGCCCCCTGCCGCAAGCAGGGAAACAAAGATGGGAGAGAGACCGAGAGAGAGCCCCTTTAAGTCCGAAAAAAAGGACAGCACGCGCGCGAGCGTGGGATAGAGCAGGGCGAAGACGGAAAGCGCGGCACTGCATTCAAGCACCGTCGCGGTGACGGGAGAGCTTCGTGCGAAAAAAAGCGGGACGACGGAAAAGGCAAGCGTGAGCATAACGAGGGAAAGAAGGCGTCCTGCGTGCGCTCCCGCGCTTCCCGTGAGGGCGTCGGCAAAGAGGGAAAAGAGGGCGCGGAAGCCTACGGCGTCTTCTACCGCCTCGGCGTCCGTGGGGTCGGGGAGCCTTGCTTTTGCCGCATCGGGCAGAAGGGCGAGCAGTCCCTCGCGCGTTTCGTCCTCTGCGGCGGTAAGGGGGTCCTTTTGTGCTTCGTTTTGCGCGGCGCTTTCCGTTCCTTTGGCGCAAACGGGGATAAAAAGCACCCACAAAAGTGCCAAAAGGAACGCGCCGACGAGTGCGCGGCGTCTCACGAGAGTAGCGCTGTCACGCGCGAGAGAAGCTCGTCAAGCGTGGGAAGCGCGAGAAGCAGAATTTCGATCTTGCCGAAGAAATCTAACTTCGCGGCAAGATGGGGGGCGCCAAGCTCGGTGCAGGCGTCGCACCCCACCCCGACGAGCAGGGCGGCGGAAAGGATCTTGCCCACGCTCTCAACGCCCGCGCCGTCCAGCGCACCGAGCGTGTTTTTGAGCGTCGAAAACAGGTCCCCGAGGCGTGGGAAGAGGACCAAAAGCAAGCATAATCCGCCAAGCAGGGAGAGTAAGGGGGCAACGGGGCTTTTGGATTCTCGCAAAACGAGCGCGCAGACCGCGCAAAGAAGGGACACACCCACGGCGGACACGACGCTCATAAGCCGAATACCGCGCGCAGGGTGCTGATCAAGTCCCCGAGCTGTCCGACGAGCATCAAAAGCACCACGACCATCCCCGTGAGCGTCAAAAGCAGCGCCTGCTCGTCTTTTCCCGACTTGGATAAGATCTGGCAGCTGACCGAAACGAGCATCCCGATGCCCGCGACCTTTAAAATAAGGGAAATATCCACGAAGGACGCTCCTTTCTTAAATGAAAAGTAAAAGCAAAAGCAAGCCGCCCGAAACCGTCAGAACACCCCCGAGCCGCGCGCGACGTGGCGCATCCTCTGCCGCGCGATGCGCGATGGGGGACAGGCGCGAGAGGGCTTCCTCGACGGCGCGGCACTCTTCCTTGAATAAGCGCTCCCCGAGCGCGTCGGCAAAGGGCGAAAGGATGGGGAGCGCCGCCCGTGCGGTGCGCGGATGGAGCGTGCGCGAGCGTAGCGCGGCGCACAGCCCCTCCTTTTGCAAAACGGTAAGAAAACCGCATCCCGCAAGCGCCGCGTCCGAGAAGGACGCAAAAAAGACGGGAAGGGGGCGGGAGGCGCCCGCAAGCTCGGCGCGCAGGGCGTCAAGCAGACGGCAAAGCCCCGCAAGCTCTTCTGCAACGCGCCTTTCCTCGGCGGCGGTACGAAGGGTCAAAAGCAGAAGAAAGAGCGCCCATAAAACGCCCCCGATCAGTCCCGTCACGCCCTCTCCTCCCAAAGCGGGGAGGGGCGGCGCCCCCGCACGTCCCAAAGGTGGGAAAAGAGCCCCGAGCGGAGCAAAGGGGCAAAGGCGGGGGCGCGCCGCACCTCGTCGGCGCTTTGCGCGTGGACGGTGGCGACGGTACGCACCCCGAAGGAAACGAGCGCGCACAGCGCGTCGCACTCCGCCTTGCCAAGCTCGTCAAGCACGAGGATCTCGGGCGAGAGAGTACGCAGGGCGATCTCGGCGCCCAAGCGCTTGGGATAGCCCGAAAGACAGTCGAGCAAAAGCGCTTCGTCCTCAACGCAAAGCTCCTCGCGCGTATCGACCGCCGCGATGCGGTAGCGCGTGCCGAGTGCTTGGATGAAGGCGCGCAGATGGGTGGTCTTGCCCCCGCCCGGCGGTGCAAACAGAAGGATCCCGCCTTGTGTTTTTTCAAAGAAATTACACAGCTCGTCGGCGGCGTGGGGATGTGCGTGGGGCAGGCGAAAGACGAGAGAGCTGATGGACGAAAGCGCTTTGATGCCGCCCCCGCCGTCGGGGGTCGCCCGTCCGCACACTCCTAATCGGATGCCCCCCTTCATCGGAAGAAATCCTTCGCGCAAGCTCTCCTCGTGAGCATAGACCGAGCCGTCGGCGGCACGCGCGAGGGTCTGCGTCAGCTCCTCCTCGCTCGCGTGATGGGAAAGCGGAAGATTGCATAGGGCGCCGTCGCGGAAGACGGAGAGCGACGAGGGGCGCCCCCGCCGCAAGCGCACCTCGCAGACGCTCGGCGCGCAGCGCGCGGCGGGATGCGTGCGCACCTCGCGGCACAGCGCCTCGGGGAGAAGGGGGAGAAGGGACGAGAGGGACATCATTTCACTTCCTTTGGCTTTTGTGACGGTTTATGGGAAATTATGACAAAAAATTCACATTTTTTTTCGTTTCGGTACTTGAAAAATGAATGCGGATGTGATACAATAATCCTCGCGCGACGACACCGTCGGCAAAGAAAGACCACGCAATTGCGGAAAGGACGTTAGGATGAAAGACACGGGAATCGTAAGAAATATCGACGAGATGGGCAGACTGGTGCTTCCCAAGGAAATGCGTCGTAAGATGGATATCGAGAGCGGTGATGAGATCGAGTTCTTCGCGGAGGAGGACCGTATCATTTTGAGAAAATATCAGCCCTCTTGCCTCTTTTGCGGTAGTGAGAGCACGGTGGTCGAGTACAAGGGCAAGCGCCTTTGCGCCGACTGTATTGCGGATATTAAGAGCAAATTCTGAACATAGAACCCAAAAGAGGGTCGCCGCGGCGGCTTTCTTTTTTTGCCTGTCCTCTTGCATTTCTATCCTTATGCGGACAGGCAGAAAAATAGAACACGGGCAAGCGTTCTGTGAAAAAGAAGCAAAAACTTTCAAAAAGAAGGTTTTTTGGATTGACAAGCCGCCCGCGGTGTGGTACAATAATAAGGTAGAATTTTTATTGAGTGAAGAAGAAGGAAGGCAGGACTTTCTGGTGTACTATATCGTTATCGACCTTGAATGGAATCAGACGTATCACGAAAAGGCGGTCGCTACGCAAAAGGAGCTTTCGATCCGTCTGCGCGGTGAGGTCATCCAGATCGGGGCAGTCAAGCTTGACGAGGCGCTTCGCATTTGCGGCAGCTACCGCATCACCGTCAAGCCGCGCTTTTATAAGAAGATCCACCGTCACGTGATGCGTCTGACGGGCATCGATCAGGCACAGCTCGATCACGGCGTACCGCTCGCCGAGGCGATGGAGTCCTTTCACCGCTTCTGCACCGACGACGCGGTGTTCTTGACTTGGGGACCCGACGATATGCCTATGCTGTTTGACAATCTGCGCGCTAACAAGCTGTCGTACACCTTCCTCGACCGCTACTACGATATGCAGCCTATGTTCAACCGCGAAACGGACGGCGAGAAGCGTCAGCGCTCGCTTGAATACGCGATGGAGCATTTCGGCATTGATATGAACCTTCCCGCACACGACGCCCTCAACGACGCGCTCTTTACCGCGCGCGTGGCGCAAAAGCTCAACATTGCCGAGGGCATTCGCGTGGCGGACGCCAAGACGGGGGATCACCTCTTCGAGGCGGTGCTTGGTGACGCCGATTCGGGTGAGCGCGGCTTCCCGACGCCCGAGCGTGCCGTTGCCGTTTCCGAGGTCACCGCTCCCGTTTGTCCCACCTGCAAAAAGCCTCTTTTGCAAAAGGAGCCCCTGCTCCACGCAAAGGGTCAGAAATACCAAGCACTCTTTGCTTGCGAGGAGCACGGAGAGATGATGATGTGCGCCGCCGTCAAGCGCAACATCAACGAAACCTTCCGCGTGCGCGTGATCCTTATGCGCCCCGACGAGGAGCGCCTGACGCGCTATCGCGAAAAGCTCGCGAACGAGAAGGAGTTCCGCCGTGCGCGCCGCCGTCCCCGCTCCCGCCGTTCGGGAAAAAAGACAGCAACCCCTGCAACAACCGAATAAAAAACAAGGGTTTCTGTAAATAAAAGTTTACAAAAACCCTGTTTTTTTCAAAAAAACGATTAAAAAACAAATCTGTGTCAAAAGTCAAAAGAGATACAGAATGGAGGGAAATACGATGTATATGACAAGACCCATTACCGATAGTCTTACCTACGTAGGCGCCGACGACCGCCGCCTTGCGATGTTCGAGGGCGTGTATTCCGTCCCGCGCGGCGTATCCTACAACGCCTACCTTCTCACCGACGAGCGCACCGCGCTCTTTGACACGGTGGATAAGGCGGTCGGCAAGATCTTTTTTGAAAACCTCGCGCACGCGCTTGGCGACAGACGCCTTGACTACGTGGTGGTTTCCCATATGGAGCCCGACCACTCGGCGACGCTTGCGGAGCTTCTTTCGCGCTATCCCGACGTGACGGTCATCGCCTCCGAAAAGGCACTCGTGATGATGCGCGCCTTCGGCGTGACGCCCCTGTCCGCTATCACGGTCAAGGAGGGGGACGCCCTGTCGCTCGGCACGCACACGCTTCGCTTCGTGATGGCACCGATGGTCCACTGGCCCGAGGTCATGGTGACGTTTGAGGAGAGCGAGGGCATCCTCTTCTCGGCAGACGCTTTCGGCACCTTCGGGGCGCTTTCGGGGCGCTTGTTTGCCGACGAGGTGGATTTTATGGGCGAGTTTCTTCCCGAGGCGCGCCGCTACTACACCAACATCGTGGGAAAATACGGTCCTTCGGTGAGCACCCTGCTCGGCAAGGCGGCGGGGCTTGACATCAAGCTCGTTTGTCCGCTTCACGGCTTCGTGTTCCGCGCGAAGGAGTTTGGTCCCTATCTTGAAAAATACAAGGCTTGGGCAACCTACACGCCCGAGGAAAAGGGCGTGCTCATCGCGTACGCCTCCATTTACGGCAACACCGAGAACGCGGCGGTAACGGTTGCCTCTCGCCTCGCCCAGCGCGGTGTCAAGACACAGGTCTTTGACGTGTCCGTTACGCCTGCGTCCGAAATTCTTTCGGAATGCTTCCGCTTTTCGCATCTCGTGTTCGCTTCCTCCACCTACAACGCGGGCGTCTTTGTTTCGATGGATGCGCTCCTTCGCGACGTTGCGGCGCACAACCTGCAAAACCGCACCTTTGCGCTCATAGAAAACGGCTCTTGGGCGCCCTCTGCCGCCAAGGGGATGCGCGAGATCCTTTCCGTTTGCAAGAATATGACCGAGCTTGAGAGCGCCGTCAGCGTGCGTTCTGCCGTTTCGGCGCAGACGCGCGAGGAGCTGATCGCGCTTGCCGACGCGCTTGCCGAGTCGGTGCTTGCTTGAAGGGCTACGGGTGGCACCCGTTTCCCGAGCAAAATCAAAACACAAGGAGAAAGTACAATGGCAACGATCGATCCCAAAGCATTTTTTTCGATGACCTACGGACTGTACCTGCTTTCGGTACGGAACGGTGACAAGGATAACGCCTGCATCATCAACACCGCGATGCAGGTGACCGATAACCCCAAGCGCATTTCCGTGACCATCAACAAGCAGAACTTAACGGCGATGATGCTTGCCCGCACGGGACACTTTGCCGTGACGGCGCTCTCCGAGAAGACGCCCTTCTCGTTTTTTGAGCGTTTCGGATTGCAAAGCGGAATGAACGCGGAAAAGTTTCCCTCGCTTGACGGCTTTGCGCGCACGGAGGGCGGGCTTCTTTATCCCACCGCGAGCGCGTCGTCCGTGATCGAGGCGAAGGTGTTTTCAGAGGTGGATCTCGGCACGCACGTCTGCTTCTTTGCCGACGTGACGGAGGCGACGGTGCTGTCCGCCGAGGCGCCGATGTCCTATGCCTACTATTTTGCAAACGTCAAGCCTAAGCCCGCCGCCCCCAAGAAAACGGGGTACGTATGCAAGATCTGCGGCTACGTTTACGAGGGCGAGCCTCTGCCAGAGGATTTCATCTGTCCTTTGTGTAAGCATGGGGCATCCGACTTCGAAAAGATTAATTAAGGGCGCGATGCCTTTTGGCATAATTTCCCGCTTGCTCGCTTGACGTACCCTCGTACGCCTGCGCTCACAATCGAAAAATTCTGCTCAAAATCCATTCGCGCCCTTGCAAAAAACGGGGGCAGGATGGAAAACCTTTGCCTTTTGGCATAATTTCCCGCTTGCTCGCTTAACGTACCCTCGTACGCCTGCGCTCGCGGTCGAAAAAATCTGCTCAAAATCCATTCGTGCCCTTGCAAAAAACGGGAGTAGGGTGGAGGAACGAGGGGCATATTTTGACACAACCGAAAAAGCGGAGCAAAGCGCCGCTTTTTCTTTTTTCGGTCGCTCGCTTGACGTACCCCCGTACGCCTGCGCTCACGCACGAAAAATTCTGCCTAAAATCTGCCGCCGCCTTCGCAAGAAACGGGAGTAGGGCGGGGAAACGAGGGGCATCATTTGACATAACTGAAAAAGCGGAGCCTTAGCTCCGCTTTTTTTATTTTTTTGCTTATTCTTTTTCGTTTTGCGCTTCTGCCGCAAGACGCAGGATCTCCTCGCACAGATCGGGGAGGGCGCTAGGCTTGCGCAGCACGGCAATTGCCTCGCGCATTGCGCACGCGCGCGAAGCGTCCGAGAAGACGGTTTCCACCGCCCTACGCAAGGAAAGCTTTCTTCCTGCGGCGAGGGTGGTGCCGCACGCCGAGAGGAAGGTGACGTTGCGGTCCTCGTGACCCGGGATGGGGTTACAGATGATCATCGGGAGTCCTTTGACGAGCGCTTCGCTCGTGGTTAATCCCCCGGGCTTGGAAACGATGAGGTCGGCGGCGTCCATCAAGAGCGGGACGTTGTCCGCATAGCCGAGCGTGAGGACGGGGCGGCGGAATTTCGTGCGCTCGATGCGGCGGCGCGCGGCGCGGTTGGTGCCGCAAACGACGATCATCTGGAAGGATAGGGGAGAGCGGTCGATCGTGCGCAGTGCCTTTGCCATATTGCCGTGACCCATCGATCCGCTCATCAAAAGCAGCGTGGGGAGCGCGGGGTCGAGCCCGAGAAGCGTTCTTGCCTCGTCCTTTTGGGTGGCGGCTGAAAAGCGGGAATGGATGGGAATGCCGAGCGAGAGGAGCTTTTCCTCGGGGAAGCCCTTTTGCATCGCCATCGGGATCATTTTTTCGTGGGGAAGCACGATGCGGTCAAAGCGGAGCGCTTCCTCCCAATAGGGATGCATCGTGAAGTCGGTCACGATGCCCACCGTTTTTGCGCGGAAGCCGTGGCGCTCCTTGGTGATATCCACGATGCGTGCGGCAAAGCTGTGGGTGCAGACGATGACGTCGGGGTCAAAGCGGTCGATGACCTTTTTGAATTTTTTTGCGAGCGAGCGCCCCGAGCGGCGGATGGCAGAGCTTTTGAAGGAGTTGCCCTTGCGCTTTTCGCACATACGGTAGATCATGCCGTAGATATGGCGAAATCCGGGAGAGGCGGCAAGCAGATAGCCCTTGGAAACGGTGTGGTACATCAGCCATCCCGCCGTGCGGTACGCATCCACGATCTCGCACTCGGCACCGTACGACGTGAGCATCGCCGCGATCGCCCTTGCCGTTGCGTTGTGCCCGCCGCCTGCGGTCACGGAAAATAAAAGCACCTTCACCCGTATTCGCCCCCTCTCTTATAAAAAATATTGACTGTAAGTCTTGAAAAAAGAACAGATTTGTTATATAATAGTATAGAGTATACGGTTTTTGAGATCTTCTCGCCGTAGCGAGAACATTATACACCATTTTTTTGAAAAAATCAAGTACCGAAGCCGTACAACTTCAAAAAGCGTTTTCCGCTTGAAAAGAAGAGGTGCGGCACGAAGGAGAGGGTTCGCGTGGAACAGATCTATACCATTCCGTTAAACGAGGCGTTTGACGAGGTCACGGCGGGCGAAGGAAAATGCGAGTGCGCGCTTTGCGTGCTCGAGCGCCGCTTGGAGGAGAACGAGCTTGATCTGATCCTCGGGGCTTCGATGATGGAGCCCGCCATCCGCATCAAGACCAACGCGGCGGGCTTTTGCCGCACGCATTACAAAAAGATGCTCGGGATGAAAAACCGTCTTGGGCTGGCGCTTATGCTCGAGAGCCATCTTGACGAATTAAAAAAGGCGCTCTCCCCTACGCCCATCGACGCGCTTCGCGGCAAGAAGGGGGAGCACTTCTCTCGCGCCGTGGCGAAAAAAGAGGAGAGCTGTTACGTTTGCGAGCGCGTAGCGTTTCATATGGCGCGCTCGATGGCAAACCTCGCGGCGATGTACGCCGCCGACGAGGCGTTCCGCAAAAAATACGAAAAAGCCCCTTTGCTTTGCCTACCCCACGCACGCGCCGTGCTCGAGGGCGCGAAGCGCGAGCTTTCGGGCAAGAGCCTTGCGGCGTTTACGGACGTGACGCTTGGCATCGCGTTCCGCTATATGGACGCTTTGCGCGAGGACGTGAGCTTTTTTTGCAAGAAATTTGACTATCGCTATGCCGACGAGCCTTGGGGCAACGCCAAAGACGCGCCCGTCCGTGCGGCGGATTTTCTGACGGGCAAGGGCGAGTAAGCCCCCATCTTCCCCAAACCAAAAACAACAGAAAGGAAAAACCGAGGATGATCGTAGAGAGCTTTGATATTCGGCGCTTTGGTCGGCTGACCGACGCGAAGTTTGCCTTTGACCGCGGTTTTAACTTGATCGAGGGACCTGCGGAGTCGGGCAAAACGACGCTTGCCGCATTCCTCGTCTATATGCTGTACGGCTTTCCCACCGCAAAAGCGGGTGCCGCGCTCGACGAGCGCATGCTGCGCACCCCTTGGGACGGCGCGGAGGTTTCGGGCAGTATGGTCTTTTCGGTATCGGGCGTACGCTATCGCGTGACGCGCTCCTCTGCTTTTACCGATCGCGGCTGGCAGGATACCTTCGCCCTTGAAAATTTGGATACGGGCGAGGACGAGCGGAGCGGCACCGACCTTGGTGCGCGGTTTCTCGGCGTTTCCTGCCGCGCCTTCCTTGACACAGCAATGCTGTCGGACGTGCGCCGCGGCGCTCCCGACGCGGACGAAATGCACACGGCGATCGAAAACATTCTCTTCTCGGGAGATGAGAGCCTCTCTGCCGCCCGTGCGGCAATCGCCCTTTCCGAGGCGGCGCACGAGATCGACGCCGAGGGCACGATCAGCGGTGCGGTTGCGGTGCTCGAAAAGGAGAAGGCGCTCCTTGAAGCCGAGCTTGCCGAGGAAACCTGCCTTGAGCGCGAGCACTATCGCTTGGAAGAGGAGCTGTTTTTGACGCGCCGCAAGATGACCGAGGCGCGCGAGAAGGTCGAGGAGCTTTTACAAAACGAAACCAACTATTACAACGCGATGATGATCGAGGATTACGACCGTCTTCACGCGTTAGAGGATGCCGCCGAGGGGCGCGTTGACGCCATTCGTGCGCACGAGAGGGCGTACCGCGCGGCGGATTTTTTGCCCGACAGAGAATATCTGTACGCGCTTTCGACCCATCGCACCGAGGCGCAAAGCGCCGAGCGCGAGGTGAGCGAGGCGCAAGAGGCACTTGACGCTCTTCCCGCGGGCAAGGAAGTCGTCAGCACGGACGAATCTCTTTTGATCGCCTGTGTGGAGCGTGACGGTGGCGAGGAGGCGCTTTTGGGACGCGAAAAGAGCGATCTGCAAAACAAGCATCGCAAGCTGACGCTTGGCGGCGTGCTTGCTTTCCTTACGCTCCTCTTTTCCGTGCTCTTTTTCGTGAGCGGCTTTCGCAGCGTGCTTGCCGTCGTGTTTGGCGGCGCGGCGATCCTTTGCTTGGGTGCTGCCGCTTTGCTGTTCGTGGAGGGCGTCCGTGCGCACCGTCGCTTGACGGATGTTTACGAATCCTTCTCTGCGATCGACCGTGACGATTTTCTCAGTGCGGTCAAGCGCGCGGCGGAGGCGAAGCTTCGCGCTACTCACGCGGACGCAGAGCGGGAGCGCGCACAGGTGCGGCTTTCCCGCGCGAAGGAACGCTTCGTTCTGGCGCAAAAGGCGTTAGAGGCACATCTTGCACGCTGGGGCTGCTCGTTAGATGTGGCAGAGGATCTTGGTGCGCAGGTGGATGAGGTCATCGCCCGCGGCGAGGATTTCTTATATGAGGACGAGCGCCTTCACGCCGAGCATAAGGCGGCGACGGAGGAGGTCCTTGCCCTGCGCGCAAAGCTGCAGGGGCAAAATGAGGTTGCGGTGCGCGCGCTGGTCGCGCCCGATAAGCGAAGCCTATACCGCGATCAGGACGCGGATGCTTTGCGCCACGACGTCGAGCTTTACCGCGACCGTTTGGGTACGCTTAGCGAGGATGAAAAAAATCTGCTTGCCCGCCTTGCTGCGGCAACGATGCCCGATGAGCCGCCTGCGGCGATCGCGGAGCGCATTCTTGCGCTTGACGCACGCATTGCGGCGCTAAGGGAAACGGCGGCGTCGCTTCGCCTTGCGTGTGAAGCCGTAAAGGGCGGCGAAGGACGCTTGCGCGCGGAGATCACGCCCCGACTCAGCCTTGACGCCTGCCGTCATCTGTACGAGATGACGGATGGAAAATATAGCGAGCTGTCTGTTTCGGGCGATATGGGACTCTCCTTCGACGAGGGCGACGGCGCGCGTGCGGTGGCGTATCTCAGCCACAGCACCGAGGACTTGACCTACTTTGCGCTGCGCTTTGCGTTGCTTTCCCTGATCTATCGCGAGAGTCCCCCCATTTGTCTTGACGGCTGTACGGCAAGACAGGACGACGAGCGCGCGCTTTCCTTCCTGCGTGCCGTCCGCACGATGACCGAGGAGGGGCGTCAGTGCTTCTTCTTCGCATCTCACGCGCGGGAGCGCGCGATGGTGGAGCAAGTCTTTTCCACCTACGGACACGTTGTGATGTCCGTGTAAACGAGCAAACGGGTTTCCGAAAACGACGAAAGGAACGACGGATATGGGCAAACGAGTTTTAGTGGTCAGCTCTGCCAATATGGATATTACGCTTCCCGTAGCACGCTTTCCCGCACCGGGAGAGACCGCCATCCTTGGCGGCGGCGTGTCCTACACCCCGGGGGGCAAGGGCGCCAATTCCGCTGTCGCTTTTGCAAAGCTTGGCGCCGAAACGGTGTTCTGCACCCGCCTCGGACGGGACAGTCACGGGGAAACGCTGTACGACTATTACAAGGAGTGCGGCATCGATACGCGGCATATTGCCATTGACCGCGACCGTCCCACGGGATGCGCCGTCATCCTGGTGGAGCCGAGTGGACAAAATCGCATCCTTTGCTATCCGGGTGCCAACCGCTATATCAGCGAATCCGACGTGGACGAGGCGTTTCTCTCGTGTCCCGACGCGCTGTATTTACAGCTTGAGATCGGGGAGGCAACGGTGCTTGCCGCCGCCGATTACGCCTATCGTCACGAGATCCCCATCTTTATCGATGCGGGCCCCGCAAGAGCGGATTTCCCGCTTGAAAGCTTACCGCCCGTGACCGTCTTTTCCCCCAACGAGGTGGAAACGGAGGTCTATACGGGCATCCACCTGACGGGCTCGGACAGTATGCTTGCCGCCTCGATGGAGCTGTTCTCGCGCGTGCGCGCTGAGTATATCGTTTTGAAGCTTGGCGACCGCGGCGCGTTCGTGTGCAACGGACGGCACTTTAAATTTCTTTCGGCGTTTCCCGTGTCTGCGGTGGATACGACCGCCGCAGGCGACGCCTTTACCGCCGCCCTGACGCTTCGCTACCTTGAAAACGGCGGCGATATCGTGGGCGCGGTGCGCTACGGCTGTGCCGCAGGCGCCTTGACCGCCACCCGTGCGGGTGCCGCTTACGCGGTTCCTACGGCGAAGGAGGTCGCAGAATTTTTAGAGCAGCAGGGTGAGAGCGTCTGATGGAAAACACCGTATGCAAATGCCTTGCCGTCGTGGGCGCGACTGCCAGCGGAAAGACGGCACTCGCGATCGACCTTGCGCGGGCGATGGGCGGGGAGATCATCTCCTGCGACTCGATGCAGATCTACCGCCATATGGATATTGGCACCGCAAAGCCAACGGTAGAGGAGCAGGCGGCGGCGCCCCACCATATGATTGATATTTTATCCCCCACGGAGCCTTTTTCCGCGGCGGACTACGCAACGCGCGCCGAGGCGTGCGCGCTTGCCGTTGCCTCGCGCGGGGCGCTTCCCATCTTTTGCGGCGGTACGGGACTGTACCTAGAAGCGGTGCGGAGTGCGCGCCACGGCGAGCCGATGGAAAGCGACGGCGCCTTTCGCGCCGAAATGCAGGCGCTTGCCGAGCGAGAGGGCGCCCTCGCGCTCCACGCCCGCCTTGCCGCGATCGATCCCGAGGCGGCAGAGGCAACGCACCCCAACAACGTCAAGCGCGTCATCCGCGCGCTTGAAATTTACCACCTGACGGGAAGGACCAAGACCGAAACGGACCGTCTTGCTTCTTCGGAAAATCCGCGTTTGCGCATTCTGACGCTCTTTCTCGACTTTTCCGACCGCGCGCTTCTTTACCGCCGCATCGACGAGCGGGTAGAGGCGATGGTCGCGGCGGGGCTGTTTGAGGAAACGGAACGGCTGTACCGCGAGGGGCTTCTCGTCCCCGGGACCACCGCCGCAGGTGCGATCGGCTACAAGGAATGCCTTGGTGCCGTGCTTGGCACGAAGAGCCGCGAGGAAGCGATTGAGGAATTGAAGGTCGCGACGCACCACTACGCCAAGCGACAGAAAACCTGGTTCTCGGCACATCCGCACGTCCGCATCGGCGCGGACGCCGAGGGAGCGCTTCGCCCGCGCGAAGACCTTCTCGCCGAGGCAATTGCCCACGCAAACGCATTTTTAAGCGAATAATAAAAATACACATACATAGGAGAACGATTATGAAAGCAACAGAGTTGATCCAAAAGATCCAAAGCGGCGCGCTGGACGCATACGCGCACATTTATCCCGACCTTGCCGATCAGAAGAGCCGCTACGTCGCGGCAATCGAGTCCTTTATCGAGCTGTACGGCGACAGAGAGGCGTTCCTTTTCTCGGTTCCCGGCAGAACCGAGGTGCAGGGCAACCACACCGACCACCAGCACGGTTGCGTGCTTGCTGCCGCCATTGACCGCGACATCGTGGCAGTCGCATCCCCTACCGACGACGGCGTCATCCGCGTCAAGAGCGAGGGCTTCCCCGAGGATACCGTCGCGCTTGCCGACTGTGACGCGCCCGAAAACTTCAAGGACTTCTCCTCCGCATCCCTCATCGGCGGTACGGTAGGCGGCTTCCGCAAAAACGGCTATAAGGTGGGCGGCTTCGTTGCTTACACCGTGAACCGCGTGCTCAAGGGCTCGGGACTTTCCTCGAGTGCGGCGTTTGAGGTGATGATCGGTAACATTATGAGCCATCTTTACAACGACGGCACCGTTCCGAACGTAGAGCTTGCGAAGATCGCGCAGTTCGCCGAGAACGTTTATTTCGGCAAGCCCTCGGGTCTGATGGACCAGATGGCGTGCGCGGTCGGCGGCTTCGTGTTTATCGACTTCGCGGACCCCAAGAACCCCGTGATCGAGCCCATCGCCTTCTCGCTTTCGGATGCGGGCTTCGTGCTTTGTATTCTCAATACGGGCGGCAACCACGCCGATCTGAACGCCGACTATGCGTCCGTTCCCGCAGAAATGAAGAGCGTTGCCGCATACTTCGGCAAGGACGTGCTTCGCGGCATCACGGAGGGCGACCTCATTGCCAACGCCCCCGTGCTTCGCAAGACGGTAGGCGACCGTGCGCTTCTGCGTGCCATCCACTTCGTGCGCGAGAATGAGCGCGTGCAGGCAACCGCGGCGATGCTGAGGGCGGGCGACGTCCAGGGATTCCTGTCGCAGGAGCTTGCCTCGGGCGATTCCTCGTACAAGTATTTGCAGAACGTTTACACCGTCAAGAACGTCGAGGAGCAGGGGCTTTCCCTCGCGCTTGCCGTTGCTGAGGGCTTGCTTGCGGGCAAGGGCTGTGCGTATCGCGTCCACGGCGGCGGCTTTGCAGGCACCACGCAGGCATTCGTGCGCCGTGAGCTTGCCGAGGATTACAAGCTCGTGACCGACAGCGTGTTCGGTGAGGGCGCTTGTATGACGCTCATCATCCGTCCCGTCGGTGCAACCGAGATCAAGCTTTAATCTTTGAAAAAGGTAGGATAACGATATGGCAACCAAGAAAAAGCCCGTCGCCAAGGAAGAGGCAAACGCAGACAAGAAGGCGGCACTCGAAACCGCCATTCTGCGTATCGAAAAGGAATACGGCAAGGGCACGATCATGAAGCTGGGCGAGAACACCAAAATGGCGGTATCCGCCGTTTCTACGGGCTCGCTGTCGCTTGATATTGCGCTGGGCATCGGCGGTGTTCCGCGCGGAAGAATTATTGAGATCTACGGTCCCGAGTCCTCGGGTAAGACCACCGTCGCGCTGCACGTCGTTGCAGAGGTGCAGAAGATGGGCGGTGAGGCGGCGTTTATCGACGCGGAGCACGCGCTCGATCCCGTTTACGCCAAGAACCTTGGCGTGGATATCGGCAACCTGCTCGTTTCCCAGCCCGACTCGGGTGAGCAGGCGCTGGAGATCGCCGACGCCCTGGCGCATTCGGGCGCTATCGACGTCATCGTCGTGGACTCCGTCGCGGCACTCACGCCCCAACAGGAGATCGACGGCGATATGGGCGCCGCCCACGTCGGTCTGCAAGCGCGCTTGATGTCGCAGGCGATGCGTAAGCTCTCCTCGTCGATCTCGCGCTCCAACTGCATCGTCATCTTCATCAACCAGCTTCGTGAGAAGGTGGGTATCGCATACGGCAACCCCGAGGTCACGCCCGGCGGCCGCGCACTCAAGTTCTACGCCTCCGTGCGCATCGAGATCCGCAAAAAAGAGGTTCTTAAAAACGGCAGCGAGAGCTACGGTAACCACGTGCTTTGCAAGGTCGTCAAGAACAAGGTCGCGCCTCCCTTCCGTACGGCGGAGTTTGACATCCTCTACGGTAAGGGAATCTCCAAGATGAGCGAGCTTTGCGATATGGGCGTCACCTTCGGCGTGCTCGAAAAGAGCGGCTCCTGGTACTCCTACGAGGGCCAGCGCATCGGACAGGGCAGAGATAAGACGGTGGCGTTCCTCGAAGAGAACGCCGAGATCGCCGCACGCATCGAAGCCGCCATCCGCGAGGCGATCGCAGGCGGCGCCGAGGGCGAGAGCTTCGAGCTTGACGAGGAGTTCGACCTGTCGGGACTTGAGGAAGATTAAAACGAATGAAAGCAACACTGCAAAAGCTCACGCCCGTGCGTGCGGGTGCTGAGATGCTTTTGACCATCCTTTTCACGGGCGCCGTGCCGCGCACGCATACCTATCGCGTCCCGCGCGAAGCATATGACGAGGCGGGCGCGCCTGCGGAGGATGAGGTCCTCTCGGACGAGGCGCTTTCGCTCTTGACCGAGAAAGAGGATGCGCGTCTTGCGTATGCGCGCGCCGTAAAGATCCTTGCGGCGGGCGACAACACCCGCGCGGCGCTGCTTCGTAAGCTTACCGAGCGTGGCTTTTCCCGCACGGCGGCAGAGAGCGCAGTCGCACGTCTTTCGGACGAGGGCTATATTAAGGAAGAAGAAATGCTTCTTCGCCAGCTTGCCATTTACGCAAAGCGCTCTTGGGGACCGAAAAAGATCCTCCCCACGCTTTTAGGAAAGGGCTTTTCGCGCGAGGCGATCCGCCGCGCGATGGAGCGGGCAAAGGAAGAGGGCGTTTACGACGCGGACGAGGTCCGCGCGGCGCTTCTCGCCGCCCTTCCGTCGGACGACGAAAACGCGCGCCGCGCGTGGCTGTATAAGCACGGGTTTTGACGCGGGCGCCTGCGGACGAAACGCTTCCAAGGGTTGCTCGTCAAACGGATCGTATTTCGGCAAAATGCAAACAAAACTTTACATTTAGAATGTTCAGAAGGGAAGTGAAGGGTATGAGCGAGAGCAAACGGCGCTTGCAGATCCTCTCGGCAGGGGCGGTGCTTTTATTAATGCTCGGCACCCTCCTTTCCTTTTTTATCCGTCCCCTCGTCGAGGACGCCAAGGTGCGCGAGGCGCTTGGTGATCCCGACGTCACCGTGACGGACACCGCGCGCTCCCCGTGGATCTATACGGACGAAAAGGGTGTTTTTACACTTTATCCTTATAAGATTCTTTTTTCAGATACGTTGATTATTCCCGATGTGACCAATGGTTACGCCAACAGCATATTGAAAAAAATCGATTATCCCGTTTTTCGAATTCGAACGGTCGTTGTTCCAAAAACAATTGCTTTTATGCCAGATAAATACGGAATTTTTGATGATTGGTTAGAGCTTGAAACGGTTGTATTTGCAGAAGGTAGCACGGAACTGATTAGATTAAATTTCGGTAACGTCCCCGCCTTGAAGGCGGTCTATCTCCCCGCAAGCATCACCTATTTTAAGGGGCTCACCGTTCCCGACACCGTCGCCGCGCAGCTTACTGTGCATTACGCGGGGACGGAGGAAGAGTGGCTTGCGCTCGGTGCGACGGCAGAAAAGGTTGCCGCAAGCTATACGATGCAATACGAAAGCGCTTACGAAAAATAAATTGTAAACTTTCCGTGAAGGCTATTTACATCAGAAGCTTTCTATTGTATAATAATCTCCGTGCGACCGCTTTCGCGGCTTACGGCGTTTCACCCGTCCGTATGCTGTGCTTGCGGCGAAATTTAAAAGAAAGGTGAAAAAACATGATCAGCAAGGAAACCAAAGCGGCTCTCATCGAGACCTACAAGACCGGCGAGCGCGACACGGGCTCCCCTGAGGTACAGGTTGCTATTCTCACCGAGAGAATCAACACGCTCACCGAGCACCTCAAGAAGAACCCCAAGGACTTCCACTCTCAGAGAGGTCTTTCGCAGATGGTTGGTCACAGAAAGAAGCTTCTCGCTTATCTGGCTAAGAAGGATACCGAGAGATACCGTGCCATCATCGCAAAGCTTGGCTTGAGAAAGTAATCCCACGCGGCGCTGTCGTGCGTGTCTGCTTTCTCAGACACGCACCCAGACGGCGGGCAGGGAAGGTAGCAGCTCATATGCATCGAAATCCTTCGGTGCGTATGAAGTGCTATGTCCTCTGTTCGCCTATTTTATCGTAACGAAGAAAAACAGAGGAAGATGCGATCTTCCCAAAGAAAAAGAAAGGAAGTAAAGAAAATGTTTGAAAACTACAAGGTTTTTGAGTACACCTACGCAGGCAGACCTTTAAAGATCGAGGTAGGAAAGGTTGCAGGACTTGCGAACGGCTCTTGCATGATCTCCTACGGTGAAACGGTCATCCTCGCTTGCGCGACCGCATCTGCCGCACCCCGCGACGGCATCGACTTTTTGCCCCTTTCCGTCGATTACGACGAAAAGATGTATTCCGTGGGTAAGATCCCCGGCGGCTACCTGAAGCGCGAGGGCAAGCCCTCCGAGAAGGCAGTCCTCACCAGCCGTGTGATCGACCGCCCCGTCCGTCCCCTCTTCCCCAAGGACCTGCGCAACGACGTTGCTCTGTCGCTGACGGTCATGTCGGTTGACCCCGACTGCTCGCCCGAGATCACTGCTATGATCGGTGCCTCCGTCGCGCTGTCCATCTCGGATATTCCCTGGAACGGTCCGATCGGCGGTGCGTTTATGGGTCTTGTTGACGGCGAGATCGTCGTGAACCCCACTCTTGAGCAGCGCAAGAAGAGCGATCTTGAATTGACCGTTGCCGCTTCCGCAGGCAAGGTCGTTATGATCGAGGCGGGCGCAAACGAGGTCGATGACGACACGATGTTCGCCGCTATTATGAAGGCGCACGAGGTCATCAAGGACCTGCTCGTCTTCATCGACGGCATCATCGCCGAGGTCGGCAAGCCCAAGTTCTCTTATCCCTCTTGCGAGCTCGACCACGAGATGTTCGACGAGATCTTCGCATACTGCGAGGAGCGCGTGATGGAGGCTCTTGACACGGACGACAAGAACGTTCGCGACGCGAGAATGCAGCCCATCGAGGAGGACATCAAGGCGACCTTTATTGAAAAGTATCCCGACCTGTCCTTCCAGCTCCCCGAGCTGATCTATAAGATCCAGAAGAAGATCGTCCGCCGTTGGCTCATCAACGACAAGAAGCGCGTTGACGGTCGCCGTATGGATGAGATCCGTCCCCTCGCCGCTGAGGTTGGCATTCTGCCCCGCACCCACGGCACGGGTCTGTTCACCCGCGGTCAGACGCAGGTTCTGACGATTGCAACGCTTGGCACGCTCTCCGAGTCCCAGAAGCTCGACGGCATCGACGACGAGGACAGCAAGCGCTATATGCACCACTACAATATGCCCGGCTACTCCACGGGTGAAGCCAAGGCAATGCGCAGCCCCGGCCGTCGTGAGATCGGTCACGGCGCACTCGCTGAGCGCTCGCTCGTTCCCGTGCTTCCCTCTGTCGAGGAGTTCCCCTATGCCATCCGCCTCGTTTCCGAGGTCGTTTCCTCGAACGGCTCCACCTCGCAGGCTTCCGTTTGCGGCTCTACGCTCGCACTGATGGATGCAGGTGTTCCGATCAAGGCGCCCGTTGCGGGTATCTCCTGCGGTCTGATCACCGAGGAGGACGGCAGCTGGACCACGATGATCGATATCCAGGGTCTTGAGGACTTCTACGGCGATATGGACTTTAAGGTAGCAGGTACGCACAAGGGTATCACCTCTATTCAGATGGACCTGAAGATCGACGGTCTTACGCCTGAGATCATCCGCGAGGCGCTTGCTACGACCCATCGCGGCAGAGATTATATCATCGACGACATCATCCTCGCAGCGATCCCCGCACCCAGAGCGGACGTTTCCAAGTACGCTCCCAAGATGATCAGCATGCAGATCAACCCCGACAAGATCCGCGAGGTCATCGGTTCGGGCGGTAAGGTCATCCAGAAGATCGTCGCTGACACGGGTGCCAAGATCGACATTGAGGACGACGGCTCCGTATTCATCGCCGCCGTTGACCGCGACAGCGCTGACCGCGCGAAGGCGATCATCGACGCCATCGTGTTCGAGCCCGTTCCCGGCACCACCTACGACGGTGTCGTTACCCGCATCATCCCCATCGGCGCGTTCGTTGAGTTCGCTCCCGGCAAGGAGGGTATGGTCCACATCTCCAAGCTCGCTCCCACCCGCACCGAGAAGTGCGAGGACGTCGTGCACGTCGGTATGCCCGTGCGCGTGAAGTTCCTGGGTACGGACGAGAAGGGAAGACAGAATTTGTCCATCAAAGACGCCGACAAATGATTTTGACGGGATCTTTTGGCGATCTTGCGCGCTCGCTTAGCTTGCAGTATAAAATACAGCGGCGCACGCGAATCACGCAATCTCGCTCAAAATCTCCTCGCCAAAATCCCGCAAAATCATAACAGAATGCTTTTGACGGGATCTTTTGGCGCCCTTGCGCGCTCGCTTAGCTTGCAGTATAAAATACAGCGGCGCACGCGAATCACGCAATCTCGCCTAAAATCTCCTCGCCAAAATCCCGCAAAATCATAACAGAATGCTTTTGACGGGATTCCCGTAACGGCTAAAAGCAAAAGGCAGTTGTAAAACAACTGCCTTTTGCAAAGAATAGTTTACAATTTCATGTTTATACGCAGGCTTATCGAAGCGGTCACAACGAGGCGGTCTTGAAAACCGTTAGGCTTACGCCACGGGGGTTCGAATCCCTCAGCCTGCGCCAAAAGAAGAAGAGCACCGCGAGGTGCTTTTCTTTTTCCCGATTTGGCATTTACGCTTTGCGCAAGCTTTTGTGTTTTGCGGGGTATCGGAAATGCGATATTTTTGGAGGCTCTTTTTATGTATTTAAGTATTGATTTTCAAGAGGAGTATAAGCGTCTTGATCACTTGTGCAAGGATTGTTTGCGAAGCGGAGAAGGCGTTTCCGAGTATATTCGACAAATGGAAGCGACGGCGTATAGCGGTCGCCGCTTTGTACGC
Organism: Clostridia bacterium; assembly: GCA_017456985.1. GTDB lineage: Bacteria > Bacillota > Clostridia > Oscillospirales > CAG-272 > UBA1740. The sequence continues at coordinate 26,472 of JAFTIH010000002.1, read as the reverse complement.
ACGTGGGAGGACGATTATCAGCAGTTAAAGCATGTTCGCTGGGTGCGCAATCAGCTTGCCCACGAGGTTGGCACACTTGAATCCGACATTTGTACGGAGGAGGATTTAGCGTGGGTCGAAAGCTTTTATGAGCGAATTATAAACGGTACCGATCCGTTCACGCTTCTGCGAAAAGCAAAAGAGGAGGAGGCACGTCGCGCAGCGCAACGGGCGCGTGCCGAAAAACAGGAAATAAAGAGCCTGCCTCAACAGCAAACGCCCCCTGTCGAGAGTCGTTCGATTTGGGATAAGTTGGTTTCACGCATAAAGCGATTTTTTTCATAATCCAGATGACACAGCCCCACCAAAATGGTGGGGCTGTGCCTTTTTCTTTGAAAGGTATTGTTTTGAACGAGAAAATCGCGCTTACAACAAGCTCGAAGCAAGCCTTATTTTCCTCGTTTGCTTGCCTTGCGCGCGGTTGCCGCGTGGCTGACGCCGACGAGGAAGGCGACTAGGTCAGCGGGCGCGTCGGGGAGCGCCACCGAGATCCAGTGGAGCTTGTTCATATGATAGGCGGGATAAACGCCATCCTTGGCGCCGAAGGCGCCGAACATCTCGGTCGGGAGCTTGAGGTTCACCACGTCGATGCGCTCGTCACTGTCCAGCCCGAGCCGCCGCCGCGACACCGTCATCACCAGCGCATACCACTTGCGCGTGTCCGCGTGTCGCAACACCGCCGTTTCGAAAGCCTCGTCGAACGGATAGTCCGCCACCGTCCCGTAGCTCTCCCGACAAAGGGAAAGAAATTCTTGTTTGGTCATAGGGGCTCCTTGAAGTTGTATAGCACAAAATTAAAATGGTAAAACGTCCTCTTCGCTTGCTTCGACAAAGTTTCGATTTAATATTTTGGTTGCTGCTTCAAAAAATTGTTCAGTATACTGTGGACATTCATTCAATACTCTTTGGTATAATTCGAGGGCTTTTTCGAGATGTTTTAGAGGGATTTCTGCAGTACAGTCAAAAAGTCGTCCATCAAAATCTAACACTTTTGTAGCAGGTATAGACTTTTCAAAAAGATGTGTAGATATATCAGATTGTAATTCAATAAAAAAGTTTTTGATATATGTAGTGTCAAAGGGAATGTGCGTGGTAAAGGTACGCAACCACTGAGAATTGCCCCAAAAAGTCTCTACCTCTACCCCTCTTAATGCGTCAATAACGCTTTCAATCTCATCTCTAAATTCTTCTATTTTGATAATTGCTTTTTTATTGTCCTGTTGCTGTGTTGTGTTGCTCGGTTTTACCATTTCCTTGTAGTAACTATTGGGATAAAAAATAATTGTTTTTCCTGTTTTTCTTTCAAATTCTTTGACTAAAAAATCCGTATGATTTTTAAATGCTTTTTTGTCGTCTGTTAGAAAAACAATTTCTTCTTCTCCGTTGTCTTTGAAATACTCTAACAGCGATAACCAAAGCAAACAATCTTTAAAGCCTTTGTCGCTTGCCTCTTTTTCGCGAGAAAAAGGCGGTTCCTTTTTGTTTGCACGATCAATTATAGTTTCAAAGATTTTTCTGTTTTTTTGAAAAGGAATAATTTTATCTTCAAAAAAGAAAGCGTACTTTTCTTGGATTGCAATGCGAAGAGCATCTGCTTCCCTTTCATAAGATCTTTTAAATGTCATTTCTACATAATCGCTGTATTTGTTTGCGCAATTATCTATTTCGTCAAACTTTTCTTTTAGATTGCGACATTGCTGAGCAATTCTTTCATCAATAGAAACTTGAGATACATAAATAACATACTTGTCTTTTAGTTTTTCGATTACTTCATCGAGTTTGGGATTTTGGATAATAAAATTTGTATCGAAAATAAATGCTTTCTTTTTTTGCATTATATTACCTCATTTCAAAGCTTCTTCGAGAAACGTCCATTCTTCGCTGTTGATGTCATTGGAGTTAAGCTTTTCTTTTTCCTTCTACAAGATAGTAAGTTCTCCGTATGAAATCGGCATAATTGTTAAAAACAACACTGTCATTAAAAGTATCTTTGATTTTTGTTGAGTAGGAAATTAAATCATTATCTTTGATAATCGACATATAATAAGACGCATAGTCCTGTGATGAGGCAAAAGTAAAATTAGGGCTTTTTTCTTTCAAAGTGAGCAAAACGAGCAAAGTTTTGTCAGGCGTATGGTAGAAAGCATCAGGATTGTCTTTGGATAACGCAAAGTATTTATCAAGATTGTGCTGGGTTATTATATCGTATTTTGAGAATATCCCTCCTGATTTGTAGTACGGGACTTTGTCAAAAATAATGAACATTTGGAAGTAAGGTATATTATTGGATCTAATGTTAGCAGTTTCTCCCAACATGTTTTCAAAATAATTGTTGCTGTTTTGAGAATAGTTGCGCATTACAAACTTCACGGCATAACCTGCAACAGGTTTTCCTTTGTAACTAACTGTTATATCGACATTCTTGGGGTAATATCGTCCATCAATAACTCCTTCTTTATCATCAGAGTACCCCTGCGATTGGATGGTGTAGTCTTTTCCAAACAGTTCTTGTAGGTCTTGTGCAATATGACCATGCAGCGTCTTTAATTTTGCAGTGCTACGAGATGTATCAATTTTTAAATAAGTGAAAAAAGATTCTCTAATAACTTCTAAGAATTGTTTATTTGTTAGCATTCTAATAAACCCCCATCATAATTGAATTTGTAATCTAAGTACATTTTGAGTTCCTTAGAGGAAAAAGTGTAATACCCGCCACTTTTATACTTTCCTAAAAGCGCAATATAATCAACGAAATCTTTTGATTTTATTGCTTCAATAATACTAGAAAAAGGAATCGTTTCGCTTGTAATATATAACCCACCGTAAACACCTGTTCCAGAAGGTGCTTCTACAAACTTTAAATCGCGTTCATCTCTAATTATTGCATTGATTGTTAATTTGTTTTTGAATGTGTCATTGATAGCTTGACTTCTGCCAAAAGAATACCAGTAGCGATCATCCCCTTTTTCGTGGCTTCTCTGTGTTAAAGCTCCTTTGTTTTTAATCAAATAATCATACATTTTATAGTCTTTTTTGATTTGCTCTTCGGGTATGAGCTTCCCGTTTGTACCATAAGGAAAAAATATTTTTTTCTTGGTGCCTTTGGAGGCTTTTACAACAGGAATGATATATTCAGATTCAAAGTCGAAGTCGTGGATAAAAACAGTATCACAAAGAGTTGCATAACCGTTTTTGACTGCTATATCACATTTTCCATAATTAAAAAACACTTTTTTAAGAATTATAAGATTATTTTTGGGAGCAAAAAAGTAATTGCCTCCAATGTAAAAATCAGAAGACTCTAAGGAATCTACGTAGTACGGAATACCGTTTTTAGTGTCATATTCATAATAATCCGTATGATGTTTGCTATTGGATTTTTTTAAAATGACGATAGTTGTATATGTTGTTGCAGAAAAGGCTTGATAATGTTTTAAATCAACAATTTTTTCCAAATAATGATTTTCGACAAATGCCTTTCTCATGTTCGCTCCCGCTAAACTATTGAAAAAAGAGCTAGGAGTAATATATCCCAATGTTCCTTTGGCAGAAAGCATTTTTATCCCGAGTTCGTAGAAAACTATGAATAAATCGGTCATTCCCTCTTGTGCAAAGGAAAAACTTTTTATCGCACTAAAAGAATCTCCTAAATTATGAACTCTGACATAAGGTGGATTTCCTAAAACAAAATCCATTTTGCCGTCATATTTATGAATCGTTAAGGTGTCAGCACAAATAATATCCCAATCTATCTCGGTTAACCCAAAAGAAGCCGCAACTTTGTTAACATTTTCAATGCAGCGTTGATGTTCAATAGTATCAATTTCTATGCCGTGAATATAAGTTTGAAGATCATTTCTCAATTCTGATAGAGAATTCCCAAATTCGAGCGAAGCTTCACAATATCTTTTTATAATCTCACATAAAAAAGCTCCGTCGCCACAACTGTTGTCGATTGCGTGCTTTTTTATAATGTTTTTGTCATAATACCCTGACAAGTCAAGGATGTTTTCAACTATGCTCAAAGGGGTGTATATTCTACCGTTTTCTTTTTCAGCGGTAATGCTTCTTTTTGATGCTTTCATATAAATCTCCTTCTATGTTTATTCAACAAACAGGTCGGTTGATGTAAAGTCGAGGTCTTGCTCATTGGATGGCGAAATCTCCATAATATCTTCTACCCCGCACTCCAGCGCTTGGCAGATCTTCACGAGTATCTCGGTGTTGACATTCTCATTCTTCCCGAGCTTGGCGAGGGCGACGGTGGAGATGCCTGCTTTCAGGCGCAGGTCGGTTTTGTTCATATCCTTTTCGATGAGGAGCTTCCAGAGCTTTTTATAGCTGACTGCCATAATACACCTTCCTATGTGAGAATTGTATTTACCGTTTTTATTATAGCACGGGATATTTCATTTTGCAATAAAATATTTCAAAATGAAATAAAAAATTTGTGTTTTCGCGAGGGTTCGCGTGCTAATTTGATCATTTTTCGCAAAATGATCAAATGAAAAGATGGAATGATGAAAAGAAAAAGGACAGCCGTGGCTGTCCTTTTTTTAGTGGTATGCCGACTTTGTCGGCGTGGTGTTGTCGCGTGCGACAGAGGTATTGCTCACTATGCTCGCAGTGGTATGATGTTCGCCTTTTTCGTGGAACGCGCGTAGCGCATATCACTTGCGAAGCAAATATCACGCGCTTGTGCATAGCACTCGCCGTGGGGCGAATATCACTGCGCGAGGCGCTTGCGCCGCTTCGCGCTTACGCGCCGAGGCGCGCTTCGAGGTGGGTGCGGATGGCTTTGATGAAGTCGAGCGAGTTGACGGCTTTGGGGGTGACGGTATCGTCCGAGAGGGCGACGAGGTCCTTGGTCATGATGCCCTCCGAGAGGGTATCGATGCACGCGCCTTCGAGCGCGTCGGCGAAGGCGACGAGGTCGGCGAGGTTATCGAGCTCGCCGCGCTTGCGGAGCGCGCCCGACCAGGCGTAGATGGTTGCCATGGGGTTGGTCGAGGTTTCCTCGCCCTTTAAGTGCTTATAGTAGTGGCGGGTGACGGTGCCGTGTGCCGCCTCGTATTCGTACTTGCCGTCGGGGGAGACGAGCACCGAGGTCATCATAGCGAGCGAGCCGAAGGCGGTGGAGACCATATCGCTCATCACGTCGCCGTCGTAGTTCTTGCAAGCCCAGATGAAGCCGCCCTCACTGCGGATGACGCGCGCGACGGCGTCGTCGATGAGGGTATAGAAGTAGGTGATGCCTGCCGCCTCGAAGTCCTTCTTGTACTCGTTGTCATAAATTTCCTGGAAGATGAGCTTGAAGGTCTGGTCGTACTGCTTGGAGATGGTGTCCTTGGTGGAGAACCAGAGGTCCTGCTTGGTGGACAGGGCGTACTTGAAGCAAGCGTGTGCGAAGGAGCGGATAGAGGAGTCCTTATTATAGGAGCCCTGCAAAACGCCTGCGCACTCGAAGTCGTAGACGGTCTCGCGGAAGGTTTCCTTGCCGTCCTTATCCGTGAAGACGAGCTCTGCCTTGCCCTCGGCGGGAACGCGGTACTCGGTTGCCTTATAAATATCGCCGTAGGCGTGACGGGCGATGGTGATGGGGCGGTGCCAGTTGCGCACTGCGGGATGGATGAAGTCGAGCAGGATGGGTGCGCGGAAGACCGTACCGTCAAGGATGGCGCGGATGGTGCCGTTGGGGCTCTTCCACATCTCGGAGAGATTATACTCCTCGACGCGCTGACGGTTGGGGGTGATGGTGGCGCACTTGACGGCAACGCCGTACTTTTGCGTGGCGTACGCCGAGTCAAAGGTGACCTTGTCACGGGTGCGCTCGCGCTCGGGAAGACCGAGGTCGTAATACTCCGTCTTTAAATCCACGAAGGGAAGAAGGAGCTCGTCCTTGATCATCTGCCAGAGGATCCTGGTCATCTCGTCGCCGTCCATTTCGACGAGCGGGGTCGTCATTTTGATTTTTTCCATGTTTCAATACCTCCGAAAATAGGAAAAGTTGATAAAAATTTTTGATACCGAATTATTATAGCAAAAAGGGCGTGTAAAAGCAAGTCTTTTTGCAAAAAACCTTGGTTAAACCTTGGTTAAGCGCACTTAAAGCTTGGCGTCCTCGCCGTCGCCCTCGGGGGCGCGCGTTAAGTGCAAAAGCGGCGAGAAGGCGTTGCCGAGCTTGCGCATCAGGTAGCCGCGCGGCAGGTGGTGCTTGGTGACGTCCACCATAAACTTGGATTCCCGCACCGAGTAGGGAAGCACGTGCATCAGCTTATCGACGAACAGGATCCCGGGATGCTCTTGCATCAGAAGAAGTAATCCGTCGTCCGATTTGCGGAAGAGCAGGCGGCGGGTGTTGGGGATTTCGCCAAAGCGGATCTCCACCTTGAAATAGGGAATGCGGTTTTCGTCCTTGCCGTAGCTGTATGCGGCGCCATAGCGATATTCTTCGCCGTAGATCTTCAAGATGCCAAAGAGGAAGCGCCGCTCGCCCGCGGTGACGGTATAGATGGCGTCGCCCTCAAGGAAGCTGATCTCGAAGGTCCCCTTTTTCTCGCCCCCCGCAAGAAGGATCGCGCTAACGCCCTTGGTGGGACTGTTTTGCACGAGGCGGGTAAGAAGAGGAAGGACGCCGCTATTGTTCTTGGAAAGCAGGTATTTTCCCGAAAGCAGGGGCGCGAGCATCGCCTCTGCCTCCTTGCCCTCGGTGGTGTTGTGGGGCGAGGTGAAGGAGCCGCCCTCACCGAAGCGGCGCGAAAGCCGTGCGCGCGCGATGCGGGCGCAAAGCGTGTCGCGGCTGTGAGGCAGCTCGCCGCCAAGGATGCGCTCTGCCGCGAGCAGACTGCGCGCGTCGTGGAAGACGCTGTTTTCGCCCGCCGTGAATGCGATAACGAGGGCGCGGTCGGGATAAACGAGGACGTTTTGCCCGAGCATACCGTTTAAGAGCAGGGCGCCGTTTTGCCGATGCACCCAGATATGATAGCCGTAATCAAAGGGGGTACCGATCTCCTTGGGCGTGCTTGCGTGCGGCGTGGTCATCAGGCGGAACCAATTCGCGGGGATGAGTTGCTTGCCCTCCCACTTGCCGCCGTCAAGGAAGAGCTGACCCATCTTCGCCATATTGCGCGGCGAAAGATAAAGTCCCCAGCCCCCCTTTTCGACGCCGTCCGCCGAGGTCTCCCACTCGTAATTGCGGATGCCCATCGGGGCAAAGAGGCGGGCGTCGAGAAATGCCGAGAGCGACTTGCCCGAAAGACGCTTGACGAGCGCGGCGAGCACGTAGCTGTTCATACTGTTATAGGCGAAGCGGCTTCCCGCGGCGAAGCGGACGTCGGACGAGAAGAAGCCGCGAAGCCAGCTTTCCTCGGTAACGGCGTTTGCCTCGTTAAAGGTGATGCCCGTTTGCATTGTGAGCAGATGCGCGACGGTGAGCGCGCGGAGCTTGGCGCTCGGCTTATATTCGGGAAAGAAGGTGGCGACCTTGTCGGTCAGCTTGAGCTTGCCCTCCTCGCAAAGAAAGCCGACGGCGATGCCCGTGAGCGTCTTCGAGAAGGAGAAGGTCGCGTGGGGAAGACGGGTGTCGTACCCCGCTTTGGCGGCTTCAAAAAGGCATTTGCCCTCCTTCAAGACGATCAGCGAGTGCACGTCTGCCGCAGGGTCGTTGGAAAGCTCCTCGACGAGCTGCAAAAGGCGCAAGCCGTCCATTCCCACCGCACGGGGCGAGGCTTTGGGAAAGAAGGGCTCGCGATCGAGCGAAAACGCGTGCGTTTTTGCGGGGGTGTAGGGAATTTGCGCAAATTCGGTCTTGCCTGCGAAGATACTATCGTAAAGAATACGGGCGGCGGATACGGTATTTTTAAGATCCATTTTTTCCTCCGATTTGTAATCTTTTGTTTACATTTTAATGGTTTCGAGCAAGGAAAGGACGGCTTCCTTGGTGTATAAGAGGTTGAGCGCCTCGAGAAGCGCGTTTGCCGTCATATCGGGCGGCAGCCCTGCCGCGCACGCAAGAGCGCGCCGTCGCTCGGCGGCGCCGTCCGTACCCGACAGTCCGTTTTGGTAAAGGTCAGCCTTGGTGAGTGTGCCGCGCGAAGGGGGCGGTGCGTCGGTTGCGAAGGGGGCAAAGAGCTCCCGAAGGAGTGCGGGCGTCATACCCTCGACCCCGAGAAGTCCCGCCTTGCCTGCGCGTGTTTTGCGGCGCTCCTTGCCCGCGATGGCGGGGATATAGAGGTGATAGACCTTGTCGGGGGGCAAAATGCCCGACAAAAAGGAGCGGAGCTGCCGTCCGCCGCCATCGGCGTCCGTTAAGACGATCACGCCGCCCGCCTCGGCAAGGCGCCGCAAGAGCGCTTGCTTTTCCTTGGCGTTGAATACGGAAAAGCCGCCGAGCGTGAGGACGTGCGCGTCAAGAACGGACGAAAGCGTGATCTTGTCGTATTTTCCTTCCACGATGACGGGAAGGGAAACGGATAGCTTTTCCATAACGGTTCCTTTCATTTTCGATATTCTTGGGTTTGTGAAAATCACGTTCGCGGAGCGTGTGGTGATGAAATGATGCTTTCGCATCATGAAATACGCTCCCTGCGGTCGCGCATGAAATACACGCTTTGCGTGCATGAAATAAAATGAATCCCTCATGCCCACAGGCTCTCATTCGCCGCACGGCGAATTTCAAGACGGTAAGGTTATTTCACGAATCCCGCAAGGGATTCATTTCATTGCGCGCTCTGCGCGCCGTGCGCGCAGACGGAGCGCAAGGGACAGCCCGCGCATTTGGGGGCGCGCGCCGTGCAGGTATCTCTGCCGAACTGCACGATGCGGTGGCAGAAGTCGGAGCTTTCCTCGGGCGGGATAAGGGGGGTCATCAGCCGCTCGATCCTCTCGGGGTTCTTTTCGCTCTCGTCGTACGCGCCGAGTCTGCCGCAGATGCGGATAAAGTGGGTGTCGGTGACGATGGCGGGCTTGCCGAAGACGTCCCCGAGGAGCAGGTTGGCGATCTTGCGTCCCACACCCGGGAAGAGCAGCAGCTCCTCCATCGTGTCGGGGAGCGTGCCGCCGAAGCGGTCAAGAAGCAGGCGCGCCGCGTCACGCAGGTTTTCGCCCTTGGTGCGGTGGAGCCCGCAAGGACGCACCGCCTCGCAAAGCTCGTCGAGCGCGGCGTTTGCCATCGCCTCGGGGGTGGGGTAGCGCAAGAAAAGGTCGCGGCAGACCTCGTTGACGCGTGCATCCGTGCATTGTGCCGAGAGCCGTCCCATCACGAGCAGCCGCCAGGGGTCGCCGCCAAACTCGAGCGCACACGCGGCGTCGGGATAGACCTCCTTTAAGATGCGCACGACCGAAAGCATACGGTCGCGCTTCTCGTGCTGCTCGATCAGGTGCGCGAGCAGGGAAACGGGCAGTCCGATGACGTTGTCGAAGGCGCCCTTGTAGGACTCGACCAGCTTGCCGCCCTTGCCTTGGATGCCGTAGGCGCCCGCCTTGTCCATCGGCTCCCCCGTTTTCACGTAGCGGAGAATTTCGCGCTCCGTGAGCTTGCGGAAGCGCACGGTGGTCAGCGCGGCGTCGGCAAAGATGTGACCGCCGTGCCATACGGCGACGCCCGTCCATACCTCGTGCTCCGTTCCCGAAAGCAGGGTGAGCATTCTAACGGCGTCCTTCTCGTCGCTCGGCTTGCCGAGCGCCTCGCCCCGATAGAAAACGAGCGTGTCTGCGCCCACGACGAGGTCGTCGGGAGCGGCGGTTGCGGCGCCCGCCTCTGCCTTGCGCGTGGCAAGCAGGGTGACCGCCTCGCGCGGGGAGAGCCCTGCGGGAAGCGTTTCGTCCGCGTCTGCGCTCGTGGCGACGAAGGGTCTGCCAAGCGCAGTGATCAGCTCGCGGCGGCGGGGGGATTTCGAAGCGAGGATAAGCATAAAAGAGGACGTCCTTTCGTAGTCGGTTGCCGCGCGCTTGCGGCGGACTTTGGTTATTTGAAGGCGCGGCGCACGGGCTTTGCAAGCGGCGCGCGGCGAGAGGCGGCGCGCAGGACATCGTTTGCCTCGCGCGCGCTCTCGACGGTAAAGAGGAAGTGGGCGCCTACGCCCTCGCCGTCGCGCGTGTCCCCGAGATAGGTGGGGACGCTGTTGACGACGAGCGCGCGGTGGGGTGCCTCGCGCAAAACGGGGAAGCGCACGCCCTTGCGGTCGAGAAGGGAGAAGCGTCCGCACGCGCCGCACCCTGCGCTCTCCTTGACGAAGCAACGCTCGGTGAGCATCAGCGGGATGCGCCCGTAAACGACGGTCGAGGCGCCAAGACGGCGCGCGGCGGACGGGGCAAGCTCCGCCGCCGAAAGAAAGCCGCAAAGCCCCATTTCGCGATAGAGTGCGGCGCTTTTTTCGTTGGTGATGTTCAAACGGAAGTCCCCGAAGGGGAGAAATCCGCATTCCTTCGCGAGCGATACGGCGCCGAGCGAGGACACGAGCGCGTAGCGCACCCCGCGTGCGGCGAGGGCAAGAAGCGCCCGCTTGACGGCGCTCTCCTCACTGTCAAAAATCACGGGGGGCAGGGCGACGCCGTTTGGCGTTTTGCCCTCCTTGGGAAGCGCGTCAAACTGTGCGAGGGATAAAAAACACGCGTCAAAATCCTGCGTATCCGTCCCGACGAAGGTGTCTGCGCGGAAAAACTGCGCGGTACGCGCTAACGCAAGGGGTGCGGGGGTGCCTTGCTCCGCCGCTGTGGGCGGGGCGGCTTCCTCGGTGCGGGTGCGGAGCGACGCGTAAAGAGCCTCTACCGCCGCGCGGCGCAGGGCGTTGAGCGCGCCGACGGGCAGGAACAGCCCTTCGTCAAGTGAGAGAGAAATCTCGGCGGCGGCAAAGCCCGTTCCCCCGAGTTTTGCTAACCGCTCGTTTACATTTTCAGGGGTTAGTGCGGCGCGCTCGGCGACGAGCGGCACCTCGCCCTCTATGCGCACGCGGTGCTCCTTGCCCTCCCTTGTGCGAAGGGTAAGCGCAAGCGCGGCGGGGCGGTTTGCCCGAATGGCGGCTTCGATATGAAGCGGGACGGGAGCGAGGGGTGGGACGGTGCTCTCCTCGCGTGACGCCGCTTTATCTTCGGCGCGGCGCACGCCGCCCATATGCGAGAGGTCGCCCGTAAAATAACCGTCGGTAAAGCCGTCGCGCGAGAAGATGCGCGCGAGCGCTTCCATTTCGGCGTCCGTTGCGGCGCGGCGCTCGTCGAGAAGACGGCGGTAAATGCGCGTGACGCCGTATACGTAGGCGGGGCTTTTCATGCGTCCCTCAATTTTGAGCGAGGCGACGCCGCTATCGATGAGCGCGGGGATATGCCGCGCAAGGCAGTAGTCCTTTAAGCTTAAGGGGTACCCCTCCCCGTAGGGCAGACGGCAGGGCTGGGCGCAGGCGCCGCGGTTGCCGCTTCGACCGCCCACGAGCGAGGAAAACAGGCACTGTCCCGAATGGGACACGCAAAGCGCGCCGTGCAAGAAGATCTCCGTTTCGGCGGGGGTGCTTTTGGTGGCTTCGCGGATATTTGCCTCGGAAAGCTCGCGTGCAAGCACCACGCGGGAAAAGCCGAGCGCCGAGAGCGCGCGCACGCCGCGTGCGGAATGGGTGAAGGCTTGCGTGGATGCGTGCAGGGGAAGGTCGGGAAGTGCCTCGCGCAGGGCGCGCGCGAGTCCGAGATCTGCGACGATGAGCGCGTCCGCGCCCGCCTCGTAAAGGAAACGGGCAAGGTCAAGCAGGGCGGGCATCTCGCGGTCGTAAACGAGGGTGTTGAGCGTGACGTAGATGCGCACGCCGTGGGCGTGGGCAAGCGGGATGAGCCGTAAAAGCTGCTCGCGCGTGAAGTTTTCGGCAAGCGTGCGCGCGTTGGATACGCCCTCGGCAACGCCGAGATATGCGGCGTCGGCGCCTGCGGCACAGGCGGCAAGAAGCGCCTCTTCGCTCCCTGCGGGCGCAAGAAGCTCGGGAAGAATAGCTTTGCGGTTCATACGGCTCCTCCTTTCTGAACGGTTGACGAAAACGTGTAGATGCGTCGTTACATGCGCGGGGCAGTACGGCGGTACGGCACCCTCGCAAGCTGCCTCGCCTCTACAAGTTTTTATCAAACCGTGGTTGGCGAAAACGTGTAGATGCGTCGTTACTTGCGCGGGGCAGTACGGCGGCGGTACGGCACCCTCGCAAGCTGCCTCGCCTCCACAAGCTTTCATCAAACCGTGGTTGACGAAAACGTGTAGATGCGTCGTTACTTGCGCGGGGCAAGGTTAAAATCCGTCAAACCGTAAAAAAATTCTTTTATCACTTTATTATACAACAGCCGAGGGCGGAAATAAAGCCCTTTTTTGTAAAAAGTTTAACTTTTTGGCTTTTTATCTTTTTGTGAAGAAAAAAGACTTGACAGAAACAAAAAAATATATTATAATACTTGAAGTAAAATCATAAAGGCAATGACGGAGAGAGTAACGAAGGATGGGTCCCTTTAGCGAGCCGCGTACGGTGCAAGGCGGCAGGTGACGACCTTTGCGAAGATCACTCCCGAGCCGCGCGCCCGAAGGGAGTAAGGCGCGACGGGCGCCCGCCGTAAAAGGGCAACATATCGTGGGTATGGAATGAGTGGTTTTCCCGGGTGTTCTCGTTCGTGCGAGGCGCCTTTTTCTTTTGTAAAAAACTGACGGAGGTCTGAAAATATGTTCAAGAAGGTTGACACCAATCTCTCTTTCCGCGAAAGAGAGGCAGAAACGCTGCGTTTCTGGAATGAAAAAGGCATTTTTGAAGAGAGTGTAAGGGAGAGAGAGGGCGCGCCCTCCTTCACCTTCTACGACGGTCCCCCCACCGCAAACGGCAAGCCGCATATCGGTCACGTGCTTACGCGCGTCATCAAGGATATGATCCCCCGTTACCGCACGATGAAGGGCTACGAGGTCATTCGTAAGGCGGGCTGGGATACGCACGGTCTTCCCGTTGAGCTTGAGGTCGAGAAGCTTCTCGGTCTTGACGGCAAGGAGCAGATCGAGAAATACGGTCTTGACCCCTTTATCGGCAAGTGCAAGGAGAGCGTTTGGAAGTATAAGGGAATGTGGGAGGATTTCTCCGACCGCGTTGGCTTCTGGGCGGATATGAACGACCCTTACGTCACCTATCACGACTCCTTCATCGAGTCCGAGTGGTGGGCGCTCAAAAAGATCTTCGACAAGGGACTGCTCTACAAGGGCTTCAAAATCGTCCCCTATTGCCCCCGTTGTGGCACCCCGCTTTCGAGCCACGAGGTCGCGCAGGGCTATAAGACGGTCAAGGAACGTTCGGCAGTCGTGCGCTTCCGCGTCAAGAGCGAGGACGCTTATCTGCTTGCTTGGACGACCACGCCCTGGACGCTTCCCTCCAACGTCGCGCTTTGCGTCAACCCCAAGGAAACCTACGTCAAGGTGAAGGCGGCTGACGGCTATACCTACTATATGGCAGAGGCACTGCTTGACGCGGTGCTGGGATCGCTCGGCAAGGACGGCGCGCCCGCTTACGAAATCATCACCCGCATGACGGGTGCCGAGCTTGAGGGCTTGGAATACGAGCCCCTCTTCGCCTGCACGGGCGCCGAGGCGGCAAGACAGAAGAAAAAGGCACACTTCGTGACGGCGGACGGCTACGTTACGATGTCCGACGGTACGGGTATCGTTCATATCGCGCCCGCGTTTGGTGAGGACGACTCCCGCGTGGGAAGAAACTACGACCTGCCCTTCGTGCAGTTCGTGGACGGCAAGGGCGAGATGACGGCAGAGACCCCCTACGCGGGCAAGTTTGTCAAGGATGCTGACCCCCTCGTGCTCGTTGACCTTGATAAAGAGGGCAAGCTCTTCTCCGCCCCCAAATTCGAGCACGATTATCCCCATTGCTGGCGCTGCAACACCCCCCTCATCTACTACGCCCGCGAGAGCTGGTTTATCCGTATGACGGCAGTCAAGGAGCAGCTGCTTCGCAACAACGCGACCGTCAACTGGATCCCCGAGAACGTGGGTAAGGGACGCTTTGGCGACTGGCTCGAAAACATTCAGGACTGGGGTCTTTCCCGTAACCGCTATTGGGGTACGCCTCTTAACATCTGGGAGTGCTCCTGCGGCAAGACGCACGCCATCGGCTCGATTGAGGAGCTTCGTGCGATGTCGGACAACTGCCCCGAGGATATTGAGCTTCACCGTCCCTATATCGACGCCGTGACGCTTCGCTGCCCCGATTGCGGCGGCGAGATGCGCCGCGTTCCCGAGGTCATCGACTGCTGGTTTGACTCGGGTGCGATGCCCTTCGCGCAGTGGCACTACCCCTTTGAAAACAAGGAGATCTTCGACGCGCATTTCCCTGCGGATTGGATTTCCGAGGGCGTTGACCAGACGCGCGGCTGGTTCTATTCGCTGATGGCGATCTCCACGCTCATCTTTGATAAGGCGCCCTACAAGAACGTTCTCGTGCTGGGTCACGTGCTGGACAAGGACGGACAGAAGATGTCCAAGTCCAAGGGTAATGCGGTCGATCCCTTCGAGGCACTTGAGGAGTTCGGCGCGGACGCCATCCGCTGGTACTTCTATTCCAATTCTGCACCCTGGCTTCCCAACCGCTTCTATCGCGAGGCAGTCGTGGAGGGACAGCGCCGCTTTATGGGTACGCTGTGGAACACCTACGCGTTCTTTACACTGTACGCGGGGATTGACGGCTACGATCCCAAGAGGCACGTGCTTGACGAGGGCGCCCTCACCGTGATGGATAAGTGGCTCCTCTCGCGTCTGCACACGATGGTGGGCGGCGTGGATAAGAATCTCGAAGCGTACGCGATCCCCGAGGCGACCCGCCTGCTCGACGACTTCGTGGACGAGCTTTCCAACTGGTACGTGCGTTGCAACCGCGAGCGCTTCTGGGGCAAGGAGATGACGGCGGACAAGATCGCCGCGTACTCCACGCTCTACACCGCACTCGTGACCACCGTCAAGGCAGTTGCTCCTCTTCTGCCCTTTATGGCGGAAAATATGTATCAGAACCTCGTAGCAGAGCAGGACGCGTCCGCACCTCGCAGCGTGCATCTTTGCTCTTACCCCGTGTCCGACGCTTCGCGCATCGATGCAGAGCTTGAGGCGCGGATGAAGGAGGTCCTTGCTGTGACCGTTCTGGGTCGAAGCGCAAGAAACGCCGCCTCGGTCAAGAACCGTCAGCCCATCGGCAGAATGTTCGTCAAGGCGGACGAGGCGCTTCCCGCATTCTTCTGCGACATCATCAAGGACGAGCTGAACGTCAAAGAGATCGTCTTTACCGACGACCTCTCCCGCTTCACCACCTACACCTTCAAGCCCCAGCTTCGTACCGTGGGTCCCAAGTACGGCAAGATCCTCGGCGGCATCCGTGCGGCGCTCGATACGCTGGACGGCAACGCGGCGATGGCAGAGCTTGAGGAGAGCGGCGTGCTCAAGATCACCGTAGGCGACACGGTTGCCGAGCTGACCAAGGACGACCTGCTCATCGACGCCGTCAAGATGCCCGGCTTTGAAACGGCTTCCGACCGCGGCGTGACCGTCGTGCTCGATGTTACCCTCACTCCCGAGCTGATCGAGGAGGGCTACGTCAACGAGCTCGTCAGCAAGATCCAGACGATGCGCAAGGAAAACGGCTTCGACGTGACCGACCACATCTACGTGACGCTCGCGGCATCCGAAAAGCTGACCGCAGTTGCCAAGGCAAACGAGGGCAAGATCGCCGCCGTCGTTCTCGCGGACGGTTTTATCTATGCGGATGCACAGATCGTTGGAGGAAAAGAGTGGGCTATTAATGATGAAAAGGCAACGCTCTTTTTGAAAAAGGCTTAAATTTCCCGTATGCGTGGTTGTTCGCGGGGGGCAGTGCTAATTGAAAAAGGCTTAAATTTCCCGTATGCGTCGTTGTTCGCGGGGGGCAGTGCTAAGCACAGCTCCCCCGACTTCACGCCTAGCCTACGGAAAATTGTAAGCTCTTTTTCAGCAAAAGACGGGACCTTGGGATTTTCGTTAACGACTTAAATTTCCCGTATGCGCCGTTGTTCGCGGAGGGCAGTGCTAAGCATAGCTCCCCCGACTTCACGCCTAGCCTACGGAAAATTGTAAGCTCTTTTTCAAGCAAAAGACGGGGCCTTGGGATTTTCGTTAACGACTTAAATTTCCCGTAGGCGTCTTTGCTTGCGATGCATACAAACCCATAAAAATGCAAACAATACTTTACAAATTGCCTTCTCTCGACTGAGAGAAGGCAATTTAAGGTAAGGAGAAACTATGCTGATCGATTTTCATACCCACGCGTTTCCCGACAGGATCGCCGCAAGGGCGGTGGAAAAGCTGTCGGACGCGTCGGGTGGTATGGAATATTACACGGACGGAACGGCGGGGGGACTCGTTACACGGATGAAGGCGAGCGGAGTTGACCGCTCGGTGGTGCTGTCGATCGCGACCAACGCGCACCAGCAAAAGAGCGTCAACGATTTTGCCGCCTGCTTAAACGAGAGGGAAGAGCTGATCGCCTTTGGTTCGGTCTTCCCCTCGGCACCCGACGCTCTCGAAGAGCTGGAGCGGATCGCCGCGATGGGGTTAAAGGGCGTCAAGCTCCACCCCGACTATCAGGGCTTTTCGGTGGACGATCCCGCACTTTTTCCTCTCTATAAAAAGATCTCCTCGCTCGGTCTTGTGACCGTCTTTCACGCGGGCGTGGATTACGGCTTTGCACCGCCCTACGGCAACACGCCCGAAAAGCTTGTGCGCGCGCTCGAGCAGTTTGAGTCGCCCGTCGTGGCGGCACACTGGGGCGGTGTTGGGTGCTACGCCGACGTGTTAGCGCTTCTTGCAGGGGCTGACGTCTATTTCGACACGTCCTTCGGCTACGCGCAGATGCCTAAATACTACGCCGAGAAGATTCTTGAGCGCCACGGCGCCGACCGCCTTCTGTTTGGCACGGACAGCCCCTGGCATACTGCCGAGATGGAGCTTCGGCTCTTGTCCTCTCTTGGGCTTTCACAGGATGAATGGGAGAAGATCACCCACAAAAACGCCGAGCGTTTGCTCGGACTGTAAGGCGCGGCTCGTCCGTTTTCTCATCCTTGCGGGCTTTTCTATCGCATATGGCATATTCCCCCCTTCTTTTGCATAGGATGTCGTGAAAGAAAGGATGGAATATGCCATGTTTATTTATTCCGTAAAGGCGACGACGCTTCGCTTCGTGCTGATTCTTGTGCTCTCCGTGTCCGTGCTCATCGGGCTTTCCGCGTTTTACGCCGCCGAGGAGCCCGTGCTGTCCTCCGTTTCCTACGAGGGCATCCGCACCGAAACGGATCGCCGCGGTTTTCTCTCGGCGTTCGGGTATCAAACGACGGGGGACGCAAAAAGCACGGTAGAATACGCGCTCCCCGCGACGCTTGACGCGGTGCTTCTCGGCTATAACGAGCTGCAAAAGGAGCAGGGCTTCGATCTGTCAAAATACACGGGTAAGACGGTCACCCGCTATACCTACGAGATCGAGGGATACGAGGGGTATGAGGGCAAGGTCTATGCCAATCTCATCACCTATCGCGACCGCGTCATCGGTGCCGACCTGACGGGGACGGGCGAGGGCAAGGGCTTCGTAAAGCCGCTTGGAAAGTAGAATAAGTAGAATGAAAAGGAGCGTTTCTTGCAAACGCTCCTTTTTGATGAAATGTTATTGCGTAATCTTGAAATTTACGTCCTTCGGTCGTGCATAAAATAAATCCTTTATGCCCGCTCACTGCAAACGTGCCGAAGGCACTCATAACGTGGCGAAGCCTCTCATAACTCATAACTTGCCCGTAGGCAAGAGAGAATAGTACGAACTCGCTCTCAAGCCTGAATTTTCAGTGCTTTCGGCACTTGACTCACTTGCAAAGTCCACACTTGGCGGCGTTCGCCAAGCACCAAAATCATCATAAAATTAAGGCTTGAGAGTCTTACGAGTTTTTAAGGAGCAAATATTTAGGATAGGCGAGATATTTTTTTGCGGCAATATGCGGATATTGCAAGAAAAAATATCGAAGCATGATACAGATATTTGCCCTTCAAAACCGAGTTCATACTATTCTCTCTTGCCTAGGGCAATCATAACCGCGGAAAATGCTTTAGAAGCATTTTCCGCTCTTGCAGTCCTCCGCACAGCCACCGCGATAGCAAAGCTCGTTGGGGCATTCTCCCGTCTGATAGAAGGAAAGAAGGTTCTCAACGGTGGTGTCCGCAATGTTTTTGAGCGCCTCGCGCGTCAAAAACGCCTGGTGCGAGGTGACGATGACGTTGGGCATCGAGATGAGCCGCGAGAGGATCTCATCCTTGGGAATGTGTCCCGAAAAGTCCTCGAAGAACAGCTCCGACTCCTCCTCATACACGTCGAGGCAGGCGGCGCCCACCTGCCGTGCGCGGATGGCGTCAAGCAGGTCCTCGGCATCCACGAGCGCGCCGCGCGAGGTGTTGATCAGCACCACGCCCTTTTTGCATTTGTCGAGGGCGGCTTTGTCGATCAGGTGGTAGGTTTCCTCGGTGAGGGGACAGTGCAAAGAGATCACGTCGCTCTCGGCGAAGAGGGTGTCAAGCGGCACGTAGCGCACGCTACCGTCGCGCGAAAGGTCGGCGGCGGGAAATTTATCAAAGGCAAGCACGTGCATCCCGAAGCCGCGGCAGATGTCGATAAAGACGCGCCCGATCTTGCCCGTACCGATCACGCCCACCGTTTTGCCGTGCAAGTCAAACCCCGTCAGTCCCGCAAGGCTAAAATTGAAGTCCTTGGTGCGGATATACGCCTTATGGATGCGGCGGATGGAGGTGAGCAAGAGCGCCATAGCGTGCTCTGCGACGGCGTAGGGAGAATAGGCGGGCACGCGAAGGACGTGAATGCGCCCAAAGGCGTGCGCCATATCCACCTGATTGAAGCCCGCACAGCGCAGTAGCAGCACGCGCACGTTCGCTTCACACAGGCGGTCGATGACGGCGGCGGTGACGGTATCGTTGACGAAGGCGCACACGGCGTCCGCACCCTGCGCGAGCGATACGGTGTCCTCACAAAGCTTGGTTTCAAAATATTTGATTTCGATCTCTTTGCCCGCGACGGCGGCGTCGAAGGACTCCTTGTCGTAGGGCTTGGTATCAAAAAAAGCGATTTTCAGCATAGTTTTTTTCCTTTTAGAAGACGGTCGATGGGATTAGTATGTACCGTTTTTTCTTTTTTAAAAACGCGCAGGATGCCCCTGCGCGTTTTTGCTTATTACCTCTTACCTCTTACCTTTTACTTATCAAGGTAGCGGCAAGCGGCGATCGCGGCGACCGCACCGTCCGCGGTCGCTGTGGTGATCTGACGCACGCGCTTCGATCGGCAGTCACCTGCGACGAAGATCGCCTCGTCGGGCGTCAAGCAGTCCTCGGCGGCTTCGATATAGCCGTACTCGTTGAGCGGTACGTGCTCTGCAAAGGCGCCGCAATCGGGGATCTGTCCGATGCAAACGAAGGCGCCGTCCACGGCAAGGCGGGTCTTAACACCCGTTTCCGTGTTTTTGAGGGAGAGCGCTTCCAGCTTATCGCCGCCCTCAAGCGCATCCACGACGGTGGAAAGAATGATCGTTACGTTATCCTTGGCGGCGAGCTTGTCGGCAAGGCGCTTCTCGCCCGTGAGGAAGCCGAGGTTCTGCACCACGGTGACCTTCTTGCAAAGGTCGCTGAGCATCACAGCCTCTTGGAGCGCGGAATTTCCGCCGCCGATCACGGCGACCTCCATCCCCGCGAAGAAGGCGCCGTCGCAGACGGCACAATAGGAAATTCCCTTACCGATCAGCTCCTCCTCTCGCGCAACGCCTAAGGGACGGTGACGCGAGCCCGTAGCGATGATGACGGCGCGCGAGGCGTACTCGCTGCCCTCGGCGGTCTCAACGATGCAAGTCGAGCCCTGACGGCGGATGCCCGTGACCTCGCCCATATCGATCTCTGCGCCAAGCCCCATTGCCTGCTCAAGAAGCTTTTCGCCCAGCTCGCTTCCGCTGATGTGTGCAAAGCCGGGACAGTTTTCTACGTGAGGGGAAAGCGTGATCTGTCCGCCGAAGGTCTCCTTTTCCAGCACGAGCACGCTTTTATCTGCGCGCAAGGCATACACAGCGGCGGTCAGTCCCGCAGGACCCGAGCCGATGATGATAATATCGTACATAATGCAATTCTCCTTGTAGTACGCCCCCATGTTCCGATGGACACGGGGGCGTAGGGGTTTTAGCTGTTTGCTTCGATGAATTTGCGGATGTTGGACACGTTGACGATCTTCTCGACCGTGCCGCCGCGTACGACCACGAGCGTGGGTGCCTGATGGATATCGTACAGCTCTACGAGCTCACGGTTCTCGTCAGCGAGCACGTGCTCGTAGGGGATCTCCGCCTTGTCAAGGAATGCCATTGCCATCTTGCAGTTGGGGCAGGTCTTGGTAGCGAAGAGGATGGTGCGGTTGCCCGCCTCTAAATCGACGATGGGAGCGCTCTCACCGATGGCTTCGGTGCGGTCGGAAAGGGGGGTATCAAAGTCGCCCTTGCCCTCGTGACGCGCGTAGGAGCCTGCGATGTTGTAGAGCTTTCTTTCCTTGTACTCCTGAGCCTTACCGTCGTTCCAGTTCTGAACGGGGCGGTAGTAGCCCGTGATACGGCTGTAAACCTCGGTCGCGCCGCCGCACTCGGGGCAGACGAACTGCTCGCCGGGCAGGTAGCCGTGGTCCTTACATACGGAGTAGGTGGGAGAGATGGAGTAATAGGGGAGCTTGTAGTTCTCTGCGATCTTGCGCACGAGCGTTGCGGCACTGCGCCAGTCGGGAAGTCTTTCGCCGATGAAGGCGTGGAATACCGTGCCCGAGGTGTAGCGGGTCTGCAGCTCATCCTGGATAGCGAGCGCGTCGAAAACGTCCTCGGTGTAGCCTACGGGCAGGTGAGAGGAGTTGGTGTAGTAGGGCGTCGAGCCGTTGGATGCGGTGAAGATCTCGGGGAAGCGCTTCTTGTCGTGCTTTGCGAAGCGGTAGGTGGTGGACTCTGCGGGGGTAGCCTCGAGGTTGTAAAGATCGCCGTACAGCTCCTGATAGTCGGACAGGCGCTCTCTCATATGGTCAAGCACCTCTGCGGTGAACTTCTGCGTGCACGCGTGCGTCATATCCGCGCGCAGCCATTTTGCGTTCAGACCCACCTCGTTCATACCGATCAGACCGATGGTGGAGAAGTGGTTGGTGAAGGTACCGAGATATCTCTTGGTGTAGGGATACAGACCCTCGTTCAGAAGCTTGGTGATGACCTCTCTCTTGACCTTGAGCGAGCGAGCGGAGATGTCCATCATATGGTCGAGGCGGCGGTAGAAGTCTGCCTCATCCTCAGCAAGGTATGCAATACGGGGCATATTGATGGTAACGACACCGATCGAGCCGGTGGACTCACCGCTTCCGAAGAAGCCGCCCGACTTCTTGCGAAGCTCGCGAAGGTCAAGGCGCAAGCGACAGCACATCGAACGGACGTCCGAGGGCTCCATATCGCTGTTGATATAGTTGGAGAAGTAGGGAGTACCGTACTTTGCGGTCATCTCGAAGAGCAGACGGTTGTTCTCGGTCTCGGACCAGTCAAAGTCGCGGGTGATGGAATAGGTGGGGATGGGGTATTGGAAGCCGCGGCCGTTGGCGTCGCCCTCGATCATCGTTTCGATGAATGCGCGGTTGACCATATCCATCTCTGCCTTACAATCCTTATACTTGAAGGGCATCTCCTTGCCGCCCACGATGGCGTTCAGCTCCGCAAGGTCTGCGGGAACCGTCCAGTCGAGCGTGATGTTGGAGAAGGGTGCCTGCGTACCCCAACGGGAGGGGGTATTGACACCGTAGATGAAGGACTCAATGCACTTCTTGACCTGATCGTAGGTGAGGTTGTCCGCCTTGACGAAGGGAGCGAGGTAGGTGTCGAAGGAGGAGAATGCCTGTGCGCCTGCCCACTCGTTCTGCATAATGCCGAGGAAGTTGACCATCTGGTTGCAGAGCGTTGCAAGGTGGGATGCAGGAGCCGAGGTGATCTTGCCGGGAACGCCGCCAAGACCCTCCTTGATAAGCTGCTTGAGCGACCAGCCTGCGCAATAGCCCGTCAGCATCGAAAGGTCGTGAATGTGAATGTCTGCGTTGCGGTGTGCGTTGGCGATCTCGTCGTCATAAACCTCGGAGAGCCAGTAGTTTGCGGTGATCGCACCCGAGTTGGAGAGGATCAGACCGCCCACCGAATAGGTAACGGTGGAGTTTTCCTTCACGCGCCAGTCGGTGACGCGCAGGTAGCTATCTACGATGTCCTTGTAGTTGAGGACGGTGCTTTCCATATTGCGCAGCTTTTCTCTCTGACGGCGGTACAGAATGTACGCCTTTGCGACGTCAGCATAGCCTGCCTGTACGAGAACGGACTCCACGCTGTCCTGAATGTCCTCGACAGCAATCAGTCCTTCCTTGATCTTGGGCTCAAATTCTGCGGTGACCTTCAGTGCGAGAAAGTCAATGACGTTGGGGTGATACTGCTTTTCCTGTGCCTCGAATGCCATCTTGATGGCAGAGGCGATCTTGTCAAGATCAAAATCAATGACCTTGCCGTTGCGCTTGAGTACCTGATACATGATGTGCTCCTTCTTTCGTTTATCGTTTTTTTAATACAATCTTTTTACATTCCGCGCACGCGGGCGCTCGGAATATAGGGCTTGACGGCGTCAAGCAGTGCCGTAAGCTCGCTCGGGGTGAAGCCCGAAAGTCCGCCCACGAGAACGTCCCCCGAATCGGTGAAGTTCTGGATGAAGTAGGCGGGTACGTCGCCGAGCCACTCGCCAATCGCCCGCATCGTTTGCTCGGTGTGCAGACCCTTGACGACGGTGGTGCGGAACTCGTAGGGAACGGTGCCGCGCTTTAAAATGGCGATGCTTTGCTCAATTTTGGGAAGGATATCCTCCGAAACGCCCGCCGTCTTTGCGTATGCTGCGGGCGCGTTCTTCACGTCCATCGCTACGTAGTCGAGCAACCCTTCGTCGCACAGCGTGCCGAGCACCTCGGGATACGAGCCGTTGGTGTCGAGCTTGACGAAGAAGCCCTCATCGCGAATGCGTTTAATAAAAGGAACGATGTCCTTTTGTAAGAGCGGCTCTCCGCCCGTGATGCAAACGCCGTCGTTGAGCCCGCGGCGTTTTTTTAAGAAGGCAAAGAAATTTTCCTCGGAAAGACGGTCCTCACCGCCGTCGGCGCGGATGAGCGATGCGTTGTGGCAGAAGGGACAGCGGAAGTTGCAACCGCCCGTGAACACCGTCGAGGCGACCTTGCCGGGAAAGTCAAGCAGGGTTGTTTTTTGCAGTCCGCGTAAGAGCATTTTGCCACTCCTTTCCGTGAAAAATGTGCGTAGCCTGTCTACAAGAATTTTAAGCGAAGCATATCACGAAATCCACCCCTTAAAACGGGTTCGATTTCGGTTGTGATAGGCTAAGGCGTGAAAAGAGCCGCCGAAAATCACATTCCGACAGCTTCTTTTTTAAGCGGTTGCAAGCACGCCCGCGCGATTTTGCGAGAGCTTTTGGGCTTGCATCAAAAATTATACCACAATGGGTAGTGTTTGTCAACCCCTAAAAACTATATTTTGTGTTTTCGATGTTTTGTACCACAACATCTTGTGTTTTTTGTGCAAAATGGCGAAAACCGCCGAATGCCCCCGAAACGAGGGGAAAACGGCGGTTTTTCTTGATAAAATCTTGATAAAATCAGGGGGAAAAGGGCGTTTTTTACAGTGCGTACTTGCCCATATAGCGCTCAAAGACCTCGTTAAAGCCGTGGCTGCTTTTGAACTCCTGCAGGTAGGCGTGCGCACCGGGATCGCTAGCGCTCTCCGACTCGATCACGGCAACGGCAATGTTGGAGCAGTGGTCGGAAACGCGCTCGTAGTTGTTGAGCAGGTCCGCGAGGATAAAGCCCATTTCCACCGTGCAATTGCCCTTCTGCAAGCGGCTGATGTGGCGGGAGCGGATCTCGGCGATGAGATAGTCGATAACCTGCTCCAGCGGCTCAACGCGGCCTGCGCTCTCGGCATCGTCCTGGCAGAACGCCGCGACGGTGATGTCGAGAATGTCGCGCGTTGCGCGGTCAAGCACCGCGATCTCACGCTCGGCGGCGGGGGAGAAAGCAAGACCCTTGTCCGCGATCTCGTCCGCGACCTTGACGAGATTGACCGCGTGGTCACCGATACGCTCAAGGTTGCCGATGGAGTGAAGGAGCTTCGCCGACTCGCGCGAGTCGCGGTCGGACAGAGCGTGCGCGGAGAGCGCCACAAGATATTTGCCGAGGGCGTCCTCGTATTTGTCGATACGGTCCTCAAGGTCGAGGATGTGGTCGCGCAGCTTTGCGTCGGGCTTCTTTAAGTAATCGAGCGCCGAGGTGATCGCCTCTCTTGCAAGGCGCGTCATTTCGGTTGCGCGGGCGTCGCACTCGCCGACCGCGATCGAGGGGGTCGCAAACAGACGGCGGTCGAGGAAGCAGACGACCTCGCTGTCCTTGCCGTCCTCGCTCTTTTCCTTGATAAGGCGCTCCGCGATCTTGACGAGGAGCTTTGAGCAGGGAAGCAGGATAACGGTGGAAACGACGTTAAAGACGGTGTGCGAGATGGCGATGCCAAACTCGTCGATCGCCATTTGAAAGAGCGGGAGCTTGGGAACGAACAGGTAAAGCACGCCGTAAACGATGAGGAACAAAACGGTACCGATGATGTTGAACGCCGCGTGCACCACGGCAACGCGCTTGGCGCTCTTATTAACGCCGATGGAGGAGATGGCGGCGGTCACGGTCGTACCGATATTCTGACCCATAATAATGGGGAACGCCATTGCGAAGGTGACGTGACCCGTACCCGCAAGGCCCTGCAATACGGCAACGGATGCGGCAGAGCTCTGGATGATACCCGTGAAGACGGTACCGACGAGCACGCCGAGAAGGGGATTGTTGAAGGCGGTCAGAACGCTCGTGAAGCCCTCAAGCTCCGCAAGGCTTTCCATCGCGTCGGACATAAAGCCCATACCGAACATCAGAACGGCAAAGCCGATGAAGATGGAGCCGACCGAGCGACGCTTGTCCGACTTCGCCACCATAATGAGAAGCACGCCGATGAGGGCGATGATGGGGGAGAAGGAGGAGGGCTTGAGCAGCGTCATAAAGAAGTTGCCGCCGTCGATGCCCGCAAGCGAGGTGATCCACGCCGTCAGCGTGGTGCCGATGTTGGAGCCCATAATGATGCCCACCGTCTGGGGCAGCTGCATAATGCCCGAGTTGACAAGACCCACGAGCATAACCGTCAGTGCAGAGGAGGATTGGATGGCGATGGTGATGCCCGCGCCCAGCGCAAGGCTCTTGAAGGGATTGGAGGTCATCTTTTTGAGAAGACCCTCAAGCTTACCGCCCGCAAGCTTTTCAAGTCCCGAGGACATGATCTTCATTCCGTACAAGAACAAAGCAAGGCCGCCGAGCAACGTGAAAATGTTGAAGATGCTAAAGGGGGAAGACGGATTGAAAAAGCTCATATCAAAATCCTTTCTGTAAAAAAATCAGGATAAAAAAACCGAAATTCTGCGATTTTATTATATCGGATAAAATTCGATTTGTAAAGACTAAAATGAAAAATTCGTCGTTTTTTACAAGAGCGGAGGGGAGAAAGATTTCCTCTTTTTGTTCGATTTGCTCTTGATTTTGCCCGTTGGATGTGATATACTTGTGCTGTATTAAAGATAAAGGAAGGAAAAGCATTATGAAAGCTGTTATCAGTGTCATCGGCCGTGATGCGATCGGCATCATCAACAAGGTCAGCGGCAAGTGCGCCGAGGCGGGCGCCAACATTCTTGACGTTTCGCAATCCGTTATGAAGGAATTTTTCTCGATGGTGATGGTCGTGGAGATCGACAACATGACCGTACCCTTTGCCTCCTTCGTGGATACGATGAAGGTGCTCGGTGAGGAATCGGGCTTGGAGATCCACACGATGCACGAGGATATCTTCGCCGCAATGCACAAAATTTAAGGAAAAGACGCTATGTATAACACCGAAGAAATACACGAAACTATACGGATGATCCGCGACGAAAACCTCGATATCCGCACCGTAACGATGGGCATTTCCCTGTACGACTGTGTGAGCGAGGACGCGGACCGTCTTTGCGACAAGATCTACGACAAGATCACCAAAACGGCGGAGCATCTTTGCCCCACCGCCGAGACGATCGAAAAGGAATACGGCATTCCGATCATCAACAAGCGCGTGTCCGTGACCCCTGTGTCGCTCGTTGCGGGCGGCATTTCCGAGGACCGCGTCATCGACGTTGCCCGTGCGATGGACCGCGCCGCCGACACGCTCGGCATCAATTTTATCGGCGGCTACAGCGCTCTGGTACAG
>JAFTIH010000017.1 GCA_017456985.1 Clostridia bacterium | reverse complement strand
CTATGACAATTTTTATGCAATGAATCATAATGGATATCCGATGACGTATGTTTACCATATAAAAAGAGATGCACTGATGAATGATTTGATAAATAAAATTACTAAATAAGAAAAGATTAGGATCGTCATTCAAAGCTGGCAGAGCTTGCGTTTGAGATTGATTTCTTGAAGTTTGAAGCTGCAATTTTGTCCTATGACCCCAAAAAAAGAAACCTATCCGCAAGGGTTGGTTTCTTTTTTGCTTGAAGGGACTCGAAGGTGAGTGAGGGGAAACGGTTAATAACCGTCTCCCCGAAACGTGTAACCGAAACAAGAAAAAATGAAGCAAGGCTGTGCCGAGCGCGCATTTTGACTATGTTTCGGGAAGGTCGGCGGTAGTGAATGAAGGCCTTGGGACTGTCAGAGCCGCGGAAGACCGAGCGCGCAGTTCGCGCGAGAATCTCCCTTCCTGAAACATAGTCGTCTGCTATCGCCTGCGCTAGCTCGGCTCTGCACACTCCTTGTTTCAGTTAAGCGCTTCGTCAAAACAGTTAACAACTGTTTTGACTTGCTTACCCTGTGGGCGTCGAACTGCACGATGTTTTTCTTCGAAAAACCGTCGCTGTTTCCGCAAGCGCCCCTCTGAGTCGCATAGTCGAAATGTGCGCTCCGCACCGCTTCGCTTCATTTCTTCTTGCTTTGTCGCAGATCGTTTGAGGGAAACAGTTATGAACTGTTTCCCTCTGCACTAACCCAACAGGGGGGGCCATATGCACCTTTAGCGCAGCCCGACGATCAACTGACTCTTAATCCAAGTCCTTGATTTTTGGGGGCTTTTCGTGCTTTTATCGGCAAAAACAAGCATCCTTCGCCATGGCACCTTTTCATCCGCCTTATTGACTTAACTGTGCGGCAAATCGTGTGCAAAAGCCGATTTTTGAAAGGGTTTTAATGTCGTTCCGGCAAAAATGTTATAGATTGATGAAAAAAGATATGCTAAAATAGACTTAATGCTAATCGTAAGGTGGTGCAAAAATGAAGAAGAAGCAGGATGCCAAAGAGATCGCGCGGCTCTTTGAAGGTGAAATTTGCGATGCCAATCTGATATCGAACATTTTCGATTATTTACAATTTGATTGCAAAGTCAGAGCCTTTATTGATCCCAACAAGCTTGATGAAAGCATAAAATCCTTTTATGAGCTGCAAAGTATAGATGCATTAACACGAGTGATTGACTTGATCATCAAGGGCAAAGAGCTTGCTTGCATGGAAGAAACGGCATTCTTAAAAAACGTAAAAGAGTATATTGCAGATCACTTGGACGAGAGCGTGACGGTGGAACAGGTTGCAAGCGTGTTTCACGTAAGCTATTATTATCTTTGCCACCTTTTTAAGAAGCTGACGAACAAAACCGTCAATCAGTTCAGAACGGAAAAGCTGCTTGAAAAAGCCATCCGAATGCTTCTTAAAACCGACAGCAAAATATCGGATATTGCCGCAATTTGCGGCTTTGACAATTTCAGCTATTTTTCAGAAATTTTTCTTAAGCATATCGGCATTCCACCGAGCGAATTTAGAAGAAAGTGTGCTAATTGCACCATCCATCCGTTTTATGAGTTTGAAGATATGCTCTTGGCAACGAAGATGGAGAGCGCCCGGTTCCTTGATCTCGGCGAATGTACCGAGAGTGCGGGAATATCCTATGTGCATGTGCACGATCCGGGCGAGGCGTTCGGAAGCTTTTTGCACGAGGCGGCGATTATAGAGTTTGAAGGTGTTTTATATGCCTCTTGGTATAATTGCCGAGAAAAAGAGCTTTCCGGATATACCCCCATCGTAGGAAGACGCTCGTATGACGGCGGAAAAACCTGGACGGATCCCGAGATCATCGCCGAGGATCAAAGCGGAAGAATCCTATACTGCCCTCCCGTTTATGGGATTTGCGACGGAAAACTTTATATGCTTATGAACCAGATGGTTTCGGCGGATCTTATGCATTCTTTGGATCTGTACGTGCTGAACAAGGAGACCGACCGATTTGAATTCTTGTGGTCGCGCCCCATTCCGTTCAAATTAAATACGAACGCGGTTCGGTTGCCTAACGGCAAGCTCATCCTTCCCGGTAGAATTGCGGAGCAGGACGGATTTCCAAACACCCCTGCCGTTGCGATCTCGGATAGCGGGAAAATAGATGCAAAATGGCGTATTGTCAAGGTTGCGCCCAACGGGGTGCTGCCGGACGGCAGCTCTCTTGTGCATCCCGAGACTACCCTTATCTGTTGTGACAACGTGCTGTATCTTTTTAACCGAAACGATCAGCGAAGGGTTCCTTTGGTCTATATTTCAAGAGATTTCGGCGGGAGCTGGAGCGATGCGATGTCACACGATATCCCCTATACGAGCTCGAAGATTTACAGCGGGATGCTTTCCGATGGCAGATTTTATTTAATTGCAAACGCAGATCGCCTCCGTCGGTCCAAGCTCGTGCTTTACGTCAGCGAAAAGAACCGTTTGCAGTTCACCAAGAAAAAGGTGTTGATGGATTGTGACGCGCCCGTGCATGATATCACGTTATGCCACTATCCTGCGGCGGTGGAAAGCGACGGAAAGCTTTATGTGATCGCAACGGCGCATTATCCCGCGGAAACGTCGGAAAAAAGAGGTGCGATATTGTTCACGGTTGACCTGAGCGAGGTTTAATAAGCCAATACAAACGCAAGCCGCCCTTTGCAAAGGGCTTGAAATTGTTGGGGAAAGCAAAAGAAAAAGCCGCACACGCGGCTTTTTCTTTTGCTTTTTTAGTCTGACCCTTTCTATAAACCGCTCACGCGACTTTTTCAGTGAAGGGATAAGAGAGAAAAGGCAGCTTTTCTCCCGTTGGGCGAAAAGTAATCTTTGTTTCTTGTTGAAAAATATTTGGTATTATGATATAATGAAACAAAACGGCAAGCAGATGCTTACCGTAGCACGCCCTGCGTGCTGCTTTGCCCCTGGGGCAAAGACCGTTTCACTACATCGGAAATCTGCCGATTGGCGCTTCGCGCCTTTTGCGGAAGCTCTGCTTCCGCTTCAAAATCTCTGATTTTGCGGCAGATTTATGATATAATATATGTATATGCAGAAATTTTTGCTACACGTATATTGCCATCGCGAGAGGAGTCATAAAATATGGAGTATAAAATTATCGCAAGCGACCTTGACGGAACGCTGTTTGACAGTAACGGTCAGTTAAGTCGCGAAAATTTGATGGCGATCTCCGAGCTTGCAAAAGGCGGCGTTTATTTTGTTCCTTCTACGGGGAGGGGCTTTTCTGAAATTCCGACGACGTTGAAGGATAACCCGGATATTCGTTACTATATTTGCTCTAACGGTGCGGTTGTTTTTGATAAAATGGGTGAAAACCACGGTATGAACTGTATTTCCAAGGCGGACGTGCAATTCATATTAGATACTTTAGCACCTTGCGCTTGCCATCTGACGGTGCGTCACAACGGAAAAATTTTCGCTGATTCCGCTTTTCAAACCGAAGAGTGGTGGCAGTATTATAACGTGTGGGAAGGACATCGCGCTGTGGTGCGCGAATATGCCGTTTGCTTACCGCATTTTAAAGAGTACTGTCGCTCGGCGGATCGTGTTGAGTGTATTTGCGTATGCTTTCATAGCAACGAGGACAGAGCCGTGTGCAAAAGGCAACTCCAAACGAACGCAAGGCTGAGAATTGCCGAGGGCGCGGACCATAATTTGGAAATCATGAACGCATCCGCAGGAAAAGGCAATGCACTCTGTGATCTTGCACGTATGCTCGGCGTTGATATCGCACACACGATTGCGATCGGTGACAGTGATAATGACGATAGTATGATACGAGCCGCAGGGCGTGGCCTTGCGGTATCCAATGCCGTAGACTCGCTAAAGGCAGTCGCTGATGGCGTGATCTGCTCGAACGATGAGCACGTCGTGAGGTATATCATTTCACATTTTTAAAACTGTTTTATTGGGTCCTGGCTTTGTTAAGACCGTTTATGCAATCCGAAGGATTGGTATGGAATGACAGCGCGGCGAGCGGTGTATACTCCCCGCTCGCCCGTCGCCGCCGCGACGGCACTGCGTGCTTTGCTTCGTCCGAACGAAGCGCTTGCGGAGCAACGGTCGCTCGTCTTCTTGCAAGCAAGCTTGCAGACACGCCTTCGCTTGGTTATGGAATCCGTCGCTTTGCGCCGTGGTGCCATACAAGGCTTCCACCTTGTTTTTTAAAGGGTGCATGAAGATAAAGAGCGATCGCGTAAATCAAATTGGCATTCTTGAAAATTTATAATGCAATAAGTGGGGCAGAGGTTTTTAAAAAATCTGCAAAATGACAACAATTATTTACAAAAGAGGTTAATATGATTGGGAATTATATCATTTTCGGGGACAGTTATTCTACGCATAAGGACTATATTCCATCCGAGTACCGTTGCTATTATTCCGACGAGGGGCGCGGTCCTGAAAATCCCGTGACGAAAATGCGCGCGAAGGACACGTGGTGGGGACGGATGCTTGGGCGTGACGATGCACACCTGATCCACAACAACAGCTGGTCCGGCTCTACGGTTGGATACACGGGTTATGAGGGGGATTGCTCGAAGACCAATTCCTTTATCTATCGCTACCATATGCTATATGCATCGGGCTTTTTCGATGCAAACAAGGTCGATACCATCATCGTTTTCGGTGGCACCAACGATAGCTGGGCGAACGCGCCGCTCGGTGACTTGCAGTATGAGGAGTGGGAAAAGAAGGACCTTTTCTCCGTTTTGCCCGCACTTACCTTTTTTATGGATACCTTAAAGCGCAACCACCCAGGCACGCGCATCATTTTTATTGCCAATTGCGACATCAAGCCCCAAATTATTGAGGGTATGCGCATCGCGGCAGAACGCATCGGCGTGGAATATCTTGCTCTCCATCACATCGACAAGATGAACGGTCACCCCACCGTCCTTGGTATGGAGCAGATCTACACACAGCTGATGACGTATTTGGACACGGCGGCGCCGTGATTCCACGCAAGACTTACGCCTTGATTTTTTTGCCGTCCGAAAGGAGCATATGCTGACAACCTGCATAAAAGATTGTGTAAAAAACTGAAGTTAAACGCCGTCGAGGATGTTTTTGATCAGATGGCAGAGCTGGTCGATCAAGCCGATTCTATATCGGATAACGGTGTGATCGCCTCATGTGTTCAGCGTGGACATTATCTTTTGGTCAAGACGGGCGGGCTTCGCTTTTGGTTTAACTCTGTTACCTACGAAATATTTGTTTGAGCGATCTGTGCTATGCGTTGTTTGAAAGCATAAGGGGTTCCGGACGGTCGAATGACTCATCGAACCCGCTTGTTTGATACCATATCGAAACGAAAAGAGGAAAAAATGAAAAAGACCGTAAATTTTTTTACAATTCTTTCACTTTGCATTTTTGTGTTTTTCGCCTGCCATCCGGCGGAGCACACGCACGTTTTTGACAAAGAAAATACCGCGCCCGAGTACATAAAGAGTGCGGCAACAAGCACGGAGGGTGCGGTGTATTACTATTCCTGCGCTTGCGGCGCGATCGGCGAGCAAACGTTTACGCTTCCCATTGAAGCGACGCTCTTGTTTGAAATGACGGAGAGCGGCACGTATGCCGTGAGCGGCTATACGGGAGAGCTCTTGCACGCAAACATCCCCCCGACCTATCTGGGTGTTGCGGTGACGGATATTGGGGAAGCCGCTTTTAGCGGATGCACAAGTCTTTCATCCGTTACGATTCCCCCAAGCGTTGTACGCATCGGACAAAACGCCTTTGCCGATTGCACCGGGCTTACGGCAGTCTACGTTGAGGATCTTGCGGCGTGGTGCAACGTAACCTTTAAAAATTATCTTTCCCAACCGCTGCACTATGCGGGAGATCTTTATCTGAATGGCGAACTCGTGGAGGATCTCGTCATTCCGGGCAGCATTACCACGATCAAGCAAAACGCCTTTTATGCGTGTCGGAGTATGAAGTCCCTTGTTCTTTCCGATGGGGTGAAGTTGATTGAAAACAGCGCGTTTTCTTCCTGCGGCAATCTTGCGTCCGTTACCGTTCCCGAAAGTATTACGCAAATCCTTTATTTCGTTTTTGAGAACTGTTCAAAGCTTGAAGCCGTATACGTCGACGATCTCCGTTCTTGGTGTGGATTCAAATTTTACAGCTCCACCTCCAATCCGCTGTACTACGGGGGCGAGCTGTACGTAAACGGTGAGGCGGTGAAGGATCTTGTGATCCCCGACGGGGTTACCAAGATCGGAGAGAATGCGTTTTACCGTTGCCAAGGCATTACCTCCGTCACCATTCCTGCCTCCGTTACGAGCATCGGAGAGGGAGCGTTCTTTTTCTGCGACAACCTTACGGCGGTTTACGTTGATGACCTTGCGGCGTGGTGCAAAATTGCGTTTGCGGATTCCTCCTCTACCCCGCTGTGGGATGCGGAAAAATTGTACGTAAACGGCTCTCTTGTAGAGCACCTTGTGATTCCCGACGGCGTGACAAGTATCGGGCCGTATGCTTTTTATTCCCTTAAGTCACTTGCCTCCGTCACCATTCCTGCTACCGTCACAAGCATCGGGGTGTACGCTTTTTATAACGCTTACAGTCTCGCAACGGTTCACTATGCGGGAACGTGTGCACAATGGGAAGCGATCGAAAAGACATACAGTTGGGATTCCTATATGGGAGCCTATGAGGGCTCTTACAAGGTCATTTGTTCGGACGGAACGCTGGTTAAGGAGGGGACCAAGGTGTATCGTCAACTGATCACCGAATAACTGCAATGTTTGTCCTGTAACATAAATTTATTGCTGCGAACGAGAAAAACAGGCTTAGCGCGGGTCCTGAAAAAACATTTTGACCTATTGCATTTTATGAAAGATTGTGTTATAATGAGCGGCAAGAAAAATGCGAGGACCCGGCGAAGGGTTAAGGAGAATATATGGAGATAAGCCTTGAAAAAACGGTAATGGGGACTACGGTAGGCGAGTGGATCGCGCGGGCTCCCGTGATCAGGGACGTGATAGAGAAGAACGAGGTGCTTTGGCTCAACGAGGGCGTATTGCCCTTTGAAAAGGCGATGCACTCCTCCGAGCTGGGGCGCGAGGATGTCGCGGATGCGTCGCGGAGGCTTTCGCGCTTTGCAGCGTATTTTAAAAAGGTGTTTCCCGAAACGAAAAAGGACGGCGGTCTTTTGGAGTCGCCCCTCGCACGCATTTCTAAGATGCAAGCGGCGCTGGACAAAAAGTACGGAGAGGCGATCCCGGGCGAGCTGCTCATCAAGCTTGACAGTCACTTGGCGGTGTCGGGCTCCATCAAGGCGCGTGGCGGCATTTACGAGGTTTTGTACGTTGCTGAGCAGATTGCAATGAAGGAGGGCGGGCTGACGGAGGCGGACGACTACGCGGTGCTCGCTGACGAAAAATATAAAAAGATTTTTTCAAAATATTCGATTGCCGTGGGCTCTACGGGAAATCTCGGACTTTCCATCGGCATTATCAGCGCCGCCCTCGGGTTTCGTGTGACGGTGCATATGTCCGCCGATGCAAGAGCGTGGAAGAAGGCGCTGTTGCGTGCGCACGGTGTGACGGTGAAGGAATATGAGAGCGATTACAGTGTCGCTGTGGAAAACGGCAGACGCGCAGCACAGGGGGATCCCTTTTGCCATTTCGTGGACGACGAGAATTCGCGAACGCTGTTTTTAGGCTATGCGGTTGCCGCCGAGCGCTTAAAGGCACAGCTTGACGCTCTGGGAATCGAGATCAGCAAGCAGATGCCTCTTTACGTTTACCTGCCTTGCGGTGTGGGCGGCGGTCCCGGCGGCGTTGCATTTGGGTTAAAGCTGCTCTTCGGGGACAACGTACATTGCTTCTTTGCGGAGCCCACCGAGTCTTGCTGTATGATGCTCGGCTTGGCGACGGGCTTGCATAACGCGGTGTCCGTGGCGGATTTCGGTGTGGGCAACCGCACGATAGCGGACGGGCTTGCGGTAGGCAGGGCGAGCGGCTTTGTCGGACGGCAGATGCTCCCCTTTATGGACGGTTCGTACTCCGTTTCGGACGAGCGCATGAGCGCGCTGCTTAAAATGCTTGCAGACGAGGAGGGAATCAAGCTGGAACCGAGTGCTCTTGCGGGCATGTTCGGCCCCGTGATGCTGGCTAAGAAGCTTGGCGCTCTGCCGCGTGGGTATCATTTGGTTTGGGCAACGGGCGGCGGTATGGTCCCTGCCGAGGAATACGAAAAATATTATAACGAGGGCGCCGCCGCTTGCAAGCGGTTTTAAAAGTACACAAGAAGGCGTGCAATTTTTCCCTTTTAGCTATTGACTTTTGGACGGGATTGATGTAAAATATAACTGTTAAGATATACGCAAATTCCTGTCGGAAAAAGGAGGATACGACTATGCTTGTAAATATGAATGACGTTTTGCGCCCCGCGAAGAGAAATCGCTACGCGGTTGGACTTTTTAACGCGGTAAACCTTGAGCTGGCGCGCGGTATTATCGCGGCGGCTGAGAGCACGCGCTCTCCCGTGATCATGGGTACTGCCGAGGTGCTTCTGCCTTACGGTCCCCTCGAGGAGGTTTCCTACTACCTCATCCCGATGGCGAAGAAGGCTTCCGTCCCCGTCGTCGTGCATCTCGACCACGGTCTGTCTTACGACCTTTGCATCAAGGCTCTTGACCTTGGCTTTACGTCCATTATGTACGACTGCTCGACCGATTCCTACGAGGAGAACGTCCGCAAGGTCAAGGAAATGGCGGCAATTGCACACTCCCGCGGCGCGACCATCGAGGGTGAGCTGGGTCACGTAGGTGACAACGAGGGCTCGGCTGAGGGCAGCTCGCATCTTGCCGATCCTTCCGCATACTTCACCGATCCCGCGATGGCGAAGGATTTCGTGGATAAGACGGGCGTTGACGCGCTCGCGATCGCCGTCGGTAACGCGCACGGCGCATATAAGCTTCCCCCCAAGCTCGACTTCGCACGCATCCGCACCATCGCAGAGACGGTGGACGTTCCGCTCGTGCTTCACGGCGGCTCGGGTCTGACGGATTCCGACTTCAAGCAGGCGATCAAGGAGGGCATCAGCAAGGTCAACATCTTCACCGATATCAACGTTGCGGCGGTTGAGGCAGAGTTCCAGAAGTTCCAGAGCATGGACAAGGGTCTGATCGACCTGATCCCTGCGGCAGTTGAGGCGGTCAAGCAGGAGAGCATGAAGAAGATGAAGCTCTTTGGCAGCGATGGCAGAGCGGACACCGCAAGCGTATCCGACGCCGACCTCGAAACGCTCGCGCGCATGGTCATGGCAGAGCTTGCAAAATATCTCAAATAATGATACATAAAAAACCGCTTGCTTTAGCGTTGCGCTCTAAAGGACAGTTTTGCATGAATACGGTATATCTCGAAAGAGGTATGCCGTATTTTGCATTTGTGCCCACAAATGCAGTGCTTGTCAAGAAAAAATGACGAGGAAGCTTAACAATCCTTCGTCATTTTTCTGTCGGCAGGTAATATGTTCTATTGAATTTTCAAAACGGTTATAGAATACCTATTTCATCAAATCAAACTGCCCGACGGAACAAAAATTAAATGTAAAAATCTTATATTTACTTGAAAATAAATAGAATTTATTATATAATAATTATATTCGTAAAGCATATGAAAATAATGAAATAAAGAGGATTAAAAATGCCTTCCACTCCGCTGAATTATTCAATTTATCCGTCGGTTGTGCCTGCAAACAAGCAGACCGAAATGATCGTTGCTCCGAACGAGAGAGCGTTTGTTTTCGAGAACGGCGCAAAATACGACGCTATCGTTATTTCGGTAAATGCGGATGAGGTGAATTATCATAAAGCAACCACGCATAAGCAATTTTCTGTTGAAGCGAGAGACGGTGTGCTCCGCTTTGCGTACATCTTTGAGGGCGAGCAGGAGCATATAATAATACTTAACAAAGATGAGAAAATTATTCAGGAGTTCCATGTTTTCTCTCTTTATGAAGACCTTTATGGATCGACTGCGCTCAAGGGGGACCTTCACGGTCATAGCTGCCGCTCGGACGGCAAGCGCGATCCTGCGGCTCTAGCGGGACATTACCGCGAGCAAGGATATGATTTCTTTGCGCTGACTGACCACAACAGATACCATCACGGCGGTGAGATAGACGAGGTCTTTGACGGCGTAAACACGGGACTTACTCGCGTTTTCGGCGAGGAGGTTCACCCTCTCGGAAGCGTTCTGCATATCGTTCACGTTTGCGGCAACAGTTGTGTTTCCGACCTTTATATACACAACGTTGAAGGCTTTGAAAAGGCTATCGAGGAATATAAGGAGAAAGTGCCTTCAAACGTTCCCGAAAGATATAAGAGCCGTTACGCAAAGGCAATGTGGACGGTAGACAACATACATAAGGCGGGCGGTCTTGCGATATACCCTCACCCGTATTGGAGACCGGGAAGATCGCGTATTTATCACGCTTGTGATGAGTTTGCTATAATGATGTTGAAGAGCGGAATGTTCGACGCATTTGAGCTTGTCGGCGCTATGGGGCAGGACGCTATAAACCGCGCGATAGCTCTTTGGGCTGATTTGAGAGCCGAGGGCTTGAAGATAGGCGTAGTCGGTTCGAGCGACGTGCACGAGGTCTACGGAAGCACCTTTAATAATTGCTTTACCGTCTGCTTCGCAAAGTCGAATAGCAGAGAGGATATCAAAGAGGCTATATTGGCAGGAAATACCGTTGCCGTTGAAGCAACGGGTGAGGATCGTGCTCGTGAGTACAGAGTTTACGGCTCGTTGCGCCTTGTCACATATGCACAATTCTTGCTCAAGTATTATTTTTCGAACCGTCAGCGCATTTGTCAAGGCGAGGGCGTATCCATGAGAGCGTACTCTATGGGCGAAGCGCCGTGCGAACTTATCGAGCTCGAAGCAAAGCTTTCCGAGGACTACATGCTCCGCTTCTTCGGCAGAAAAAAGCCGAAGCTTCCGAATGTCGAAATGCTTGCCTTTGAGGATAAGTGGCGAGAGCTACACGCAAACGGGCCTAAAGGCAAGGGAAGCATCTTTATGCCCGATTACAAAATGGAATAACAGCAAATAAAAATGAAAGAAAGTAAATAGGTATGCCGGGACCCGAAGGATCAAAAGGCGGTAGATTTGGCGGGGGCTCACGCGGAGGCGGCTTCGGCTGCGGAAATAATGGCGGCAATACCGGTGGAAACCATAACGAAAATAATCATTACGGAAACGAAAATATTATATGTAAAAACAAAAAGGATTGCGTTGTGGTGGCTACCATAAGCAGAAAAAAGGGGATAAGTCAAAATCTTATAATTAAGTGAATGGCTTAGCCCCTTCTGTTTTTTTGTGACGGTAGGTAATGTACTCGCAAAACTGTCCTTAAGAGTACAGTCCCTTGGCAAGCGGTTTTTGCATCCGATCCGCAAGGCGAATGGGGCGCGCAGTCCTTGCACGTGCGTTCGGGGGCGACCGCCCTCGCCAAAGACAGAGGGTGCTTTTTCCGTAGCTTTGCGGGATGACTTTACAGAAAGGCGGTGGCGGGATGATTTCGATCACGCTCGTTTCGTTTTTTGCGGCGGCGGTTGCTCTTGTGATTGGCACGTATTACGTTCTTTTACACATTTTGTTCGAGCAGAAGGAAAAAACGCTCGGCAAGGCGATGGCACAGCGAGTTTCCCTAAAACGCAAAAAGAACGTTGCCGTTTGGGGAACCAACGGCACCAAACACGTGTGGCAGATCGTACACATCGTCAAGGATTGGCGGTGCGGTTGGTACGAATATACCGTGAATGGAAAAAAATACACGCTTCGCGTCACGTCCTACGATGCCCCCGAGGAAACCGCGCAGATGCTTTGTGTCAGGTATTGCAAGGCGTTTCCGCGGATCGCTAAGGCCAAGTCGGCCATCGGATACGAACCGTTTGGCATTTACGCGTTTGCCGCGTTCGGCGCGGCGGTTATCCTTGTCCTGATGGGGATTGGCGGCATTGCTTTGTAAGCGGTAGTGGCTCTGAAAATCCAAGTCATATGCCTTGGATTTTTTGGCATATAAGCTTGCGCTACGGCATCCTTTTGAAAAAACAAGGATTGGATTGACAAAACAAGGCAAGTGTGGTATGATAGTGGAGTGAACCTTTCTTTTGGAGGAAACGATGCTTTCTTACAGTGTTGACGCCTTTGCCGAGGCACTTGGCGTTTTTTATTATGTTTTGGTGTATGGTGTAGGCATCCTTGCGATGCTCTTTTCGGTTGCGGCGTTTCAGTTCCGCCATCGCATCACCATTATTCTCTTTAATTTTTTGGGACAAACAACGTGGGTTGCCTATTTTCTGCTCCAAGGAGACGTGACAAGCGCGATCGCGTGTGCGCTGAGTGCACTAATGCTTGCCGTGTTTTCAAGGAAAGGGAAATGGCGTTGGGTGGCAAGCCCCGTGACGGTCGTTGCCTTCGTTTTGCTGCTTTCGGGCTTTTCACTCCTTTCCTTTAAGGCGTGGAGCGATGTTTTTCCTTTGCTTGCGGGTGCGTTTGCCGTGATTGCCAACAGTCAGACGAAGGAAAAACGCCTGCGGCAGTTCTCGGTAATATGGTGCCTTTCGTGGCTCTTTAACAGCATCTTTAAGTTCTACCCCGTAGCCTTTTTCAACGACCTTTTCTGCACGGTTTCGACCGTGGTGGCACTTGTCCGCTACCGCGAGAAGCGGAGCGACGAAACATCCGACCGTTAACGTAAAAGCCGCGCGGGGCGATGCCCTGCGCTCCTTTTGAACAAAAACCGCACCTCGAAAGAGGTGCGGTTTTTTGGGAAAAGCGGTGTTTACCAGATCGAGCCGACGGTGAGATTGGAGAGGGTGCCGTTGTAAACGGTGCTCTTGTCCTCCGTTCGCCAGGGGAGAATATCCTCCTCAAGCTCGGGAATTTGGTCGATCTCGTCCTTTAAGTAGGAAAGGAGCGTCTTGCGGCAGTATTCCAACCGCGCACGAACGGCACCGATACGTATGTGCTGAACGTCAAGGCCAAACCGCTTGTTTTCGCTGAGCCACGCGTGCTCAACCGAGGCGAGAAAGGCATCAAGACGGCGGATGGCGAGGGGATAATCTTCCTTGGCGAGCTTTAAAAGGGCGTCCTTATCGCCCGCCTTATAGGCGTCGCGTACCCGCACGCCGAGGTCATACTTGACCGCGAGAAGAGAGGAGAGCTTTGCCGCCTCG
The DNA here is from genome assembly GCA_017456985.1 of Clostridia bacterium. Lineage (GTDB taxonomy): Bacteria > Bacillota > Clostridia > Oscillospirales > CAG-272 > UBA1740. Next base: position 13,082 of record JAFTIH010000017.1, on the reverse strand, counting down.
TCAAAGAGGGGGCGATAGCGGCGCGACTTTTTGGCGACGGCGGACAGCTGTTCGGCAAGCGCGTCGAAGCGGTGCGCGGCATTCCTCTCCACGGTGGGGTCGAGGAACCCGAGGAAGGTGTCGGAAATGAGCATATATTTAGAGGGATTGCAGGTGGAGCGCGCCTCTTCACCGCTGCCGACAACGTGGTCAAGCGCGTCAAGAAGCATAAAATCGTCATAGGAAACGCCGAACAGGCGTTTGAACTTCGCTTTGATCTTTTCCTCATCCTTGTTGCCGCGCGCGACCTCGGAGAGGTAGAATAGGGAAGGGAGCACTGCAAAACGCGAGCACTCGCCGCCGTCATCTCCCCACATCGTGAAAAAGACGTTCCTCGTACGGTTCTTCTTGGCTGCTTGTAGCGCGGGGAGCATCGTCTGCAGCGTGAAATCGTTATGCGGCATATAGCCCGTCCAAGTCCACGCGCCGCCCGCAAACCAGAAATCGGGCGAAAGCTGGCGGTGGTTATACATCATATCGTCATAGTCCTCAAGGCGTGTACGGTAATAGTCCCAATACACGGGAATAACGCCCTCGGGGAGCGCCTCCACGTACTCCTTTGGCATGGTGCACTTGGGGCTATAATAGTGACCTTTGTTCCAAGGGCGGAAGAACATATCCGACCAAAGCATCAGCGAAAAGCCGTATTTCTTCGCGATCTCGGTGACGCGCTCGAGGTGCCTTGCGATGATGGCGTGGGTGTCCTCATAGCCGTGTAAATGCAAATATTGCCCCTTGCCGAGCAAGTGCGCCTCGTCCATACCTACATGCAGGCGGCGAGTAGTGAAGCATTCGGCGAGCGTGGCGAACATACGGTCGATCAGCTCATACGTGCGTTCATCCTCCACCAAAAGAATACCGGGCACGTCATTTTTGACCGTCTGCCAGCGGGTGAAGGTAGCAAGATGCGCGAGCGTCTGGATGCAGGGAATGACCTCGATGCCCTTTTCCTTGCCGTAGGCGTCGAGAGCTTTCATTTCCTCCTTGGTATATCTGCCGCGCAGATAGCCAAAGTAGGGCTCGCCCTCTATCTCATAAGTATCCTCGGTGTAAAGGAAGATGCAGTTGTAGCCCATCTTGGCGATGGCGTCCATAAAACGGCAGAGCGCGTCCACCGTCATAACCGAATTGCGGGAGAGGTCGATCATCACGCCAAATTTTTCAAAGCGGATCTTAGCCATAAAGGTCTCCTTTGGATGTAAAGTATTGTTGGCAAGCGTAGCTTGCACGCCTTAATTATACCCCCCTTTTCCGTAAAAAGCAAGCCCTTTTTCCCCAAAAGTCTTTCTTCGCAAAATAAAATCCTGCAAAAAACCGCGGTGGGCGGTACCCTCCTTTTGGTAAAGCATTGACAAACCCACTCCCATCTGCTATAATAATAATGACATACCGCACCGAAGTGCGGATCGAAACAGGAGGACTTTTATGAGAACGGTTGTGATGCATCCGACGTATGGAGAGATCACGTACGAGGAAAGCTTGATGAGCGGGAGAAAAACGCTCTACGTAAACGGCTCTATGCTGGTCAGGCGGAAGAAAAACGAGTATTTGCTGCCGCGTGAGGATGGGACAGAAATTCCCGTACGGGTCAAGGGTAGCTTTCTGACGGGCGTTAAGGCTTTGATCGAGGGCGACGTGGTACAGCTGACGCGTGCCGCGGCTTGGTACGAGGTCCTTTGCAGCCTTGCGATCTTCTTCTTCGTGATCATCTGGGGCGCCAGCCCGTCCCTTTGCTTGATCTTTCCCATCATTGGCGGCGCGATCGGCGGCGCGGTCAGCGGTATGATGACCCTCGTGTGCCTGTACGTGATGAAATCCGTCAAGCCCGTTTGGCTGAAGCTTTTGCTCTGGCTTGCATTCTTCGCCGCTACGCTTGCTATCTGCTTTGTCCTCGCGCTTGTGTTTGTCGCTCTGCTCGTATAAAAAAATACCCTCTCACCAATGCAGTGAGAGGGTGCTTTTCTTTTATAAGCGGATGTGGAGTATCTTTTTTTGATCGTTTTCTTTGCTAACCAACGGTTAGCATTACAGCACGATAACCTCGGCGACGTCCTCGCGGCGGCAGACGGTGTGCGGAAACTGCGAGCCTTCCTTGGAGCGGTCGGCGAGGACGATGACGGTTTTCGCGTTCTTCACCACGACGCGCTCAAGCGCGGTGACGTGCTCGTCGATGGCGGTGATCCTGCCGTCGGGGGTAATGCCGTCGCAGGAAAGGATGGCGAGATCGGGGTTGACGCGTGAGAGCGTTTCGAGTGCCACCGTCCCATACAGGCACCGCTCGCGCTCCATATACTCGCCCCCCGTGAGGGTGCAGGGAATGGAAAGGCGGGAGAGCATTAGAAGAAATTGAATGGAATTGGTGATGACGCGCACCCCCTTGTATTTTTTGAGCAGAGGGATGACGTGTGCGGCGGTAGAGGAGTTGCTCATATAGATGAGCTGACCGTCCGCAAGATATTTTTCGGCGGCGTCCGCAAGCGCGCGCTTTTCCTTTTCCTTTACGTGCATGCGCACGCCGATGGGGTATTCGATGTATTCCTCGGGCGCGACGGCACCGCCGTGGTAACGGCGAAGCAGTCCTTCTTTTTCAAGTAGCGCAAGGTCGCGGCGCACCGTCATTTCACTGACAAAGAGAGCCTTTGCGAGAAACCCGACGCTCGCGCGCTCTCGCTTTTGCAAAATAGAAAGAAGCTCGTTTTGGCGGTCATTTAATTTCATAGCATCCTCTTTTTGTTTGAATTTTGTTTGCTTTGCAAGCAAACAAACATCTATTGTGTTTTAAATGTTTGTATGCTATACTGATAATAGCACAAAAAAGGAGAAAAAGCAAGGGAAATGGATACGCTTCGTGCGATTTTTACCAATGAAATTTTTATTCAGGCGATCGGTTTTGTCGGCATGACGATGGGGCTCATCGCAACACAATGCAAAAGCTATCAAAACATCTCGCGTTTCCGTATTTTGAGCTCCTTTATTTTCGGCGTGCAGTTCATCTTGCTTGGCGCGTATACGGGGGCGGCGACGAACATAGTCTCTTGTGCCGGCAACCTCACCTACGGCTATCGCATCCGCAAGGGAAAAAGCACGCTCCCCTTTCAGATCCTTTTCGGTGCGATCTTCGTCACCATCGGTATCGTGACCTGGGGCGGACCTGCCAGCATTCTTGCGGTGGCGGCAAAGCTCATTTCCACCGTGGCGCTTGGCATCAACAGTCCGCGCGCAATTCGGATTCTCAACTGCTGCTCCACACCGCTTTGGATCGTTTACGACATTATTTTCTTAACGATCGGCGGGCTGATCAGCGACTCGATCGTGCTTGTCTTTGCCATCGTGGGCGTGATTCGCTACGACATTCTCGGCAAAAAGAGGGAGACTTCCGTATGACGAAAAAGGATTTTCGCGGCGAGGTTTGGAACAACGTTGACGAGGGCGTGCTTGCCGAGCTTTTGCGCATCAACGCCGAGCCCGTGGACGGTAAGGTGGGTCACGACGGCTACACCGCCCGCGCGACGGCTCTTTTGCAGTCCTTTTTTAAAAAGGAGATCGCCGTGCTTTACACCGTCAATGGCACCGCGGCAAACGTGGTGGCGCTCAAAGCGCTGCTCCACCGCTATGGAAGCGTCATCTGCGCGGAGCAGGCGCACATCCACACCTACGAGTGCGGTGCGGTGGAATACAATCTCGGCAACAAGATCCTCACGGCAAGGACGCCCGACGCGAAGCTCACCCCCGCGCGCATTGAGAGCGTGATGCAAGAGCACGCCTCGCACGGCTTCGTGTTTGAGGTGGTTGCCCTCACCGAGCCGACCGAGCTTGGCACGCTCTACACGCTTGACGAGCTCCGCGCCATCGCGGAGTTTGCGCACGAAAAGGGCATGCGCGTCTTTCTCGATGGTGCGCGCCTCGGCTCGGCGCTTGCCTCGCTTGGCGTGACGCTCACGGAGCTGATAGAGGGCACGGGCATCGACGCCTTTACGGTGGGGGGTACCAAGGCAGGCGCGATGTTTGGCGAGGCGGTGGTATTCACCGACAAGAGTCTTCTTTGTGAGGGTGAGTATGTCTTAAAGCAGTCGCTTCAGCATTTCGACAAGTCGAAATTCCTCGGTGCGCAGATGGCGTATCTTCTTGCCGACGACCGTTGGGTCAAGAATTTTTCCCACGCCAACGAAATGGCGACCCTTCTTGCCCGTGGCTTGACGAAAAAGGGGTATGCGCTTTACCTGCCCGTCGAGAGCAACATGGTCTTTTGCGTGATGGACGAGGAGGCGCTCGCCCGCGCGGGTGCGGTATACGACCTAAAATATTGGTTTAAAGAGCAGAAGGTCGTGCGTATCGCAACCACCTTTGCGACGAAACGCGAGGACGTCGAGGCTCTGCTTGCGCTTCTGTAAGAAAAAAGCTCCACACGGTGGAGCTTTTTTCTTTGCCAACTTCTCTTTACATTTCTTTTTTAAAAATGCAAAAAAGGCTTGCAAAAGCGGGGCGGCTCTGCTATAATGAAGAAAAAAGACCGAAGGGGCGACGCGCCCCAAAAGGACGGACGAAATATGAAAATTTTGATGGATATGGGAACCTCCTCGACGCGGCTTTGGCTGTACCGCGGGGACGCGCTTATTGCCGAGCGGCGCGCGCCGTTTGGGGCATCGCTCTCGCAAAGGGAAGGAAAAGCGGGGCTGTTTTCTGCGCTTGCGGCGCTTATGGAGGAGCTTCTTTCGACGGCATCCGTGACGGCGGACGAGGTGCGCTCCGTTTTCGTTTCGGGCATGGCAGGAAGTGAGATCGGGCTTTTTGATCTTGCACATACCGCGCTCCCCGTAAACGCGCGCGATCTCGCATCCCGCGTGCAGTGCGTATCCCTTCCCGAGGTCAGCCCCATTCCGTTTTGTTTTGTTCCCGGTGTCAAGAGAACGGACGGCGAGGACGTTGCCGATATGATGCGCGGCGAGGAGACCGAGGTCGCGGGCATTCTTTCGCTTTATCCCGAGGCAAAGGACTCTTTGATCGTTTTGCCCGGCACGCATAACAAATACGTGCGCGTGGACGGTGAGGGAAGGATCGTCGATTTTCGCACCGCGATGAGCGGGGAGCTGATTGCCGTGATCATGGGAAACACCATTCTGCGCGACGCGCTTTCCTTCGATTTCACGCCGGACGAAGCAGCAGTTCTTCGCGGCGCGGCGTCCGTTGTGCGCGAGGGGCTTGGGGCAACGCTCTTTTCCATCCGCGTAGCATCCAAAAACGGCAAGGGCAAGGATGAGCTCACCTCGTTTTTGTTTGGTGCGATCCTTGCGGACGACGCCGCACAGATCCGCCGTATGGCAAACGGATGCCGCATTTTCGTGGGCGGCCGCGCCTCGCTTCGCCTTGCGCTGACGCGTTTGCTTGCGGATGAACGGGTGCTCGCGCTCCCCGAGACGGTTTCCTCGGGCGCGGTGCGAGAGGGACTTCTCCGCATTTCCGATTTACGCACGCAGATGGAGGTAAAATCATGAGTATGTTGATTCGTGAGCCGTCGGTGCTCGCATCGTTTGACACCCCTCATCGCATTTGGCAGGGCATTCCCGGTATCGCACGCACGAGAGGCGGACGGACCTATCTGTGCTTTTATTCGGGCGGCATCAAGGAGGATTACGGCAACTTCTGCCTCGTGCAAAGGAGCGACGACGAAAAGGACTACGGCAAGCCCATTTTGGCGGCGAAGAAGGAAGGACTTTTTCGTTGCTTTGACCCCGTTTTGTGGACGGATCCGCGCGGGCGGCTGTGGTTTTTCTTTAACGTGATGCCGGGCGAGGAGGTCTATGCCTCGGTATGCGAGGATCCCGATGCCGAGGAGCCCGTTTTTTCCGAAGAAAGATACGTCGGGCGCGGCATTATGATGAACAAGCCCACCGTGCTTTCGGACGGCTCCTGGCTGCTTTCCATCGCCATCTGGTCGCACGACCTTGCGCCCGAATTCCGCGCGGGAACGCTGACGGAGGAGGACGTTCCGCTTTCCTACGTCTATCGCTCGACGGATGAGGGAAAGAGCTTTGTGCGCATCGGCGGTGCCGACGTGCCCGAGCGCTGCTTTGACGAGCATATGGTGCTGGAAAGGAAGGACGGCTCGCTTCTGATGCTGGTGCGCACGCGCTACGGCATCGGGAAAAGTGTTTCGCGCGACGGCGGCCGCACCTGGAGCCTCGGTGAGGACAGCGGTCTTGGCGGTCCCTGCACGCGCTTCCACATTCGCCGCCTGCGTTCGGGACGGGTGCTTCTTCTCAACCACGTGAATTTCACGGGGCGCAACAACCTGACCGCACTCCTTTCGGAGGACGACGGGGAGACCTTCCCCCACGCGCTCCTCTTTGACGAGCGCGCCGCCGTAACCTATCCCGATGCGGACGAGGACGAGGCGGGGAATATCTATATCACCTACGACCGTGAGCGCGGCGCGTTTGCCGCCTCGCTTGCACAGGTGTACGAGTGCGAGAGGGAGATCCTCGTGGCGCGCGTCACCGAACGGGATATTCTTGCGGGTGAGCTTGTTACCGAGGGGAGCTATTTGAAGCGCGTGGTCAGCAAGCTTGGCACGCTCGCGCCCGAGCACGGGGATCCCTTTGCCGACGTGCAAGCTCCCACGGAAGAGGATGCCGAGCAAGCGGCGCTTCTCGGGCGCAAGCTCGTTACGGGCAAGAAAAACTAAAAAGCCGCGCCTCGGCGCGGACGGAAGGCGGGAAGCGGCGGGGAAAACACGGTGCTTCGCCCCACGAAAAAACAAAATAAAAATGACCCCTGACCGTTTCTTTACACGACCAAGGGTCATTTCTGTTCTTCTTGCTTAGGCTCTATCATCGTTCCTGATCCTCGCTTTCGTTTTGCTGTCCTTTCCGTTTTTCTCCACCGCGTCCTCGTTTTCGTTTTTTGTGTCTTTCTACGCGAAAGTGGCGTTTGTGGGTGAGTCGGCTTCTTTCGGAAAAGATGCGATTTTTGTGGCGCCGTGAGAATTCTTACTTGCGCATCGGCAGGGTTTGATTATTTCTCCTCAAACTTCCATCGATAAGAGAGTGCCATCTGACCTCGCTTCGGAATAAGCGAATTTTTAAGCCTTGTTTCTCGGGTTCTCCTTGGACCTGCGCTTAAAACCTTTTTCGTCGCTCTCTTGGGGGTTACATCTATTTCAAGCGTAGCACCGCCGTGTTTTTCCCCCGATGCGGTTTTCCTTTTCGGAATTCTTCTTCGGCTTTGTGGACTTCCTATGCCATTGGACCGTACCTTCCTTTCTTCTTTTCACCCACAGTATAACATATTTTTTCGCGTTTTGCAATTGGCAAATTATACATATTTTACAAAATAGTTTTGTTAAAAACGCAGAAATTGTATAAAATGACAAAAACAGATTGACAACACGGAAAAAGTATGATAAAATAAATATGTTGGTGCGTAGAAGTACGCACCCCGACCGCGTAAGATGCGGTCTTTTTTATCGCCCCAAACTCAACCTGCGGTTGATAAGAAGGCGCAAAAAAGTGTGCGCGCATCCTTTATAGTTGGCGGCGCGCGTGTTATACTAAAAAAGGAAATAAGGCGCCCTGCCTTTTGCAAAGGGCGCCAAGAAAACGGGAGGCAGGATGATGCTTGACGGCGATAAGATCCGAAAATACAGAGAAAAAGCGGGCTTCACGCAGCTTGCACTTGGCGCGCGGCTTGGGATCTCCGACCGCGCGGTATCCAAATGGGAGCGCGGGCTTTCGCTCCCCTCGGCGGAGAACCTACTCGCGCTTTCGCGCGTGCTGGGCGTTTCGGTGGATGCGTTTCGTGCGGATGGCGACGAGGGGACCGCGGCACCCGATGCGGGGGTGACCGCATGCGGTATGGAGTCGCTTCGCGAGCTTTATAAGCTGGGGCGGGGTCCGTCCAGCTCGCACACCATCGGTCCCGAGCGCGCTTGCTTGCGCTTTGCGGGGAGATACCCCACGGCGGACGCCTTTGCGGTCACGCTGTACGGCTCACTTGCCAAGACGGGCAAGGGACACGGCACGGAAGAGGTCATCCGCAAGACGCTCTCGCCCCGTCCCGTCACGGTGCGCTTGGATACGGTCAAGACGGACCTGCCCCACCCCAATACGATGGAGATCTCCGCCCTTCGCGAGGGCGCCCTTCTTGCGCGCGCGCGCGTAATGAGCGTGGGCGGCGGCTCTATCGTGTTTGAGGGAGAGCGGGAGGAGGTCCCGCCGCGCGTCTCTCGAGAGGATACGTTTTCCGCCATCGCCACGCTGTGTGCGCGCGAGGATATTCGCCTTTGGGAATACGTGGTGCGCACCGAGGGAGAGGACTTTTTCGCGTTTCTTTCTACCGTTTGGGAGCAGATGAAGCGCTCCATTCGCGAGGGCTTGCAGGGTGAGGGTGTGCTTCCCGGGGGTCTTGGCGTGGAGCGCAAGGCGCGCACGCTGTATGCCAGCCAGCACATCGACGAGAGCCCCGAGGTGTACGAAAACCGCACGGTGTGCGCCTACGCCTTTGCTGTGAGCGAGCAAAACGCCGCGGGCGAGACCATCGTCACCGCCCCCACCTGCGGCGCGGCGGGCGTGCTTCCCGCCGTACTGTATTACGAGCAGAAAAAGCGCCGCCTTCCCGACGAGGCGATCCTGCGCGCGCTCGCGACGGCGGGGCTGGTGGGCAATCTCATCAAGACGAACGCGTCTATTTCGGGCGCCGAATGCGGCTGTCAGGTGGAGATCGGAAGCGCCTGCGCGATGGCGGCGGCAGCGCTTGGCGAGCTGTACGGGTTGTCCCTTGATAAGATCGAATATGCGGCGGAGATCGCGATCGAGCATCATCTCGGGCTGACGTGCGATCCCATTTGCGGGCTCGTGCAGATCCCCTGCATCGAGCGCAACGCCGTTGCCGCGATGCGCGCGAAGAACGCGGTCAGCCTTGCGTCCTTCTTATACGAAACGCGTAAGATCTCGCTTGACCGCGTCATCCATACGATGAAGGAAACGGGACTTGATATGAACGCCGCGTATAAGGAAACGAGCGAGGGCGGGCTAGCGCGCATCCGGTTATGACCTGATGCGTGCAGTTATGATTGCCCTTGCGGGCAAGTTATGATGCTTCGCAGGGATGATTGGCTTCGCCAAGTGATGAGTGCCTGCGGCACGTTTGAAGCTAGAAGGGCAATCATATCACAACGTTCGCGAAGCGAACTCATAACGGTGAGCGAAGCGAGCCTCATAACTCTAAACTTATTTCAAGCGCGACAGGCGAGAGCGCATTTTATGATGCGAAGCATCATTTCATATGAAAAAGAGGAACTTTCGTTCCTCTTTTTCATTTCTTATACGGCACGCGTGCCGAGGGGACGACCTTGGACGCGGGGTCGGTATGTACCGCCTGATCGTCGAAAAAGATGTTGGCGCCGAAGGTGCGAAGCACCTCGCTTTTGGCGATGCCGCCGAGGAAGAAGACCTCGTCGATGCGCACGTTCCAGGCACGCAGGGTACGAATGACGCGCTCGTGCGCGGGGGCGTTGCGGGCGGTGACGAGGGCGGTGCGGATGGGGACCTCGCTTCGCGGGAAGGTGTTTTGGATGACGGAGAGCGTCTTTAAGAACTTGGCAAAGGGACCCTCGGGAAGCGGCTTTTGGGCGTTCTCCTGCTCGTGCTGTGCAAAAGCGGCAAGCCCTTCCGCCTTATAAATGCGCTCCGCCTCGTCCGAGAAGATGACGGCGTCCCCGTCGAAGGCGATACGGATCTGCGGGATATCGTCCTCGGGACGGATGGGCTTTCCCTCGTAGCCGCAAATGATGCCCGCCGCAAAGCCCGCGTTGACCGCCTCTTGCACGTCCGCCTCGTTTGCCGAGAGGAAAAGGTCGGTGCGGAAGGTGCCGAGATAGGGGAAAATAGGCATACCGCCCACGAGCGCCGCGCGGCTGATGTTTAATCCGTAGTGCTCGATGGAGTTGAAGATGCGCAGACTCGTGTCCGCGCTGTTTTTGGACATGATGATGACCTCGGTGAGGTACCGCCCTTCGTCGTTGAGCTTGCCAAGCGCCTTGACGAGCGGAAACGCCGTTCCGGGCTTCAAGAGGTCCTTTTCGTGCTCGATCTGATACGCGGCGTAGGCGTCAAGCCCCTGCTCCTCGTAAATGCGGTTTTCCGTTTCAAGGTCAAAGAGGGCGCGCGAGGACACGCCGATGACCAGTTTGTCGTCAAGCTGTAATGCCATAACCGTTCCTTTCCGTAATCCGTAGATCTGGGCTTATTCGTCTGCCGCGGTAAAGTGGCGGCGAAGCAGAAAATATCCGATAGCACCCAGCGGCAAGAGCACCTTGCACGTGACCTCTCCCGACGCATAGCGCAAAAGCGCGGTGTAGGGGAAGCGGTAGCCGTGCGTGATGCCGAGGGCAAACTCGGGCAGAGCGGTGACGGAAAGCGTCACGAGCCCGAAGAGGATGAGAAAGAGCATCATACCGCGATTACGCTTGGCGTGCCGATAGCAGTCGATGGCGGCGATCACGGTAAAGACCCACGAAAGGGCGCCCACGATAAGCAGGATCCATTGCCAAGCGTCCGCGCCCGCCATATTGGTCAGTGCGCCCGAGGGCGTGGGAGCGTTTCTTTGAATATAAAAGGCGTAAAGCCCCTCGACGCCCGTTTTCTCGCTCGCGGTGAGTAAGAAGGTGAGCTCCTCATCCCCCGCGCGCGCCGTCATACGGAAGGAAAGAGAAACGATCCCGCCCTCCTCGTTGCCCGACAGGCGCTCAAGGGTGTAGTCCTCGACGCCCGAAAGCATCTCGGTGATGGGGGCGGCGGCTTCGAGAAAGGCGTCCCTATCCTCGGCGCCCGACACGAGCGCAAAGGCGCCCTCCGTGTCGCCCGCAAGAAAGCAGTCGATGACGTTGCGCGCGCTCGCTTCGAGGCGGTCGTGCGCTTGTGTATTTTCTTTGGCGCAAGCGGGGAGAACGAATAGGAGCGCCAAAAGTAAGAAGCATAAAAGGATGCGTTTTTTCATAAATGGCTCTTTTCTTTTGTGGTGATACGTCTATTGTAGCGCGTTTTTGCCCGTTTGTCAAGAGCGCGCCCGCAAGAGGGCGCCCCCAAGCAAAAAAGAAAAGGCGGTGTCTTCGACACCGCCCCGCCCTTAACAGCAAAGCTCGCTTTTGACTAACTCCTCGACCTCGCCCGCAATATTCTTTGCTTTTTTGCGGATCTGGCGACCCTTGCTCGTCTTGGTCATAAAAAAGATGATGGCGCCCGTCGCCGCGACGGCAAAAAGCATACCGCAGACGAAGCCCTTGTGGCTTTTTTTCTTCTGGAACATCCCGTTTTCTCCTTTTCTTTTGGTTTTTGCCCTTGCTTTTTTATAGTATTCCCAAGACGGCGCGCTTTATGCGTGTTTACAAAAACGCCCTTGACTTCTTTCGCGGCGTTTGCTATACTGAATATGTGACGGATGGCAACGCGCCAAAAAACGAAAAATGCAAACAATTCTTTACAAAATCAAGCAAAAAGGAGAAACGCGATGAAGAAGCTGCGGCTTGCGCGCCCCGACGGGCTGTCATTGTTTTTGTTATGCCTGTTTTGGTGCCTGCTCATTTTTGCGGGCGTCTTTCGCTCGTGGGTGCTTCTCGCGCTTTCCGTTTTGCCGATGGGAGCGGCGCTCTTTCGGCTCTTGACGCCCTCGGTGCGCAGAAAAAAGGAAAACGACCTCTTTCTCTCCATCCTGCGCGCCCCGCTTCGTGCGCTCTCCCGCCGCCGCTACGTTTTTAAAAGCTGTCCGCTTTGCGGCGCCGTCTTGCGCTTTCCGCGCAAGGCCGGGAGCTTTCGCGCCCACTGTCCCGCCTGCGACGGGCGCTTTCCCATTACCATATCAAGTAAGGAGAAATCACCGTGACCCAAAGCCAAGCGCTCACCTTAAAGGATATTTTTTACCGCATCAAGCAGTTTTATTTCGGCGTTTCGGATAAGCCGCTTTCTGCCGCCGACCTGACGGCAGGGGACGCCTCGGAATACCTTGCGCTCTTAAAGCAGGCGCGCACCGCTTGCTTTGCTCCCGAGGAGGGGGCGAAGCTCCCCGCCGATGCCGACGAAATGCTCGGCGCGGTGGTGGATGAAGTGCTCGCGGCGCTTTGCGACAAGAATTTCCGCTTCGCGGGGGACCTCGCGGCGCTCGGCGTGCGTTTGCTTGGCGTGTATTCCTTCCCGAATATGAGCCGCGCGCGCTTTTGGCGCACGTGTATGCTCCCGCTCCGTGATAAGCACGGGGATGGGCTGTTTGCGGCGCAAGAAGAACTCTTTTTGTCGGGAAAAAGCACCGCGCTGCGCCTGCGCCCCACCTTCGCAAGGGCGACCGAGGGTCGCTATTACGAGGCGGACGCCGATGAAGCACTCGCCCTCGCGCACCCCGTGCTGTACCGCGCCTTCGTGCTTCTCGGCGTAATCCTGCTCTTCGGTGCCGTCATCGGCTTCGGGCTCTTAGCAGGCGTCGGGCTCTCGCTCTCCTCCCCCTGGCTCATCCTCGGCTACCTCGGCGCCTTCGCCTTCGGCGTGGGACTTTACAGCCTCGCAATGGCGTGGGTCCATCAGTATATGGGACACCTGCCCACCGTGCTTTGCACGCTCCTCGGCGCGCTTTGCATGGCGGTTGCCATTCTTTTGGCGGGGTGAGAAAGGGAAACTATTATTGCCGCTGCACAATATAGCAACCAAAGGTTGTCAAAACGCAAATAGCACCTCTTCTTTTTATAAAAAAGTTTTTGCTAAAATGTAAGCTATACTTTACAAGAACCGCTTAAAATGTAAGCGGTTCTTTTCTTTTTTTCTGCTTTCCGAAAGGAATTATTATTTCTTGTTTAAGAAATATTTATAAATAAATATCTTGACAAATAGAAAAATGCGTGGTATAATATTCTTGCCACCGAAAAAGAAAAAGGAAAAATAGCGAAAGGGGGAGAGATGCCTATGACCGAATATCCGTGTCCCGTTTGCGGGCGCCGCGCTTGCGATTCCGAGAAAGCATTGATTTTGACGGCTTGCCGTACCGAGGAGGACGGCAAGGATGCT
>JAFTIH010000003.1 GCA_017456985.1 Clostridia bacterium | reverse complement strand
CGTCGGCGGTTTGGAAATCACGGAAACCTTAATAAATAATATATAACAGGAGGAAAACACTATGCCAAAAAAGAATGCAACCACAACCAAAGCCCCGGAAAAGCAGGCGGCACCCAAGAAAGCCAAACTCCCGTCCATCGATGTGAGGATCGACTCGCTCGTTGACTACGAAGGTAGCAAAACCAAAGCATTTGCGAGTGCGAATATTGGTGGCGCGTTTGCCATCCACGGACTCCGAATCATGGACTCGGAAAAGGGATTGTTCGTATCGATGCCGTCAAGGAAAGACGGCGAGAATTACCGAGAGGTGTTCCACCCCGTATCAAGTGAAGCGAGAGAGGAACTCAACAAGAAAGTCCTCGCAGCCTATGAACAGAAGCTCACCGAGGAACAGAGTCAGGAACAGGACGAAACGGAAACGCTTTCCGAGGACGAATCACAAGCCCCCGTCACGCAGACAATGTAAAAACGCACACGGGTTCAAATCCATCGATTAAAAAGGTAAAATATCTTTTTTATCGCCCCTTCACAAAACAAAAAGCACCCCTCGTGGGTGTTTTTTGTTTTGGCTTATCACAAAGTTTGACCTTGCGCCGACCAAGGAGGCGCGAAGGGACACATGCCGAAGGCGGCTTGTTTTATTCGTAGCGAGCAGAGACTTATTCCTTTTCAAACAAAACCAAGGTGATCAGTCCATTGCTTCCTTTTCCAAAAGCCGTAGTTGCATAAGTGGTTTCGTAAATTCCCGGCAAGGAATCTTTTTTAGAATTTGTGGCGGGCACTGCCATCAGCGTGCCGTCGTCAAGCATACTTACGACAAAGTAGGGGTTCCACGTGCTGTCGTCGTCCTCTTGGGCAACGCAAAGCAACTCTTTTTTGCCGTTTTTTGTGTAGGACTTATAATCCCCCGAAAACTCCAACCACTTCGTTTCTCCGTTTTTTCGTGTCAAGCTGAACGTTCCGTCCTCGTTAACGGTAAGCGTAAAGGAGATGTCATCCGTTTCATTTTGCGCATCCACGAATGAGGAGCGATATGTCCCGATGAAATCTGTTTCAACGGAATCCGTTTCCTTAAAGCATCCGCCCAAAAGACAGGTACAAAGCAAGCAAAAAAGCATAGCGAGAGCGATAGTGTTTGTTCTGAACGTGTTTTTCATTTTTTACTCCTTTGGTTTTGTTTTAACGGCAGTGCTTTGCCCTTAAGTTTTCGTTTGCATTATATCACAAGAGGGCTTTTTTGTCAAGGAGTGAGCGCGCCAAGGAGCTGGGGATGGAGGCGTACGCCTACGACGCAAACGGACTTGAGCTGATCTTCTAATTGCATTGAGAAAATCCCCCGCTCGGGCGAGCGGGGGATTTTCGTTGCGCGGGGCATTTTACAAGAAATCAAAATTCAACACACAAAGACGAGTCTGACGCATTTTTAATCGTTTCTTTCACCGTAGCCACGGCCATATCGCTGATCCTTTTGCTCTGTTTGCAAAGAAAAAAGGAGAAAGCGGACAATATTGTTTTCTCTTCTACGTGGCAGCGTGTCATCACCGTTTTCATCCTTCTTGGCGGCGGCATCGGTACGGCGCTCAACAACAAGCTGAATCTCCTTCTTTCCGGCATGATGGACAGTGCGGTCTTTTTCCCCATCGTCAACGGCGGTCCCCTTTTGTTGACCACGCCTTCCTCTTTTCTCATTTTCAAGGAGAAACCCACCCTACGAAAATGCGTTGGTATCCTTCCGGGCATACTTTCCGTCCTGCTTCTATGCAACCCGTTTGGCTAAAAAGTTTGCATCTTACTTGATTTTTGCGCAAGGCTATGATATGATGGTAATGAAAAAACGAAGAGGAGCGCACTATGGAGATCTATCACAAGGACGATCTAATCGCATCGGGCGTAACGGTCGGAATCCGCCGTGCGGAAGGTTGCGTTTTTTGCGACGTGCACACCCACGATTTTATTGAGATCGTTGCCATTCTTAACGGCGAGGCGACCGAGACGATTGACGGCGTTTCGCACCGTGTGCGCCGCGGCGATATGATTTTTATGAACTACGGCGCCACGCACTCTTTTTCTTCCGAGGAGGGCTTTTCGCACGTAGAGATCTTCTTTTCCCCAGACCTGCTTTCGGGTGATACGGTGACCGAGAAAAACGCGCTCTCGCTCCTTGCGCTTTCGGCGTTTGATCGCTTGCGCGGCGAAGAGGGTGGTGGCGTGGTTTCCTTTCATGGCGAAGATGCACGCGAAGCGGAGTTTATCCTTTCTGCGATGCTTCGTGAGGCATCGCGCGGTGATGCGGTAAGCGCATCCGTGATGGAAAACTATCTCGGCGTTTTGCTTGCGAAGATGGCACGAAACGCGACGGAGGGCACTACCCTTCCCGATGACGTTTTTGCAAGCCTTCGCACCTATATTGACGAGCATCCCGAAGAAAAGCTCTCACTTGGGGCTTTGGCGAAAAAATGCTTTTATAATCCCTCTTATCTTTCGCGTGCCTTTAAGCAACGCTTCGGGCTATCTCCAAGCGAATATGTGAAGGAAAGGCGTCTTTCTCTTGCGGCAGAACTGTTGCTTGCAGGGAGCGACACCGTAGAGTGCGTGATGGAGAAGGTGGGGTACACCGACCGTACCGCCTTCTATGCAGCGTTTGCAAAACGCTACGGCGCAACCCCTGCGGAGTACCGAAAAGGTAAAAATTAAATACAACAAGGGCGCAAGCACACATTGCCCATAACACCTCTTTTTGCTAAAATAGACGTAGAAACAACGCAAAAAGAGGTGCTTTTTTATGACGCTTTCTTACGAAAAATATTTAGACAAGGTGAAGGCTTGCTTTATCGGCAAGAACATTGGCGGCACGCTGGGCGGTCCGTACGAATGGGCGCGTGAGATGCTGGACGTGAAGGGGTTTACGACCCCACCCGGCAAGCCCTTGCCCAACGACGACCTTGATTTACAGCTCGTATGGCTTCACGCGCTGGAGCAGGTAGGACCGTATGCCATTGATGCAAATCTGCTTGGGGAGTTCTGGCTTAACTACATTCATCCCTATTGGAACGAATACGGCATCGGCAAGGCAAATATGCAACGCGGCTTTGCGCCCCCCGTATCGGGCGAGCTTGACAACGATTGGAAGCACTCAAACGGTGCTTGGATCCGCACCGAGGTGTGGGCTTGCACCGCCCCTGCAACGCCCGAAACGGCGGTTTATTTTGCAATAGAGGATGCGAAGGTGGATCACGGTGCGGGTGAGGGTACGGTCGCGGCGGCATTCGTTGCAACGCTGCAGAGTGCGGCGTTTGCGCTATCGGATATCAAGGACTGTATTGCGCTCGGTCTTACCTCCGTTCCCCCGTCCTCGCGCGTGGCAAAAAGCGTGCAGATCGTGCTGGACGCACACGCCAAAGGAAAATGCTGGCAGGAGGCGCGCGAAGAAGTACGGCTTGCCAATATGGATATTGGAAACGGCTACTTTGAAGCGCCATCCAATATTGCGTACGCCGTCATCGGTATGCTGTACGGCGAGGGTGATTTCAAAAAAAGCGTTCTCACCGCGCTCAACTGCGGCGATGACACCGACTGCACCGCCGCAACGGTGGGTGCAACGCTGGGTATTCTCTACGGTACGGCGGGGATCCCCCGCGACTGGGCGGAATACATCGGCGACGAGATCGTGACCGTATCGCTCGCGAAGGGGGACGTTGGCAACTGGTTCCCGAAGAGCTGTACCGAGATGGCAAGCCGCATTGCCGAGGTGATGCCGACGGTGATGCGCGTGCATAACGCTTATTTTCTGTATAAGGGAAACGATGCAATCACTACTGTCTTTGGCAAAGAAAAGCTTTCGGGCGCATTCGAGCAGCTACAATCGCGCATTCAAGCTCGCGTGCTTCCCCTCACGGCGGCGCTTACGCCTTATACCCTCACAAAAACGGAGGGTCCCTTTTCCCTCTCGCTTTCCCTCTCGGACGTGCGCATCGCACCCGAAAAAGAGATCACGCTTTCCTTGACGGTGGCGCTTCGTGTGGCGTTTGAAAACAGACAATATCCCCTCTCGATCCGCTTTATCCTGCCTAACGGCTTTGACGTAACGGGGGCGCAAAGTGTTCTTGTCAAGCGTGACGAGGCATCGACGGACGGCAAGCACGGTCTCGGACGCGTGACCGTTCCCTTCACCCTTCGCGCAGGGACTACCGTCGGGCGAGAGGAGCGCGTGATCTTGGAGCTGACCGTTCCCGGCAGACACACGGCGATCTATCTGCCCTTCTTGCTGACAAAAATGTAAAAAAACAAACGAAAAGAGATGCATTATGATTTCCGAGAACGAAAGAAAAAATGACGTTTCTGCTCAAAAGCAGGTCGCTCTTGACAGCCGCTTTGCCGTAGAGGGTGACGGGAAAACGAAGGTACTGTTTATCGGCAACTCCATTACCCGTCACGGCCCTGCGCCCGAGATCGGATGGTACGGTGACTACGGGATGGCGGCATCCGCAAAAGAAAAGGACTACGTTCACGTGGCGGCAAGCCTTTTGGAAGGACCGCTTGGCGGTATTACCGTCGGTATTTGCCAAGCGGCGGATTGGGAACGCGGGTTCCGTGATGAGGGATTGCTTCAAGCACATTTTTCCGAGGCGCACGGCTTTGCGGCGGATATCGTCGTCGTACGGATCGGAGAAAATATTTTGCCCGAAGATCTTCCCGACGTGCGCCCCTATTTCCCGAAAATGATCCGACATTTCGCGCACAAGGCACGCCTTGTTGTGGTAACGGACAGCTTTTGGCGCAACGACGTGCGTGACGGAATTCTGCATGACGTTGCGCAAGCAGAGGGTTACACATTCTGCTCTATCGTGGATTTGGAACAGGACGAGCGCAATATGGCGCTCACGGAGTACGAGCACCGCGGCGTTGCGGGGCATCCAAGCGACCGTGGAATGCAAAAAATCGCCGAGCGCATTGCATCGGCTATTCTAAGTGAAGAGGAGATGCTCACAAGATGATTACCTACTCAAGTTTTGATTTTTACAAGTCTGCCGTCGCCCCCACCGTGCCCGGTCCGTCGACGGATTATACCGTTCGCATCGGTGACGAGGAGATACCCGCGTACAGCTGTCGCATTTCGGCGTATCCCTTCAACCGCATCTGGCCGGGGCATCAGCGCCCTGTGTCGCAGACGGTGCCGGCATCCTTTGTAAACATTGTGGCGGATGAAAGCGTAACGCTTTCGGTCACATCGCATCTTGACGAGGCAAAGATGATATTAAAGCCGCGACGGGCAGAGGAACGCTTAGTGCAAGACGGAAACACCGTTACGTTTACGCTGACGGAGCCGGGCGGCTACGCTCTCTTGCCCGACCATTACGCACACATGCTTTATATTTTCGTTACCCGTCCCCTTCCCACCCCAAAGCGCGAGGACGTCACGCACTATTTTGGTCCAGGCGTGCATTTTGCGGGGCAGATTGCGCTTTCGTCGGGGCAAAGCGTTTATCTTGACAAGGACGCCTACGTATTCGGCGAAATTTATGCTTGTGATGCCGAGGACATCCGCATTTTCGGCAACGGCATTTTGGACGGTGGCACGGAGGAGCGCGTATGGGAAGCGTGCTTTGGTGATGCTCCCATCGGTAACTGTAAACTGAAAAGATGTAAAAAAGTACGTATTGAAAGCGTAGGCTTTGCTAACGCCGCTACCTGGTGTATGAGTTTTTGGCGATGTGAGGACGTCATGATAGACGGCATCCGCATCTTCGGTCAATGGCGTTACAACACGGACGGCGTGGATATGGTAAACTGCCGCCGTATGACACTCAAGAATTCCTTTATCCACTCCTTTGACGACGGCGTTGTTATTAAGGGCGTCTCTGATTACAAGGAAACGCCCAACGAGGACATCTCAGTCGAGCACTGCTCGGTTTGGTGCGATTGGGGAAAAGCGCTTGAGCTGGGACTTGAGACCTATTGCCCTGCCTACCGCCGCATTACCTTCAAGGATATCGACGTCCTTCGCGGCGGAAATACCGTTTGCGACTTGCAAATGGGGGATTGCGCGGTCATCGAGGACGTGACGTTCTCGGATATCCGCATTGAAATGGAGCACTTTTTCACACCCGAGGTGTATCAAGCGAGCGAGAATCAGGTATACGCGCCAAGCGAGAAATACGCGATTCCCTTCTTTCTCGGCATTGGGAACGAATACCGTATGTCAACGACTTACGGTTTTTGGGGCGAGGTGACGGATTCGCTTGGCGGTCTTTTACCCACCGTGGGAGAGGCACATTTTGCCGCCTGCCGCCGCATTACCGTAAAGGATATCGCGCTTCTTCCCTCCAAGGAGCTGTTTGATGCAATGGGAGGGGAATGCGCTAAGGCGTACATACTCAACGCTTTTGAAAGCTCGCGTTACGAGGATATTTTAATTTCAGGCGTGACTCTTTGCGGTAAGCCGCTTGCAAAGGAAGACGTTACGTTCACCACGAGAGGCTCCGGTAATACCGATTTTCGCTTTGAATAATTTTATCAAAAAAGGGCGCCCGACGAAAGCTTTCGTCGGGCGTTTTTTCGGTTTTATCCGTATCGAATGAGTGATTTTACCTCGCCGTCGGTCTTGATTCCTGCGCAAACGAGGGCAAAGAGTGCGGCACCGAAGGCGGCTTCCTCGCGATGGACGGGGATCTTCATCGGGGCGCCGAAGACAACCTCGGCGCGCTTCACGAGCGCGGGGTTCTTGCGGATGCCGTTGCCGCTTCCCACAAGCCGTGTTGCTGTTTGATTCATCCCGACAAAGTAGGAGTAAAGCTCCTCCACCATTCCCGAGAGAAAAGCGGATTTCAAGTGAGCGGGCGTAAAGTTTTCGGTCGTGATGCCGGAAAGTGCGCCCGTGACGGTGCTGTCGCTGCGCGTTCCCGAGAAGCGCGTATCTGCCACGATGGGCTTTCCGTTTGCTTCGGGGATGCGGTCAAGGAGCGCGTACGCGTTCTCACGCTTGCCTGTGGCAAGATAGACCGTCTCGGCGAAAAAGCGCTCAAGCAGAGCGTAGGCTCTGCCGCCGCAAAGTGCCGCACCCACAAGCAGATATTTGCCGCCCACGTAGGGGCGCGTTTCGATGCCGTTTCCCGTTTTCGGCGTGCTTGAAACGACCGAGATCTGACTACCCGTGCCGAAATTAAGCAGGGCATCGGTGTCGCCGGACAGCGCACCGAACACGCTCGCCTGATTGTCCCCGATCGGCACGCCGACGGGGATGCCGCGATAGCTGCCAACGGTCGCAAAGCTTGCCGTATGCTCGCCGCCAAAGTTGTAGCACGGCATCATTTTATCAAGGTCGTAGGCGCCCACGCTTGCCGCGCTCGACGCGTGAACGAGGGGCGTTTTTCTGCCCGTAAGGCGCATCGCGAGGTAATCGTAAACGGTGCAAAATCCGACCGCCGTGGCGGGAACGAGCCCGTTTTCGCGGTTATAAAGGTCGCTCACCGCGCCGTAGCCGACGGGCAAGGAAAGGTGCTCGGCGTAGCTTTTCCCATCGCGGTAAGCGAGTCCTCCGCGCCCGTCCTGCCATGTATAGAGGGGGCTGACGGCATTACCGTTTTCATCAAAGTAGAGGATGCCGTGCATCTGTCCGGTCACGCCGATCGCCGCGGTGTCAGGGGTGATCAGCTCGTCGATCAAGCCCGTAGCAACGCGCAAAAGAAGCTCTGCGTCCTGTATTTTCTCCCACTCGTTTTCTGCGGGGAGGAACGCTCCGTGGTTTTCCGTCCGCGCGCAAAGCACCGCGCCGTTTTCTCCGTCAACGAGAACACCAGACACCGAGGTGGTGCCGATATCGACCCCAATGATCTTCATGTTGTCTCCTTTTGTGGAACTTTTGTCACGGTATATTATACCATAAGCATCCGTTTTTGTCAAGAAAAAATATAAGCAAAGCCTTGATTTTGAATATAATATGTGGTATGATGGACATAGCACCAAATTACCCCCCAAAAGGAGATTTTTATGAAAAAGATTGAGAGCATTTACAAGTCCCTACCGTTCTGGTCGTGGGACGACGAGCTTGATGAGAAGGGGCTGTGCGAGCAGATCGACTGGATGTATCAGATGGGCATCGGCGGCTTCTTTATGCACGCACGCGGCGGTCTTAAAACGGAGTACCTCGGCGAGAAGTGGTTCTCCTGCATCAAGGCGTGCGGTGAGCGCGCCAAGGAGCTGGGGATGGAGGCGTACGCCTACGACGAAAACGGCTGGCCGTCGGGTTTCGTTGGCGGCAAGCTGCTTGCCGACGAAGAAAACCGCGATATGTATTTGACGCACACGA
Organism: Clostridia bacterium; assembly: GCA_017456985.1. Taxonomy (GTDB): domain Bacteria; phylum Bacillota; class Clostridia; order Oscillospirales; family CAG-272; genus UBA1740. Next base: position 19,856 of record JAFTIH010000003.1, on the reverse strand, counting down.
TGGGGGCGTTTGATCCCGCGGCGCTCGTTTCGTACGATCTTTCGGGCGATGCGCTTTGCCGCGTAACGGAGGGGGAGGACTGCCTCAACGTGTTTGCGCACGTTGCCGCTTCGACGGCGGATATTCTCAACGGCGAGGTAGTCGATAAGTTCATCGCCGAGACGCACGAGCGTTACGCCGCGCAGGACGATTACGGGCTCAAGGGCTTTTTCACCGACGAGCCGCAGTATTACCGCGCCGCCACGCCCTACACGCGCGTGCTTGCTCCCTATTTCAAGGAGAAGTACGGCGAGGATCTGCTTGACGGGCTCGGGCTTCTGTTCGTCAAGAAGGCGGGCTATCGCACGTTTCGTTACCGCTTCTGGCGCTCGATGCAGGAGCTGATGCTTGAAAACTTCGCCAAGAAGATCTACGAGTGGTGCGATGCACGCGGCTACAAGTTCACGGGTCACTACATCGAGGAAATGTCGCTTGCGGGACAGATGCTTTGCTGTGGCGGCATTATGCCCTTCTACGAGTACGAGCATATTCCCGGCTTTGACTGGCTGCACCGCCGCATCAAGAACGAGCTCTCGGCAAAGCAGGTCGCAAGCGTAGCGGCACAGCTGGGCAAAAAGCAAGTACTTACCGAGACGTTTGCTTGCTGTGGCTGGGACGTAACGCCCGACGAGCTCAAATGGATCGCGGAATGCCAATACGTAGACGGCGCCAACCTTATGTGCCAGCACCTGCTTCCCTTCACCGCGCACGGACAGAGAAAACGCGACTACCCCGCGCATTTCTCGAGCAACAACGCGTGGATCGAAAAGGGCTTCCTTGATTTCAACAATTATTTCTCCGTTCTCGGCAAGCTCCTTGCCGTCAGCACCGAGCAGGTGAACGTGGCGATCCTGCACCCGATCCGCAGCGCGTACTTCGATTACAACCGCGAGGACGTGGGCATTTACGGTGAGGACCCCGGTGCGCCCGAATTTGAGTACATTCAACAGGGCTTCTTTGGCGTGATCGAGCAATTCTCGCGCAATCAGGTGCCGCACCACTATCTTGACGAAACGCTTCTTGCCAAGTACGGCGACGTGGACGGCACATCGCTCGTGATGGGACAGTGCAAGTACGACTACGTGGTGCTTCCTCCCATCTATACGATGGATAAGAGCACCGAAGAACTGCTTCGCCGCTACGTGGAGGCGGGCGGTAAGATCCTCGTTTGGGACAAGGCGCCCACCCATCTTGAGGGCGAGGAGTTTGATTACGACTACCTTGTGAGCAACACCTCGTGGGAAGAGATCCTTGACGAACAGCTTTACCGTATGCCCGAGAGCGCGGGGCTGCGCTCGACCTACCGTGTGGACGAACAGGGGCGCGAGTTTATCTACGTCGTTAACCTCGGTGAAGAAACGGAAACGGACATTGCCATCTCTCGCGGCTCGTCCTTCCTGTCCTACGACATTCTCGCCGACACCTATACTCCCGTTTCCACGCATCTGCACTTTGATGCCAAGCAGTCCTACGTTCTGTATCTTTCGGACGAGGAGCCCAAGGAGCAGCCCGCGCTCGCGCCGCTTCGCCTTGGCAAGGAATTTACCGTTGTGGGCGAGGTGGAAAACTATCTCGTGATGGATATGATCCGCTTCTCGACGGACGGGGTGACTTACAGCGAGCCGTGGCACTATATGGGCGTCTTCTCGGAGATGCTTGATCGCCGCTACGAGGGCAAGCTGTACCTCAAATACACCGCGACGGTGGACGTGCTTCCCTCCTACGCCAAGCTGATGCTTGAGGATATGAACATTGCACGCGTGACGGTGAACGGCAAAGAGGTCGAGAAGGTGGGGCATTTGCCCGACCAAAAGCAGATGTTCCTTTACGACGCGTCGGGCGCACTCGCCGTGGGCGAAAACGAGATCGTGGCCGAGATCGACTACCGTCAGGGAGAAAACGTGTATTACGCACTCTTTGGCGAGGGCGTGACCGAGTCGTTGCGCAACTGCCTTGCATACGACACGGACATCGAGGCGGCGTGGCTTATCGGTGACTTCGGCGTTACGGGCGATTTCCGCCCCTCACAGACGAGAGAGAACGTCGTGATCGGCGAGAACTTCCGCGTCGTCGGACAAAAGAAGGACGTCTCTTGCCTTGTGACGGACGGCTATCCCTTCTTTGCGGGTCATATCACCCTTCGTCAGACGGTGAACGTGACGGATACGGCGTCCGAGCTTATCATCGACGAGCGCTATCAGCTGATCGACGTGACCGTTAACGGCAAGCGCGCAGGACGGATGATGTTTGGCAAGCGCCTTGACCTTTCGGGCTTGCTCCACGAGGGTGAAAACGAGCTTCTCATCACGCTGACGGTGAGCAACCGTAACCTCTACGGCCCCCATCACGCGACGAACGAGGAGCCCCTGATCGTGGGTCCCGGCACGTGGGAGCGCACGGGTACTTGGCACAACGGCAAGAGCCCCTTGTGCCTTGACACCTACGCATTCGTAAAAACCATCCTGTAAAACAAAAAATTGCCGCGCATACCTTCAAACGAGGTATGCGCGGTTTTTGCTTTTTCGTGCTCTCTTTATTGCTCGCGCGCTTTAACCGTGAGCAACAAAGAAGTATGGGGGGCAAGCGTGAGGTAAAGAGCACCCTCGCGCGTGGTGAAAACGTCCTCGCGAAGAGGTGTGCCGTCGTGGTCTGCGTCAATGACGCGCGTGGTGACGGTGGAACCGCCCTCGGGCAGTCCCTTGAGTGCGATGCGGACGGTTGCGGGCGTCGCCTGCTCATCCGCGGAAAGGAAATAGGTGAGGGCGAGCGCGCTTTCGGTGCCGTCCGTGGCGGCGCCCGTCATCAGGTGCTCCCCGTCATCCTCGGTCGTTTCGACCTCGTTTGTCAGCTTATAAAGTTCATTAAAGAAAACAAAGGGATAGTAGCCCTTTAAGGGGTAAAGTCCTTCCGTTGCGAACATACCGCTCCAAGCGCAGGGTCTTGCCTCGTAGTACATCAGCATCGCAAGCGGGGATTTTTGCGCAAGAAGCATACCGCCCATCGTAAGCGAGGAGCCGAAGAGCCCCTTGATGGCGCGCATTGAAAATTCGAAATCCTCACCCAGCCAGCCCTTACAATAATTCCATTCGTTGAGAATGGCGGGGGTGTCGGCAAAGCCGTATTTTTCGAGCATCTTCTGCGCCTGCTCGATGGTTTCGCGCAGGCTGTGGGGCCCCACCCAGCAATAGCAATGGTAGGAGAAAAAGTCGAGTGAGAGCTCTGCTTTCTTAAACTCACCGAGCAAATAGGAAACAAGCTGTTCGTTCCAAGGCGAGCACAGCGCGGGACCGCCGATCTTCAGATGCGGGAAGCAGCCTTTTAAATGACGGTGGGCGGTGATAAAGAACTCGGCAAACTGCTCGATCGTTCCCTGCCAGCAAGGCGTGGTTCCGTCGGCGTTTTTACACTCGGGCTCGTTCCAGATCTCCCAATACTCAATACCGTAGCGGAAGCCGTCTGCCCAGCCCTCGTTATAGTGGCGGATGATGTGCTCGCAGATGCGCGCCCATTTGGCAAAATCCTTGGGTACGCGGGTGCCGTATTTTTTCTGATGCTCAATAGACGCACCAAGGCGGTAGAAGGGTTTGGTGCCGACGGAGAGAATGTCCGCCATATACATATCTGTCATTTCAAAATCGTAGGACTCGGGAAGGTTTTCATCCGCGTCAAAGTTTTTGAAGATGCGGTGAACGTCCACGGTGTGCTCGCCACCGTAACCCGTATAGAAGGAGGAGTCGTGCGTTCTGGCGTAGGGGATGCCCGCCGCACGGAAGGCGTCGAAGTTCGAGCGTGTCTGACGGACGCGGCTGCCTGCGGGACCGTTGTTGACAGCGTGCATCGGCTTGATAGCTCTGCCTGTTTTCTTTGAAAAATCAACGGTAACGTTTTTCATAATTTACTCCTTTATTTCTGTTTCCTCGGGGCGGCGGATCTTGCGGATCACAAAGACGAGATAGAAAATGATGCCGACGCTACCGACGGCAGACACGAAGGAAAGGATCTGCTGGGGGTAGGCGTGGATGCCGAGGAAGACGTTGCCCTGCGCCTTGACGTAATCCACGAAGGGGCTGACGGCGAGCGTGGTCAAGAAGCCCGCAACGCCCGCGATCGAGTTTTGCATCGCGAGTGCCGCGACGCGCCCCTCACTCGGAACGTAATCGTAAACGAGGTTGATGGTGCCGCTATTGATGCCCGACAGGGCGACCGCTTGCAGGACCATATAGACGGGATAGAGGATATATCCCGTCGAGGGATTGGTGAAGGTGACGGCAACGAAAGAAAGCGCTTTGACGCCGAAGCACAAAATCAGCGCGTTTGCAAAGGAATGCTTATCTGCAAAGCGTCCCATCGGCAAGGAACAGGCGCTCCGCGCAAGCGAGCTGATGATGGAAAGAAGCGATACGAAGGTCATCGAGAAGCCGAGTGCGCCGATCTGATACGCGCCGTAAAAGGGCAGAGATATGTAGTTGACGATATGCCAAAGCACGGAAAAGAGGGTCACCTTGAGCAAGCTTTTGTTGCCAAGGATGGCTTTGAAGGAGATGTGGGCGACGGTGCGCTTCTCTTCCCTTTCCTTTGTCAAGAGCAAAACCAGCGTATGGAACAGGCAGAGCACCGAGATGGCGATGGCGCAGAAAATGAAGGCGCCCTTTTGGTTTCCTTTTGCTTCAAAGGCGTCCATCATACTGCCCATTAAGAAGGTGAAGAGCATACCGCCGAGCAGCGACACCATTTCCTTTTTGGCGGTGAAGACGCCGCGATGGTGGTCGTCCACCAGCGACATTAACCAGCCGATCTTGGGAGAATGCACCGCATTCATCACGAAATGTGCAAGCAAGAGCGAGATGAGCAAAACGATGCTCTTTCCGCCCGCCATCGAATCGGGAAGGAAGGGGGTCAGATAGACGACGGCAAAAAGCAGCTGATTGATCACGCTGGCGCCCACGACGAGGCGTTTGGTGCTTCGGACGCGCGTGAGGAAGAGCGCGATGAGCTGCATACCGCATCCGAGTGATACGAAGGAGCTGAGCACGCCCGTCATTCCCTCGCTCATACCGACGGCAGTGGTGACCTTGGCGAGGTACGCCCCCGCGACGATGATCGAAACAAAGTATTCGAGTGCCGCTTGGATGATATACAGCAAACGGCTTTTGCGATAAGGATCGTTTTCTTTGATGCGTTCGTTCATAAGAGTGCCTCGTGTTTTTTTCGTTGGATTTAGTATAAGTTCTTTTCAAAAAAATGTCAAGGCAAAGCGCACGCAAAATTACGAAACAGTTTCGCTTTTGGATTAGGGTGCGTTTTTTTCTGCGTGGGGGTTGTATTTTCCTTTTTAGTATGTTATAATTGTTATGTTTTGGATTTTTATAAAAGAGGTAACGAGATGAAAGAGATCATTCTTTGCAAATACGGCGAGATCGTGCTCAAGGGTGCCAACCGTTCGAGCTTTGAGGCGACGCTCACGCGCGAGCTCAAGGCGCGTGCGGCGCTGTACGGCGATTTCCGCATTTATTCCTCGCAAAGCACGGTATATATCGAACCCAAGAGCGACGCGTGCGACCTTGACGGTATGGAGGAGGCGGCGTGCCGCGTCTTTGGTATCGTGGGCGTATCGCGCGCGGCGGTATGCGACAAGACGATGGAGGCGATCCTCGCGACGGCGAAGGCGTACCTCCCCGACCGTCTGTACGGCGTACGCACCTTCAAGGCGGAGGCAAAGCGCTCGGACAAGACCTTTCCCCTCTCGTCCCCTCAAATTGCCGCCGAGGTGGGCGGTGCGGTGCTCTCTACAGTAGCGGGCATCCGCGTTGATATTCACAACCCCGACGTCACCGTGCGCGTGGAGATCCGCGAGGGCGGCGCTTACGTTCACGCGGGGCAAAAGCGGGGCGCGGGCGGTATGCCCTACAAGTCGGCGGGACGCGGATTGCTCCTGCTTTCGGGCGGCATCGACTCCCCCGTTGCGGGACATATGATGGCGAAGCGCGGGCTTCAGATCGAGGCGCTTCACTTTGAGTCCTTTCCCTACACGTCCGAGCAGGCGCGCGAGAAGGTCTTCTCTCTTGCCGAAAAGCTGTGCGCCTATACGGGGCAGATGTATATTCACGTCATTCCCCTGACGCATATTCAAGAGGAGCTTCGCGACCACTGCGAGGAGGATTATTTCACCCTGCTTTTGCGCATTTTTATGATGACGCTTGCCGAGCGATGCGCGCGCGGCTACCACTGCGGTGCGCTCGTGACGGGTGAGAGCCTTGGGCAGGTGGCAAGCCAGACCTTGGAGGCGATCGGCGTGACCGACAGCGTGGTGAATATGCCCGTATTCCGTCCCCTGATCGGTATGGACAAGGAGGAGATCGTGCGCATCGCACGGGCGATCGACACCTTTGAGACCTCTATTCTCCCTTACGAGGATTGCTGTACCGTCTTTACGCCCCGTCATCCCCGCACGCGTCCCGAGCGCGAGAAGGTGATGGCACAGCTTGCAAAGGTTGACTTTGAGGGGCTTTGCAACGAGGCGTTTGCGGGGATGTACACCGTGAAGCGCTCCATCTATCCGACCGAACAAAAGTAAAAAGGAAACCGATATGAATTTTACCGAACAAATCAACCGCCGCCGCACCTTTGCGATCATCTCCCACCCCGACGCGGGTAAGACCACGCTGACGGAAAAGCTTCTTCTGTACGGCGGTGCGATCCAGACGGCGGGCTCCGTCAAGGGCAAGGCGTCCGACCATCACGCCGTGTCCGACTGGATGGAAATTGAAAAGAAGCGCGGTATCTCCATCACCTCCTCGGTGATGCAGTTTGAATACGAGGGATATTGCATCAATATTCTGGACACCCCCGGCCACCAGGACTTCTCGGAGGACACCTACCGCACGCTGATGGCGGCAGACTCCGCGGTGATGGTGATCGACGCGGCAAAGGGTATCGAGCCGCAGACGCGCAAGCTCTTCAAGGTGTGCGCGATGCGCGGCATTCCGATCTTCACCTTTATCAACAAGCTGGACCGCGAGGCGCGCGACCCGTTTGATCTGCTTGACGAGCTTGAGAGAGAGTTTGGCATCGGCACCTATCCGATGAACTGGCCTATTTCCTGCGGTGTCAACTTCAAGGGCGTGTTTGACCGCGTGCGCCGCCGCGTGATCGCATACGGCGAGTCCCATCGCGGACGCGACCGTCTGGCATCCATCGACTGCGACATTACGGACACCGAGAAGCTTGACGAGCTGATCGGCGAATACCGTCGTGCGGAGCTGGTGGAGCAGGTGGAGCTGCTTGACGTGGCGTCCTTCGATTTTGATCTTGAAAAGGTACGCACGGGCAAGCTCTCGCCCGTCTTCTTCGGCTCGGCGCTCAACAACTTCGGCATCGAGACCTTTCTTGAGAATTTCCTCGAATTGACGACCGCGCCCCTGCCCCGCAAGACGGAGGAGGGCGAGATCGAGCCCTCCGACGAGCATTTCTCGGCATTCGTCTTTAAAATTCAAGCGAATATGAACAAGGCGCACCGTGACCGTATCGCATTTATGCGTATCGTGTCGGGACGCTTTGACCGTATGACGGAATATTATCATATGCAGGGCGGCAAGGCGCTTCGCCTCTCCCAGCCGCAACAGATGATGGCGCAGGAGCGCGAGGTCATCGACGAGGCGTTTGCGGGAGATATTATCGGCGTTTTCGATCCCGGTATCTTCTCCATCGGCGACACGGTGTGCGACAAGTCCTTGCGCGTGCGCTTCGAGGGCATTCCGACCTTCGCGCCCGAGGTCTTCACAATGGTGGAGCAAACGGACTCGATGAAGCGCAAGCAATTTGCCAAGGGTATGAACCAGATCGCGCAAGAGGGTGCGATCCAGATCTTTGCCGAGCCCGAGTCGGGTATGGAGCGCGTTTACGTGGGTGTTGTCGGTGTGCTTCAGCTTGAGGTGCTTGCCTCGCGTATGCAGTCGGAGTACGGCGTATCCTACCGCTCTTATCCCCAGTCCTATACGCTCATCCGCCGCATTGTGGGCGACACCGACCCCAAGACGCTTCACCTTTACGACGTCAAGTGGGTAGTGGACTTCCGCGGCAACAATTTCCTTCTGTTCCCCTCCGAGTGGCATATCCGCCACACGCTCGAATACAATAAAGAGCTTGCGCTTGCCGAGTTTGGCGACGCGAAGGAAGACTGATCTGTTCTTTGGAGGTAAGTGTATGAACAAGACCGAATGGCTCAGAAGCTTGAAGTTTTTGCTCTTTTCCGTCAGTGCGGGCGTGATCCAGCTGGGGGCCGACGCGCTCTTTCTCGAGGTGCTTCACTTTGCTCCGTGGCTGTCGTATTTACTGGCACTCGTGCTTTCGGTGCTGTGGAACTTCACCTTAAACCGCAAATACACCTTCCGCTCGGCAAGCAACGTCCCCGTCGCGATGGCGAAGGTGGCACTCTTCTATCTGATTTTTACCCCCTTATCCACCCTTTGGACCGCCGCCCTGACGGGTGATGGCGTGGGCTGGAACGAATACGTGGTGCTCGTCGCGACGATGATCGTCAACTTCGTAACGGAGTTTCTTTACGACCGCTTCTTCGTATTCGGCAAGAGTATTGACACGGCGGTCAAAAAGAAAAAATGAAAACGAAAACGGAGCTGATGTATGCTACGATGCGCCCGTGGCGCCTCTTTTTCATCGTAGCGATGCCCGGCATGGTGAGTATGTTCGCTATGTCGATATACAGCGTTTTTGAGGGCATCTTCATCGGGCAGATCTTAGGCGAGGGCGCGTTTGCGGCGGTCAATATCGCGATGCCGCTCGTGATGATCAATTTCTCCCTTGCCGATCTCATCGGTGTCGGTGCCTCAGCCCCCATTTCGGTGGCGCTCGGAAAGGGCGATCACGAAACGGCAAACAACGTTTTTTCCTCGTCCGTTTTAATGATCTTCCTCGTTTCCGTCCTTATGGGATGCGTGATGTTTTTCGCCGCGGTCCCGCTCTCGCGCCTTATGGGCGCGGACGGCGCACTTTTAGACACCTCCGTGCGGTATTTGCGGACCGCCGCGCTTTGCAGTCCTCTTGCGGCGATCTTCTTCGCGATGGACAATTATTTGCGCATCAGCGGCTTCGTCAAGACGAGTATGGTCATCAATATTTGCTGTAATCTTTTGACGCTGGGTCTGCTCACCTTCTTTTTACTCGTTTGTAAGATGGACGTCGTGGGCTCCGCGCTGGCAACCTCGCTTTCGATGAGCACCTGCGCGATCGTGGCAATGGTTCCCTTCGTTGCCAAGCGGGCGCTCTTAAGGTTTACAAGACCGCGCCTCTGCTTCGCTCTTATCAAGCAGATTGCCGCCTGCGGCTCCCCCGTGTTTTTAAACAACGTATCGGGACGCGTCACCTCCATTTTGATGAATATTTCGCTGATGACGCTGGGCGTCAAGGTTCTCGGCGAGGGCGGCGGACAAACGGCGGTTGCGGTGTATGCGGTCTTGATGTACGCAAGCGATCTGTGCTGGCCGCTTCTTTACGGCATCTCCGATTCCCTCTCGCCCGCGCTCGGGTACAACTGGGGCGCTGGCAATTACGACCGCGTCAAGCGCATCGCAGGGTGCGGCTACGTCGGGATGGCGCTCGTCGGCTTCGTTTCGACCTCGGTGCTGTTCTTTTTCCCCGACGTGATCGCGTCCTGGTTTGTAAAGGCAGAGGAGATCCGCCTGCTTACCATCTCCACGCACGCTATCCGCCTGTTTTGCTTCGCGTATCTTTTTCGTTGGGTGGGCGTGATGACGCAAAGCTTCTTTACTGCCCTTGAGAAGCCGTTAAGTGCGGCGTTCATCTCTATCGGTACGGCATTCGTCTTCCCCGTCGTGCTTCTCGGCGCGCTGTGGTATTTCGGGCTCGACGGCATCTGGTTCAACTTCGTGGGCGTTAACGTGCTTGCCGCGACGCTTTCCGCCATTCTTCTTCGCCGCTTAATGAAGGAGATCCACAAAAAAGAAATGCTAAAAACATAAAAAAACGCCCTCGGGGCGTTTTTTTATTAAGAAATATCAAGCTCGGGCGGAACGTCAAGCTCGTCGGAAACGTACTTGCCGTTCTTTTTTCTTTGGCGGACGCATTCGGATAACAGGTACTCGATCTGTCCGTTGACGGAGCGGAAATCATCCTCCGCCCAAGCGGCGATCGCCGCGTAGAGCTTGGGGGATAGACGCAGGGGGACCTGCTTTTTGCTCTGCTCGTTCATCTCAATAGAGCGAGCCCGAGTTCACGACGGGCTGGGCGTCACGGTTACCGCAAAGAACCACAAGGAGATTGGACACCATTGCCGCCTTACGCTCCTCGTCAAGCTGTACGGTGCCGTTCTCTGCCAGACGCTCGAGCGCCATTTCCACCATACCGACGGCGCCGTCCACGATCATCTTACGGGCGTCGATAATGGCGGATGCCTGCTGTCGCTGCAGCATCACGGCGGCGATCTCCGTCGCGTAAGCAAGGTAGGTGATGCGGGCTTCGACGATCTCAATGCCCGCCGTTTCGACGCGCGACTGGATCTCGTCGCGAATTCTGCCCGCAACGATCTCACTCGAGCCGCGCAGCGAGCCGTCGTCTGCCAAGCCGTCGCCCGTGGTGTCGATGCCGGGGGCAACGTCGTAGGGGTAGATGCGCACGATGTTACGGAGCGCGGTATCGCACTGCAAGGAGAGGTATTCCTTGTAATTATCCACGTTGAAGACCGCCTTTGCGGTGTCGGTGATGCGCCAGGTCACGGCGATGCCGATCTCCACGGGATTGCCGAGGCAATCGTTGATCTTCTGGCGGTTGTTGTTGAGCGTCATAATCTTTAAGGAGATTTTCTTTCCTTCCGAGGAAGCAGCCTGCTTGCCGAGAGCAACAAGAGGGGACTCCGTCTTCTTGACGTCACCGCTTTGGTTGAGCTCGGTATTGGCGGCGGGATTTACGCTCGAGCAAAAGGGATTCACGGCAAAGAAGCCGTCGCCCTTGATAGTGCCGACGTATTTTCCAAAGAGGGTGAGCACGAGTGCCTCCTGCGGCTTCAAAACGCGAAGTCCAAGCAAAGGGATCCAGCCAAAGCACATCAAGATCAAACCGACGGCAAAAATAACACCGCCGATCGCCTTGCCGTCATCCATCATCGTCCCGCCGATCGCGACCGCGGGGATAGAGGCAATAAGCAAGAGCACCGTCAAAACGAGCACGAGCATACCGTGCTTTTTTCCTGTTAAAACAATTTCTTTCATAAGAGTTCTCCTTTCATTTGGTACCATTATAATATCATATTGATATCAGTTTGTCAAGAGAAAAACAGAATTTTTTTCGTATTTTTATTTTTATTTGACAAAAGTGTCTCTTTGGGTGTATAATGAAGGTACCAGGAAACAGGAGATTTTACTATGATTTGGCTATGTTCCCTTCTTCCCGCACTCCTCATTCTTTTTCTTCTCGTTTGTTTGATCTGCTTTTTGCGGGTCTTTTATTCCCCCACGCGCAAGGCGCTCGGCGAGGACGAGTTTGAGATCCCCTCGGGCGAGATCTACGAGGTCTATCGCGAGCAGATGGTCAAGTGGATGAAGGAAGTCCGCAAGATGCCCCACGAAAAGATCTCTATCACCTCGCACGACGGACTGACCCTTCGCGGACGGTATTACGAAACCTCCCCCGACGCGCCCGTGGAAATTCTCTTTCACGGCTATCGCGGTAACGCCGAGCGCGACCTTTGCGGCGGTGTGGCGCGTGCCTTTGCGGTGGGGCGCAACGCTCTCATCGTGGATCATCGCGGAAGCGGATCCAGCGACGGTCACGTCATCACCTTTGGCATCCTTGAGCGCCGCGATGCGCTTCTTTGGATAAACGAGGTCATTCGCCGCAAGGGTGAGGACGTGCAAATCTATATCGGCGGCATTTCAATGGGTGCGGCGACGGTGTTGATGGTTTCGGGCGAAAAGGATTTGCCGAAAAACGTGGTCGGCGTGCTTGCCGACTGCCCCTACACCTCGGCAAAGGAGATCATTTGCAAGGTGATCCGCGAGATGGGCTTGCCCGCAAAGCTTCTTTATCCCTTCGTGAAGCTCGGCGCCCGCATCTACGGCGGCTTTGATTTGGAGGAAACCTCCCCCATTGAGGCGACTGCACGCGCGAGCGTTCCCACCATCTTCTACCACGGCGACACGGACGATTTCGTTCCCCACGAGATGGGCGTGCGTCTTTTTGAGGCGTGCTCTTCCGAAAAAAAGCGCTTCATTTCAGTCCCCGGGGCGGGTCACGGACTTGCTTTTTCGGTGGATAAAGAGGCATATATTCAAAACCTACGTGAATTTATTGAAGACTGCAAATAAGGGCTGTTACCAAAAACGACAACAAGTTACAAAAAGGGGTGTCATTATGAAAAAACGCTTTGTCTTTTTCTCGCTTTTGCTTGTTCTTTCGCTTCTGTTTACGGGCTGTGGCTCGCTCCTTGGACTTGGGGGCGACGGCGTTCAAAAATTTGACGACGAGATGACCGCCGCCACGGGTACGTGGCGCGCTCTTGGCGACGAGGACACCTATTTCACCTTCGACGGCACCAAGGACGTGATGACGTTTTCCTACGTGGAGGATGGCGTGGAGAAATATCACGGCACCTATCGCGCGATCTATCGCGGTCTCGGGAAAGACGTCCAGACGCCGCTTGACCTCCTCTTTACCCGAAGCGACAAGGAGAAGGAGGATTGGCTTTCCTGCTATGTGGAGGGCTTCACCGAGGATTTTTCGCAGTTTACGGTGATGAAGGAGGAAGAGGACCTCGGCGTTATCGGTGGCTCCGTTTACACGCATATTTATCGCATCAGCGAACTGCCGTACAGATTAGGAACGTACGTTTTGGAGGGCAAGGAATACAAGGAGGAGACAAACAACTACGCCGAGGGAAACGCCTATTGTATTCCGAGCGGCACTTATACTACGGAAACGGGCGAGTCCTTTACCTTTTTATCGGCGAAGCCTGTTGACCACGTGCTCTTTCAGTACAAAAACGGCGACGTTTTCGTCGAGGGTACGCTAAAGCTCTCCCAAGACAACAAGACGGCGTACCTATACGTTGAAAACGATCCGTATTCCAAGGTCACGAGCGAGGATAAGCAGCGCTACGACACTACCTTCAGCATCTATTATCCGCCAGATTTTTACCTGTACGGTGATTTTACCGTAAAGGATGGCGCCTTTTCCGTCGATGGGCTCTATCACCACCCCGAAACGCCCTCCAAGGTCGAGGACGAGGCGTGGACGTTTGGCACGTACACAAAATAACCACCACAAAAAATTTGACCCCAACGGACGGTGTCCGTTGGGGTTTCGTTTTGGGGATGCTTTTACACCTCTGTCTTTTCTTTGCGCTTTAAGCGCTTCAAGACGGCGTGGAGCATCGGCGTATTATACCGTAGCGCAAGCGTCGGCAGAATGTTGAGATACAAGTTGACCAGTGCGACGGGAAGCGCGATCGTATAGGGACAAACGCCGCGCAGGGTAAGCATTGCGAGAAAGCCGATGGGGTAAGATAAGCGATGCGTCAAGACGCCCTTGTTACACTCAATAATGAACTTTTCCACGTACTTTGGGTCGTCGGGGGCAAGCAGATTTTTTTTGCTGAAGCCACCGATACCGCCAAGCTCCCACACCTTGTCCTTCCAGCTTCGCACTTTGAGCTTTCTATAAAGCGCGCGCTCCCTTTCGGAGACGCGATAGTGCGGGTTATCCACGCCAAACCATCGGTCGGGCATTTTCTTGATCAGAATAGCGATGCACCCGTCAAGAGCAAACTGCAAGGCGGTGCTCCACAAAACGGCGCTGACCACGTAATACCACGGTGCCGTTGCAAGGGCAACGTTGACGGTGCCGATAACGAGCATCGCGATGCCGATCGTCCAAAGATACAGCTTCATTCTTCACCATAAACGAGAGGCTTTTGATAGACTTCTTCGTAAACGCGCACCCAAGCCTCGTAATTCTCCTTCTTCATTTTTTCCTTTGCTGCGGCGCTGGGAAGTGTGGAATCGGGATAGATGGCGGGCAGAATGTGAAGTGTGTATTCCTGCACGAAAAAGCCGTCGCCGTCGGGGACGTCGCTATCCGCCATCGTGATAAAGATGGGGACGATGGGGGTGTTGTTGCGCACGGCTAAGGTGAAGGTGCCATCCTGCAAGGGCTTTGGCTTGCGGTAATTCCACCACATACTTTGCTCGGGGTAGATGAGGATGGTTTCCCCTCTGCCAAGCAGGGTCTTGACGGCACGCAGAAACTTTTTCATCGTTGCCGTTTGGCTCGAAAGCGGCAAGGTGTTACAGTGCCGCATAAAAAGACCGAAGGGCTTGGGGGCGTTGGTGTAGTTTCCTTCCCTTATGACCTTGTAAAGCATCCTACCGTCCATATAGTCGCGCAATGCGACCCAGACCGCGTAATTGTCCCCCACACTGAAATGGTTACAGGTAACGATCTTGCCGCCCTTGACGGCGGTAAAGTTTTCGATTCCGCGCACCTCTTTGATGATAAGCTGACGACGGGCGATCATCTTATCGAAGAAGCGGGTCGCCGCGAAGTTGGCGATCTTGGTTTTGAGCCTACTTGAGGGCTTTTCGTTTAAATAATCCACGTCGTCGGGGAAGAGCGGATAGGTTTCGGGATCGTCCTCTACGTCGAGGTGCCAAAGCCCCTGCCGTTCAAGCGCAGCGATGCGCCGCAATAATTCTAGTTTATGGGGGGATTTTTCCATAGCTCTACCTCGTTAATTTGCCAAGTTTTTTTGAAAAGGTTTCGTCACACGCCACGATCGCGAGGGCGTGCTCCAAGATCTCCCGTGCCGCTTCTGCCTTTTCCTTCCGCTCCGCGTCACCAAACGCCGCTTTTCTCTCGCAGATCTCCTCGAAAAAGGGCGAGCGCCGTGCGTATTGCCAGAAGCATTCGCCGTCTGCGACGTCGTCATCCTGCCAAGGCTTTTTATACAGCGCGTAATGCACGATGTTCTTTTTACCCTCGCAAGCGAGCGGCATCGGCTCCTTGTTCCAGCCATTGGGCAGAACGCAGATGCGTCCGTAGCAGAGATAGTTTAAATACGCCTGATCGGGGTCAAGCAGATCAAAGTCATACTCGGTGATAAGACGGATGAACTGCTCCTCGATCTTCGCGCTTCGGAATGCCGCAAGGTTCATCACGAGAACGCCCGCGTTGACGTAGGCGTCAGGATCCACCCCCAGCGCCTTTTCTGCGTACAGGCGGAACTCCTTGGTATTTTGGACGAACTGCTCGGGCGCTGCGCCCAAAATATTATCACCGAGGGCAACGCGATAAAGCTCGGAGACGTCGCCAAGCACCACGAGGTCGCAATCGAGATACACGACCTTGTCGTATTCGGGAAAGAGCGATGCGATAAAAAGGCGGTAATAGGTGACGACCGAGAAATGATAGACGTCCTTTAAGCGGAAGCGGATCGCCTCCACTTGGGCAGAGATGTTGATAAAATCAATGCGGAAGCCTTCCTTTTGGTGTCTTAAAACCTTTGCGACGCCCTCTTCCTTGAGTCCCGTATGCAGTACGATGATACGGTAGTGATATTCGGTAGAAGCGTTTTCAATCAGCGAGGCGACCGCCACGTCCAAAAAGGGTATGTAGGCGTCGTCAGTAGAAAAGAAAATCGGAATTTCCTCGTACATTCGTTTGCTCCTTTGGATTTTGCTTTTTACAGATCTATTATACCCGTGCGCAAGCGAAGAGTCAACCTAATGATGAAAACGGCGCCTCTACGATTCGTTTTGCGCCCGTAGAGTTTCTCTCTCCCGACTCTCCGTTTCGTAGAGTGGCAAGAAAAAGCCCTGTTTTTCCTCAAAAACAGGGCTTAAATGTACGGTTTTATTTACTTTTTCGGCTTTGGAATGAAAGACCACAGCACGATGACGATTTGTCCTGCAACGCCAAGCAGATAGACGAGGGCAACGTTGACGCCAAAGTACAAAAACGTGATATGGATCGCCGCGAGAAGTGACCACATCAAAAGCGAAATGATATAATAGTTATGTCTTGGGTTGAACCAGACGGAATTGAAGACGAGTCTGACGACTAAAACGACGGGCAGGGCGTAAACGAAATAAAGGAACTGGAAGGACATTCCCTTTACGATCAGGGTAGTGATGATAAAGGCGAGGATAGCGACGATCCATCCGACGCTCTCCGAAATGTATGCGATGATCTTGCGGTTGTATTTGGGCGCATCTCCCTTGTCCACGGCATGCTTGTTCGCCGTATGCTGTTCGTGAACGAAGTAATCAAGCGTCACGCCGAAGAGCGTCGCAAGCTCAAGTAAAACGGCGAGGTCGGGCGTCGATTCGGCTCGTTCCCATTTGGATACCGTTTTGTCCGAGTAGTTCAGCCGCTCCGCCAGCTCTAACTGCGTCATACCGTTTGCCTGGCGAAGATCGGATATATTTTTGGCAACAATGCTCTTGATATCTTCCATCGGTGTTCTCCAAAGATAATCAAACTAAGATTTTATCGGGACACATTATACCACAAAAATAAAAAATTGTCAAGTTTCCTTCCAAGGAATTGTTCATATGTCTTTGAAAAGACAAAGAAAGAGCATCGCTCCCTTTCCCTCGCGATGCTCTTTTCTTTTTATTTTTTTCGGATGCGAGAATAGTGCATTTGATAAACGATCTCCGTCGCAAAGGCAAGCTTGGTGACTACGTTTTCCTTCGTTGGATAGCAATAGAAGGAATCGTTTTCGGTGGAGATATCCACGCAGTCAAAGGGCTTAATGTGCGGGAAATCGTATTCCACGTGCAAGGAATTGGTTTGAAGCGGGGCGCGTTCAATCCGATAGTCCTGTCCGCGATAATGGCCTGTAAGGACAAATCCGTGCTTCACATCGTGAGTGAGGGTTGCTTTCCCCAGCGGCTCAAAATTCCAGCATCGCGGCATAGAGTGAACGTCCACCTCGTCGGTGAAGGAGTACTCCCCGCGCGCAATCTCCGCTCTCACCTGCTCACGCTCCCAGCGGAACCAGTCGGGGACGTGTGAAAACTCCGTCTCTCCCTCGTTTGCCGAAAGCGTACCGTCCTCCCCCAGCGTCCAACGCTTGCCGCAGGCAGTACAGAAGATCTCCGCCCCCTCGGAGGCCATTTTTGACTCGGTAAGGCACCGGGGACACTGATACAGCACCTTGTGGAGGCCTTCCGCGCGATAAGGCTCGGTGATGAGGATTCCGTTTTCCTTTTGGTATCGGTACTCGTCATACTCGAAGGCTGCCTGAAGGCGTGCGTTCAACGCATCGACCGAAAGCGTTGCCGCCTCCTCTGCGGTAATGATCTGCGTGAAGGTAGTACGAAGCGGCACCTTGCGTTTTTTCTTGACGTTCCAGACGGGCGAATGGAGATGGTTTCCGTGATGGATGGCGACTACAACAGGCACCTTGTTCATTTTGATAAGCTTGCCGAGAGAGTCGGGCAAAAAAGAGGTGATGCCGCAGGGAGAGTAACGGGCCTCGGGATACATACAAAGGATGTCCCCGCGCTTTAAGACCTTGCGAATGGATTTGACCAGATGGAAATCCGTGGTAAACTTGCGCGTGCAGATGGCACCGATCCAAGTCAGAAGCCACGGGCGGCGATAGTAGCCGTCAATATTCACAACATTATTGACCTTTTTGGGGTGCGTCGCAAGAGCGACCAACTCAAAGTCGATAAACGACATATGGTTAGAAAGAAGGAGATAGGGCGGCTTCAGTCCCTCCATCCCGATCTTTTCAATTTTCTTCTTTTTTTCCGCAAGCATCATTTTGGAGAGGATCCAGATCAGCCAGGTCAAATACCACGGCTGTCGAATGGGATATTTGGCGGTTTTATACCGTTTGGGGTTCTTATAATTAACGTCCATACCAATGTCCTTTCCCGTAATAAGGATATTATACACTTTTTCCATCAAAAAGGCAATAGAATTTCCAAAAAACACGCGATCACGAAACAGTTTCGTTCTTTTTTTGTTGACAGTCGAAAAAAATCGTGATAGAATAAAGAAAAATGGACAAGGAGCAAAAATTATGGCTACCATTTCCGTTGATTTTTCAAAGGTCATCGGCAAGATCAAACCAATGCACGCGGTAGGGCAACCGCCTTTTATCGGGATCGATTTTTCTATGTTTCATTACTTAAAGGAAGCCGCCATTCCCTATTCCCGCTTGCACGACGTGGGCGGCTCTTATGGTGCAAACCGCTTCGTGGATATCCCCAACCTGTTCCGTGATTTTTCGGCAGATGAAAACGATCCTGCGTCGTATGATTTCGCGTTCACCGATCTGCTCATTACCGCACTGATCGAAAACGGGATCGAGCCTGTGTTCCGCTTGGGCGTAACGATTGAAAACTATGCAAAAATCAAGCCGTACCGTATTTTTCCGCCCAGCGATCCGCACAAGTGGGCGCGCATCTGCGAGCACGTGATCCGTCATTACACGGAGGGCTGGGCTGACGGCTTTTACTATAACATTCAGTATTGGGAGATCTGGAACGAGCCCGACAACTTCGAGAGCGTCGAAGAAAATCAAATGTGGCACGGCACCAAAGAGGAGTATTTTGCTCTGTATGAGGCGGCATCCAAGCATTTGAAGGCTTGCTTCCCCCACCTTTCGATCGGCGGTTATGCAAGCTGCGGCTTTTACGCCGTCACGGGAGCGAGCACGACGACGGGTGCCTGCTCGCCGCGTTACCAATATTTTATTGATTTTTTTGATGCGTTCCTCGCATACGTCAAAGAGCACGACTGCCCGTTTGATTTCTTCTCGTGGCATTCTTATGCGTCAGAAGTGGGAACTAACGTGGCGTTTGCCAACTATGCACGCCGTCGGCTTGACGAGGCGGGCTACACCAGCACGGAGCAATCGCTCAACGAGTGGAATCCGCGTGCTGATAAAAAAGGAACGCTTCTCCACGCGGCGCTGACACTCTCGAATATGCTGGCTTTGCAAAACACCAGTCTTGACAGCGCGATGTTCTACGATGCACGGTGCGGTATGGGCACGTATTCGGGGCTCTTCAACTGCTACACCTACGAGCCGCTTCCCACCTACTATACGTTCCTTGCCTTTGGCGAGCTTTACCGCTTGGGGGCGCAGGTCGCGTGTGACGTGCAGGGTGAAAGCACGTATGCCCTTGCCGCAAAGAGCGATAAGGGCGGCTGTGTCGTCGTGACGAACAATTCTGATAAAACCGTTCCCCTGACACTTGCCGTAGCGGGTGCAGACGGGGTGAAGGCTTGCAAGATCATTGCAGAAGGAAGACTGTGGGAGGACTGTGCGCTTCCTAACGAGCTTATGCCGTATGAAACGGTTTGTGTTTGGTATTGATAAAATGCCGGTATTGAATAAAATGCAAAAAGCGACCTTTAAAGGTCGCTTTTTTGTCGGAGGTAAAATCAAAAGCTTGTGGTTTGATGAATATACCACCCTGGAATGCAAGGCTTGCGCCTTGATGATATACACCTTCGGTGATGATATACCACCCATACGGGGCGGATGATATGCCATTCCGTAGGAATGGATGATATCCAAGAGCCTGCGGCTCTTGATATAAAAGAAGAGAGGTTCTTGCGAACCTCTCTTCTTTTATAAACGCCCATTGAAAACCGAACAAAGGATTGAAAATCCTGTTTCGTCAACCGCACTACTACACTTACTTGGTCGAGCCTAAAAAAAGAACCGTCCTTGCGGACGGTTCTTTTTTAAACGCCCATTGAAAACCGAACAAAGCTTTGGAAACGAAGCTCATAGAGAACTGCTTAAAGAGCAGTTCAAGCCCTCG
>JAFTIH010000016.1 GCA_017456985.1 Clostridia bacterium | reverse complement strand
GAGTCAATTTAATTGGTTAGGAGAAATCGCCGCAGGCAAGGCGTAAGGGCGCAAGGAAGGCGACGGAGTAGCGACCTACGTCGAGCCGACCGCGTCGCCCGACAACGAAGCATACGGTGATTTATCCGAGTCAATTTAATTGGTTAGGAGAAATCGCCGCAGGCAAGGCGTAAGGGCGCAAGGAAGGCGACGGCGTAGTGACCTACGTCGAGCCGACCGCGTCGCCCGACAACGAAGCATACGGCGATTTATCCGAGTCAATTTTTGGGGGTAATGCGCTCGGCGCCACCCATATAGGGGCGGAGTGCGACAGGGATGTTCACCGAGCCGTCTGCATTGAGGTTGTTTTCAAGGAATGCGATGAGCATTCTGGGGGGCGCGACGACGGTGTTGTTGAGGGTGTGGGCAAGGTAGTTGCCCTCGCTTCCCTTGACGCGGATCTTCAAGCGGCGTGCCTGTGCGTCACCGAGGTTGGAGCAGGAGCCCACCTCGAAGTATTTCTTCTGGCGGGGGGACCAAGCCTCGACGTCGACCGACTTGACCTTGAGGTCAGCCAAATCGCCCGAGCAGCACTCAAGCGTGCGGACGGGGACGTCGAGCGAGCGGAAGAGATCCACGGTGTTCTGCCAGAGCTTATCAAACCAAAGGGGCGACTCCTCGGGCTTACAGACCACGATCATTTCCTGCTTTTCAAACTGGTGGATGCGGTAAACGCCGCGCTCCTCGATGCCGTGTGCGCCCTTCTCCTTGCGGAAGCAGGGAGAGTAGCTGGTGAGGGTGTAGGGGAGCTCTGCCTCGGGGACGATCTGATCGATGAACTTGCCGATCATCGAGTGCTCGGAGGTGCCGATGAGGTAGAGGTCCTCGCCCTCGATCTTGTACATCATCGCATCCATTTCCGCGAAGGACATCACGCCCGTCACGACGTCGGAGCGGATCATAAAGGGCGGGATGCAATAGGTGAAGCCGCGGTCGATCATAAAGTCGCGCGCGTAGGAGATGACGGCGGAGTGCAGTCTTGCGATATCGCCCATCAGGTAATAGAAGCCGTTACCTGCCACGCGGCGTGCGGCATCCAGGTCGATGCCCGCAAAGCGCTCCATAATTTCGGTGTGGTAGGGGACCTCGAAATCGGGGACGAGGGGCTCGCCGTACTTCTGCACCTCGACGTTCTCGCTGTCATCCTTACCGATCGGAACGCTGGGGTCGATGATCTGGGGAAGGGTCATCATAATGGTACGGATCTTTTCTTCAAGCTCCGCACAGCGTGCTTCGGCGGCGGCAAGGCGCTCGGCACTTGCGGTGACCTGGCGCTTGACCTCCTCCGCTTCCTCGCGCTTACCCTGACCCATCAGGGCGCCGATCTGCTTGGAGAGCTTATTTCTTCCCGCACGAAGCTCGTCACCCTCTTTTTTGAGGGCGCGGAACTCCGCGTCCAGCGCCAGCACCTCATCCACGAGGGGGAGCTTGGCGTCCTGGAACTTTTTGCGGATATTTTCTTTGACGGCGTCGGGATTTTCCCGCACGAATTTCATATCAAGCATAGCTTATTTCCTTTCGAGGTCGGATAATATCTTTAATAGTATAACGCATTTTGGTAATTTTTGCAAGAGCTTTTGCAAAAATTATTCAAGCTCAAAGGCGCCCGTGTAAAGCTGATAGTATTTTCCGCGCTCGGCGATGAGAGAGTCGTGACTGCCGCGCTCGATGATTCTTCCCTGCTCAAGCACCATAATGACGTCCGAATTGCGGACGGTGGAAAGGCGGTGGGCGATGACGAATACCGTTCTTCCCTTCATTAAGTTATCCATACCGCGCTGAACGATCGCCTCGGTGTGGGTGTCGATGGAGCTGGTCGCCTCGTCGAGGATCATCACGGGAGGATCGGCGACTGCCGCACGCGCGATCGCGAGAAGCTGGCGCTGTCCCTGTGAGAGCCCCGCACCGCCGCCCGTGAGGACGGTCGCATAGCCGTCGGGCAGACGGGTGATAAAGTCGTGCGCGCCTGCAAGCGTTGCCGCGCGGATGCACTCCTCGTCCGTGGCTTCCAAGCGTCCGTAGCGGATGTTTTCCATTACCGTACCCGTAAAGAGGCAGGTGTCTTGGAGCACGATGCCGAGAGAGCGGCGAAGGTCGGCTTTTTTGATCTTATTGATGTTAATGCCGTCGTAGCGCACCTTACCGTCCGCGATGTCGTAGAAGCGGTTGATCAGGTTGGTGATGGTGGTCTTGCCCGCGCCCGTCGCGCCGACGAAGGCGATCTTTTGTCCCGGCTCGGCGTAGATGCTGATATCATGGAGCACCGTTTTGTCGGGACGGTAGCCGAAGTCCACCCCAAAGAAGCGGACGTCGCCGCGCAGGGGGGTATAGGTCACGCTTCCGTCTGCACCGTGGGGGTGGCGCCAAGCCCAAAGTCCCGTGCGCTCTGCGCACTCGGTGAGCGTGCCGTCCTCGTTTTCGCGCGCGTTGACGAGCGTAACGTAGCCGTCGTCCACCTCGGGCTCCTCATCGATGAGGGTGAAGATACGGTCAGCGCCCGCAAGACCCATCACGATCGCGTTGATCTGCTGGGAGAGCTGGCTGACGTTGCCCGAGAACTGCTTGGTGATGTTGAGAAAAGGAACGATGATGGCAGGACCGATCACAAGCCCCGAAAGCGAAAGGTTGGGGGCGTTCGTTACGATGAGGATACCGCCCACGATGGCAACGAGTGCGTAGAGGATGTTGCCGAGGTTGTTCAGAATGGGCATCAGGGTGTTGGCGTACTTATGTGCGCGCTCGGCGTCCGAGAACAGCTCGTCGTTGATGGCGTCGAAGTCGCGCATCGCGGCGTCCTCGTGACAGAACACCTTCACGACCTTCTGCCCGTTCATCATTTCCTGCACGAAGCCCTCGGTCTTACCGATGGCTCTTTGCTGGCGGACAAAGTATTTTGCCGAGCCGCCGCCCACGCGCCGTGAAATGAAGCTCATCAGTATGACGCCGCCGATCACGAGGAAGGCAAGGTAGGCGCAGAAATAGAACATAATGATGAAAACGGTGAGCAGGATCACGCCCGAGTTGATGATCTGGGGGAAGGAGCGGGAGACCATCTCGCGAAGCGTGTCGATGTCGTTGGTGTAATAGGACATCACGTCGCCGTTTTTATGGGTATCGAAGTAACGGATGGGAAGCTTTTGCATTTTGGCAAACATCTGTCCGCGCAGCTTATAAAGAAGCTGTTGGGTGATGACTGCCATCGCGCGGTTGTAAAGGAAGTTGGCAAGGAGCGCGGCAAGATAGAGCGAGCCGAGCAAAAGAAGCAACGGCACGATCTCCTTGACGGCGAGCGCCCAGCTGTTGTCGCCTGCGTGCGCTTCGATGACGGAGATCACGCGCTCCATAAAGAGCGAGGGGATGCTGGATACTGCCGCCGAGAAGATGATACAAAGCGTAACGAGGGTCATACGCACGGGAAAGAGGGTGTAGAGGGTGCGGATGACGCGAAGGAAGGTTCCCTTTTTGGCTTTGGGCATTGGCTTTTTCATCACGCCTCGCCCCCTTCCGTCTTAACACTGCACTGCGACTCGTAAATATCGCGATAGACCTCCGAGGAGGCAAGCAGCTCCTCGTGCGAGCCGCGGGCGATGATGCGTCCGCCCTCGAGGAGCAAAATAACGTCCGCTTCCATCACGCTGGCGACGCGCTGGGCGATGATGATCTTGGTTGCATCGGCAAGCGTCGAGGCAAGCGCGGCGCGGATCTTGGCGTCCGTTTTGGTATCGACGGCACTCGTAGAGTCGTCGAGGATGAGGATCTTGGGATTGGCGATCAGGGCGCGTGCAATGCAAAGGCGTTGCTTTTGTCCGCCCGACACGTTGGTGCCGCCCTGCTCGATGTAAGTATCGTAGCCCTCGGGAAGCGTGTCGATGAACTCGTCGGCGCACGCCATACGGCAGGCGGCGACGATCTCCTCGTCCGTCGCGTCGGGCTTGCCCCAACGGAGGTTTTCCTTGATGGTACCCGAGAAGAGCTGATTTTTCTGCAAGACCATAGCGACCGCGTGACGAAGTGCGTCGAGGTCGTACTCACGCACGTCAACACCGCCGACCTTGATGCTTCCCTCGCAAACATCGTAAAGGCGCGGGATAAGACCGACCAGCGTGGACTTGGAGGAGCCCGTGCCGCCGAGAATACCCACCGTTTGTCCCGATGCGATCGAGAGGTTCACGTCCGAGAGGACGAAGCGCTCCGCGTTCTTGGCGTAGCGGAAGGAAACGTTCTCAAAGGAAATGCTGCCGTCCTTGACCTCCGTCGCACCGTGTGCGGGAGAGTGGATGGTGGGCTCCTCGTCAAGCACCTCGGCAATACGGCGAGCGCTTTCAGCGGAGAGGGTCATCATCACGAAGATCATCGAGAGCATCATAAGGCTCATCAAAATCTGGAAGCCGTAGGTGAGCAGAGCGGAGAGCTTGCCGACGTCAAAGGCGACGCCTGCAAGAAAGCCCGTGCCGCCGCCGATGATGGCGCGCGCACCGAAGAAGAGGGTGAAGAGCATCACCGCATACAGACAGAACTGCATTAGGGGGGCGTTAAAGGCAAGAATTTTTTCCGCGCGGGTAAAGTCGGCGCAAACGCTCTTTGCCTCACGGTCGAATTTCTCCGTTTCGTAGTCCTCACGCACGTAGGATTTGACAACACGCGCGCCCGCGATGTTCTCCTCGATGGACTCGTTGAGCTTGTCGTAGCGGCGGAACACGCGGCGGAAGAGGGGCAACGTTAAACGGGTGACCATAATCAGCCCGAAGGCGAGAATGGGAGCGACCGCCACGAAGATGAGCGCCATACCGCCGCCCATCACGAACGCCATCACGAGGGAGAAGATGAGAAGCAGAGGGCTGCGAATGGCGACGCGGATGAGCATCATATACGCCATTTGCACGTTGGAGACGTCCGTCGTCAGACGCGTCACGAGCGAGGCGCTGGAGATGCGGTCAATGTTCTCAAAGGAAAAGGTCTGCACACGCGAAAAGAGGTCGCGGCGCAGGTTTTTCGCAAAGCCGCAGGATGCCGTGGCGCAAGCGTTGCCCGCCAAAGCACCGAAGGTGAGCGACACGCACGCCATCAAAATAAGGAGCACGCCGTAGCCGATCACGGTCCCCATCTCACAGCCGCCGTCGATCTCGGCGATCAGCTTTGCGGCGAAAAAGGGGATCAGGCACTCCATCACCACCTCAAGCGCGACGAATACGGCAGAGGCGACGGAGGGCTTTTTATACTCCCTGACGCTTGCCGCGAGTTTTTTAATCAAATGGATCGCTTCCTTTCTTTTTCCCACGCGGGGAGGGTCGTTTTTATCCTTATTATTTTATCATACGAAAAAGCAATCGTCAAGAAGGATTTCTAATTTTTTCTTGGGGATTTTTTAAACTTTTCTTTACGCGGCGGAGGACTGCGGAGTAAAAAAACGAAAAGGAGCTTATTTTCGCTTTTTCTTGTGAATTGCCGAAAAAATCGGTTGACAAGCGCGCGTAATTTTGATATAGTAAATATAATTCATTTGTCAGGAGAGTTTTTATGAAGCACTACGCTTTACGCGTGACGGCGCTCTTTCTCGCCTTAACGCTTCTTTTATGCGGCTGTCAGGACACGCCGCCCCCGACAGGCGATACGAACGAAGGCTCGGGCGGCGGTACGAACGAAGGCTCGGGCAACACGGGCGACGACAAAAACGATACGGGCAACGAGGAGAACAAGATCGTGATCGACAAGACACATCCCGACTATCTGCGCGACGTAGCAGTGTTCGGGGAGCTTTCTTACGGAGAAAAAACGGTGGCGGAGCAGCGCGCCGAGATCCGCGCGGCAATGGAGCTTGCCAAGAATACGACGGTGGAGTACACCGTGCATCCGTATATTAACGGCGACGCAAGATACCCCGTGGATTACGAATATCGCTACATTCAAGCGATCACCTACGACGGATTGGATATGAACGGAAGCAAGACCTCGGTCTTTGCTTACTACGGTGTTCCCGAGGGGGCAAGCGCCGAGGAGCCCGTGCCTGCGGTGGTGCTGATCCACGGCGGTGGCGGTCACGCTTACCTTGAATGGGTGAAGCACTGGAATGATCTTGGGTATGCGGCGATCGCGATGGAAACGACGGGCGAGTTCCCCACTTATCCCGGCTCCTGTACGGACGAATATCATCAAGTGGGAAAAACAGCGTACGCTTTCGGCGAGTTTTTCGACCCGGGCGAGGGGTACGTGCTTGCCCCCACGCGGGACAGCAAGACGACCTTTGCCAAGGAGGTCAACGGCACTTACCGCGAGGTTTCCGAGTCTTGGGCGTACCACGCAATGGCGGCGGTCATTCTCGGACACAACGTGCTTCGTCAGGATGCGCGTGTGGATAGCGATCGCATTGGCATCACGGGCATCTCGTGGGGCGGTGTGCTGGCGTCTATGGTGATCGGATACGACAACCGCTTTGCCTTTGCGATGCCCGTTTACGGCACGGCGTACCTCGGAGAGGGGCGCCCGTTCAGCGATTACGGCAACGAGTACGTGGATGCGCTTTGGGGCGCGGCTCACAATTTACATAACGCGACGATGCCCATTCTGTGGCTTGCGTGGCTTGGCGACTCCTTCTTCTGCATGGATGCCTACACCGCATCGCTGAATGCGACCAAGGATCTAAATGAAAAAACGACCCTTTCCGTTCGTCCCGATTGGACACACAGTCACCAAAGCGCTTATCTGCGCGATAACCACTCGGTGCTCTTTGCCAACAGCGTCTGCTTTGGCACGACGGCACCCGTGACCTTTGAAGCACAGCCGTCGGGCAGGACCTTTGACGTAAAGCTACGCTACGAGGGCGTGGATCCCGAGAGCATCAAGACGACGCTGTACTACCTGCGCGCACCCATCAGGAATTCCTCTGAGGACGATTGGCAGACCGATACGGAGATGCTCTACTTCGACAGCTTTGGCGGCACGGATCTTCTTTCGGGTGTTATTACCGACACGGGGATATACGGCTATTTCGTTCTCCTCGAATACACGCTCGACGGCGAACAGTACGTTACGAGCTCGGGCTACGTAGCGCTCAAATAAAAATAAAAACAAAAAAACTGAAGGAACTGCGGTTCCTTCAGTTTTTTGTTGTTCTTTCGTTTAGCTCTGCTTTTTGCGGATGTTGAGAACGCGCAGGATCGCGGGGCTGAGCAAAATATTCGTCAAAAGCTCGAACACGAAGTTGAGTCCGACGAAGAAGAGGATCAAATACGCGAACACCGAGATCCCCTCTGCCGCCGCGAAGTCCCTTACGGTATCTAAAAAGAAGACGACGCAACCGAGAAGGAAGATGCCCGTATTGACGACGGGACAGACCACGGCACTCGCGATCACAGCGAGATAGCGGTTCTTTTTTTCGAACAGGCGATACACAAGACCGCCGCAAAGACCTGCCAAGATACCCTTGACCAGCACCGTGACGACGGTGCCCGGAATGCTCAGCGAAAACCAGAACGCGGCGTCTGCCGTGATGAAAAATACGGCGCCCGAAACACCGCCAAGCCACGCGCCCGCAAGCGGACCGCAAAGCGCGGCGCCGATGACGACGGGGATGAGGGTCAGGGAAATGGACGCAAGACCGCCGATCTTGATGAACCCGCCAAAGTAGGCAAGCACTGCGACGAGTGCCGTTAACAGTGCAAGCAGGGTCAGCCGCTCGGTTCTTTTACGAGAAGTCACTTCCATTTTGGTCGCCTCTTATTCTCCGATCTCGTCCGTGAAGAAGCGAGAGAGCTTTTCAATCAGCTCGGGGCAGTTGTCCGAGTGCAGGATCATTTCGATGGGGTTTTGCAGGTCAAGGCTGTAAATACCCATAATGGACTTACCGTTAACGAGGTATCTCTGAGAGCGCAGATCGACAGCGACGTCGCTCATCGTGACAGTCTCGATGAAAATGCGAATGTCCTGAATGGTAGAAAGACGGATCCAAAATTTCTGCATAATGTTTTTTCCTTTCTAATCAAAGAATGCTAAACAGATTAAACGAAACGACGAGGGAGGCAAAGACGATGGAAACGGTGGACAGCAGCTTGATGAGGATGTTGATGGAGGGACCCGAGGTATCCTTGAAGGGGTCGCCTACCGTGTCACCCACGACAGCCGCCTTGTGGCAATCGCTGCCCTTGCCGCCGTGTGCGCCGCCCTCGATGTGCTTCTTGGCGTTGTCCCAAGCGCCACCTGCATTGGACATAAAGATGGCGACGAGGAAGCCCGTAACGGTCGCACCGCCGAGCATACCGACCACACCGCTGGGACCGAGGATGAGACCCGTCAAGACGGGAGCTGCCACGGCAACGAGCGTAGGCAGGATCATTTCCTTAAGAGAAGCCTTGGTGCAAAGGTCCACGCAGCTTGCGTAGTCTGCATCAGCCTCACCCGTCATAATGCCCGTGATCTCACGGAACTGACGGCGCACCTCGCGCACGATGCTCTGTGCGGCTCTGCCAACCGAATTCATCGTGAGTGCGGCAAAGACGAAGGGCAAGCAACCGCCCACGAACAGACCGACGAGTACGGCGGGGTTATCGATAGAAAGGTTGAGAACGAAGCCGTCGGGGGCGATCGTATTGACCTTATCAACGTAGGAAACGAGAAGAGCAAGAGCCGTGAGCGCCGCGCTTCCGATCGCGAAGCCCTTACCCGTTGCGGCAGTGGTATTGCCGAGTGCGTCAAGCGCATCCGTGCGCACGCGCACCTCCTCGTCAAGACCAGCCATCTGCGCGATGCCGCCCGCGTTGTCCGCGATAGGACCGTAAGCGTCGGTCGCCAGCGTGATGCCCAGCGTAGAGAGCATACCGACGGCGGCAAGTGCAATGCCGTACAGTCCGCGTGCGGGGCTTGCGAGGCTTCCGCCTGCCGCAAAGAAGGCAACGAGGATCGCTACGCCGATGACGACGATGGGGACGAGCGTCGAGAGCATACCCAGGCTGACGCCGCTGATAATAGTGGTCGCCGAGCCCGTTTCGGTGCTGTCTGCCAGCGCACGGGTAGGCTTGTAGCTGTCCGAGGTATAGTATTCGGTGAATTTACCGATCAGAACGCCCGCAACAAGACCTGCGATGATGGCAAAGTAAAGACCGATCTGCTCGAGTCCGAGGCAGAACCAAATAATAAAGAAGGATGCCACGGCAATGAGGATCGCAGAGAGGTTGGTGCCACGGCTCAGCGCGCCAAGCAGCTTTCTCTGGTCGGTCGATTCGCCCGTACGGACGAAGAAGCTACCGAGGAAGGAGCAGAAGATACCTACGGCGGCGATCAGCATCGGAACGCCCATCGCAAGGATGTTTCCGCGGAATGCGGCAACACCGAGTGCGGCGGCGGACACGATAGAGCCGACGTAAGACTCGTAAAGGTCCGCGCCCATTCCCGCAACGTCGCCGACGTTGTCGCCGACGTTGTCTGCGACAACCGCGGGGTTTCGGGGGTCGTCCTCCGGGATTCCCGCCTCGACCTTACCAACAAGGTC
>JAFTIH010000015.1 GCA_017456985.1 Clostridia bacterium | reverse complement strand
TTCGGTAGAGCCGCCGCCCTCGGTAGAGCCGCCGCCGTCGGTAGAACCGCCGCCCTCGGTGGAGCCGCCGTTACCGCCCGACGGCGTGCCTGCCGTCGGCTGACAGCCAACGACGAGAAGAGAAAAAATTAAAAGAAAAGCGAGGGCAATATATCGAATTTTTTTCATATAGGACACCTCTTTTGTGCAAGATAATATCGTTTTTTGGGGGGGAAGACCTTCTCTTCCTTACTATCCTTTAAAATTATATCACAAACCCACCGACTTGTCAAGAAAAAAGGCCGAACGAGATGTTGACAAATCAACAAGTTTGTGCTATACTGTGCTTGCGCAGGGGGGCGCGGCGCTCCCCGCGAGTAAATGAAAAACGAAAAAGGAATCATCATATGAATAAGAATCATAAGCACGCGATCAATCCCAGCTATACCTTCACAAGCGTAAGAGAGTTAGTGGAGTGGGCGGCAGAGAAGTACGGCGACAAGATCGCCTTTGCCTATCGCACGCGCCCCCACGACAAAACGGTCAAGGAGGTTTCCTTTGAAAACCTGCGCGACGACGTGCGCGCGCTGGCAAGCGAACTGCTCGCGATGGGGTGTGCAGGGCGCCACGCGGTGCTCGTCGGACGGCTGTCGTACGAGTGGATCGTGACCTATTTCGCCACGCTCTCCATCGGCGCCGTTCTCGTGCCGCTTGACCGCGATTGGACGGCACAGGACCTGGCGGACACCGCGCAAAAGGCAAATGCGGAATTTTTGTTTGCCGACGAGGACGTCGCGGACAAAGCCGCCGCGATCGCGGAAAAATGCACGCTTGCACACCCTGCGGTAACGCTTGGCACAGAGGGGGAAGGAACGCTTTCGGCGCTCTTTTCCTCGGGCTCCGCGCGCTTTGATGCGAGCGCGGCGCCCTATTTTGAGACGCCCGTCAACCCGATGAAGATGTCGCTACTCGTGTTCACCTCGGGCACGACGGGAAAGGGCAAGGGCGTGATGCTCAGCCAGAACGCGCTCCTTTCGGATATGTCGGCGGTGCTTCATTATCTCGATTACGGAGAAAACACGGTGGGCGTTTTGCCGCCCCACCACACCTACGGCTCCACCATCATGTTCCTTGCGCACGTGATGATCGGCTGTCGCGTCTATATTTCCTCGGGCGTGCGGTATATCACCAAGGAGCTTGCCGAGGAAAAGCCCGAGCACTTGGTGCTCGTGCCACTGTATTTGGAAACCTTTTACCGCAAAATTCTTGCCAGCTTAAAGGAAAAGGGCAAGGACGAGCTGGTTTTCAAGACCATCGCCGTTTCCAACGCCTTGCGCCGCGTGGGTATCGATCAGCGCAGAAAATTCTTTGCCGCCATCCACGCCGTTTTTGGCGGACGCGTCAAGATGGTCATCTCGGGCGGCGCGCCGCTCAGCCGTGAGATCCTTGATTTCTTCGACGGCATCGGCATTCCCGTGCTCAACGGCTACGGCATCACCGAATGCGCGCCGCTCATCTCGGTCAATCGCTCGCTGTGCAACGTCCCGGGGAGCGTGGGCAATCCTATCGACTGCGTTTCGGTCAAGATCGACCGTCCCAACGAGGACGGCGAGGGGGAGATCCTCGTTAAGGGACCCAACGTGATGCTCGGATATTATAGCGACGACGCGGCAACTGCCGCCGCCTTCAAGGATGGCTATTTCCGCACGGGCGACTACGGGCGCATCGGTGCGCGCGGGGCGCTTTTTATCACGGGCAGAAAGAAAAATCTTATCATCCTCTCCAACGGCAAGAACGTGTACCCCGAGGAGATCGAAAACGAGCTCGCCGCGACCGAGGGCATTTTAGACGTTGTCGTTTACGAGGGGCAGAGCCGCCGCGGCATCACCCACAACGCTATCGTGGCGGAGATCTATCCCGATCACGAGCTTCTTGAAAAGAAGGGCGTTACGGACGCACACGCCTATTTTGCGCCCTTTATTGAGGCGTACAACAAGCGTGCCGTGCCGTATAAGAAGATCGCCGTCGTCAAGATCCGCACGGAGGAGTTCCCTAAAAATACGCTGCGCAAGATCCAGCGCTTTAAGCTTGATATGAGCATCGATTGATCCAATCGCGCCCCCACAATCTGAAAAAACGTTCGCGTTTTTGTGCTTTTTAAACAATAAAAAATTTTTTTTAATAAAATTATTGACAAAAACGCCAATATATGCTATACTGTTAATATCAAAAAGGGGAAACCCATCAAAAAGACAAAGGGGGACACAGTTTATGGATGTCAACAACAAATTACCGCTTCTTCTTCTTGATAACAGCAGCATGATCTCGGTGATGAACGAGGGACAGTTCAAGTGCTATAATATGTCGTTTGAGGAAACGAAGCTTATCCTTGAGATGTTCGACGAGGAGGAATACTTAAAATGCTTCTCGAATCCCGATATTGAATCGGTGATGTTCGATCAGCTGGGCATCAAAAAGCGCAATTTCGAGTATAAGTATATCCGCAATATGCGCCCGGGACAAAATGCGATCGTGTTCAAGCTGTATCGCACGCCCTCCGAGAGCCATGCGATCATTCACGCAGACGACGGCGTTGAGGCGGCAAAGATCCAGAACGTTTACGCCTATTGCCAATTCCTCGTGCGCGTGGAATAAAAACGACTCTCAAAGACGGGAAGCAGCGGCTTCCCGTCTTTAAAGTTTATGAAATCAAAACAAAAGAGCAACATTCCGACAACAAAAACAGAGATAATAATATAAGGAAGTAACGGCATAAAAGAAAACAGTGCAGGAGAAAACGATGAATTGGTTCTTAGATCTGGTCACAAATCCCTTTTTGATCACGGGCGTGTCCTCTTGGGCGATCGCGCAGATCTTAAAGGTCATCATTCACTCTGCCGTCAACCGCAAGCTTGACCTCGGTCGCTTGTTTGGGGACGGGGGAATGCCCAGCGGTCACTCCGCGACCGTGTGCTCGGTCGCCGTGCTCGCGGCACTCGTTTACGGCACGGGAAGCTTTTCGTTTGCCCTTGCCGCGATCCTCGCTCTCGTCGTTTGTCACGATGCGACGGGCGTGCGCCGCGAAACGGGCAAGCAGGCGGTGCTTCTCAACGAGATGATCAAGATCGTTTTCGTGGATACCGACCGCACCCCCGAGGAAAAGCTCAAGGAGCTCGTCGGTCATACGCCCTTGCAGGTCACCGTCGGCGCACTGCTCGGCGCCCTCAACGCCGCCGTGATGTACGTGGTTTTGTTCTGATGTCACTCCTTCTTTGTAAAAAAAGCAACCAACAGTTGTCAAAAGCGCGGAATTTATGGGAGGTATCTATGCGATGGTTTTTTCAACAGGTTTGCGGTTCGCCCTCGTTTGAGCAAGCGGGATACACGCCGATCGGAAACGGACGGTACTTGTATACGGACGGCAGCCTATGGGAGCAAAGAAAACTGATGTCGCTTGGATGGGGACGGGAAGAAGGTCTTTGCAGACTTCCCGTGCCGGATGGCGAAACGCTGTTACTTTTGGCGTTTGCCCCCATCCAAAAAGGCAAGCGAAGAATTTCAGATGAGGAATATAACGTATGGGGCGCACTCAGTATCCTGATTGAGGATCACCCGCTCGAATTTCTGCAGTACGTGGAAGACCGCCTTGATCACGAAGTGTTCCTTCCGAAGCTGCTTTCCCGCTATGAGCTGATAGACGGGATGCTGTACTGGGATGAAAAAAAGATTCACCGACTCGCCAAAGAAGAAGATAAAAAGGTTGCGCTAACGTGGCTTGCGATAAAAAATCGTTTACCGCAAGCAGAGTGACGCCCGACTCCCCGCCCGCAAAGAAACGCATTTTCCCGATGGCCTTGGGCAAGCTGTGTTGAGGATATTGTGGAGAACGATGAATGATGGAAAAAGAAAAAGTACTATCGTATTTGAATGTAAGTCCTACCGAAAAAGCCGATAAATCCCTGCCTAAAATTCTTGCGGGTTTTCATATCGGAATCACGGTTTTTCTATTTGTATTTGCCATATTTCTTTTTCATCCCGACAATTATTTTTTGTATGTTGCCTTTTTCTTATGGGATGTTCTTTATTTTGTTTTTCTGTTGCTGTACCGCAATCCGTTGTGGCAATTTCCTTTCACCGCCGTAGGGCTCGTTGTTTTATCCCTGAAATCGTTTTGGGGGTATATCATCACATCGAAATTTGAATTCACAAGAGCGGGAACGCCTGTGTTTACATTTCTGCACGTCGGTGTAGTGGTGTTGATCATCGCACTTATCGCCTATATGTGGACTAAATTTTTTCAAGTTTATCGGCTGTTAAAAGAATACCCTTTGGAAAGAGCAAAGAAAAAAGCGGCAACGCGCAACCCGATGCCTAAATGGGCAGCATTGATCGCCGCGCTTTCCGGCTCCCCCATGATATTTATCAGGCTTTTCCGAGACGATTTTCAAAATTTAGGAATAGGGTTAGGCTTTTGTATGTGGTCATTAGGATGGTTTTTCTTGTTTGCCCTTGCCTTGATGATCCCAAAGCTCGCCGTATTGATCAGGTTCCGCGCGTGGAATTTTTCGGAATTTCGTAAATAAAAACTTGACGATCCGGGTTCATTAAAAAAGAGTGTTTCATATTGTATAACAAACAGTTTTCCGCCCCGCCCCAAGCTTGGGGCGGTTTTTCATCTCTTGACAACACGGGGCGGTTGTAGTATAATCGGCGCAGGAGCACGTTGAAATTTTGCAAATCCACCGCCAAAAAATAAAAGAGATCGACCTTGCCGCGTTGGTATCGGCTGTGCAAAAGGAGGGCTTTTCGTTGGAAAACGGATACGCATCCCCCTTTGGCCCCGCGTTTCTTTTGGCAGGGTACGTCGGCAAATACCGCATCCTTGTAAAGATCACCGAGCTGCAAGCCATCCGCATCGGCTGAAAAAAGCCTTCCCCGTGCGGGGAAGGCTTTTTCTTTTTTTTCGTCAGATCTCCTCGATCTTGACGAGGTTGGTGTTGCCCGATCTGCCCGAGGTGTCGCCGCCCGTGATGACGATGTGATCGCCTTTTTCTAGGGCGAGTGCGCGCACGGCGATCTCCTTGGCGGTGCGGAAGAGCGAGTCGGTGGTGGAGAAGCGCTCGCACAGCGCGGGGATGACGCCAAACGAGAGGGCGAGGCGGTGATAGCTTCCTTCATTCGTGGTGAGCCCGATGATGTGCGCGGGGGCGCGGAAGCGCGATACCATACGCGCGGTCATACCCGAGAGGGAGCAGGCGACGATGGCTTTTGCCCCGACGTCGATGGACATGGCGCACGCGGCGTGCGAGATGGCGTCCACGGGGTTCTTGATGAGAAAATCCGTCGCATAGAAGCGCTTTTTATAGTGGATGGTTCCTTCCGTGCTTTCGGCGATGCGCGACATCGCGCGGACTGCCTCGACGGGGTATTTGCCCGCCGCCGTTTCGCCCGAAAGCATCACGGCACTCGTGCCGTCATAGACGGCGTTGGCGACGTCCGAGATCTCCGCGCGGGTGGGGCGGGGGTTTTCGATCATCGACTCTAACATTTCCGTCGCGGTGATGACGCGCTTGCCGAGCAGACGGCACTTGGTGATGAGCCGCTTTTGGATGGCGGGAAGATGCTCGTAGGCGATCTCGACGCCCATATCGCCGCGCGCGACCATAATACCGTCGCATTCGGTGCAGATCTCGTCAATGTTATCCACGCCTGCCTGGTTTTCAATCTTGGCAATCAGCTCAACCTTGCCCTCAAAACCGATAGAATGTAAATAATTCTTTACATCTAGGAGGTCTTGACGGCAGGAAACGAAGGAGCAGGCGATAAAGTCCACGCCCATCTCCATCCCGAGGCGGATGTCCGCCTTGTCCTGCTCGGAGAGGTAAGCCTGCTTCAAGTGCTTGCCCGGAAAGCTCATACTCTTACGGCTGGACAGCACGCCACCCTCCGTCACGCGGGTGTGGATTTCGTCGTCCTCGATCTGCTCTACGGTGAAGGAAAGAAGTCCGTTGTTGAGTAAGATCACGTCCCCCACCGACAGCTCGCGCGGCAGGTTTTTATAGCTGACGCTGACGGCGTGCGCATCCCCCACGCCTGCTTTTGCGGTGAAGGTGAACGCGTCCCCCGCCCCAAGCGTGATCTTGCCGTCCGCGAAGGTGCCGATGCGAAATTCGGGACCCTTGGTGTCAAGCAAAATGGCGATGGGGAGCGAAAGCTCCTCCCTGACCGCCTTGACGCGGGCGACGTGCGCGCGATGGTCCTCGTGCGTGCCGTGGGAGAGGTTGAGTCTTGCCACGTTCATTCCCGCAAGGCAAAGATTCCTTACGGCGTCGGTCGTTGCGGTCGCGGGACCGAGGGTGCAGACGATCTTGGTTTTGCGCATAGCTTCCTCCTGCTTTTTTCTTTTTCTTTCGGGAATATTGTACCACAAAGCAAAGAAAAATACAAGTACGCCGTGTAAAAACAAGGGGTCTTTTGCTACCCTAAATTATGAAACTTTTGCTACCTTAAATTATAAAAATACATTGACAAGCTTACGCAAATGGGATATAATTGAAATGATAAAAAGAAAGTGAAAAAGACAGGATGAACACCCAAACCTTACTTGATTTTAAACCCGTTACGGCGGCAGACCGTGCCGCGTATGACGAGCGCCTTTTCCGCTCTTCGGAGCGCGGAAGCGAGTTTTCCTTTGCAAACTTATATTTTTGGGGAGAGCAAAGCCTTTGCCCCTTTGAAGACGGGTATCTCATTTTTGCGCGCTTTGGCGGGCGGTCGATGTACTATTTTCCGCTCGTGGATGCGTGCCACGAGCGCGCCGCGATCGACGCGACGCTTGCGGATGCCGCGGCGCGCGGCATCCCCTATTGCATTACGGGGATGGGACTCGATGCGCGCGCACGGATGGAGGCGCTTTATCCCGACCGTTTTCGGTACGTTGAAAACGACGGCGCACACGACTATGTGTACGCTATTGACGACCTTGCGGATCTGCTCGGGAAGAAATACGACGGCAAGCGTAACCACGTCCACCGCTTTGAGGCGGAGCATCCTGCCTACATCGTAGAGCCCATCCGAAAGGATAATTTGGGCGCGGTGCGCGAGATGGCGGCGTCCTGGTACCGCGCGCGACTTGAAAAGGACCCCGATGCGGACTTTCAAAGTGAGGAGCGGGCGCTGTACCGCGCGCTTGACGATTTTGACGCGCTCGCGCTTGAAGGGATCTTGCTAAGCGACGGCGATGCGGTACTTGCCTTTACGGTAGCGAGCCGCCTTGCCGCGGACACCTTTGACGTGCATTTTGAAAAGGCGCGCGCTGATGTGACGGGCGCGTACGCCGTTATCAATTACCGCTTTGCGCGGTATTTGCGTGAAAAATATCCCGCCGTGCGGTATCTCAACCGCGAGGAGGATATGGGCATTGCGGGACTGCGCCGCGCGAAGCAAAGCTATCACCCGCATCACCTTGCCCGCAAGTGCTGGGCGCTTCCCAAGGAGTCGTGCGATGAAAAATGACGGTTTTCCTACCCGAGAAGAGCGGTGGGCGCTGTGGCAAGAGGCGTTTGGGGATAGCGAGGAGGAGCTTTCGCTTTTTGAAGGGCACGCCTTTTCTCCCGCGCGCTTTGCGTACCGCCGAGAAGACGGCACGCTTGCGGCGGCGCTATACTTTTTTGACTGCACCTGCCGTGGAAAAAGAATTGCTTATTTTTACGCGATCGCCACGGCAAAGGCGTATCGCGGACGGGGGCTTTGCCGTGCGCTGATGGCGCAAGTGCATACCCGTCTTGCGGCGGCGGGCTACGCGGGGGCGCTTCTCGTTCCTGCCGAGGAGAGTTTGTTTGCCTTTTATGAGAAGCTTGGCTACCGCACCGTGTGCGCTCTTGACGAGCGGACGGTGAGGGCGGCGGACGCCCCCGCCCCGCTTTGCGAGCTTACGGCAGAGGAGTACGCCGCGCGCCGCCGCGTGCGCTTGCCCGAGGGCGGCGTCGTGCAGGAGGGAGAAAACCTTTCCTATCTTGCTACGCACGCGCGCTTTTTCGCGGGGGAGGACTTTATCTTCGTCACGCGCGAGGAAGAGGACGGCGTAACGGTGCTTGAATTTCTCGGGAACGCCGCGCGGGCGGGGGAAGCCTTGCGCGCGCTCGGCTACGAAGCGGGAACGATCCGCACGGCGGGAAAGGAAAAGCCCTTTGCGATGTATTTTCCTCTTTCCGGCGCGCCCGATCCCGAATATTTTGCATTTGCTTTTGATTGAATTCAAATGAATTAAATGAAAACGAAAAAGGAGTATCCCTATGGCAAGAATCGTGATGAATATGGATCGCGATTGGCGGTTTTTCCTCGGTGACGTAACCGTGGAAGCGAGCAACCGCCACTCCGCCTCTTATACCGCCTGCAAGGCGGGCAACGTGGGCGGTCCCGGCGGTAAGCAGTGGAACGACCGCGACTGGCGTGTGCTCGACTTGCCGCACGACTATTTTGCCGAGAGCGGGTTTTCGCCCGACAACCTCATCTCGCACGGCTACCGCACGAGAGAAAACGCGTGGTACCGCAAGAGCTTTCTGCTCGACGCCTCTCTTTCGGACAAGGAGCTGTTTCTTTGCTTTGAGGGAACGGCGGTCAACGCGGAATTTTACTTTAACGGCTCCTTGATGGCGCGCTCCTTCAGCGCCTATACCGAAACGGTTTTTAATATTACCGACCGCGCCTATTTCGATGGCAGACCCAACGTTCTTGCTGTGCATATCAAGGGCACCGAAACGGAGGGCTGGTGGTACGAGGGTGCCGGCATCTATCGCCACGTCAAGCTATATGTAAAGAATTGTTTACATATTGCGCATAACGGCGTCTTTGGTAAGCCCGTACTGCGGGAAGGAACCAAGAACAGCTGGCGCGTCGATGTGGAAGCGGCAGTAGAGAATAGCGCTTATGCGGATGAAAACGCCGTCGTGCGTGCCACGGTGCTTGATGGCGAGCGCATCGTACGGCAGGGCGTGACGAAGCCCCTTTTCTGTGCGCGCGCGTCCGAGACGGTGGCGAAGCTTTCGCTTCCCGTCAGCCGCCCCGTGCGCTGGGACGTCGATAACCCCAAGCTTTATACGCTGAAAGTCGAGCTCTTAAAGGACGGCGAGGTCGTGGACGAGGAGAGCGTGCGCATCGGCTTCCGCACCTTTTTCGTGGATGCGGCGCGCGGATTTTTCCTAAACGACAGACCCGTGAAGATCAAGGGCACCTGCAACCATCAGGACCACGCGGGCGTGGGCGTTGCTCTGCCCGATTCGGTGCAGTATTACCGCATCAAGCGCTTGAAGGAGATGGGCTCCAACGCCTACCGCGCCTCGCACAATCTCCCCACCAAGGAGGTGCTTGACGTGTGCGACGAGCTGGGACTCATCGTGATGGACGAGAACCGCCGCTTCGAGTCGCGCGACGAGGTGCTTTCCTATCTTGAAATTATGGTCAAGCGTGACCGCAACCACCCCTCGGTCATCTTCTGGTCGCTCTTTAACGAGGAGCCACTCCAAAACACCGAGGAGGGCGCAAAGATCTATCGCCGTATGCGTAGCGTGGTGGAAAGGCTTGACGACTCGCGCTTCATCACGGGCGCCATCAACGGCTCGATGGAGGGCGCGGGACTCGAAATGGATATTACGGGCATCAACTACTTTTTGAGCAGTGTGCCGTCCTACCACGAAAAGCATCCGACCCAGCCCATCATCGGCTCGGAAAACAACAGCGCCGTCACGACGCGCGGTTGCTACGCCACCGATAAGGAGGGCGCACAGGTGCTCTCGAATTACGACGAGGAGGCGGTGCCGTGGGGGCATACCATCCGCGACAACTGGCGCTTTACGCGCTCGCACGACTACTACGCAGGCATCTTCGTCTGGACGGGCTTTGATTACCGCGGAGAGCCGACGCCCTTCGGCTGGCCCTCCGTTTCCTCGCAGTTCGGTATTATGGATACCTGCGGCTTTGCGAAGGACGCGTTTTATTTCCATCAGGCGTGCTTTACCGAAAAGCCGATGGTGCATCTGCTCCCGCATTGGAACCATAAAAAGGGCGACGTCGTGCGCGTGATGGCGGTCAGCAACTGCGACGAGGTAGAGCTGTTTGTCAATGGCGTATCGCAGGGAAGAAAGAAAAACGATATCTGTGACGCGACGCCCGAGTGGCAGGTACCCTTTACCCCCGGGCGCATCACCGCCAAGGCGTACCGCGGCGGAAGATGCGTGGCAAAAGCCGAGCAAAGAACGGCGGGCAAGCCTTACGCGATCAAAATCACGTCCGACCGTCCCACGGTCAAAAACGACGGTCACGACACCGCCATCCTGAACGTGTGCGTCGTCGATCGGCGCGGCGTCGTGGTGCCGACGGCAAGCAACCTGATCCGCTTTGAGGTGCTGGGTGACGGCTTCGTGCGCGGCGTCGGCAACGGCGACCCGAACAGTCACGAGCCAGACTTTGCCGATTACCGACACGCCTTTGCGGGCTGGTGCCAGGCGCTCGTTACCCCGCATACGGGGGCAAAGAGCATCGCGGTTCGCGCATACGCCGAAGGGCTTTTGGAGGACGTTTTGACGCTCGCGATCGAGCCCGTTCCTGCACCCGTCTGTCCCGAGAGCGCGGTGGGCTATCCGCTTGACGGCTTCACGGCGTCTGCGGTGACGTCGGGGCGACCCGATCCGCTCGTCGTGATCGCGGATAACGATATGAACTCCTTTATGCCCATCCGCTTTGCGCAGGTAGTGCATCAGGGGGACTTTCTTGACGGCTGGCGCATTTATCGCGTAACGCCGCGGATCTTTGCGGACGCTGCTTACGTCGTGACGTTTGAGGACGTCGCCTTCCGCTACGCCGAGGTCTACGTAAACGGAGAACTGCTTGATAAGCAGGACGCGCCCCGCCGCGGCTTATACGAGCTGCCGCCCTTCTTGGCGAAGGCGGGCGAGGTCGTGGATCTTCGCATTTTAATGCGAGCCGAGCACGAGGACGAAAACGACGGCGCGGGCATTGCGAAGAACGTGATCCTGCAAGAACGCTGATTTTTTAGAAAACATAAAAGCACAAGAAAGGAAAAAAGATCCCTATGAACGAGATGAACGAAAAATACGCGGCGCTCTTTACGCCGTGGAAGATCGGCAACGTGGAGATCAAAAACCGCATCGTGATGTGTCCGATGGGCGGCACGTCGCTCTTCGGCTGGTTTGAGCTGACGGGCTGTCACTTTGACAAGGAGGCGGCAAAGCTCTTTCTCGCGCGTGCCAAGAACAACGTCGGTCTGATCATCCCCGGCATCGCACCCTTGCGCGATACCTTCTGGGGAAAATGGCTGTGGCAGAATGAAAAAATGTTTGCCGACTTAAAGGAATTTATGGAAGAGATCCATAAGACGGGCGCCAAGCTCTCTATTCAGTTAACGGCGGGTATGGGACGCTCTTGGGCGATCACCGAGCTCGTCGCACCCTTACATAAGAACAAGTTCACGCGTGCGCTCCTCAAGCCCATTCTTGACACGAGCCACGAGCTTGCCTCTCCCTCGCCCCAGCCCTCGCGCTGGGCGCACGACATCGAGTGCCCCGAGATGACGGTGGAGCAGATCCACGAGATCATTGAGGCGTTTGCCAAGACGGCGAAGCTCTGCCGCGACGCGGGCGTTGACGGTGTGGAGGTCCACGCGGTGCACGAGGGCTATCTGCTTGACCAGTTCGCCATCGAATTTTTCAACAAGCGCACCGACGAGTACGGCGGAAGCTTTGAGAACCGCTATCGCTTTGCCGCCGAGGTCGTGAAGGCGATCAAGGAGGCGTGCGGCGCAGACTATCCCGTATCGCTCCGCTATTCGGTCGAGTCCAAAATGAAGGGCTTTTGCGAGGGGGCGATGCCTGGCGAGGAATACGTCGAGGTGGGTCGCGCGATGGCGGAATCCGAGCGCGCGGCGAAGTATTTGCAGGACGCGGGCTACGATATGCTCAACGCGGATAACGGTACTTACGACTCCTGGTACTGGGCGCATCCGCCGATGTATATGCCCGAGAACTGCAACCTCTCCGACGTGGCACACATTAAGAAATTCGTCGATATTCCCGTCGTTTGTGCGGGTAGAATGGACGCCGAGGTGGGCGCCCGTGCGGTTGCCGACGGGCTGATCGACGCCGTGGGCGTTGCCCGCCAGTTCCTCGTTGACCCCGAATGGGTCACCAAGCTGATCGAGGATCGCGTCGAGGACATCAAGCCGTGTATTTGCTGTCACGCGGGATGCTTCAATTTCTCCTCCTCCAAGGGTCACGCTAACACCCAGGACCTGACCGACACGATGGGGCTTGCGCGCTGTGCGCTCAACCCCGAAACGATGCAGTCGAAGAAATACTACGTCACCCCCGCCAAGCGCGCGAAGAAGATCGCCGTCATCGGCGGCGGTATCGGCGGCATGGAGGCGGCAATTCTCGCGGCAAAGCGCGGTCACAGCGTCACGCTGTACGAAAAGAGCGATCGTCTTGGCGGCGTGTTCGTTGCGGCGGCGGCTCCCTCCTTCAAGGAAAAGGACCGCGCGCTCATCGCGTGGTATATCCGTGAGCTGGGTCGCCATCCCATCACCGTGAAGATGAACACCGAGGTGACCGACCTTAAAGCCCTTGACGCCGACGAGGTCATCGTTGCGACGGGTGCTGTGGCAAAGAAGATCCCCGTTAAGGGCGCAGAGCGCGCCGTCGACGCAGTGGATTACCTGCTCGGCAACAAGACGGTAGGGGAGCGCGTCGTCGTGATCGGCGGCGGTCTTACGGGTTGCGAGATCGCTTACGAGCTGTATCTTGGCGGTAAGAAGCCCACCGTCGTGGAGATGCAGGACGACCTGATCACCACCAAGGGCATCTGTCTTGCCAACACCAGTTACCTGCGCGACTTCTTCAAGACCAACAAGGTTCCCGTTCACCTGGAAACGGCACTGTGCGAGATCACCGATACGGGTGTTTTGCTTCGCGACAAGGAGGGTAAGACCTTCTCCGTCGATGCGGACTCCGTCATTCTTTCGGTGGGCTATAACCCCGCCCCCGCCTTTAAGAAGGCAAGACACGTGCACGTGATCGGTGACGCGGCAAGCGTAGGCAATCTGCGCACCGTCATCTGGGGCGCGTGGGACGTGGTAATGAAGCTCTGATAGAGCTTCATTACAGTGAAATTGCGGCGTTGCCGCAATGAAATTCGCCTTCGGCGATTGAAATGTTGCTTCGCAACTTGAAATGCTCTCTTTGAGAGCGTGAAAAATGAAAGAAAGGGTTTTTGATATGATTCTTACAAAAGAACAGCAAGCGATCCTTGACGGCGAGCAGGGTGAAACGCTTGCCAAGGTAATGAAAACGCTGGTGATGTACGGCGACGCGTTCGGTGCGGAAAAGCTCGTACCCATCACCTCAAAGTACAACCATTTGGTGACCTCCTTCGGTCTTAAAGTGATGTCCCCCGTGTACGACCTGATGCAGACGCTTCTCGACGCGGGCGTGTGCTCGGGACAGAAATTCTCGGTGGATCCCCGTCCGCTTGACAAAAACGTTCCCGCTAACTTCTTGCAGAATCTTGTCTTTAACAAGTTTATGTATTGCAAGCAGGACTTTTACGAGGGACAGCTCGAAAAGCTGGGACTTTTGGATCAGAACGCCTTTACCTGCACCTGCTATATGGACGAGGTGGGCAACAAGCCCGAGAAGGGCGAGGTCCTTTCCTGGGCAGAGTCCAGCGCCGTCGTTTACGCAAACTCCGTTCTCGGCGCACGCTGCAACCGCAACTCGGGCATCATCGACATTATGGGCTCCATCGTGGGCTACGTCCCCTATTTCGGATTGCTCACCGACGAGGGCAGACGGGCGACGTGGGTCGTGAAGATCCAAACCACAGAAAAGCCCGAGGCACAGCTCCTCGGCTCCGCCATCGGTATGAAGGTGATGGAGGACGTCCCTTACGTCGTGGGGCTTGATAAGTGGCTCGGTACCGAATTGACGGATGCCGCTTGTGCCTATTTGAAGGACTTTGGCGCGGCGACCGCCTCCAACGGTGCGGTGGGTCTGTATCATATCGCGAACCTCACGCCCGAGGCGGTGGAGCTTGGCGAGAGCCTGATTGCCGAGGGCGCGCGCGAGTACGTCATCGACGACGCCGAGCTTGAACGCGTCAAGGCAAATTACCCCGTTATCTGGAAAAATCCCGATGCAACTCCC
This sequence comes from Clostridia bacterium, assembly GCA_017456985.1. Classification (GTDB taxonomy): domain Bacteria; phylum Bacillota; class Clostridia; order Oscillospirales; family CAG-272; genus UBA1740. The sequence continues at coordinate 4,736 of JAFTIH010000015.1, read as the reverse complement.
AAGCTGTGCTTCGTGGGATGCCCGCATCTGTCGCTTGAGCAGCTCAAGGACTGGACGGAAAAGCTCGAAGCGAGCCTTGAAAAGAACGGCAAGAAGAAGGTCACCATCCCCACCGTCTTCACCGCCGCCCCCAAGGTTTTGGAGGCATTTGGCAAAACGGAATACGCCGCACGCCTCAAGGCGACGGGCGTGATCACCTCGTACATTTGCCCCTTGATGTATATGAACAACCCGCTTTGTAAGAAGATGCCCGTCATCACCTCTTCCAACAAGCTGCGCACCTACACGAGCGCCAGATATTACACCGACGCCGAAATTCTTAACGCCATCACGGGAGGGAATGCAGAATGAAACAGTTTAAAGGTAGAGTCGTCACCCCCGGAGAGGTGACGGCAGAGGCTGTCGTGACCACAGAGGGCTTTAATACGCTCGCGTCCTTCCAGATGGCGCTCCAGTTTGGCGACAAGGAGGTCAAGTGCGGCGACCAGAGCAACAAGCAGCTTTACGGCAAGCCCCTGCTCGGCAAGGCACTTTGCCTGCCCCAGACCATCGGCTCGACCACGGGCGGTCTCGTGCTTTACTGCGCTTGCGCGATGAAGAAGAATCCCGCTTGTATGCTCTTCGCGAACCCCATTGACTCGCTTGCGGCGGCAGGTGCCGTGCTTGCGGACGTTTGGGTAGAAGGCGTTTCGATGCCCGTCGTGGACTCACTGGGCGAGGAGTTCTTGGCATATGTCAAGGACGGAATGACCGTCACCGTTGCCGAGGACGGTACCGTCACGGTACAGGAATAAAGAGGTGGCAGGATGAGGCTGATTACCACAACGGATTACGCTGAAAGAGCCTTCGGGTTGGCGGGTGCCGTAGAGGTACTTGCGGATGCGGGCTACGACGGACTTGATTTTTCTGCCTTTACGGAGGAGAACTACACCGACGCGCACCCCGAGAGCTACTTTACCGAGCTTCGCGCCCGTGCCGATGCCCGCGGGGTATCCTTCGTGCAGGCACACGCGCCCTTCCATTTTTCTGCCTTTGGCGGGGTGGAGAACACCCCCGCGCGCAAGGCGGCGGTGATCGGCGCGATGCGGAACGCATCGCTTCTCGGCGTAGAGCGGATCGTGATACATCCGCTGCACCATTTGCCCTATCGCGATGAGGGCGTGGCGGAGCAGCTGTTCGAGCTCTCGCTCGCCTTTTACCGCGACTTACTCCCGTATGCCGAGGAGTGGGGCATCAAAATTGCCACGGAGAATATGTATCACAGACATCGCACGATGATCACGCACTCCGTCTGCTCGCGCTCCGAGGAGATGGTGCGGATGTTTGACGAGATCGACCATCCTCTCTTTACCTGTTGTTTGGATATCGGACACACGTATCTTGTACGCGCGGAGGTCACCGACTTTATCCGCAAGCTGGGAAAGGACCGCCTTGGCTGCCTGCACGTGCATGACGTGGATTCGGAAAAGGACCTTCACACCCTGCCTTATTTCGGTGAGGTGGAATGGGATCGCGTGATGGGTGCGTTGGCGCAAATCGGATATGAAGGGAACCTCACCTACGAGGCGGACGGCTTTCTTGCTCGCTTGCCCCAGCCGCTGTACCCCGACGCAGCACGCTTTATGGCAAGTGTCGGCCGCCACCTGATCGCAAGCTTCGAGGTGGCAAAAAGATAAGGAGACGTTCAATATGATTCGATACGCAAGAGAAAAGGATATTCCCCGCATCGGTGAGCTGCTTTGTCAGGTGGATCTCATTCACCACAACGGACGCCCCGACATCTTCAAGGTAGGCAGAAAGTACTCGGACGAGGAGCTTTTGGCGCTGCTTGGGGACGAAGGTCGCCCCATTCTGGTAGCAACCGATGATGAGGACACCGTGATCGGCTATTGCTTTTGCATACTGCAACAGCATAAGGACGACGCGGTCCTGACCGACGTCAAAACGCTTTACATTGACGACCTTTGCGTGGATGAAACCGTTCGCGGCAAGGGTATCGGTAAACTTCTGTACGACGCCGCCGTCGCCCTCGCGGGGGAGAAGGGGTGCTACAACCTCACGCTCAACGTCTGGGCTTGCAACCCCTCGGCACAGCGCTTTTATGAGAAGTGCGGCATGGTACCGCAAAAAACGTATATGGAAACCATTTTGTAAAAGGAGAGCTTTTTATGAAATACGTTACGCTTTCTACGAACCCGAAGGGCTTTGCTTCGGCACTTGAAAAGGCAAAGACGCTTCTTGCGTCGGGCGACGCCGAGGTCACGCTCGCGCTGGCAGGCGGTAAGTATCATTTGACCTGCCCCGTTGCGCTCGATGCGCGCGACTATAAGGGGGAAAGCCGTCTTCGTATCGTCGGCGGCGGTAGACAAAAGGCGGTCTTTTCCGCCTTAAAGGAGCTTCACGCCGAGGACTTTATGCCCGTCGAGGGACAGCCCTATTATATGTATCAATTCGATCGGCAGGCGGACGGCACCTATCCCGCTCTGCGCACGCTGTACGCGGACGGTAAGGTCGCGACCCTCTCCCGCACCTCGCAATACCGCACCGTATATCCCTTCAAACGGGAGGACGGCACGGAATATCTTATTAAGCAAGATAAGTGGGAGTCGGATTACGATCACCGCATCTACGTTCCCGTCGAGGCTGTCGAGGAAGCAGGTGCCGAAAACTGCCGCGGGGCGGAGCTTCATTTGCACGTGGAATGGGAATTCAAAATCTACCATATCGACTATGCAGATCTAGATGACGTTTACGTCAAGGAGGATGGCAGACGCTACGTCGCCCTTCAACTCTCGCGCACGGAAACGAAGTACGGCAACCACATTCTGCACGTTTGCGACCGCGATTTCTTTATCGCGGGAACGAAGGGCGTCTTAAAGCGCGCGGGTCAGTATGCTTACGAGCGCGAAACGGGACGGCTGTACTACTATCCCGAAAAGCCGATCGGGCAAATGCACTTTGCCATCGGTACGGTAAGCAACCTCTTTTCCTTCCGTGGCTTTGACGCCGTCACCCTGTATGGGCTCACCTTTACGGGAGTCGAGGATCAGATCTACCTGAAGGAGGGCTACTTTGCCGCAGGTCAGGCGGGCGGTTGGAAGGTCTTTGACGGCGGCTTTCCCCACGCGGGTGCTGTGAAGGTGTACGACTGCGGCGCGCTTACCGTGGATGCGTGCCATTTTACCGAGCTTCCCTGTGACGGCATTTCCCTGCGCGGCGTGGTGAAGAACGTTGCCATCAAAAACTGTCGCTTCACGCATCTCGGCGCGACCGCCATCCGCATCGGATGCTCACACATCGACCACGACCCTGCCGACTACGCCGAGGGCGTCCTGATCGAAAACAATTATATCGATGACACGGGCTTTACGTACCGCAACTGCTGTGCGATCATCGTTATTAAAGGGCGCGATATCCGCATCAAGCACAACACCATTCTGCGCTCCTCTTATTCTGCCATCTCGGTGGGATGGAAGTGGAACAGCGCGTGGTGGACCTACCGCGACGGCGCGTCGCTCAACCTTGAAAACGTGGAGATCGCCTACAACTTCATCAAGTCCTTTATGACCAATATGAAGGATGGCGGCGGCATCTATACGCTGGGCGGAAACGCGCATACCGACCACAGACAGCTTTTCAATTCGATCCACGACAACGTGCTGATCGAGGACGAATATACCTGCCCCGTCAACGGCTTCTTTGCCACGATCTACCACGACGGCGCCTCCTCCAACTGGTACGATTACAACAACATCGTGGTGCATAATCCCGACCGCGACGCCTTCAACGCGCGCATTTATTTGCAGTGCTTACGAAAGGCAAGCTTCTTTACTGCCTGCCACGACCAGCAGTGTGCGTGGAACATTCTTTGCGAGAACAACTATATTTGTTGCGTTGAGAACTTCGGGCGCATCTTCGCCTCGTACGAGTACGATCCTGCCCACGCAAGCGATCGCCTCGACTATACGCGCCACTTGCGGGAGCGCGACACGCATATTATCAAAAGCGTCGCAGCCCTCAAAAAGATCCCCGAAGCCAAGAACATCTGGGACGGCGCGGGGTGCGCCAAGCGCTGACGGTCTTTTACTTGCTTGCGATAAAAAATCCGTTAACGTGGATAAAGCGGGCATTTTCAAAAACGAAAAACACCCGAGAGGGTGTTTTTCGTTTTAGTATTTATTGAGCATATCGTAAGAGAATGCGTATTACGAAAAAACGAGTGCGTTTTTTGTTTTTCATCTTGACAAAACTTTTTTGCTATGGTATAATGTCACTTGCTGACAAAGAATCATATGCTGAAAGTATCGAGATGTGGCTCAGTTTGGTAGTAAGCAAAGAAAAACGGTTGATAATCGTTTTTACGCCGCGCCCACAACGAAGCAAGGAGCCGAAGAAGCCAGCTATGCTGACGACGCGCGGCGAATATGCGTCTTGTGGCGTTCGCGCCCAAAGGGCGCTCGAAAGACTTAGAATACAGTTGTCAGGAATCAAAACAACAATTAAATAGTTATCGAGATGTGGCTCAGTTTGGTAGAGCGCTGCGTTCGGGACTCAATCACCACGCTCGGCGTAGAATTTTCGAGAAGAGCCGAAAACCCTTGAAAACACTGACTTTTTCGGCTCTCCCGAATGTCGAAAAATCATCAATTCCTCGGTCTGACCACATGTTTGACCACTTACAAAAAAATCTAATAATTTTACCATTTCGAGGTGTAGCGAAGGTGGTATCGCGCATC
>JAFTIH010000014.1 GCA_017456985.1 Clostridia bacterium | reverse complement strand
GAACGAGGCAAACGCCGACGCGGCGGCAGTGCAAGGCGAGAACGAGGCAAACGCCGACGCGGCGGCAGTGCAAGGCGAGAACGAGGCAAACGCCGACGCGGCAGACGCGCAAAGCGAGGACGAGGTGGACGCGCTCCGCGCACGCTACCGCGAGCGCTTTGCCTTCCGCTACCCCCACGAGGCGGCAACCCGCCTGCCCGCTAAGCTCTCGGTGTCCGCGCTCTACCCGGGCGTGCTCGACGAGCTTGCCGAACGCTCCGCCTTTGACGACACCACGCCCCCCGCCCCCCTTTCCTCGCTTCTTGACGCGACCGACACCGACGCAACCGAGGACGCGGAACCCACAACCGCCGCACGGGCGTTTTCTCCCACCGTCCCCGCCTTCCTCTCGGGAAAAGAGGACGACGCCGCGGCAAAAGCGGGTACCGCAACCCACCTTTTCTTGCAGTTCTGCGATTTTGACCGCATTTTGCTAACCGACGGTAGTCAAAATGCAGGAAGCATCATTGAAAGCGAGCTTGACCGCCTCGTCACGGGCGGCTACGTCACCCCCGACGACGCCGCGCGCGTGCGCAAGGACGAGCTGGCGCGCTTCCTCACCTCTCCCTGCGCCGCGCTGCTACGCGCCCGCAAAAAGTGCTACCGCGAGTTCCGCTTCCACGCGCACCTGCCCGCCGCGCTCTTCTCCGAGCGCGAAAAGGACGCCTATCGGGATCTGTCCGTTTTCGTCCAAGGCGTCGTCGACCTGCTCGTCGAATGCGCCGACGGCACGCTTTTGCTCCTCGACTACAAGACCGACCGCATCCCGAACGACGCCCTCGGCGACACCGAACGGGAACGCGCGTTCCTTTGGAACAGGCACGACGAGCAGCTCACCCTCTACGGAAAAGCCATCGAGCAGATCTTCGGCAAAGCCCCCACCCTCGCCATCTATTCCCTGCACGCGGGCAAGCTCCTTTATCAGCCGCACCAATAAGAAAACGGGGGAATTTTAAGGAAATTCCCCCGCACCCCCAAACCTTTTAAAAGAAAAACGAAAAAAACTCTTGACAAATCGTTTTTTTCGTGTTATACTCTTTTTTGTTCCGAGTTCGGGACAAGACTGCGGAGCATGTAAAACACACCGCCTCGGAGATCCCGCTCCGTGTAAAAATCAAATGGGAAACTTCATATGCGAGTTTGGCGGAATTTAAGTGACACACCGAGAATGCGAGCGATAGCGCGGCAGTCGAGGGCTGGGGAACTTATGCACGCGAGCGACAGCGAGTCGCTGGCAGACGCCGCGTCACGGTACGCACTACGCCGTGCAAGCAAAGCTTGGTGCAACAATTTTATATGCGGGTTTGGCGGAATTGGCAGACGCGTAAGATTCAGGTTCTTATGGTCGCAAGGCTGTGAAGGTTCAAGTCCTTTAACCCGCACCACAAAAAGACCTCGTCGCAAGACGAGGTTTTTTCTTTGGGGCGGGTGTTGGACTTGAACTGTTTTTCTCCGAAAAACGGTTCTCCCTTCCTGAAATATAGTCGCCTTCCCCATTCGGCACAGCCTCACGGCTCACGCTCCTTATTTCAGTTAAGCACTTCGGGAAAACGGTTATCAACCGTTTTCCCTCGTTTACCTTTTACCCGCACCAAAATTAAAAGCAGCACCCTTGTGGTGCTGCTTTTAATTTTCGGAAGGGGGAAAGGACTTGAAGGGGAGCGGTAGTGAATGAAGGCCTTGGGACTGTCAGAGCCGCGGAAGACCGAGCGCGCAGTTCGCGCGAGAATCAAGTCCTTTAACCCGAGGTTCACCGACGGCTCGAAAATATAGTCGAAATGCGCGCGAAGCATAGCTCCGCTTCCTTTCTCCTTATTTTCTTCGGGCGCGTCACAAAAAACAGTTCTACCTTCCTGAAATATAGTCAAAATGCGCGTTCGGCACAGCCTCACTTCATTTTTTCTTATTTCAGTTAAGCGCTTCGCATAAACAGTTATCAACTGTTTATGCTTGCTTACCTTTAACCCGCACCAAAAGGCAGGTTTGAGGAAACCTGCTTTTCCTTTTGGGCGGGTGTGGGACCCCAACTGTTTTTCTCCGAAAAACGGTTCTCCGTCACCTCGTAAACACAGCCGTCTTTTGCGCGAATTGTCGCTTCTTCGTCAAAAACTCTTTACATTTTTGCCCCTTTGTGCTATACTGACTCTGTCGAACCCTGATGAAACAGTAGGAGTATGACTATGAAAGAATTTTTCGGATGGGGTGGGTACACCCGTGAGCCCGAGGGCTATTTATCCTGGCAGCACCTATGCTTCGTGACGTTCCTAATGCTCGCCATGGTGGCACTCGCCGTCGTTCTCGGCAGAAAAAACGCGTCGCGCACCGACGCGAAAAAGAACCACGTGCTCGTCGTCGCGGCGATCTTAATGGATACGCTTGAGCTGTTCAAGATCGTCTTTTGCTGCTTCCGCGCGGGCGACCCGTGGGACTTTTTGTATTCGCTTCCTCTTTTCCTTTGCTCGATCCAGCTGATCGCGCTCCCCGTTGCCGCCTTTTCGAAGGAAGGCACCTTCAAGCAAGCGGCGCTTGACTTCGTCTTTATCTTCGGCATCCTCGGCGCGTTGCTTGGCACCTACGCCGCGGGCAACAATTACGCGTCCTATCCCGTGCTCGGCTTTGACAACGTCGTCTCGGGCATCACGCACGCCATCGCGGGCTTTTCCTCGCTCTATATCGCCATCTCGGGTATGGCAAGCATGAAAAAGAAGAACATCCCCATCACCTTCGGCATTCTTTTCTTCTTCTGCATCGCCGCGGCGATCGCCAACGCCCTTCTCGACTATAACTATATGTTCTTGGTCCGCGGCGACGGCACGCCCTACGATATCGTCTACAACCTCGTCGGCGGCAACCCCATCCTCTACCCCATCGGCGTCGTGCTGCTGTTCGTCCTCTATATCCTCGCCTTCTACGGCGTCTTTTACCTCATCGCCTCGCGCCACAAGGCACCCACAGCGCCCCAAACCTCCGAGGCACCCGAACCCGTCCAAGAAGAAACTCCCGTATAAAAATTTCGCCCTGCCGAAAGGCAGGGCGGTTTTTTATTCCCAGGATTCCACAATGATCTCTAACAGTCGCTGTTTCTCGTAAGGGAGCTTCTGACATTTATCAAGAAAGGCAGAGATCGCCACCTCAGACTGTACCCCGCGCAAAATGTAGTCCGCACTGACAGAAAGCACCTGACACAGCTTGACCAAATTTTCGGGACGGATCGCCTTTTTCCCGAGCTCAAGATTAGAGATCATTTGAAGCGACACGTCCATCTTCTCAGCAAGTGCCTCTTGCGTCAAGTGCAATTCCTTGCGCCTGGCACTGATCCGCGCACCCATTTCCCTTAATAGCTTTTCATCACCCATAGGAAAAATCCTCCCTTATTTATCTATATTATATCGCCTATAAGATAAATTTTTAAGCATCTATGGGTTGACTTTTTAAAACTATGGGTGTATAATAGGGGCGTGACCCCCGCTTCACTTTCATTTTTATTTTCATTTTTCAAGGAGGCTTTTATGCTAACTACAACGAAATCCTACATTTGGGGTGGCATCTCGGGCGGTATTCTCCTCTCGGTAGGCGCCGCACTCGCGATCTACCAAAAGGACGTAAAGCTCTTCATCGCCTTTGCGATCCTTGGCGTTCTGGTCTACACCCTCGTTTCCTGCCTGATTCTTGACAACAACTTCGTAGGCGAAATGATCGTCACCGTTTTCGGCTGGGGCTTTGTCAAATTTCCGGGACTCATCTTCACCCTTGACCTCGACGGCATTCTCTGGCTGCTCACCGTAAAGCTTCTGTTCTGGATCCTCGGACTGCTTTTGGCGTGCGCGTTCGGCTTGCTTGCCATCGCGCTCGGGCTCGTGATGTCCCTGTTCGTTTATCCCTACGCAATCGTGATGGGCTATCGCGAAAAAGAAATTGCTTAAAATGATAGGAGAACCTATATGAAAAAAATCCTGATTTCGATTCTTTTAATCCTCTCACTCTTTTGCGGACTGATCGCCTGCAACGAATCCCCCGAGCCTAATGGTGGCGGCAACGACAACAGCCAAACGGGCGGCAACACCGACGGCGGCAACACCGACGGTGGCAACACTGACGGCGGTAACACCGACGGCGGCAACACCGACGGCGGTAACACTGACGGCGGTATGAGCGAGAATGAAAAAATACAGCTCAAGGCATACCTTTCCACCTTGCTTGAGAGCTACCTTCTTGACCCCTACTCTTATCTTCCCGAATCTATGACGCCGCAAGGCAATCATCTGAATTCGAAAAATCAGATCGTAACGGACTATTCCGGCTTTGTCAATACGGGAAGCATTGCAGCGGGCGGCTTTGGAGAGCAATGGAATATGATCCTTGAAAATATGGCGCAATCACAAGTTTTCTACCGTGCGCTTGAGGTTATCGAAGGGTTGACGACTTCTTCCGTCGTAGCGTTCAACAACTATCTTGATAACAACCCCGACGCAACGGCAAGCCATTCCTTCCAAAACGGCATTTATACGGTCACGATTTACTTTGAGGATGATGTTCTGTTCTACGTTCTTGACTATACGCTTGCAGGACAGACGGCACAAATTGCCCTCTCGCTTGACGTAGAAACCAACGAAAAAACCGTGCGCGTACAAATTGGCGACGCGAACGCCCTTTGCTACACCGTCACCGAGGACGCTTACACCTTTGCCATTCGCTATCTCGGCGTGCGCCGTGCTTTCTTTATGGTCGAGCGTGACGGCGAGGACGTTACGGGTCATATTTACGAATATCTGACGGTAGCAGGGGTTGAGATCGCCAGTGCCGCAGACTTTTACGTGCGTGACGGCTACGTCAGTGCCGTCGGCAACAAAGCGGACGGAATGGTCGGCTTCAAGGGTTATATTTCGGAGCTTTACGACCTTGATACGGGCAAGCTGATCGGCTACGAGGTCAAAGAAACGCTCTCCGCATTGTCCTACGACACGCTGTGGTTCGACCTCAACACCCTGACGGGACTCCAAAGCATTAAGTACCGTGAGCAGATGAACGACGACACACCCGCCGCATTCTTCATTAACGGCAAAAGCACGCCTTGGACCCCCAAAAAGCCCCTCGTCGGCTCCCGTCATTATGACATCGAGTTCCGCACGCAGTACTTCTACGTATATAATGCCACCGACGAAGCCTACGAGGTTGTAAAGGCACAGGTGCCGATGTTCTTCATTCAGGAAAAATACTATAACGATCTGACCGACGAGGTAAACGACAAAAACAACGTCACCCTCACGAGCAACGTGAGCACTGCCGACTTAAATAAGCTTCTGTCCGATTACGACACCCTGATCGATATCTTTATGCAAAATAAGGAGATCGTCACAGTGGACACCATTCTCGCCTTTATCGGCAACAAGATCACCCATTAAAAAGCGACGCCCTGCCTTCTGGCAGGGCGTTTCTTTCATCACGCACTCGCGCTCCTTTTATACTTCTCGTCAAGCAGATACTCAACGTCGGGCAAGGGCGCGCCTTCCAGCCACGCGCGGCTCGTTCCGAGCCGCGCAAGAAGCTCATCAAGGGTGATAAGCTCGATCTCTCTACCGCTCTCGATCTCTTTTTGCACGTATTCGCCGCGTGAGCATCGGCGGGGCGTTCCATCCTCGTTTCTTACGTCAACAGTCGCAAAAATATTCGCGCCCGATGCCCTCAAAACGTACTCACCGCCCGCCGCCTTGATCATCCCCGCAAGCAGGATCATTTCCTTGAAATGCTCGGTTTCGTAATTCATCGAAACCGACACCTTCATCCCCTTCAGCTTGTCGCTTTTCTCTCCGATGCTCTCGCCATAGTCCAAATATCGAAGAAAAAGGGTATGGTTTTTTCTGCCGCGGAGCATTACGTTTTCGCCTTTTTCACACTGCAGTGCGTGATCGCGATGACGACGTCCCTCGCTCTGCGGCGGCGTATAGTCCCAAACGCAACGTCCGTCCACTGCCCTGCCCGTGCATCGGTCGGTGCTTGTCCGATAAGCCTCAAAGCGCACCCCCTTCTTTTCTAACAAGGCCTTGAGCACGAGCATCGTTGCCCTCGCATCCTCCACGCTTTGGTGCGCTCTGAATCGCTCCGTCGGGAGCAACGCACGAACCGCGTTTTCAAGAGAAATCTGATTTTTCTCGCCCAAAATCTCGCGATACATTCTCTGGGTGTCGAAAAAGCCAAAGCACAGTGGCACAAGCCCATACCGCGCACACGCTTTGTTGAGATACGTCACGTCGTCACCAACAGAATGCCCAACGACGCAATATTCCTCGTTTTCAACGAGTGCCTTGATGCGCGGATAGTAATAAGCGAAGTTTGGCGCAAGGCGAAAGCGTTCTATTGGATACGCCAATTCAATATCGGGTCTTCCTGCCCGCCCGGTCAAATAAAAGCGTCCCTCGGGGTTGATAATGATGTCCTCGCGCCGAAGGATTTTGAAGCTCTCGTCGGCGATCACGCATCCGAAGGAGCATATAGTCCCCTTGCCGCCGTCTGCGCATTCAATATCTAAAAACAAGTATTTCATCCGACCTGTCCTTCCTTTCCGTATTTTGCTATGGCATCACGGTTGATCTTCTCGAACGCATCGCCGATTCTTGCTTTGCAAAGCGCGTCACGGATCTTGCAGAACTCCGCGTGCGAAAGCTTTTGCGTATCAAGCCGCTTCTCCAGATATTCCGTCATACGAAGTCTGCGAAGATGTTCCGACAGCGCTTTGTAAAACATATCGCCCTCCTTCTCCTCGCGGCGCATTATTCGGCTGAACTCTTTAACGGGCATATCCCCAAACTGCTCAAGCGCGTATTTGCTGACCAGCCGTTGACGAAGCATCCTCTGCTCCTCCTCGATTACCTGCTCGATGGGCACCTCGTCGGCGTAAATATCATATTGCTCGGGTGTTCTGCCGTTCGCATAAAACTCGAAATGCTCCTGTATAAATTTCGCCTTGGCATCGTCCTCGCCCTCTGCCTCTACAAGCGCGTCAAATGCTTGCGCGGTCTGGTAGTTGCACTCCTCCCACTCATCCTTGAAGGCATGCGTCACGGGGCGCTCAACGGTGATGCGGTAATGGTTTAGGTTATTCAGATTGATTTGCAGCCTGAACTCAAAAATGCTTACTCTGAACTCTGCCGTATCCTCTCCGGGATAGAGCATTGCCTTCACCCTTGGCACCCAACTCTCCGCTTCTTTGCGGTCGTGAACTTGAATGATGACCGCTTTACTGTTTTCGTCTTTGTAAAATGCGCCGACTCTGTAATATTTCGTTTCGCTCATTTTTTAAACCTCCTCTTCATAACGCAGGGAAAACTTCTTAGCATCAAACGGAAGCCTCTCAAAGATCTGAGAAAGCGGCTCGTAGATGCAATTGCCGTATTTCTTTTCGATGCCCAAGCAGTTGATGTAAACCTCTCCGTGCGGATTGATCATAAAATACGAGTTTTCCATATCCGTCGGTCCCTCGCACACAAGCTCACACTCGTCCTCATATCGGTTTTTTTCGATAAACGCATGGTACTCTCCAAGGGTCGGAATCAGGTCCATCGTATCGGGCCATTCGTTTGCATAACGCACCACGTGAAGGTAAATCAGCTTTAATCTGTCGGGCTTTACCGCGCGATAAAGCGATAGCATATCCTCGTCAAGATTTATTTTGGAAACGACCGTGTTGATTTTCAGCCTGATGCCCGCTTTGCGAATGGCACTTGCCATTTTTGTAAGATGCTCGACGGTGTTGACCTGCTCGCACCCGTCGCATCTTCCGATGCGCACCTCCGCCGCAGGCGTGATCGCGTCCACGCTGATGCCGATCATCGAAACCTTGTCGGACCAAGCGGCGATCCTTTCCTCGGTAAGCCGTGAGCCGTTCGTAATAATGGAAACCTTGACCCCCTTCTCTACGATGTAATCAATGACCGCATCCAATCGGCGGTAGAGTAGCGGCTCGCCACCGGCAATGTTAATTCTGCCGTCCGCAATTCCGTTTTCCCGAAAATAGGTGACGATGCTATCCACCACTCGCTTGGCATCGGCAAGCGGAAGATCCTGCATCTTAAAGTTTGCGAAGCAATAACGGCAGCTATAATTGCACGCGTCTGTGATATGAAAGTTGATAACGTTCGGTTTTTTCATCGGTTGCAATCTCCTTTTGTTTTTTGTGATTACAGTATAACAAAATTCTGCTTGCCCGGGAAGGACAGAAAATGTCCGTTTCTATATAAAAAGCACCCCTCTCACAGAGAGAGGAGTGCCAAAACGTCGATCTCAAGGAAATCAGCGATCTGCTGAATCAAGGAGAGCTTATCAACGCCCTGGTTGCACCATCTTCCGACGGTTCTGACCTCTGCGCCAAACGCCTCGGAGAATCGCTCTTGCGTTCTCCACTTGGATTCCTTGATCGCACGTTTTAAGTTGATCCCAACGATTTTGTTGAGATCCATATTCGTTTGTTTCATGAGCAAATACCTCCTTTGCTCAGCTTACGCAATGCTCCGGAGTCGCCTATGAAACGCTAACAGTATATCATATATCTGTCACAAAGTCAAGGACTTTGAAGCGGAAGCAAGGCTCCCGCAAAAAAGCGCATAGCGTGCTATGCTTGCCGATTCGCTTTCCTATCTCTTTCGATCATCTTTTTTGTAATAGAAAAAGGGGCGAAATTCGCCCCTTGTGTTTTTCGCACCTCGGATTACTTCATAAAAGGAAAAGTTTCCAAATAATCTTCCTCGGTATAAAGCTTATTTATTGCCGTGTCAAATATCAAAACCACTCTTGCCGTGCCCTCTTCATTCATACCGCTAAATCTAATCGGACCATATCCTGCAAAAAAATCCGTCACTTTATAAACGGTAAATAGATTGAGAGCCAACGTTCCAAGCTCCAAAATCGTGACCAGCAAAGGTGTACTATGATCATCCAACCAGGCAAAAATTACGTTCGACAAAAACGCAATGCACGCCAAAACGAAAAACCATACGTATTTTTTCTTATAGGTCGTACAGCGCCAAACGCCGTCAGCATCGGGGACAAACCTCTCAAAGCTGTCAAAGGAATACTCTAAATCGGAATAGTTCTTTTTCGTCTTGCACGTGTACTTCAAAACAAACAGCATAAGAAAGAGCCAAATATTTTCGAACAGCGTAAAGGTGCTGTAAAGTCCGAAAGAAACAGAGGCAACTATCGTGCAAATGATCATACTGACAATAGACGACAGTATTAAAATCAGTGCGAGCTTCTTATCCTTACCGAACCCCTCTTTCGTTCCGAACCACATATATTCGTGTATGGATCGCTGAATGAAATTTTTCAGCACGAATGCACGGTTTCTTTGAGAAACCGTTGTTTTTACAGAGTCTGTATCGCCTTGATTTATCGCTTCGAGTATTTTTTGCTGGTTTTCGTTGATCTGCTCCAGTTGTTCAAACAGCGATTTATTTTCCATCGTTCAAATCCCCTTTTGCCTTCTCAACGTATGCCTTGAACATTTCCCGACCGCAAATGGCATCGCCTGCCGCATAAGAAGCGACGCGATTTTCAACCACAGCCTCTTGCAAGGAAAGAAGCATTTCGATCGTGCGATTGAGCTTGTCCTCCATCGAAGAAAGCTTGATATCCTTAAGGGTACTGATCTGCTTTTGGAGCTCGGCGTTTTGCTCCTCGAGAGAAAGCTTGTCGAGTGCAGCGCGCGACGCAAGGCTCCGAAACGTTTCAATATCAGTTTCTTTAAGCTTTCCTTCCTCAACCGAAACGGCAAGCTCCTCGCGCAGCTTGTCGCGCTCGGCGCGAAGTGTTGCGTTTTCTTTCTCGAAGACGCCAAACATCTCGACATACTCCGAAAGTGCAAACGGCGTGCAAGCAATTCCCTTGTAGCTTGCATAGGCGGCGGTGACGTCGTAGATCACGGCAACGTATTTCAAGACCGTGTCAAGGGTAACGTGCTTTTCTCTTTTGTGCTTGTGCGCGTTGACCTTTTGCGCATAATCCGCCATTTTCTCATACGTGTGAGGATCTAAGTTTACAAAAGAAAGGAAGAACTTTCGGCAAGCGGGATTTTTCAAAATCGAGCCCGAGGAATTACCCGCACTGCTCTCGATCCCTTCTTTCTCCAACACATAGCGCAAGAAATGCTCTTGTAAATCCAAATATGCGTCGTAAAACGAATTGCTCGCGGATTTGATATTGCGTTCAAGCGTGCGATACCGCTCGTAAAGTCGATCGTCAAGGTCCTTTAAAAAACTGAACATCCTCGTCCCCCAAAATCTTTTCTCTTTCTCATTATAACACAAGGAACAGAAAAAGTAAATACGGAAAAGAAGCTTTCGCATCCCTGCGAAAACTTCATTTTTTCACCGCGCGGCGCGCTTGCTCTTCACGAGGCGGAAGGCGTGGTAGATGCCCTCAAGCTCGGGCGTCAGGTAAGTGAGCGCCTTATCCTCAAGCTCGATCGGCACGCCGTAGTAAGCTTCCGCCATCGAGCCCGTGATCGCGCCCTGCGTGTCGGCGTCGCCGCCGAGAGAAACGGCGTTTCGGACGGCGTCCTCAAAGGAGGTCGATTCGAGAAAGCAAACGATCGCCTCGGGGACGCTTCTTTGGCAGGTGATGAACGTGCCGTCCTCGACGTTGCAATAGTCGCGGATCCTGCGCACCGTCATTTTCTCGATCTCGGGATAGTACGCGAGCATCCGCGCGCGGATGTCCTCCATCAGGGCGCCCGTGCGCCCGAGGTAGATCGCCATCGCCACCGCCTCCGCCGCTTTGAGCGCCTCGGGATGATCGTGCGAAACCTCGGTAACGAGGCGGGAGAAATACTTGACGTCCTCCTCGCTTTTCGCGATCCAGCCGACTGAGCTAACGCGCATCGCCGCCCCGTTTCCAAAGCTGTTGTAGGGCTTGGGATTGTACATAAACCAGCGATAGAAGCTTGCGCCCCAGAAGCGGCGTTCCGAGTGTGCCCGCCCCATTTTCACCATACGCTCAATCACGTAGCCTTGAAAGTCGGGATCGTGCCAATCGCCCTTAAAGAACGTAAACGCCTCCGCGATGGCAAGCGTCATTAAACTGTCGTCGGTAAAATGACAGTCCGCCGTAAACAAAAGGAAATCCTTCCTTTTGTTGTTTTTCCATTCGTGGCGACTTCCCACGATATCTCCAATAATTGCTCCAAGCATTGGCAGTCCTCCTTTTGTTCGTTGCGTTTATTCTACGATATCCTTCACGAAAAAGAAAGGACAGCTTTTGTCCTATGTGAAGCAGAGGACGGCAAGAGTGCGGTCATCGTACCCCCTGAGCCGTTAACGAAAGCAGGGGGTTATACGCTTTTCTTGCAAAATTCCCGTTTTTTTGCGAGAATTTGATAGAAAATTTCTCCTGCCGAGGCATACGGCGAAGGAGCTGTACTTGGTACTGCCCTGAGCCGTTCACGAAGGCAGGGGGTTATGCGCTTTTCTTGCAAAGTCCTGTTTTTTGCGAGAATTTGATAGAAAATTTATCCTGCCGAGGCACACGGCGAGGGAGCTGTACTTGGTACTGCCCCGAGCCGTTCACGAAGGCAGGGGGAATTTTATGCGTTTTTCTTGCAAAACTCCCGTTTTCTTGCGAGAATTTGATAGAAAATTTCTCCTGCCGAGGCACACGGCGAGGGAGCTGTACTTGGTACTGCCCCGAGCCGTTAACGAAGGCAGGGGGAATTTTATGCAAATTCTCTTAAATAGCGGCGAAGGACGGCGACACTTCTCGCCGCGGCAAGTTTTACGAAGGTGGGGTAGTCCACCCTTGCCTCGCCGTCAGCGGAGTCCGAGATGGCACGCAGGACGGCGAAGGGGGTACCGTTGATAAAGGCGACGTGCGCGATGGCGGCGCCCTCCATTTCGCAGGCGACGGTACAAAAGCGCTCGACGATCGCCTTCTTTTTCTCGGGGGATGCGATAAACTGGTCGCCCGAGGCGACGGTGCCGACCACGCTTTTGCCGCCCTCGGCTTGTACGCAGGCACAAAACGCCTCGACGGCGCGCCCGTCCGCGTCAAAATAGATCTTGTTGATGCCCGACACGAGCCCCACGGGGTCGCCTAAGGGCGAGGTGTCCATATCGTGCTGGACGAGCGACGAGGCGACGGCGACGTCCCCCACCGAAAGCGCGGTCGTGAGCGTACCTGCCACGCCCGTATTGATGAGGAGCGAGGGCGCGTAGCAGAGGATCATCGTCTGCGCGCAGACGGCGGCAAAGACCTTGCCGATGCCCGAGGTCGCGACGACGACCTCCTTGCCCTCCAAAATTCCCTTCGTATAGGTGACGCCGCTGACCGTTTCGGACGTGGTGTCCGTCATCGCGGCGATCAGCGCCGCCGTTTCGCTTTGCATAGCACCGATAATGCCGATCATTTCTGTCCCGCTCCCTTCTCGTAATGAAATCCGCGCCCCTCAGTGCGCTTTAACACCGCAAGATAGCGCTCTGCCTCGCGCTTGCCGTCCGCAAGCGAGAGGTTTTTATAGTTACCGCACTCCACGGCACTCTCGCCGAACATCGGTCCGTCGTACGCAAGAATGCGTTCTAAGCACGCCACCGTCGCCGCGCGCACCTCCTCGGCGGGAAGATCGCGCACGAGCAGATAAAAGCCCGTCTGACAACCCATCGGACCAAAGTAGATGACCTTGTCGGCGATCTCCGAGGAGCGGATAAAGGTCGCGAACAGATGCTCTAGCGAATGCATCGTGCGGTTGTCCATATAGTCCCCCATATTGGGGCGGCGGGTGCGCAGGTCGTAGGTCACGACGTCGCCGTCCCGACGGGAGATATACATCCCTTCAAGAAGCACCGTGTGATCCACCTCAAAGCTCGCGATGCGAGCGGGTTTTGCTTCGTTCATAAGATATCCTTTCTGCAAAATGCAAAGAATTGTTTACATATAGTAGGTTTCGCCCGCGTTTTTGCGGTATTTCCCGGGTGTTAGTCCCGTTTCCTTTTTAAAGACGCGCCCGAAATACTGCTGGCAGCCAAAGCCCGCGCGCTCCGCGACCTCGGGGATGGGGATCTCGGTATCCCATAAAAGCCGCTTGGCGAGAGCGATGCGGCAAAAGATCAGATATTCGTGGGGCGTTTTGCCCGTGGCGCCCGTAAAGAGGCTGTGAAAATACGAGGGCGACAGGCTCACCTCGCGCGCGACGTCGGCAAGCGCGATGGGCTCTGCCGCGTGGGCTTCGATGTACCGTCTTGCGCGCGCAACGAGCGCGTAGGAGACGCCGCTGTGCTCGCTCGGGATCCGCGCGTCGTACAGCACGAGGTCAAACAGGGAGAGCAGCTTTGCATACAGCTTTAACTCGTTACGGTTGGCTTCATATAACAAAATAATCTCATCGAACAGCGCAAGAATACGCTCAGGGTGGCTGCTGGCAAAAAAGTCAGGCGCTGCCAAAAGCCGCTCGGCAAGCTCGCCCTGCGCGTGGAATTTCAAAAACCGGGTGCGGAAATGCAAGCGGCTGTATCGTAGCTGTCCCGGCTTCGCGATCTGCACCCAGCCCGCGCGAATGGGGTGAGCGACACCGTCCACGTACGTTTGCTGCCCGTCCTCGGTATAATACTCGATCTCAAAGCGCATCGCTTTGCGCGTGGGAGAATACTTTGCGCCGAAATGCTCGCGCGAATCGTAGCTCCCCGCCGTCAGATCGGTTGGCAACGCGAACATAGCATCTCCTCCTTTACCGTAAGATAAGATAAAAATACCATAGTTTTTTCTCTACAAAAAAAGTCAGAACCGTGCTATATTTATCTTACAACATCAAACGTCAAAAGTAAAGAGGTTTTTATGAAAAAAGTACGTTTTTCCGTTGCAAGCCTTGTGATCCCTACCTATCCCGAGCCCCCCGCCGAGGATCTTCCTATGTTCGCGGAAAACCGCGTGCATCAGCGCTCCTCGGGGCGTCCCTACCCCAACAAGGTGGTGATGCAGGTGTGCCGCGAGGAGAAGATCGACCGCGCGTACACCGTCGTAACGCTCGAAAACGAGTTCGTGAAGCTTGAGATCCTGCCCGAGATCGGCGGAAGAATTTATTCCGCGCTCGACAAAACCACGGGCTACGACTTTTTCTACAAGCAGCACGTCATCAAGCCCGCGCTCATCGGCGTGCTCGGCTCTTGGATCTCGGGCGGTGTAGAGTTCAACTGGCCCTTCCACCACCGCGCGTCGGGCTTTCTGCCCTGCGACTTCACGGTAGAGGAATACCCCGACGGCTCAGTTGCCTGCCATCTTTCGGAGCACGACCCCATCGACCGTATGAAGGGTATGGTGAGCGTCATCCTGCGCCCGGGCGAGAGCTCGTTTGAAACGCGGATGCGCCTTTATAACCGCACACCCGACCGCCGCTCCTTCCTTTGGTGGGAGAACGCCGCCGTTCCCGTGAACGAAAGCTATCAGATCTTTTTCCCCGCCGACGTGTCCTACGTCAACTTCCACTACTTGAAGTCGCGCATCAGCTACCCCATCGCGGGGGACGGCGTGTTCAACGGCATCCCGATGCAGGAGGACCGCGACATTTCTATGCATAAGAACACGCGCGAGGCGACCTCGTATTTTGCCTGCGCCTCCGATTTCGATTTCTTCGGCGGCTATGACCACGGAAAGGGCTGCGGCGTGGTGCATATCGGCGACCACCACGTGTCGCCGGGCAAAAAAATGTTCACCTGGGCGTACGGACAGCTTGCCCGCTCCTGGGAGCGCGCCCTGACGGACACCGACGGACAGTACGCCGAGCTGATGGCGGGCTCGTATTCGGACAACCAGCCCAACTTCTCCTGGCTCGCGCCCTACGAAACCAAGGAGTTTTCCCAGCACTGGTACCCCATCACGAAGATCGGCACCCCCTCGTTTGCCAACCTTGCCTGCGCGCTGCGCATTGACCGCGAGGCGGGGGCGCTCCATCTGCAAAGCACCCGATGCGCAAAAGATGCCCGCGTGACGGTCACGGCGGGCGGCAAGACGCTTCTTGACGAGGTCTGCACCCTCTCGCCCGACGCGCCCCTCTCCTTCCCCGTCTGTGAGTTGCCCCGCTTCGTCACCGTGACGGTCGAGGCGAACGGTGAAGAGATCGCCGTTTACGAGGAACGCGAGTACGATCGCCACGCGATGCCCCCCGTCATCACCGACACCCCCGCGCCCGCGGAGCTGCAAACCACCCGCGAGCTGTACCTTGCAGGCACGCACGTGGATCAGTACCGCGACCCCGCCGTGGAGTGCGACGCCTATTTCCTCGAAGCACTCCGCCGCGACGCAAAGCATATCCCCTCGCTCGTCGCGATGGCGGACTACGCGCTCCGTCACCTCTCCCTTGCGGAAGCAGAGGAGTACGCACGCCGCGCCATTTCCGCGCTCGGTGCCTTCAACGAGCGCCACGAGAGCGGCGACGCCTACTACGTGCTGGGTAAGATCTTGGAGGCACAAGGCCGCGACAAGGAAGCCTACGACGCCTACCGCAAAGCCGCTTGGGCGGCGGACGCCGTCGCCAAGGCGATGACGCGCGCGGCGGTGCTTTCCCTCAAAAAGGGCGACGCGCACGGCGCAAAGCGCGACGCGGCGCAGGCGCTCGACTACGGCAGAAAGAACGCACTTGCCCTTGCCGTTTCGTATCTCGCCGAGAGCCGTCTTGGGAACGAAAAGGAAGCCGCGCGTATCGCAAAAGAAACGCTTGCCGCCGATCCGCTTGACCACCTGATGCGCTTCCTTTCGGGCGAGGGCGACTTTTACGCACCGCTCGACTCGAACCCCCAGGAAAGCTGCCTTGACCTTTGCTTCGATTTGCTTGCAATGGGCGAAACGGCGCGCGCACGCGCCCTGCTCGCGGGACTCGTCAACGCCCGTCCCGACGCGGCGTGCAAGATGACCTACTACGTGCTGGCATCGCTCACCGAGGAGGAAACGGAAGCCGCCGCGCTCCGCACAAAGGCGCAAGCGGCACCTCTCGGTAAGGCGTACCCCCACCGCGCGGGCGAGCTTGCCATCCTTTCTTCTCTTGCGACGGAAAGCGAGGAGGCAAGAATGCTTGCGGGCTGTATTCTGTATCACAACCGCCATTACGCCGAGGCGGCGGCACTTTGGGAAGCGGGCGCCGACCCCACGAGCCGCAGAAACCTCGCGGTGGCGTACTTCTCGCACCTTGACCGCGCCGACGACGCCTACCGCTTAATGCGCGCGCTTTGCGAGGAATATCCCCTCGACGAGGAGCTTCTTTACGAGTGCGTTTGCCTTGCGGACAAAATGGGCGTCGCGCCCGAGGAAAAGGTCGCGCTCATCCGCGCCCACACCACAACGCGCGACGACGTGCTGACCGAGCTTGCCAAGGCGCTCAACCAGGCGGGCGAGTACGATGAGGCACTTGCGGTGCTGCTTTCCCACGCCTTCGTCCCCTGTGAGGGCGGCGAGCACGCCATCGCAGACCAGTATATGTACGCGTATTTGTGCAAGGGTAAGGCGGCGCTGGACGCGGGCGACGCACAAGGGGCGCTCTCTCACTTCCTTGCGGGACAGACGCTTCCCGAGAGCCTGGGTGCGGGCATTTGGAACCACTGCAAGCGCATCCCGCTGCGCTACCACGAGGCGTTGTGCCTTGAAGCGCTCGGACGCACAGAGGAGGCGCACGCCATCTACCGCTACATCCGCGACACCGAAATCGAGTATTTCAGCAATATGCACTTAAAGGAGCTTCCCTACTATCAGGCGTGCGCCTCCCGCCGTCTGGGAGAAGGAACGCACGCCGACCGCCTCGTGACTGCCTACGGGCGCGCGTGGGATAAAATCAAGGATGGCTCCTCGGGCGGATTCTTCGGCACGACGCCCTTCTTTATCCCCTTCGTGGACGGCGCCGCCAAGTGCCGCCGCGCGCAGCATCTCTACCTCACGGCATTCATCGACGCTTATCGCGGCGATGCGGTGACGGCAAGAGAAAAAATGCGCGAGAGCGCTTCCCTTGTCAGCGACAACCACTTCGCACACTTCTTTGCAAAATACGGATTTTTACACTAATCCGCAACGCGCGCGGCTCTTTTGAGCCGCGCCTTTTTTGAGCGCTTTGGCGCCCTTTTTATTTTTTTTTTGGATTTCCCCTTGCGTATGGGAGAAAAATGTGCTAAAATAACGGTGTGTCTTTATTTTATTGGAAGGGAGCAACGCGCTATGCAGTTTTTGAGCCTTTTATACCCGAATGAAGAAAGCCGTCGCCGCCACGCGGAGCGACGGGACGTTCCCTTTGTTTCGGGCGAGGTGTGCGAGGAGCTGGGGCTCACTTCCCTTTTTTCTCTCAAAAACAGTGCCTTATCCGACTTCTTTTCCTACGACGAAGCGGTGCTTGCCTACCGTCAGGCGACCTTTGCGGAGCTTGCCGCCCACCCCGAGCTGGTGACGGTGCTTGGCAAGGTCCTTCCCATCCTTTCGGATATTGAGGAGCTTCGCCGTCTTGACGCCGCAGAGGCGTCGGGCGAGAGCTATCTTTACAGCATCACCGAGATCGAGCTGTATATCACCTGCATCGAGGCGCTTCGCACGGGGCTTCTTCCCTTGCGCGAGGAGCTTACCAGCCCCGCCTTCCGCGCGCTTGCCGATACCGTTTACGAGCTTGCGGAAAGCGAATACTACCGCGACTTAAACGAGGATCTCTCCCGCCTTTCCTCGCGCATCCGTGAGGTCAAGAGCATCACGGTGGGCGTCAATCTCGACGCGGAGCTTCGCCCCAAGGACGCGGGCGTCATCTCCATCAACGCCGAGCCCTTCAAGTCGGGCAAAACGCTGGATAAGATCCTGCGTATGAGCTTTAAAAACGACGCCTTCACCTGCATCGCGGACATCGTTCCCTTTGACAAGGGGCAGTCGGAGAACCGCAAGGAAGCGATGCAGACCGCCTTCCACAGCGCCATCGACCGCGTCTTCCGCTCCTCGGTACGCGCTTGGCGCGCCATCGTGGGCGAGTACGTGCTTGACAACACCGATTTTCTTTTGCGCATTCTCCCCGAGATCGAATTTATCACCCGCGCCACCGAGCTGACGGAGCGCCTCCGGGCGCGCGGCTGTGTGCTCTCGACCCCGCGCATCCGTCCGATGGCAGAAAAGTGCTACCGCGCGACGGGGCTTTATAACCCCGACGTGGCGCTTCGCATCGAGGAGGACGCCGTCCCGAACGACCTGTGCTTTGACGAAAAGGCGCGCCTTTACGTGCTGACGGGTCCTAACCGTGGCGGCAAGAGCGTCATCACCTGCGCCGTGGGTCTTTCGGTCGCCATGGCGATGCTCGGGCTTTCGGTCGCGGCGGCGGACGCTGAAATCAGTCCCGTAGACGCCATCTACACCCACTTCCCGACGGGTGCGGACGACACCATCGACAAGGGTCGTCTTGGCGAGGAGTGCGCGCGGTTGCGCGAAATTCTCGACACCGTGACACAAAACAGCCTCGTGCTTCTTGACGAGTCGCTCTCCTCGACGGGCGCGTACGAAGCGTCCTTTATCGCCGCCGAGCTGCTTGCGGGCTTCTCCGTGATCGGCTGCCGCGGCATCTTCTCCACCCACTTACACGAGCTTGCCGCGATGGTCGGACAGATCAACGAGCGTGCGGCGGCAGAGGGCGGTGCTCCCATCGACAACCTCGTCGCGGGAATGGAAGAGGGCAGGCGCTCCTTCCTCATTCACCGCACCTCCCCCGACGGCAAGAGCTACGCCACCGATATTGCACAAAAATACGGCCTTTCCTTTGAGGACATCAAAGCGGGGCACACGAAAGGAAAATAACGCGATGAAACAGTTTTTAAAATATCTTGAAAAGGACGCCCATCTTTCCGCTGAGGAGCTGGCGCTGATGTGCGAAAAGGAGGTCGGCGACGTCAAAAGGCTGATCGATGAATACGAAAAGTCGGGCATCATCCTCGGCTACACCACCGTCATCGACTGGGACAAGACGGACAGCGAGTACGTAGGCGCGCTCATCGAGCTCAAGGTCACGCCCAAAATGGGTAGCGGCTACGACGAGATCGCGGAGCACATTTACAACTATCCCGAAGTGGAAAGCGTATATCTGATGTCGGGCGGCTTTGACCTTGCGGTGACGCTTCGCGGCAAAACGATGCGCGAGGTCGCCGTTTTCGTGGCACAAAAGCTTGCAACGCTCGACGCCGTCACCTCGACTGCCACCCATTTCATTCTGCGCCGCTACAAGGATCACAACGTGATCTTCGGCTCCGCACCCACCGACGAGCGAGGAAACATTCTATGAGCATTTCTTACGAGAAGGTCCTGTCCCGCCGTGCCTGCGACATCAAGCCATCGGGCATCCGAAAGTTTTTCGATATGCTCGACGAGATGAAGGACGTCGTGGCGCTGACGGTCGGACAGCCCGATTTCCAAACCCCCTGGCACATTCGCGAGGCGGGCATCAGCGCCCTCGAAAAGGGACGCACCTATTACACCTCCAACGCAGGCACGATGGAGCTTCGCGAGGAGATCAGCCGCTACCTTTCGCGCCGCTTTGGGCTTTCCTACGCCGCAAAGGACGAGATCCTCGTCACCGTCGGCGGCAGTGAGGCGATCGACCTTGTGATCCGCGCCCTCGTCAACGAGGGGGACGAGGTCATTCTCCCCACCCCCTCCTTCGTTTGCTACGCGCCCATCGTCCATCTGACGGGCGGCGTGACGGTAGAGATCCCGCTCAAAGAGGAAAACAACTTCCGCCTGACGGCTGACGAGCTTCGCGCCGCCATCACGGAAAAAACCAAGCTGCTCATCCTGCCCTTCCCGGGCAACCCGACGGGCGCTATTATGGAGAAGGCGGACCTCGAAGCCATCGCCGACGTCGTGCGTGACACGGATATTATGGTGCTGACGGACGAGATCTACGCCGAGCTCACCTACGGCAAGCGGCACGTGTCCTTCGCCTCGCTCCCCGATATGCGGGAGCGCACGGTCGTGGTCAACGGCTTTTCCAAGGCGTACGCGATGACGGGCTGGCGTATGGGCTTTACCGCCGCCCCCGCCCCCATCACCCACGAGATGTTCAAGATCCACCAGTTCGCCATTATGTGCGCGCCCACGACCTCGCAGTTCGCGGCAGTCGAGGCACTGCGCAACGGCGACGAGGACATCGAGGAAATGAAGGCGGAGTACAACCGCCGCCGCACCCACCTCGTGGCAAGACTGCGCAAGATGGGCATCCGTTGCTTCACCCCCGAGGGCGCGTTCTACGTGTTCCCTAACATCTCGGGCTTCGGGCTCACGAGCGAGGAGTTTTGCGAAAAGCTTTTGATGGAATACGGCGTCGCCATCGTTCCGGGCACCGCCTTTGGCGAGTGCGGCGAGGGCTTTGCACGCATCTCCTACGCCTATTCGATGAAGCATATCGACGAGGCGCTCGACCGCATCGAAAAAATGATGCAGGATCTTAAAAAATAAAAATAAAAAAGGGAAAACCGAGGTTTTCCCTTTTGCTTCATGCGCACGAAGTGCGCACTTCATAGCGTATCACTCTGCTTCATGCGGCTTTGCCGCGCTTCATAGAGCATCACTCTGCTTCATGCGGCTTTGCCGCGCTTCATAGCGTATCACTCTACTTTATGCGGCTTTGCCGCGCTTCATAGAGTATCACTCTGCTTTATGCGGCTTTGCCGCGCTTCATTAAAAAAGCACCTGCTCACGCAGGTGCTTTTTGCTTTTTATTCTTTGTTTTTGTTCATCTTGCGCTCGATGACCGTGGAGAGGATGGTCAGTCCGTAGGTCACGGCGATGATAACGAGCACCACGACGAAGATGCCGAGCATACCGAACAACAGGTACCACAGCATATCAACGAATGCGTTAAAATTGATCATTTTCTATGCCCTCCCTTATCAACCGAAGAAATTGAGGATCATACCGCCCGCGATGACCGAGGCGATCTGACCTGCTACGTTGGCGCCTGCCGCAGGCATCAGAAGGAAGTTCTGGGGATCCTCCTTAAGACCCATCTTATGCACCACGCGCGAGGACATGGGGAACGCAGAGATGCCCGCCGCACCGATCATAGGATTGACCTTGGTCTTGGAGAAGAGGTTCATCAGCTTGGCAAAGAGCACGCCGCCCGCCGTATCGAAGATGAAGGCGACAAGACCCAGCGCAAGGATGAGCAGGGTGTCAAGACGCAGGAATTTGTCAGCCTGCATATGACCCGCTACGGTGATACCGAGCAGCAGCGTCACGAGGTTGGCAAGCACCTTTTGCGCCGTTTCGGAGAGAGAATTCAGCACGCCGCACTCGCGGATGAGGTTACCGAACATCAAGAAGCCGACGAGGGCAACCGACTTGGGAGCCACGACGCCCGTGATGACGGTCACCACGATGGGAAACAGGATGCGGGTGAGCTTAGAAACGGGAACGCCCTTATCCTCCATACGGATGAGGCGCTCCTTCTTGGTGGTGAGCAAACGGATGATGGGGGGCTGTACGATGGGCACGAGCGCCATATAGGAGTACGCCGCCACGATGATGGCACCGATGTAGTTGGACTTTAAGACACCCGCCACAAAGATGGAGGTGGGGCCGTCCGCCGCACCGATGATGGCGATGGACGCCGCATCGTTGGTTTCAAAGCCGAACAGGCTTGCCATGCAAAGGGTAAAGAAGATACCGAACTGTGCCGCGGCACCGAAGAGCATCAGCTTCGGGTTGCGAAGAAGCGGTCCGAAGTCGATCATCGCGCCGATACCGATGAAGAGAAGCAGGGGGAATAACTCGTTGTCGATGCCCGCCTTAAGAAGCGTAGCGATGGGACCCTCGATCCACTCGCCGTTGACCTCGAAATAGCCGATGACGGACGAAAGGGGAAGGTTCACTAAAATCGCGCCAAAGCCCATAGGCAGAAGAAGCGTGGGCTCCATATCGAACTTGATCGCGCAGAAGATGAGCGCGCCGCCGATGAGCCACATCACAGCCATTTGCCAGGTGACCTCGGTCACGGAGCCAAATAAGGTTTGCAGGATATTATCCATAACGGTTCCTCTCAATACTTTGTTTTTTTAGCAAAGAGTATTATACCAAAGTTTTCTTGTGAAGTCAACATTTTTTCGCAAACTTGCGGAAAATTAAGTGGTGGACGTTACCTTGTAGCCCGCACCCGTCACCACGGCGGCAAGCGCCTCGGCATTCGTGCGCCCGTCGTGCGTCACGGTGGCAGTGCCGTCCTTATGGCTGACGGCGGCGCTCTCTACGCCCTCCGTTGCAAGCAGAGCGTCGCGAACGCGCCCCTCGCAATGGGGACACATCATTCCTTCAATGTTAAGTTTTGTTTGCATTTTTACGGTTTTCCTTTCGTTTTTATCTTGATTTTTATGCATTTCTCGTTCGGGGCGCGCTGCAAAGGGCAAGCGGACGGCGCCAAGGCGAAGGGCGTTTGACACGACGTAAAGGCTCGAAAGGCTCATTGCGGCGGCACCCACCATCGGGGAAAGCGTCCACCCGAGAAGGGGAACGAACACGCCCGCGGCAAGCGGAATGCCCAGCAGGTTGTAGAAAAACGCCCAGAAGAGATTTTGCTTGATGTTGCGCATCACCGCGCGGGAAAGCGCAACGGCGTCGGCAAGTCCCGTCAGCCCCTCGCGCGAGAGCACCAGCTCGGCGCTGTCGATGGCAATATCCGTTCCCGCACCGACGGCGGCGCCGACGTCTGCGGCGGTGAGGGCGGGGGCGTCGTTGATGCCGTCGCCCACCATCATCACCATACCCTGCGCGCGCGCCGCGCGCACGGCGTCCGCCTTGCCCTCGGGCGTTGCCTCGGGGATGACCTCGTCAATTCCCACGCTGCGGGCAACTGCATCCGCCACGTCGCGGCGGTCGCCCGTCAGAAGAACGGTACGGATGCCGTGGCTTTTGAGGTACGCCACCGCGTCAGCACTGTCCGCGCGAACGGCATCCGCCACGGCGACCGTGCCGAGTGGCACGCCGTCACGGGCGAAAAAGAGGGGCGTTTTTCCCTCGCGCGCCAGGCGCGCGGCAAGCGCGCCGTCCACGGGCGCGTCCAAATAGTCAGCTTTCCCGCCGCGAAGGTGAGCGCCGTCCAAAACGGCGCGAACGCCCGCCCCCGCATCCGCGCGGAAATCCGTCACGGGGAGCGGCGAAACACCGCGCTCCTTGGCGTACGCGCACACGGCGCGCCCGAGCGGATGCTCGCTTCCCGCTTCGAGCGAGGCGGCGAGAAGCAAAAGTGTTTGCTCCGATACCCCATCGGCGGGAAAGAGATCGGTCACCACGGGACGCCCCTCGGTGACGGTACCCGTTTTGTCAAGAAATACGGTACGGATGCGGCCCGCGTTTTCCAGTGCGGTCGCCGTTTTAAAGAGAATGCCGCTCTTCGCGCCCTTGCCGCTTCCTACCATTACCGCAACGGGAGTGGCAAGACCAAGCGCGCAGGGGCAGCTGATGACGAGCACCGAGATCGCGTGGTTTACCGCAACGGACAGCTCCCCGCCGATCGCCCACCATAAAATAAAGGTAAGAAGCGAGAGCCCCGTCACGACGGGAACGAATACGCCCGACACGCGGTCAGCGAGCTTGGCGATGGGCGCCTTCGTCGCGGACGCCTCCCTGACGGTCGCCACGATCCTGCCGAGCACCGTATCCTCGCCGACGCCCGTCGCGCGGTACAAAATGGCGCCCGAAAGATTGACGGTCGCAGAAAAAACGCGATCCCCCGCCTTTTTATCCACGGGAAGGCTCTCGCCCGACAGCGCACTCTCGTCAAACGCGCCCTCGCCCGAGAGGATCACCCCGTCCACCGACACGCGCTCCCCGGGACGAAGCACCACCGTGTCCCCCACGCGCACGTCGCGGGTGGGAATGACGAGGGGCGCGCCCTCGCGAAGCACCGTCGTTTGCTCGGGTGCCAGAGAAAGAAGCTCGCGGATGGCGCTCGTGGTCTTACCCTTGGCGCGCGCCTCTAGCGCTTTACCAAGCGAGATGAGCACGAGGATCATCGCCGCCGACTCAAAATACAAATTATGAAGCAAGTGCGAAGCGTGCGCCGCATCCCCCTTGCCGAGTGCGTACAGCATCAAGAAAAGCACGCCCGTGCTATAAAGGAAGGACGCCCCCGAGCCGAGCGACACGAGCGTGTCCATATTCGGCGCACGGTGCAAAACGCCCTTCACGCCGCGCACGAAAAATCCGCCGTTTAAGATCAAAACCGCCGCAGAAAGAAGCATCTGCGCAAGCGCGGCGATAGCGGGATTTTCCCGAAGGAGCGGGATCGCGGGAAGCGAAAGCATCCCGCCCATCGAAAGATACATCAAGGGCAAAAGCAGTCCGAGCGACACGAAAAAGCGCACAAGCGTGGCGCGGCGGCGCCCCTTTTCACCCGTGTCGTTCTCCCCCGTCGGCGGGGGCGCGTCGCCCAAAGCGCTCGCACCGTAGCCCGCGCGCACGACGGCGTCGCACACCGCTTGCGGGGCGACGGAACCCTCTACTTGTAAACTGCCGGTTAGCAAATTGACGGTAGCATCCGTCACGCCGTCCAGTGCCTTGACCGCCTTTTCGACCCGTGCGGAGCAGGCGGCACAGCTCATTCCCGTTACGGTATATTTCGTTTTCATCCGCCGATCAGCCGCCCGAGAAGCGTCGTAAGCTCCTCTGCGGCTCCCTCCTTCCCCGCCT
Source organism: Clostridia bacterium (assembly GCA_017456985.1). Taxonomy (GTDB): domain Bacteria; phylum Bacillota; class Clostridia; order Oscillospirales; family CAG-272; genus UBA1740. The sequence continues at coordinate 34,902 of JAFTIH010000014.1, read as the reverse complement.
TAATGTCCGCGGTCACGCAGTCTTCAATATGACTGCGAAGCAGGACCTTTTCAAAGGAAAGCAAGGCGGCGCGCACGGCGGCGGTCTGGTTGAGCACGTCAACGCAATAGCCGTCCTCCTCGATCATCCGCGCGATCCCGCGCACCTGTCCTTCAATGCGGTGAAGCCGCGCCGTCAGCGCCGACACCTCACGCGCACACCTCTTTTTTATTCTCTTTTCCATACTCTCTTTTTTCTCTTCTCTCTTCCCTCTTCACTTTTCACTCCTATATACCCCACGGGGGTATATAAATGGGGGGGAAATACGAGGCTGTTTCCAGCCTCGTATTTGTTGTTTGTTTGCGTTTGCTGACAGGATTTTTATGGAAAGCTCCGTCAGGTTCCTGACGAGAGATTTTTGCGGAAAATCGGGGCACCGCAGCGACGGCGTATTTCCATACGTCGAGCGAGGATCGTCGATTTTTACCAAAAAGCTCCGTCAGTTACCGAGATCTTCTACGAAGAGCTCGCGAACGGCAGGCTCCTCAACAGGGGGCGCGTACTTCTCCGCAAGGAAGGTCTTGGCAACCTGGGGGAAGAGTGCGTAGCTCAGCACGTCCTCCTCGCACTTCGCAAGCTCGCCTGCCTCCGCCTTTTGCTTTTCAAGCTCGGGAGCAAGCTTATCGGCAGGACGGCAGGTGATGACCTCCTCGTCGCCGATCGCCTTCTTGCGAACCGCCTCGTTCACGGGAGCGGGAAGTGCGCCGTACTCGCCGCGCAGGAGCGCCTTGGATTCCTTGGTGACCATCTTGTAGCGCTCACCTGCAAGGATGTTAAGCACTGCCTGGCTACCCACGATCTGCGAGGTAGGGGTTACCAGAGGGGGATAGCCGAAGTCCTCGCGCACGCGCGGAACCTCTGCCAGCACCTCGTAATACTTATCCTCAGCGCCCGCCTGCTTGAGCTGGGAGATGAGGTTGGAAAGCATACCGCCGGGAACCTGATAAAGCAGGGTGTTGGGGTCAACGTTAAGCACCTTGGGATCAAGCGAGCCCTGCGTCTTCAGCTTCTGCGCGACGCCGCGGAAGTGTGCGGCGACCTCAGAGAGCTTGGAAAGATCCAGACCCGTGTCGCGCTCGGTGCCTGCCAGCGTTGCGACCATCGCCTCGGTCGAGGGCTGCGAGGTGCCGTTGGCAAGGGGAGAAATGGCGGTATCGATGATGTCAACGCCCGCCTGTGCCGCCAAAAGATAGGTCATATCGCCCGTACCCGTGGTATTGTGGGTATGCAGGTGGATGGGCACGCTGACCTTCTTCTTGAGTGCCGTGACGAGCGAGTACGCGTCGTAGGGCAAAAGAAGGTTTGCCATATCCTTGATACAAATGGTATCCGCACCCATATCCTCAAGCTTCTTTGCCAGCTCAACGAAGTATTCCTCGTTATGCACGGGGCTGACGGTATAGGAGATCGCCGCCTCGCAAAGACCCTTGTATTTCTTGGTGGCGCGGATCGCCGCCTCGAGATTGCGCACGTCGTTGAGTGCGTCGAAAATACGGATGACGTCGATGCCGTTCTTGATGGAAAGACGGACGAACTCCTCTACCACGTCGTCCGCATAATGACGGTAGCCGAGAATGTTCTGACCGCGGAAGAGCATCTGGAGCTTGGTGTCGGGGATCGCGCGGCGAATGGCGCGCAGTCTTTCCCAAGGATCTTCCTTTAAGAAGCGCATGCAGGAGTCGAAGGTAGCACCGCCCCAGCACTCGAGCGACCAATAGCCGACCTCGTTGAGCGCACGGCATGCGGGAAGCATATCCTCAAGGCGCATACGGGTTGCCGCCTGCGACTGATGCGCATCGCGCAGAACGGTATCGGTAATATAAAGCTTGTTAGCCATAGTTTGTTTCCTTTCTTATCAGCCGAACATATTGATCAAGGCACCTGCGGCGATCGCAGAGCCGATCACGCCCGCCACGTTGGGACCCATTGCGTGCATCAGAAGGAAGTTGGAGGGGTTTGCCTTCTGTCCCTCCACCTGAGAAACACGCGCCGCCATCGGCACGGCGGAAACGCCCGCAGAACCGATCAGGGGGTTGATCTTCTTGCCCTCGGGCAGGAAAACGTTCATCAGCTTCGCGAGAAGCAAGCCGCCCGCCGTACCCATACCAAACGCGATCACGCCCATGACGATGATGGCGATCGTTCTGAGATCCAAGAAGGTTGCGGCAGTCGCCGTTGCGCCCACCGTCACACCAAGGAAAATGGTGACGATGTTGCAAAGCTCGTTCTGTACCGTCTTGGAAAGGCGCTCGGTCACGCCGCTCTCGCGGAAGAGGTTACCAAGCATCAAGGAGCCCACGAGCGATGCGGCGTCGGGCACGAGAAGCGCCACGAAGACCGTAACCACGATGGGGAACAAAATCTGCTCTCTCTTGGAAACGGTGCGCAGGGGCTTCATCACGATCTTGCGCTCCTTTTCGGTCGTCAACAGGCGCATAATGGGCGGCTGAATGACAGGAACGAGCGCCATATAGGAGTATGCGGCAACCGCGATGGGACCGAGCAGCTGGGGAGCTAGCTTGGTGGTCACGAAAATTGCCGTAGGACCGTCCGCACCGCCGATGATACCGATGGAAGCCGCCTCCTGTGCCGTGAAGGAAAGTCCCTCAATGCCAAGCGCACCGATATTCGATGCCGCAAGGAAGGTAAGGAAGATACCAAGCTGTGCAGCAGCGCCCATCAGCATGCTCTTGGGGTTAGCGATCAGGGGAGCGAAGTCGGTCATCGCGCCAACGCCAAAGAAGATCAAGCAGGGGTAAATGCCCAGCTTAACGCCCAGATACAGCCAGTCAAGCAAGCCTGCGGAGCCGCCCGTCAGCATATCCCAATGCACGTGACCGCCCGCAAACATCTCCTCGTGGAACATATTCGCGCCGGGCAGATTGGTCAGCAGCATACCGAAAGCGATGGGGAGAAGGAGAAGCGGCTCAAACTTCTTGCCGATAGCAAGATAGAGCAGCACGCACGCGATGGCGATCATCACGAGCTGCTTCCAGCCGTCCCCCTCAAAGAAGCGGACGAAGCCGCTGTCTGTGAAGAATTTAAAAAATGCGTCCATAATGCGAATTCCTTTCCGTAGAAAAAAGGATCACGCGAGCACGCAAAGCACGGTGCCCGTTTCTACGGTCGAGCCCTTGGATACGCTCAAAACGGAAACGGTGCCGTCCACGGGGGACAGGATCTCGTTTTCCATCTTCATTGCTTCAAGAACCATCAGAAGGTCGCCCGCCTTGACGGTCTGACCTGCGGACACCTTCACGTCGAGAATGGTGCCGGGCATCGGGCTCTTGACGGTCTCACCGCCTGCGGCAGGAGCAGCAGCGGGAGCGGGAGCAGCAGCGGGTGCAGCGGCGGGAGCAGCAGCGACAGGCTTGATATCTGCCTTGTTGATCTCTTCGATGGTGAATTCGTAAACCTTGCCGTTGAGAGTTACCTTGTAAGCTTTCATAATATACCTCTTTCTTTTCTCATAGAATGTAGCGGCGTTTGCCGCAAAAATTAACCGATTTCCTTCAAGGACACCACGCGGATCGCGCTGACGTCCGTACCCAGCTCCTCTGCAACTGCAGCGCTGAAAATTGCCACCAGCTCATCGCGGTTTTCGATCGTACCGCTCTTCGCCGCACCGCTCTTTGCCGCGGGCGCGGGAGCAGCCGCCTTCTTCTGTGCGGGCTTTGCGCTCTTCTCACCACTCAACAGCTTTTGAGAGATCGCACCCATGATCGTAACGAGCGCGATCAGACAGATCAGACCGATAAACACGATCAAAATGCCGACGAGCGAGCTGATAAGACTGTCGCCAAAGCTCATAGCTTCCAAAAACATCGTCATATTCTTTCACCTCCTGCGTGAAAAATTCAAAATTACTATTAGAATATCTTATTATTATAAAAGTTACAAGTCTTTTTTATTAAAGTTCACATAAAATTTACAGCACGACGGCTTATGATCCTGTTTTCGCCGTTCGATACCTTGCCCGAAGGGCAATCAAAAACTCCGATCCGCAAGGGATCGGAGTTTTTTTGGTGGAGCATCTTCAATGAAAACCGAACCTTAAATGAAATCACCTGCGGTGATGAAATCCTCACACCGTTCGGATGAAATCTTCGGCTTTCGCCTCAGATGAAATTAAATCCGCCATCCACTCCTGCCGCAAGGCAGATTTCATCGCGTAGCGATTTCATCCACGAAGTGGATTTATTCCGACGAAGGCGGATTTAGTTGAAAAAAACTCATCCGGTTCGGATGAGTTTTTTTCTGGTGGAGCATAGGGGATTCGAACCCCTGACCCCAACACTGCCAGTGTTGTGCGCTCCCAACTGCGCTAATGCCCCGTTGCTATAAGGATAGCAAAAAAAGAGCGCTTTGTCAAGAGGTACTCGCAAAAAAGCACTCACCCTCTCAAGTGCTTTTTTCTTTTTTTACCGTATTCTCTTTTCGATCTGTGCAAGCGTGCGGTAGCGCGTAAGGTAGAGGACCACGCAAAGCAGTGCCTCCGCCGCCCAGCTGATCGCCCAGGCGATAAACACGCCCTCCATCCCGAGCATCGGCGCGAGGACGACCGTAGCGACGAGGCGCGACGCGCTTCCCGAGAGGGTACAAACGAACAGCTCTAGCATCGAGCCCATCCCGCGGAAGAAGGAGTGTGCGAGATTGTTGAGCATATTGAGATAAACGAGCGGCATATAGACGCGCGAGAAATGCACGGCGTATGCGAATGCTTCGCCCGTATAGCCGCTCTCGAAGAAGAGCGAGGCAAGGGGCTTTGCAAAGATCACGGTGCCAAGGGCGAAGGGGAGCAAAAGCAAGGCGCCCTGCAAAAGTCCCACGCGCAATCCGCGCGGAATGTTTTCGGTTTTGCCCGCGCCGATGCTTTGCGAAACGTAGTTGGCGACCGCCTTGGAGGAATTCTGGTAGCAGGGCGCCGAGATGTTGTAGATGCGGAGCGCGGCGGCGTAGCCCGTAGTCGCGGCGGGCCCCAGCACGTTGATGGCGGGGGAGAGGAAGAAGGTGGCAAGATACATCACGCCCTGCTGTAAGGATGCGGGGAGCGAGTAACGAAGCGTCGCGCGCAGCATAGAGGGATAGAAGCCGATCTTCACGCGCTCGGAGGGCATATCGCGGAACGCCGTGCGAAGCTTCAACAGGTAAAGCACCGTGACGATGGCGGCGGACGTGACGGTAGAAACGGCAAGCCCTGCGACCCCCATATCAAGCACCAGCACCGTAAAGAGGTTGCCACCGACGTTGAGCCCCATCGAAAGGAGTGACATATAAAAGATGAAGTTCGTGATGCCCACGGCGTGCAGGATCTGGATGACCGCGACGTTGAAGATGGGAAAGAGCTGTCCTGCAACGTAAATCAGGAAATAAGTACGCGCATCCGCAAGGATGCTCTCATCGATCGCAAGGAAGGAAAGGAGCGGACGGTGAAGGAGGAGCGTCAGCACGCTCACCGTCAGAATTCCCACGACGAGAAAGGAAAGAATGGCGAAAATGTTCCGCTTGACGCCTCTGTAATCCTTTTGCCCGAACAGACGCGAGGTATGGATGGTCGCACCGATGGTAAAGCCCGAAAACAGGCAGCTGATCATCGTATTGAACGACTCGGTCGCGCCAACTGCACCCATTGCGAAGTTGTCGATATATTTGCCCGCGATCATCGCGTTGACCGTGCCGTACATCGAGGAAAGCAACGACGCCGCGATCAGGGGGATCGCAAAGAGAAAGAAATTCTTATAAATATTGCCTTCCGTCAGATTTTTGACGACCTTCATACCTGCCTCCTTGACAACGATGCTTTTTTTCTCTATAATGAGTATAGCAACCTTCTCAAACTTTGTCAATCAGGTTAGTTATTTTGAAACATTCTCAAAGTTTATCATTTTTTAAGGAGAACGCAGGATGAGAAAGCAACGGCAGGACAGTATTTTGGAGATCTTGAAGCGTCAGCATTACGCCACCGTGAAGGAGCTGTGCGAGCTGTTGCATTACAGCCCCGCCAGCATCTACCGCGACTTAAATCACCTACAGGCGGCGGGGCTCGTCAAGCGGAGCTACGGAGGCGTGGAGCTTGCGAAAAAAACGCGTCTGCCTTCCCTGCCCCTGCGCTACGATTTTATGAAAAAGGAAAAGCGGCACCTCGGGCGCGCCGCCGCCGCACTGGTCAACGACGGCGATACTGTTTTCATCGACGCCTCCACCACCGCCGAGAGTATGGGGCAGTTTTTAATTGACAAAAAGGGCCTTCGCGTCATCACGAACAATTTGCGCCTTGCCCTCTTTTTGGGGGAATACGACGTAGAGGTCATCTGCCTCGGCGGCACTGTGATAGAGAAGCCCTCTATGCTCGCGGGCGGCATCACCACGCAGAACGCGCGGCACCTGTTCGCGGACAAGGCTTTCTTTTCCACGGGGTATTTTTCCGCACGCGGAAGGGTGGGCTCGGATAGCGCACTTTTTCACGAAATCCACACCATAATGCTTGAAAATGTAAACAAAAGTTATTATTTAGCGGATCACAGCAAGCTTTCGGATGCCCTCACGGCCTTCGGGTTTTCCTTTTCCGAGATCTCGGGCGTCATCTGCGACTACGCCTTTGACGAAGAGGTCAAGGCATCGTTTCCCGACACCGAATTCATCTTCGTCGAGGACTGAAGCCTGCCCGCTTATAGCGCGTTTCGACCGCCCGCGCGTATCTTTGTTTTTTTGCAAAATCCGCGCGGAGCGCGTCAGCGTCACAAAGAGCCGAGGCAAGCGCCTCGGCTCTTCCTTTTTTTGACTTTATTTGTCATCTTTTTCCATTTTTGCGGGTATTTTTCACCTTTTTTGGGGGAGGAGCCTACTATTTTAAAGAAAACTCTTGCATAATGCGCGCTACTTTGTTATAATACTATAAGTTATAAATATAATGCACGTGTGCGCCCAAGCGCAACGCGCGCGTGTTCTGCGCATCGCGCGCACCGTGCGTGAGCGTGTGCACCTTCATTAAGGAAACCTGCACAGAATGAATCTTGGACAGATCCGCACACGAAAGGAGACGGCTGTGAATACCGTACAGATCCTACTTTCCACCTATAACGGCGAGCGTTATCTGCGCGCGCAGCTTGACAGCTTTCTGACGCTTGCGGGCGCGGAGGACGTGAAGCTTCTCATCCGCGACGACGGCTCGACCGACGGCACGCGGGCGATCTTAGAAGAATACCGCGACGCACACGGCTTCGAGGTGATCTTCGGGGAGAACGTAGGGCTTGACGAGAGCTTCCGCATTCTCTTTGCGCACACCGACCGCTCTTGCTCGTATTTCGCCTACGCCGACCAGGACGACGTGTGGCTTCCCGAGAAGGTAGCGCGCGCCGTGGCGGCGCTGGACGGCGCCCCTGCGGACGAGCCCGTGCTCTACTGCGCGCGCTCCCATCTGACGGACGAGGAGGGTAAGATCATCGGCGTCACGCGCAAGCCCACGCGCGAGCCCTGCTTTGAAAACGCGATGGTGCAGAACGTCTGCATCGGTCACACGCAGGTATATAACCGCAAGATGCTAGCGCTGTTAGAAACGCTTTACACCCCCGATATGTTCGTGATGGACCATTACGCATATCTTTGTGCCGCCGCCTTTGGCACCATCCTTTTTGATACGGAGCCCGTCACGCTCTACCGCCAGCACGGACGCAACGCCATCGGCTACGGGAACACCCCCTTCTCGGTTTTGAAAAACCGCATACGCCGCACGCTTGCGGGCGTGCCGAACGGTCACGGGAAACAGCTTTTCGCCTTTCGCGAGGCAACGCGCAGGGCAGACGCCCCGCCCCTAAAGGAGCGCTACGCGCGCGAGATCGACAGCTTTCTCGCGGGCGCGGAGCGCGGCGTCCTCTCGCGACTTAAATTTTTATCGCGCACGCGCGCGCATAGGCAAGGCTTTTTTGAAAACCTCGGCTTCCGCGTGCTGTATCTGTTCGGCGCTTACAATCCCAAGAAAAAGAAAAAACAAAAAATAAATTCGCCAAAAAGAAAGGAAGAAACAAAATGAAAGGAATCGTACTCGCAGGAGGCTCGGGAACGCGCCTGTATCCGCTGACCATGATCACCTCCAAGCAGCTTCTCCCCATCTATGACAAGCCTATGATCTATTATCCCCTCTCGACCTTGATGCTCGCGGGGATCCGTGACATTCTCATCATCTCCACGCCGCGCGACTTACCCAACTTCCAAAAGCTGCTCGGCGACGGCTCGGACTACGGACTTAACCTCTCCTATAAGGAGCAGCCCTCGCCCGACGGTCTTGCGCAAGCATTTATCCTCGGCGAGGAGTTCATCGGCGACGACGCCTGCGCGATGGTGCTGGGCGACAACATCTTCTACGGCAACGGCTTCTCGAAGATCCTGCGCGAGGCGGTGGAAAACGCCGAGAAGAACCGCCGTGCGAGCGTCTTCGGCTACTACGTGGACGACCCCGAGCGCTTTGGCGTGGTGGAGTTCGACGAGACGGGACGCGCCATCTCCATTGAGGAAAAACCCGAGAAAGCCAAGTCCAATTACGCCGTGACGGGTCTGTACTTCTACGACAACCGCGTGGTGGAAATGGCAAAAAATCTGAAGCCGGGCAAGCGCGGTGAGTTAGAGATCACCGACCTCAACCGTATGTTCCTTGAAATGGGCGAGCTTGACGTCAAGCTGCTCGGTCGCGGCTTTGCGTGGCTCGACACGGGTACGATGGACTCCCTGATCGAAGCGGGCGAGTTCGTTCAGCTCGTGCAAAAGCGCCAGGGCGTGAAGATCTCCGCGATCGAGGAGATCGCTTACCTGCGCGGCTGGATCGACAAGGAAAAGCTTCTCGAAGCCGCCGAGCGCTACGGCAAATCCACCTACGGCGCACATTTAAGAAAGGTTGCGGAAGGAAAGATCAAGTACTGATGAATATTTTGATTATGGGGGCAAAGGGTCAGCTCGGCCGCGAGATGACCGATTGCTTTGCGCGCGGCTACAGTGCGCTCGGCACCCCCGACATTTTAAAGGAGAGCAACGTCCTTTGCCTTGCCGACATCGACGAGGTGGACGTGGGCGACCTTGACGCGCTCCGCCTGTTTTTAGAAAATCAGGAGATCGACGTCATCTTCAACTGTGCCGCATATACCAACGTCGACGGCTGTGAAACGAACACGGAAACCGCCTTCCGCGCAAACGCGCTGGGCGCGCGCAACCTTGCGATCGTCGCCCGTGAAAAGGGCGCGAAGCTCGTCCACGTTTCGACCGACTACGTGTTTGCGGGGGACGGTGACCGTCCTTACGCAGAGTGGGATCTTCCCGCACCCATCAGCGCCTACGGCAAAAGCAAGCTGTTAGGTGAGCAGTATATCCGCGAGCAGACGGAGCGCTACTTTATCGTGCGCACCTCCTGGCTGTACGGAAAATACGGAAAGAATTTCGTCAAGACCATCCTTCGCGTCGCGAAGGAAAGAGGCGCGTGCCGCGTGGTCGCGGATCAGCGCGGCAACCCCACGAACGCCGCCGACCTTGCGCACCACCTGTTAAAGCTTGCCACGACTGAGGAGTACGGTGTTTATCACGGCACGGGCAACGGCGAATGCTCGTGGTTTGACTTCGCCGCAAGGATCGTTTCGCTTGCGGGGATCGATGCGACCGTTTCTCCCTGCACCACCGCAGAATACCCCACCCCCACCAAGCGTCCCGCCTATTCCGCGCTGGATCATCTTGCCCTCCGTGCCACGGTGGGGGATGAGTTCCGCCACTGGGAGGACGCGCTTGCCGCCTTCTTTGCAGAAAACGGCACCGAGCTTGATTAAACAACCAGCGAAAAGGAGATTTCATTATGAAGATCATCGTTACCGGCGGCGCCGGCTTTATCGGCGGCAACTTCGTGCATTATATGTTAGGTGCGCATCCCGAGGACCGCATCATTTGTCTTGACTGCCTCACCTACGCGGGCAACCTTGAAACGCTCGCACCCGTGATGGACAACCCCCGCTTCCGCTTCTGCAAGGTGGATATCACCGACCGCGAGGCGGTTTACCGCGTATTCGAGGAGGAGCATCCCGACGTGGTCGTCAACTTCGCGGCAGAGAGCCACGTGGACCGCTCCATTGAGAACCCCGGTGTCTTCCTTAACACCAACATTATGGGTACGCAGGTGATGATGGACGCCTGCCGCAAGTACGGCATCACCCGTTACCACCAGGTTTCCACCGACGAGGTGTACGGCGACCTGCCGCTTGACCGCCCCGATCTCTTCTTCACCGAGGAAACCCCCATCCACACCTCCTCCCCCTACTCCGCATCCAAGGCGTCTGCCGACCTGCTCGTGCAGGCGTATCACCGCACCTTCGGGCTCCCCGTGACCATCTCGCGCTGCTCGAACAACTACGGTCCTTATCACTTCCCCGAAAAGCTCATCCCCTTGATGATCGCGAACGCCCTGTACGACAAGGAGCTTCCCGTTTACGGCGAGGGTCTTAACGTGCGCGACTGGCTGTACGTGGAGGACCACTGCCGCGCCATCGACCTGATCATCCGCAAGGGCAAGGTGGGCGAGGTGTATAACATCGGCGGTCACAACGAGATGCGCAACATCGACATCGTCAAGATCATCCTCAAGGAGCTTGGCAAGAGCGAGGACCTCATCCGCTACGTCGCGGACCGCAAGGGTCACGATATGCGCTACGCCATCGACCCCACCAAGATCCACCGCGAGCTTGGCTGGCTCCCCGAGACCAAGTTTGCCGACGGCATCAAAAAGACCATCAAGTGGTATCTTGAAAACCGCGAGTGGTGGGAAAAGATCATCTCGGGCGAATACCGGAACTACTACGAAAAAATGTACGGCAACCGTTAAGGGGACAGGCTATGGGAAAGTTTACGTTTATCGAAACCTCTATTAAGGATCTGTATATCGTGGAGCCCACCGTTTACGGTGACGCGCGCGGTTATTTTATGGAAACCTTCAACGACGAATTTGCCCCCTTCGTCAAGCATCTGGACGGCACCCCCGCCACCTTCGTGCAGGACAACGAGTCGCACTCCCGCCGCGGCGTGCTCCGCGGACTGCATTTTCAGAAATCGAACCCGCAAGGCAAGCTCGTGCGCGTGCTTTCGGGCGAGGTCTTTGACGTCGCCGTCGATCTGCGCCGCAACAGCGAGACCTTCGGCAAATGGGAGGGCGTGCTCCTCTCGGGCGACAACAAGCGCCAGTTTTACGTTCCCGAGGGCTTTGCCCACGGCTTCCTCGTTTTGTCCGAAACGGCGACCTTCGCTTACAAATGCACCCGCCTGTACGCACCTGCCGACGAGGGCGGACTGCTTTATAACGACCCTGCGCTTGGCATTGACTGGCCCACGGTAGAGGGCGAGATCTTACTCAGCGACAAGGACAAAAAGAACCCCACGCTCGGAGCGCTTGACTTCGCGTTCTGATTCCCTGCCGTGCGGAGCCTTCTCCGTGCGTAAACAACGAATAGGAGTTTTTCCCTTGAAAAAGAAGCTGTTTTACGCCCTGGCGGTCGTCCTTTCTCTTCTCTCGGCGCTCGCCTTCGGCGTACTCATCCCCAACCGTGCCGCACTCACCAACCCCGCGTCGTGGGATATTCATATCTTTCACGGCGTGCTCGGGCTCATCGTGCCGCTCGGAATCTTTGCGTTTCTCATTGAAACGCTCTTTGACCGTGAAGCCTTCAAAAAGGACGTCGGCTCCATCCGCCGTTATCGGTATCTGCTTCTCGACCTCGTTTCGCGCGACGTCAAGACCAAATACCGCCGTTCGGTTCTTGGGCTTTTGTGGAGCATCCTCAACCCGCTTTTGATGATGCTGGTGCTCACCGCCGTGTTCTCCAACATTATCCGCGTGCAGGTGGAGGGCGGCTTTGCGCTCTTTTACCTGACGGGTTACCTGATGTTCACCTTCATCTCGGAGGCAACGAGCGTTTCTATGATGAGCATCGCGTACGCCGCGCCCCTCATCAAAAAGGTATATCTTCCCAAGTATATCTTCCCGCTTGAGAAGTGCATCTTCTCGCTGGTGAATATGCTGTTTTCGCTGATCGCGTTCGTCATCGTCTTCGTGGTGTTCGCCGCGATGGGTAAGATCACGCCCTCCTTTGCGATGCTTCTTTTCCCGCTGCCGATGATCTACGTTTTTCTCTTTGCCTTCGGCATCTCGCTTATTCTCTCGGCGGCGTACATCTTTTTCCGCGACCTCGCGCATATTTACAGCGTGATCCTCACGGTGTGGATGTATGCGTCGCCCATCATCTATCCCGTCGACATTCTCCCCGCGTGGCTTGCAAGCGTGATGCGCTTCAATCCGCTGTATCACTATATCACCTATTTCCGCGACGTAATGATCTACGGCAGAGTGCCGAGCCTTTACGAAAACCTCATTTGTATTCTGTTCTCCGTCCTCTTCCTTGCGCTGGGCATCCTATGCTTCCGCAAGGCGCAGGACAAATTCGTTCTTTATATTTAAGGAGGCGGCTATGGAAGAAAATCAAAACAATATCGCCGTCACCGTAGAGGGCGTTTCGATGCGCTTCAATATGCCTAAGGAGAAGCTCGACAGCATCAAGGAGTTTTTCGTCAAGCTCCTCAAAAAGCAGCTGCGCTTTGAGGAGTTCACTGCTCTTGAAAACATTTCCTTCACCGTCAAACGCGGCGAGGTCGTGGGCATCGTGGGACTCAACGGCTCGGGCAAAAGCACCCTCTTAAAGATCATCTCGGGCATCCTGCGCCCCACCGAGGGACACGCCGTCACCTACGGCACCCTCTCTCCCCTGATCGAGCTTGGCGCGGGCTTCGACTTCGATCTGACCACGCGCGAGAACATCTATCTCAACGGCTCGGTGCTGGGCTTTGACCGCGCCTTCATCCGCGAGAAGTACGATGAGATCTTGGATTTCGCGGAGCTGCGCGCGTTTGAAAACGTTGCCATCAAGAATTTTTCCTCGGGAATGATCGCGCGGCTCGGCTTTGCCATCGCTACGCTCGTGAAGCCCGACATTCTCATCGTTGACGAGATCCTTGCCGTCGGCGATTTCCTCTTCCAACAAAAATGCGAAGCCCGTATCGCCGAAATGATGGCGGGCGGCACCACCGTTCTCATCGTGTCCCACGCCATGGAACAGATCGAGCGCCTTTGCTCGCGCGTCATCTGGTTAGAAAAGGGGCATCTGCGTGGGGACGGACCGACAGCTGTGATCTGTGAGGAGTATAAAAATGCAAGATAATCAATTTGAACTGACCGCCGAGGAGCTCGTCTTACGCGTTGAGACGCTCTCGTCGGAGCTCTCCGCCACCGAGGAGCAGCTTGCCGCCCTGCGTGCCGAATACGCGGAGCTCAGCACGCGCTACGCAAAATTAGAGCAAGAGCACCTTGCCGTCTTGGATTCCCAATCTTGGAAGCTCACGAAGCCCCTGCGCGCACTCCTTGATCTGCTCAAGCGCTTCCCGCCCTTCGCCTTTTTGCACAAGGCGCTCCGCTATGCGCGCCGCTTTGGGCTCAAAAGTGCCTTCCGCCGTGCGCGCTCGCGCTCGCACGAGAAAAAAGCGTCGCGCCGCGACGCCTACTCCGCCGAGGAGCTTGCCAAGCAGAAAAAGCGCGTCTTCCCCAAGGACGTCACCTTCAGCGTCCTCGTGCCGCTTTATAACACGCCGAAGAAGTTCTTGACCGAAATGATCGAGTCGGTACGGGCGCAGACCTATGCCAAATGGGAGCTTTGCCTTGCCGACGGCAGTGACGGTGAGCATCCCGACGTGGGTGAGATCTGTCTTGCCTACGCCAAGATGGACGCGCGCATCAAGTACGAAAAGCTCGAAAAGAACCTCGGTATCTCGGGCAACACCAACGCCTGCATCGATATGGCGACGGGCGACTATATCGCGCTTTTCGACCACGACGACCTCCTTCACCCCGCGGCACTGTACGAGTTTATGGTTGCTATCTGTGAGAAGGGCGCCGACTTCGTTTACAGCGACGAAAACACCTTTCACGAAACCCCCAAGGACGCGTACTGCCCGCACTTCAAGCCCGACTTCGCGCCCGACACGCTTCGCACCAACAACTATATCTGCCACTTCAACGCCTTCTCGCGCGAGCTTCTTTTACGCGCGGGCAAGTATTTCCGTCCCGAGTGCGACGGCAGTCAGGACTACGATATGATGCTCCGCTTGACCGAGCAAGCAGAAAAGATCGTGCATATCCCCATCATTCTTTACTATTGGCGCGCCCATCGCGGCTCGGTCGCCACGGATATCGGCGCCAAGCCCTACGTGATCGAGGCGGCGCACCGCGCACTGCGCGATCACCTTGCGCGCGTGGGTCTTGAGGGCGAGGTGCTTGACACCGTCGTCCCCTCGATGTACCGCATCCGCTACAAGCTGAAGGCGACGCCGCTCATTTCCATCGTTATTGCCAACAAGGACCACACGGACGACCTCGACCTTTGTCTTCGCTCCATCCGCAACCGCACCACCTATAAGAATTACGAGATCGTCATCGTGGAAAACAACAGCACGGAGGAAGAGACCTTCCGCTATTACGACACCCTGCAGAACGACCCTCGCATCCGCGTGGTCACGTGGAGCGACGGCAAGGGCACCTTCAACTACTCCGCCATCAACAACCTCGGCGTGCGCGAGGCAAAGGGTGAGTACGTCATTCTGCTCAACAACGACATCGAGATCCTCTCCCCCGAATGGATCGAGGAGATGCTGATGTTCGCGCAAAGAGAGGACGTGGGTGCCGTGGGTGCTAAGCTCTACTACCCCGACGACACCGTCCAGCACGCAGGCATCGGTATCGGACTGCTGACGCTGGCAGGTCACTACCACCGCGGCTTCCCGCGCCGTCACCCCGGCTATATGGGGCGGCTCATCTACGCACACAACGTGTCCGCCGTCACGGCGGCGTGTATGATGATCCCGCGCCGCGTATGGGATGAGGTCGAGGGTCTTGACGAGGGCTTCGCCGTCGCCTTTAACGACGTGGATCTTTGTATGAAGATCCGCGCAAAGGATTACCTGATCGTCTTTACGCCCTTTGCTGAGGCGTATCATTACGAGTCGAAAAGCCGCGGGTTAGAGGACACCCCCGAAAAACGCCGCCGCTTTATGGGCGAGATCGACCGCTTCTATGGTAAGTGGCAGGACGTGCTTGACGCAGGCGACCCCTACTACAACCCCAACTTCTCTCTGGACAAAGAGGACTTCTCTCTTGCCTGACTCCCGTTTTTCCCTGTACGGGGGAACGCGCGTTCCCCCAAAACTTTCGTTAATTTTTTACTCTTTGGAGGATTAGAAAATGAACCGCATCTATATCAAGGACGTAAAGCCCGGCCGCGTCCGCATTTCGGGCTTTTGCGAAAACATCCGCAACAAAAAAAGCATGGCGTTCCTCGTCATCCGCGACGTGACGGGCAAGATCCAGGTCACCGTCGAGAAGGCGAAGCTCCCCGAGATCGCCGCTCTTTGCGACGAGCTTACGCTTGACTCCGTCGTCACCGTTGAGGGCGAGGCGATCGCCAGCGAATACGTGAAGCTGGGCGGCATCGAAATTCTGCCCGACTCGCTCCGTATCGAATCCATCGCCGCCGCGCTCCCCATTCAGGACGGCGCCGCGATCGACTCCCGTCTTGACTACCGCTGGATCGACCTGCGCAGTGAAAAGAACCTTTTAATGATGAAGGCGCAGACCGTGATGGTAGGCGCAATGCGCAATTTCCTGCTTGCTAACGGCTTTATCGAGATCCACACCCCCAAGATCATCGGCGCCGCATCCGAGTCGGGAAGCGAGGTCTTTAAGCTGAATTACTTCGACCGCGACGCGTATCTCGCGCAAAGCCCGCAGTTCTATAAGCAAATGGCGATGGCAAGCGGACTTGAGCGCATCTTCGAGGTGGGTCCCGTATTCCGCGCGGAGAAGTCCTACACCAGCAAGCACACCACCGAGTTTACGGGCTTCGACCTTGAAATGAGCTACATCGAATCCTTCGAGGACGTGATGGCGTTTGAGGAAGCCCTTCTTGCCGATATGCTCGCGAAGGTGAAGGAAGCCTACGGCGAGGAGATCGAGCGTCTGTTCGGCATCCCCGTGGTCGTTCCCACGCTTCCCTTCCCCCGTATGAGCTTAAAGGAGATCTACGCGGAGCTTGCCGAGCGCTACGGCTACACCTGCCCCGAGAGCGAGCAGGGTGATCTGACTACCGAGGCGGAAAAGCTCACCAAGCGCCTTTGCGCGGACAAATTCGGTCACGAGTTCCTCTTCGTCACCGACTTTTCCGCCGAGAAGCGCGCCTTCTATCATATGCGCAAGGACGGCGTGCCCCAGGGCTACGATCTGATCTGGCGCGGCGTGGAGATCACCACGGGCGCACAGAGAGAGCACCGCTACGAGGTCTTAAAGGCGCAGGCGGCAGAAAAGGGACTTGACAAGGACGTCGAGTTCTACACCGAATTCTTCCACTACGGATGCCCCCCTCACGGCGGCTTCGGTCTTGGCGTGGACCGTATGACGATGCTCCTTCTCGGTCTTACCATCAAGGAGTCGATGTTCATCTTCCGCGGTCCCGACCGTCTGAACCCCTAAAACCAAACAAAAAAAGAATGCGGGGCGCGCCCACTCTGCGCCCCCGCCCAAGCTTTTGACAAAACGAGGTGTCTTATGAGATCTGCGCGCACACGCAAACTGACCGCATCCGCGCTGGGCGTGGCGTTCGTCGCCGTGTGCGCGTGGATCGCGCTCCCCCTCGGTCCCGTTCCCGTATCGCTCCAAACGCTGGGCGTCGCGCTCATCGCAGGCGTGCTCGGACCGCTTTGGGGTACCCTCTCGGTCCTCGTTTATCTTGCCGTCGGCGCCCTCGGCGTCCCCGTCTTTGCCGCCTTCGGCGCAGGGGTCTCGGCGTTTGCGGGACCGACGGGCGGCTTCCTTCTCGCGCTTCCCCTCTTCGCGCTCGCCGTCGGCTTTGGCGCCCGCAGGCGCGGCGCCGCGTTTGCCCTTTCGCTTGTGGGCGCGCATTTGCTCCTTTACGCGATCGGCGGCGCGTTTTACGCCCTGCTCTACGCCAAGGACGCCTCCTTCCTTGCCACGCTCACCGCGCTCGTTCTCCCCTTTCTTGCGGGAGATCTGTGCAAAGGCATTCTTGCTTTTTTCCTTGTCCGCCGCCTGACGCGGGCGGAGCCCTTCCTCTTTTCGCAAAGAAAATGAAATCACATTTTTGAGGTGCTTATGCTAACTTCCCGTTTGCAAAACTCCTATAAAAACCGAAAGCTTCTGATCGCGCTCCTGCTTTGCGCACTGGTGCTCTCCCTTCTTCTCGAGCTGTTCGTTTTTACGGCAGAAAGAAGGACCACCTTTGACGCGGAGCCGCTTTCCGTGTATGGGAGCGGCGCCGTACAGCTCGTCCCGCACAACTATACGGTAAGCGATCATCGCTATACACCCCGCGCCACGGATCCCCAGCTGATCTTCGCGGGCATCAACGCCCCCGTAAAAACCGTCGTGCTTCGCTTTGCCGAGCCGCTTGCCGTCAAAACGCCCGTCGAAACGTTTTACAGCACCGCGTCCTTTGACTTCGAGCAACAAAACAGCGTCAGACGCCAAACGATGCCAAGCGGCACGACCGAATACATCATTTCCCTTCCGAACGGCGCCACCTACACGGATATCCGTCTTGATATTGACGGCGAATTCGTGCTCGCGGACGTCCTCGTTTCGACGGGGGACTATCATCACCGCGTGGACTTCTTCGCCCGCGCCTTCTCCGTAGCAAGACCCGTGCTTTGCTTCCTTTTCCTTCTCGGTGCGATCGCGTTCGTGCTGTTCGGACTGTTACGGGACAGAGGCGAGCGAGGGTTATGCGCGTGGGAATGGGTGCTCCTTGGTCTGCTCTTCGTCTTCTACACGGCGTGGGCAACCGAGCAGCCCCTCAACTACGGTCCCGATGAAACGATGCGCTACGAGGTCACACAGTTTATTTTCGAGCACGGGCGCTTGCCCGTTTACGACGAGCTTCTCTCCCCTTGGGGCTTCTCCTACGCCCATTCGCCCACCGTGCTTTGCAACCAGCTGGGTGCCATTTTGATGAAGCTCGTATCCCCCTTCGCGTCCGACGCGCGCTCCTTGCTCGTCGCCGCGCGTATGGTCAGCGTCATCTGCGCCACACTCTCCGTCTATTTCGTCATCAAATGCTGTAAACTGCTCTTTGCGCGCGCCGAGGTGCGCTACACGATAGTGTTCCTCGTTGCCTTTATGCCGCAGTTCGTCTTCCTTTCCTCCTACGTAAACAACGATATCGTTGCCTTTCTCGGCGTCACGGCGATCGCCTACGCGTGGTTGCTCGGCTGGAAATGCGGATGGAAGATACGCTACGCTCTGCTCCTTGCCCTCGGCATCGCCGTTTGCGCGCTCTCCTATTATAACAGCTATGCATGGATCCTCCTTTCCGTCTTCTTCTGCATTTTCTCCTATCTTGCGGCAAAGCCCAAGGATCGCAAGGGGCTCTTGAAGCTTGTAGGCGTCGTCGCGGGCGTGGTCGTTCTGCTCGTCGGATACAGCTTTATCCGCCACGTCGTGCTGTACGGCGATCTGCTCGGCTTCCAAACCGGCAGCTATTACGGAGAAAAGTACGCCATCGACGCCCTTAAGCCCTCAAACCGCATCACCCTTGCGGAGGACGGCGTTTCCCTTTGGAAGATGCTCTTCGGCTCCTATGGCTGGGTCTTGACGACGGTGATGAGCTTCATCGCGTGCTTCGGTCCTATGGCATACTTCTCCACCTCGGGCTTCTACGCCTTCGTCATCCTGCTTCTTCTGGTGGGGCTTGGCGGCACCGTCGCACGCTTTATTGGTTCGCTCAGGCAAGGAAAAAAGCCCTCCGCAACGACCCTTGCGTTTTATCTCTCGCTTTTGCTTTGCGCGCTCATCACGGTAGGACTTTCCATCTATAACAGCTACACCAACGATTTCCAAGCGCAGGGCAGATATTGCTATCCCGCCTTTTTGCCGCTTGCCATCTTCTGCGGCAAGGGATATGAATTTCTCTTGGAGCGCTTTCCCAAAAAGGAGCACCGCTATCTGCTTTGCGGCATCCTTTGCACGCTTTTCGTTTGCATCAATCTGTTCACCTACGCAACGCTGTATCTCCCCACGTAAATACGCCTCGCTTTTAAAGGAGAATCACTTATGATTTATTTTAACATTCCCCCACTCGTCGGGGAGGAGCTTGATCACATCAAAACCGCCATCGCAGCACACAAGATCTGCGGTGACGGAATGTTCACCAAAAAGTGTAACGCGTGGATCGAGGAGAAAACGGGCACTGCCCGCGCGCTTCTCACCACCTCTTGCACGCACGCCCTTGAAATGACGGCGATCTTATGCGATATTCGCCCGGGCGACGAGGTCATTATGCCCTCTTACACCTTCGTTTCGACGGCGGACGCCTTCGTAGGCAGAGGGGCGACCGTGGTGTTCGTGGACGTGGACCCCAAAACGATGAACATCAACGCAGATCTCATTGAGGATGCCATCACCGACAAAACGAAGGCGGTCGTCCCCGTGCATTACGCGGGCGTCAGCTGTGATATGAAAAAGATCAACGCCATCGCTCAAAAGCATAATCTGTACGTCATCGAGGACGCCGCACAGGGATTTGGCTCAACGTATCACGGAAAGGCACTGGGCACCCTTGGTGATTTGGGCTGCTATTCCTTTCACGAAACCAAAAACCTCAGTATGGGTGAGGGCGGCGCGCTTCTCATCAAGGATCCTCATTTCGCAGAAAAGGCAGAGATCATCCGCGAAAAGGGCACCGACAGAAGCAAGTTCTTCCGCGGACAGGTCGATAAATATACCTGGGTGGACTACGGCTCCTCCTATCTGCCAAGCGAAATGAACGCCGCGTATTTGTGGGCACAGCTCGAAAAGGAGCGCGAAATATACAACGCTCGTATGCGCAGCTGGGACGCCTATTACACCGCCTTGAAGCCCCTGATGGACGAGGGGATCATCGAGCTCCCCTTTATTCCCGACGGATGCGTTCACAACGCGCATATGTTTTATATTAAGGTAAAGGATTGTGCGGAGCGCACGGATCTGATCTCTTATTTAAAGGAACACGAGATCCAAGCCGTCTTCCACTATATCCCGCTTCATTCCGCTCCCGCAGGCATTAAATTCGGTCGCTTCCACGGGCAGGACGTGTACACCACGCGCGAGAGCGAAAGACTTCTTCGTCTTCCCTTATATTACGGCTTAACGGTCGAAGAGGTCGCGTTTATTTCGGATCGCATCAAGGAATTTTACAAAAAATAACACTTAAGAGGTTTTTATGAAGGTATTGATCACCGGCTCCAACGGCTTCATCGGCAGCCACGTAGTTCGTTATTTTAAAGAAAAAGGCTGCTACGTCATCGGGCTTGACCGTTCGGAAGGGTCAAAAAACGACGTGGATGAATATATTTTTTGCGACTTATATACCGAGCAGACAAGCGAGCTGTTTGACGGCGTGGCGGAACGGGATCTGCCCGATGCCATTATTCATCTTGCGGCAGATATGCGCAAAGAGCCATACACGCTTGACGTTATAAAAAACAACTGTGTCGGCGCGCAAAGATTGCTTGAGCTGTGCAGAGATAGAAAGATAAAAGCCTTCGTGCAGCTATCAAGCCAGCCCGTCATCGGAACGCCAACCGCGTGTCCTGTCACAGAGGACCACCCTCTGAAGCCGCCTACGGTATATCATTGTACTAAGGTAATGCAAGAGCTTCTGGCAAATTATGCGTACTACACCTACGGCGTAAGAACCGTGAGCTTTAGAATTACCGCGCCCGTGGGACCCGGAATGAATCCCAAGACCATTTTGCCCGTATTTATCAACAAGGCGATCCGCGGAGAGGATATTACCCTTTTGGGAACGGGCTCACGCCGTCAAACCTACATCCACGTAAACGACATCGCCAAGGCGATCTTCTGCGCGATCTGCTCAAAAGATGCGCAGGGAGTCTACAATCTTGCAAGCCATAATCTCATCTCCAACAAGGAGCTCGCCGCGCTTTGCATTCAGCTTGCCAAATCAAGCTCTAAGATCGTATATTCCGGAACGGAAGACCCCCACGATGATTATCGTTGGGAGATCTCTCTTGAAAAGATCACGCGGGACACCGGATACACGCCCGAAGTTGACATCAAAGACGCGATCTGTGAGCTGATCGCATTCTACTCCGAATCCTAAGGCAGAAAGGTTATATTTATAATGAAGAAACTGTCCTTTATCATCCCGTGCTACAATTCCGAAAAATCGATTGGCGCCGTGATATCCGAAATAATCGCTACCGTGGAGGCAGACGGAAGATACGATTACGAAATCGTTTGTATTAACGATTACTCCAAGGACGATACCCTTGACGTGCTGAAGACGGTTGCCAAGGAGAACGAAAAATGCAAGGTTCTGGATCTTTCAAGAAACTTCGGTCAGCATTCCGCGCTGATGGCAGGCTTCAATTATGCAACGGGTGATATTATCGTGTGTCTTGACGATGACGGACAAAATCCGCCCTGCGAAATGTTCAAGCTGATCGATAAGCTTGAAGAGGGATACGACCTTGTCTCCGCAAAATACGAGGGAGAGAAAAAACGCTCCATTTTCAGAAAGCTTGGCACGAAGGTCAGCTTTTGGATGTCCTCCACCCTCATCGGCAAGCCCAAGGATATCGACCTTAACAGCTACTACGTGTTCCAAAGATACGTTTTGGATGAAATTATCAAATACAAAAACGCCTACCCCTTCGTTCACGGACTTATTTTGCGGGTGACGCGAAACATGGCAAACGTCGTGATCGAGCACAAATCCCGCGAGCACGGTGCGTCGGGATACAGCTTTAAAAAGCTTCTGTCGCTTTGGATGAACGGCTTTACTGCCTTCTCGGAAAAAC
The DNA here is from genome assembly GCA_017456985.1 of Clostridia bacterium. Classification (GTDB taxonomy): domain Bacteria; phylum Bacillota; class Clostridia; order Oscillospirales; family CAG-272; genus UBA1740. The sequence goes on along the minus strand of JAFTIH010000014.1, from coordinate 12,930 downwards.
CGTTGAGACTTGCCTCCTATCTTGGCGCTTTTTGCTCTTTCGGTGGCTTTGCCTACGGTGTTTTTACGATCATCAAAAAAATTATCCGCCCCTCCTTCCCGATGCAGGAAAGCTTGATTATGACGGCGATCCTTTTGCTTTCGGGAATCCTTATGCTCTTTCTCGGGCTTCTCGGAGAATACGTCGGAAGAATTTATATCAGCATAAACAACGCACCGCAATTTGCTATAAGGGAAACCTACAACGTCAAACCCGATGACAGCAAGGATGATAAATAATATGGAAAAGGTTTTGGTTTTAAACGGTAGCTTTTGTGAGATCCCCCTCATAGAGTGCGCGCACAAGCTCGGATATTACGTCATCACCACGGGAAACGCCCCGCATCTCGTCGGACACACCTATGCAGACGAGTACATTCCCGCCGACTATTCAAACAAAGAAGAAATCCTCGCGCTGGTCAAGAAGAACGGGATCCGCCACGTGATCAGCTGTGCCAACGATTTCGGCGTGATCACCGCCGCCTACGTTGCAGAAAAAATGGGGTGGCAGGGACACGACACGTTTCAAAACGCCAAGCTTTTGCATTTAAAAGATCAATTCAAAGAATATCTGGCAAAAAAGGGGATCCCCTCTCCAACGTCTATCGTATTTTCCGATGCCGCCTCGGCAAAAAAGTATCTTGATACCGCAGAATATCCGGTTATCGTAAAAGCCACCGATCTTACCGGAGGAAAAGGAATTATGAAGGCGACGTGTGTGCAAGAGGGCTATCTTGCCGTAGATAACGCCTACAAAATGTCCCGCTCCGAGCACATCGTGATCGAGCCGTTTCTTACGGGCATGCAGCAAACCTTCGTTGCCTTTTTGCAAGGAAAGCGAGTGGTTTCCTATACAGGATGCAATTCCTACTCGCCGATCAATCCCTATCTCATTCAATCGGAAACCCTGCCCGCGGAGCAGCTGGCAGACGTCGCCGAGGAGCTTTGTCGGACGGTAGAATTCATCGCAAAGGATTTGGATCTTGCCGACGGTATTTTCGCGTTCCAGCTCATCAGAAACGGCAAGCGGTTCTACATCATCGAGATGATGCGACGCCCCTTCGGCAATCAGTTTTTACAGCTCGTAGAGGATAACACCGATTTTCCCTGGCATATGGCACAGGTGATAACGCAAACGGGCGGAGATTCTGCTACGCTTCAAAGAATCGCGCAAAAAAGAGCGTTTTGCGGGCATCACGGCATTATGGCACCCCAAAACGGTACGCTCGTCCGCTATAGCATCCCCGAGGATATCGAGCAGCACGTCTATAAAAAAATCGTGATGTGTGAGCCGGGCGAAAAAATTGAGAACTGTATGAATGAGCGCATCGCGTACATCTTCTACGAATACGAAAGCTTGGAGGAAATGAACCGTGCCGTTTTAACCTTCAATGAAAGAATTTCCGTGGTTATGGAACCGTCTTGCGAGGGCTAAAATGAAAAAATTCAAAAATCTGTTTTTTCTTCACGCCATTATTCTTCTTTATGCGATGAGCTCCATTTGTGCAAAATACGCATCGGCGATGGAATTTTTTTCGTTGCCCTGGTTCGCTGTTTATGCATTGCAGATCCTTTTTCTCGGCATCTACGCCCTTTTATGGCAGCAAATACTCAAAAGAATGCCGCTGAACGTTGCATTCGCCAACAAATCGGTCACGCTCATTTGGAGCATGCTCTTTGGCGTGGTGTTGTTTCAAGAAACCCTTTCGCCGCTTCATCTCGCGGGGGCCGCGATCGTCCTTGTCGGTGTCATCCTGATGGTGACTGAAAAAGCCGAAAAGCCCGATACGGCAGGCGCGGAGAGCAAAGGAGAAACGGAGGGCGAAAACGATGGATAAAACGCTCGTTCTTTATTCCTTGATTCTGCTTGCCAGCGTATTTATTTCTTCCGTTTCTCAGCTTCTCCTAAAAAAAAGCTCCGGTATTCAATACCCTTCTAAAATACGAGAATACTTGAACCCATACGTCATCATTGGATACGCTCTGTTTTTTGGATGCACGATCGTCTCTATGGTCGCCTTAAAGGTCGTTCCGCTTTCTATGTCTCCCATCATTGAGTCCTGCGGATATATCTTTGTCACTTTGCTCAGTTTCTTCTTTTTAAAGGAAAAAATCACGCGAAGACAACTGCTCGGCACCGTTTTGATCATCCTCGGCGTTGTCGTGTATTCCCTTGGATAACGAAAGAAAAATGCGCAAATTTGAAGCTGTATAAAAAAAGACGAAGCAATGCTTCGTCTTTTTTCTTTTACCTATACTGTTTATAGCGAGTATGAAATTAGACCAAAAAGGCTCTCGTCATAATCCCCCAAACCTATCCCACGCCGCTTTCAGCGAGGCGATTTTTGAGGGAAAATTTGCGATTCGCGACCCGACGGCGTATAGCATACGCCGAGTGGGAGCGAGCGTGAATTTGCACCAAAAAGCGTCCGCTTAAAGGGTGAGAGCCATAACGGCTTTGATGGTATGCATCCGATTCTCCGCCTCGTCAAAAACGATCGACTGTGCCGACTCGAATACCTCGTCGGTAACCTCCATCGCGTCGCGGTCGAAGCGCTCGCCCATCTCCTTGCCCACGGTCGTTTTGAGGTCGTGGAAGGCGGGCAGACAGTGCATAAAGACGGTGTCGGGCTTTGCCGCCGCCATCAGCGCGGCGTTCACCTGATAGGGGGCCAGCTCCTCGATGCGCTCTTCCCAGACCTCGACGGGCTCACCCATCGAAACCCAAACGTCGGTGTAGATGACGTCGGCGTCCTTGACGGCAACCGTCGGATCTTCTTCCAGCGTGATGGTCGCGCCCGTTTCCTTGGCGATGGCAAGGCAGGCTTCCACCAGCTCGGGGGCGGGCTGGTATTTTTTGGGCGCGCAAGCAACGAAGTGGAGCCCCATCTTCGCCGCACCCACCATCAGCGAGTTGCCCATATTGTAACGCGCGTCGCCCATATAGACGAGCTTCTTGCCCGCAAGCGAGCCGAAATGCTCCTTAATAGTAAGGAAGTCCGCAAGGATCTGCGTGGGGTGGAACTCGTTGGTTAAGCCGTTCCAAACGGGAACGCCCGCATAGCGCGCCAGCTCCTCGACGATCTCCTGACCGAAGCCGCGGTACTCAATACCGTCGTACATTCTGCCAAGCACGCGCGCGGTGTCCGCGATGCTCTCCTTCTTGCCGATCTGCGATCCCGAGGGGTCGAGATAGGTCACACCCATACCGAGGTCGCGCGCCGCCACCTCAAAGGCACAGCGCGTGCGCGTCGAGGTCTTTTCAAAAATGAGCGCGATCTGCTTGCCCTCGTGGATGCGGTGCGGAATGCCCGCCTTCTTCTCCGCCTTTAAGCGTGCGGCGGTGTCAATCAGAAATCCGATCTCCTCGCTCGTAAAGTCGAGAAGCTTCAAAAAATGCCTACCCTTTAAATTCATCACGAAAACCTCGCTTTCTTACTCGGCAAACGCCGCGCGGATGATCTCGACGGCGCGCTTTAAGTCGTCCCACGGAATGTTTAATGCGGGAAGCAGGCGCACCTTGTGCTTTGCCGTCAGGCACAAAACGCCGTTTTGTAAACAATTCTTTACAATATCGCTTGCGCTCTTGTCCTCGGGCTCAATACCGATCATCAGTCCAAGCCCCGATACGCTCTTCACGCCCTTCGCGCCCGACAGCGCCTCGCGGATATAGTCGCCCTTCGCCGTAACCTCGGCAAGCAGCGCATCGTCCAACCGCGAGAGGATGGAAAGCGCGCCCGCACAGCAAACGGGGTTGCCGCCAAAGGTGGAGCCGTGGTCGCCGTGTCCCAGAACGCCCTCCGCGCGCGCACCGATCAGGCACGCACCGATGGGAAGACCGCCGCCAAGTCCCTTCGCCGTCGAAACGACGTCGGGCTCGATGCCGTATTGCATATACGCGTAGAGCGATCCCGTGCGGCCGTTGCCCGTCTGCACCTCGTCGATCATCAAAAGCGCGTCGTACTCTCTTGCAAGCGCCGCGGCGCCCTGTACGTAAGCAGCATCAAGCACGAACACGCCGCCCTCGCCCTGTACCATCTCCATCAGAATGCCCGCAACCTTGCCCGTCGCAAGCACCGCGCGAAGCTCGTCAAGGTCGCCCGCCGTCACGTGGACAAAGCCGGGGGTGAGCGGCTGATACAGCTCGTGGTAATGCTCCTGTCCCGTCGCCGCCAACGTCGTCAGCGTGCGCCCGTGGAAGCTGTTCTTCATCGTCACGATGAGGTGCGCATCCGCGCCGCGGCGCTGTGCCGCATATTTGCGCGCCACCTTGATGGCGCACTCGTTTGCCTCTGCACCCGAGTTGCCGAAGAATACCTTCTTCATTCCCGTGCGTGCGCACAGCATCTCGGCAAGCGCGGCACACGGCTCGGTGTAATACAGGTTCGAGGTGTGTTGTAGCTTGGAAAGCTGACTCTCCACCGCCGCACGCCACGCGTCGTCCGCCATACCGAACGCCGTCACCGCGATGCCCGAGCCCATATCAATATATTCTTTGCCCTCCTCGTCATAAACGAGCGAGCCCTTTCCGTGCGTCAGTGCCACGGGAAAGCGCGCGTAGGTGGATGCCACGAAGGCTTGGTCTTTTTCAATCAGTTTGCTCATAATCGTTATCAGGGGAATTTGCAAGGAATTTTAAAAAATCCCACACACCCCAAACCTTTTCAAAGTGTTTTTTTGCCCATTTCACGAGGCAGAAATTGTGCAAAGCTAGGCAAAGCGAGCAAGGAAGGCGACGGCGTATTTACATACGCCGAGCCGACCGCGTCGAAGCTTTAACGACGCATTGCGCAATTTATGTCCGTGAAATTTATGCCCGCAAAGCTTGTTTCAAGAATCAGAAATCGTGCAAGGCGAGGCGCGACGCATAGGAGCTGTGCTACGCACTGCCCTATGCAAGCAACGATGCATCGCGCGATTTATGATCTTGAAACCATCGTGCCGGCGCCTTCGTCGGTCAAAATCTCCATCAAAATCGAATGCGGAATACGCCCGTCCATAATGATCACGTTCTTGACGCCGCGCTCGATCGCTTCAATACAGCAATCCACCTTGGGGATCATACCGCCCGAGATGATGCCACTCGAATACAGCGCCTTCGCCTCCTCGATCGTCACGTGAGGAATGAGGCTTTGCGGGTCGTTCTTATCCTTGAGAATGCCCGCGATGTCCGTCATCATAATCAATCTCTCCGCGCCAAGCGCACCCGCGATAAACGCCGCGGCGGTGTCGCCGTTGATGTTGTACGCGTTGCCCTCGCGGTCACAGCCGATGGTGGAAATGACGGGAATGTAGCCGCGGTCAAGCAGGTCGGACACAGGCGCCACGTTGACGCTCGTGATCTTGCCGACGTAGCCAAGGCGCTCGTCCTTGATCTCCGCTTCGATCAGGCGCGCATCCATACCCGAAAGTCCCATCGCGTTGCCGCCCTTCATACCGAGCAAATTGACAAGGCTCTTATTGACCTTGCCCGCAAGCACCATCTGCACGATGTCCACCGTTTCCTTGTCCGTCACACGTAATCCGTCCACGAACTCCGCCTTCTTGCCAAGGCGCTCCATCAAGTCGTTGATCTCGGGACCGCCGCCGTGCACGAGCACCACCTTGACGCCAACGAGCGAAAGAAGCACGAGGTCTTCCATCACCTGCTCCTTTAAGTGCTCGTTGATCATCGCGTTGCCGCCGTACTTGACGACCACGATCTTGCCGTTATATTGCTGAATGTAAGGAAGCGCCTGCGTTAACACCTCGGCGCGCTGGGCATTTGAAAAATGCTTTTCCATCGTTTTATCCTCTTTTGTAAACTATTGTTTGCATTAAGTGCGGTAGTCGCCGTTGATCTTGACGTAATCGTAGGTCAAGTCACACCCGTAGGCAGTCGCGCCAAAAGCGCCATCGCCAAGAGAAACGAGCACCTCGATCTCCTTTTCAAGCAGGATCTCCTTCGCCTTCTCCTCCGAGAAGGGAATGCCCGCGCCTCTCTTGCAAACGGCGATCTCACCTGCCGCGGAGCGGAAGGACACGTCCACGCGCGTCACGTCCACGGGGGCGCCGCTGTAACCGATGGCACAAAGCACTCTGCCCCAGTTGGCATCCGCGCCGAACATTGCCGCCTTGAAAAGGCTGGAGCAGATCACGCTCTTGGCAACCGTCTTTGCGCACTCCTCGCATTTTGCACCCGTCACGACGCATTCGAGCAGCTTGGTCGCACCCTCGCCGTCGCCCGCAAGCGTGCGGCAAAGCGCCACCGTCACGGTGTTGAGCGCCGTCATAAAGGCGGCGAAGTCCTCGCCCTCGGCGGTGATGGGGTCGTTGCCTGCCATACCGTTGGCAAGCAGAACGGTCATATCGTTGGTAGAGGTGTCACCGTCGATGCTGAGCATATTGAAGGTCTTCTTGACGTCGGTGGAGAGCGCCTTTTTGAGCATCTCGGGCGAGATCGCGGCGTCCGTCGTCAAAAAGACGAGCATCGTCGCCATATTGGGATGGATCATACCGCTTCCCTTCGCAATACCGCCAAGACGGCAAACCTTGCCGCCCACGGTAAACTCCACGGCGATCTCCTTTTTGACGGTGTCGGTCGTCATAATGCCCTCGGCGGCGTCCGTGCCGCCCGCCTTGGAAAGCCCCTTCACGAGAAGCGGAACGCCCTCGGCAATCGGCTCCAAGGAAAGGGGCTGACCGATGACACCCGTGGAAGCCACGACCACGTCGGCGGCGGCGATGCCCAGCGCATCCGCCGCGAGCGCGCTCATCTGCTCTGCGACGAGGATCCCGTCCGCGTTGCAGGTGTTGGCGTTGCCGCTGTTGCAAAGGATCGCCTGCGCGTAGCCGTCCGCGATGTGGTTTTTGGTGACCGTCAGGGGCGCACCCTTCACGAGGTTCTGCGTATAAACAGCCGCCGCCGTCGCGCGGACCTCGCTGAAGATCAGCGCAATATCCTTTTTGGTGCGATTTTTGCGAATACCGCAATGCACGCCCGACGCCGTAAAGCCCTGTGCGGCGCAAACGCCGCCTTCAATCATTTTTACCATCGTTTTCTCCATCCTTTTTATAGGTCAAGTCCCAGCGTTTCGTCCACGCCGAGCATAATGTTCATATTCTGAATTGCCGCACCCGAGGCACCCTTACCGAGGTTATCAAAGCGGGACACGAGAAGCACGCGCTCGTCGTTGCCGAACACCGCGACCTCCATACCGTCCTTGCCCGAAAGGGCGGATGCCGAGAGGAAGCCGCCCTCGTCCGCGCCCTCGGCGTATCGCACGATGGGACCGCCGAAATACGCACGGTAAACCTCTTTGACGTTTTCCGCCGTACCGCGCAGGTCGCGCGCAAACACGGGAACGGTGACCTCCATACCGCTGTAAAAATCTCCCACGACGGGGCAGAACGCAGGGTCCGTCGCAAGACCGCCGATCGCCGTGATCTCGGGCAAATGCTTATGCTTTTGCGCCAGCGCGTACTGTCTTGGCGCCGAAAGCAGGGCGTCGCGCCCCGCGCTCTCGTAATCCGCGATCATCTTTTTGCCGCCGCCCGAGTAGCCCGTCAGCGAAAAGACGGAAAGCGCGGCGTCCGCCTTTAAGACGCCCTCCTTGACGAGGGGGGCGATGAGCGCCAGCGCACCGCTTGCGTGACAGCCGGGGTTGGCAAGACGCGCCGTTTGCGAGATCGCCTCGCGATAGCCAAGCTCCGCAAAGCCATAGGTCCAGCCCGCCGCCGTGCGGTGGGCGGTCGAGGTGTCGATGATGCGCACGCGCGAGCCCTCGGCAAGCGCGACCGCCTCGCGGGCGGCGTCGTCGGGCAGGCAGAGAAAGGCAATATCCGCCTCGGCGAGTGCCTCACGGCGCGCCGCACTGTCCTTGCGCAGCTCGTCGGGAAGGGTGATCAGGGAAAGGTCGGTGCGAAAAGACAGGCGCTCGTGGATGCGGAGCCCCGTCGTGCCTGCGCTGCCGTCAATAAATACCTTCGTCATCGCTTACTCTCCCAAAAAATTCTTTAATGCGTTTACCTGCGCGCGCACGCTCTTGGGTGAGGTACCGCCCTCGGAGCATCGGCGCTCCACGCACGCGTCAAGGTCGATCGCCGCAAATACGCCCTCGTCGAAGAGGTCGCTGTACGACTGATACACCGCAAGAGGAAGCTCCTCGAGCGTCGTTTTGTTTGCAATGCAATACGCCACGAGCTCGCCTGCGATCTTGTACGCGCTTCGGAAGGGCATTCCCTTGGTCACGAGGTAATCGGCAAGGTCGGTGGCGTTGATAAAGCCGCCAGCCGCCGCCGCGCGCATATTCTTTTCCTTGACCGTCATCGTCGCGAGCATCGGGGTGAGAACGTCAAGGCACGCCTTGACGGTGTCAACGGTGTCAAAGACGCGCTCCTTGTCCTCTTGCATATCCTTGTTATAGGCGAGGGGGAGTCCCTTTAAGATGGTGAACATCGCCACCATATCGCCAAAGACTCTGCCCGTCTTGCCGCGGATGAGCTCTGCCATATCCGAGTTCTTCTTCTGGGGCATAATGGACGAGCCCGTCGTGTAGGCGTCCGAAAGCTCGATAAAGGAGAATTCCCAGCTCGAATATAAGATCAGCTCCTCCGCAAGGCGGGAAAGATGCGTCATCAGAATGGAAGACGCCGAGAGAAATTCAAGACAAAAATCGCGGTCGGAAACACCGTCAAGGCTGTTCCCCATCACCCCGTCGAAGCTCAGCTCGCGCGCCTCAAACGCGCGGTCGGTGTCGTAGGTGGTGCCTGCGAGCGCGCAGGAGCCGATGGGCGAGAGGTTCATTCTCGCGCGGGCGTCCGCATAGCGCGAAAGGTCGCGCGCGATCATAGACGCATACGCCATTAAATAATGCCCGAAGGTGATGGGCTGGGCGCGTTGCAGATGGGTGTAGCCGGGCATAATGGTGGCGGCGTGCTTTTCGGCAAGATCGGCGAGCACCGAAAGAAGCTCGCGAAGCGACGCGGAAATTTCGTCCATCTCGCGGCGCAAAAGCAAGCGCAAATCAAGCGCGACCTGGTCGTTGCGGCTGCGCGCGGTGTGCAGCTTTTTGCCCACCTCGCCAAGGCGCGCGGTCAGCTCCGCCTCCACGAACATATGAATGTCCTCGGCGGTGTAGTCAAACGCGAGCGCACCGCTCTCAAGGTCCGCAAGGATCCCCGCCAGCCCCGCGCGAAGGATCTCTGCCTCCTTTGGGGTGATGATGCCCTGCTTGCCCAGCATCGCGGCGTGCGCCATACTGCCCGCAATGTCCTCGCGGTACATTCTGCAGTCGAAATGAATGGACGCGTTGAAGTCGTCCGCCACGCGGTCGGTCACACCGTCCGTTCTTCCTGCCCACATCTTTGCCATACTTTACTCCTTATCCCCCTGTGCGGGGGTGTGTTTTCGTCAAAAACGCTTTTTTAAAATCCTTCTATAAAAAGCCAATTAGCCAATCACAGCCTAAAAGCACCCTTTTGGGCTGTGATTGGCTATCCACTCCCCCGAAAGGGAGAGTGGATGCTTGATGAAAATTACTTGTTGCCCTTGCCGTCAACGAGCGCCTGCACCTTGATGGGAAGACCGAACAGGTTGATAAAGCCCTCGGAATCCTTCTGGTTGTAATCGCTCTCGCCGAAGGTCGCGATCTCCTCGCTATACAGGGAGTAGGGGCTCCATACGCCCGCGTTGATCATATTGCCCTTGTAGAGCTTCAGGCGGACCTTACCCGTCACGCGCTCCTGCGTCTTATCCACGAATGCGGAAAGCGCCTCGCGCAGAGGGGTGAACCACTGACCGTTGTAGACCAGCTCCGCAAAGGTGATCGCCAGCTTCTGCTTCTCGTGCATCGTCATCTTGTCAAGGCAAAGCGTTTCGAGCACGCTGTGCGCCTTGTAAAGGATGGAGCCGCCGGGGGTCTCGTATACGCCGCGGCACTTCATACCCACAAGACGGTTCTCCACGATGTCCAAGAGACCAATGCCGTTCTCGCCGCCGAGCTTGTTGAGCGCGAGAATGATCTCCTTGGCGCTCATCTTCTTGCCGTCGAGCGCGACGGGAATGCCCGCCTCGAACTCTAACTCAATGTAGGTGGGCTTGTCGGGTGCGGCGATGGGGGAAACGCCCATTTCAAGGAAGCCGGGCTTCTCGTAAAGAGGCTCGTTGCCCGTGTCCTCAAGGTCAAGTCCCTCGTGCGAGAGATGCCACAAATTCTTATCCTTCGAATAGTTGGTCTCGCGATTGATCTTTAAGGGAACGTTGTGCGCCTCGGCGTACTCGATCTCCTCCTCGCGCGACTTGATATCCCACTCACGCCAAGGCGCGATGATGGGCATATTGGGGGCGAAGTGCTTGATGGTCAATTCAAAACGGACCTGGTCGTTGCCCTTACCCGTACAGCCGTGGCAGATGGCGTCCGCGCCCTCCTTGAGCGCGATCTCCACGAGCCCCTTGGCGATGCAGGGACGTGCGTGGCTGGTGCCGAGCAGATATTCCTCGTAAATGGCGCCCGCCTTCATACAGGGGATGATGTATTCGTCAACGTACTCATCAGTAAGGTCAAGCACGTACAGCTTGGACGCACCCGTCTTAAGTGCCTTCTCCTCAAGTCCCTCTAACTCGTCCGCCTGTCCGACGTTACCCGACACAGCAATAACCTCGCAGTTGTTGTAATTTTCCTTGAGCCAGGGAATGATGATGGAGGTGTCAAGTCCTCCCGAATACGCAAGAACGACCTTTTTGATGTTTTTCTTGTCCATGGTGGTTTCCTTCCTTTATTAAAATGCGGTTTTGTTTTCTGCGTGTATGATTATACAATATTTTCTCAAAACTTGCAAGCCTTTTCCCCAAATTGTATATTCTTCTTGCATTTTGCGCAGTTTTTACCAAAAGCACCCTTCCGTTTTGTTCACTTTCTACAACGCAACTGCATATTTTTGCATATTCCGCGCGAAGACCTCGCCTTTTCTGTATATTTCACATCCTTTTATTCGTGCATACACCCCTTTTCTATTCACCGTTTTATGAATAATATTCAAAAAACCGCGTATATTTTGTCCCTTCGCGTGTTTTCACCGTGCGGGCGACGGTTCTTTTTCTTTTTCACCGCTCCGTTTGCAAAACGGAAAGCGCGCCCGAGGGCGCGCTTTTTTTGCCGCGCGAGCGCCCTTGTTTTTTTAAAAAAATCAAGAAAAAAGCCCGAAAATGCTTGACTTTATCGCGCGCGTGCGCTATGATGTACTTGCAGGCGACCCCTGCAAAAAAACGACTTCCGACACGGAGGACGAAACGATGAAAAAAGCAGAAAACGCAACAAGAACCACCCCCAAGGAGCACACCCCCTTCAAGCACACGGACAAAAAGGGCTTTTGGAAAACGCTCTTTCCCTATATGAAGCCCTTCCGCAAAAACGCCGCCGTCGCGGTGGTGCTTTCGCTCATCACGGGTCTTTTCGTCGCCCTACAGCCCCTCGTCATCAAATATATCGTGGATACGGGACTTGGCAACACGCCCCTCACCCTGTTCGGCAAGACACTCTTCGCCTTTGACGCAGACAGCACGCGCCGCGAGCGTCTGATCTTCGTCGCCATTCTCGCGGGCGCCTACATCGTCTTTTCGCTCGGCAGACTTTTTTCGTGGCGATACGGCTACAAAAACATCTTGAAGCTGCAAGAGGGCACGCTCTTTTCTCTGCGCTCGAAATTTTTCGGACACGTACAAAGAATGTGCATGCACTTCCGCGACAAAAACTCCTCGGGCGAGCTCTACAATTATATTATGGGCGCGCCGATGAACAACATCAAGGCGTTCCTTTCGCAGATCTTTCAAATGGTACCGTACCAAGCGATCTCGCTTGCCATCTCGGTCGCACTGCTTCTTTCCTACAACGCCGTCTTAACGGCGATCGTCGTCGCCGCCGCCCTTTTGATGGCGGTGTGTATGCGCCTTTCGAACAAGAAGATCCGCGCCGAGCATCGCAAGTACCTTGACGCGGAAAAGGAAGCCTCCCACTACGTCACGGACGCCCTTCACGGGGGCGAGGCGACCAAGATGTACGCCATCGAGGACGCCTCCATCGCCTCCTTCGAGGAGCATATCGACACCTTGAAGCGCACGGGCATCAACGTGTCCTTCACCACCATCGTGGAGGCGGCGAAGCCCGAATTCGTGCAATACGCCTGCACCGCGCTCATCTACCTCGTGGGCGCCGTCTTCGTGTTGCAGGGCAGCATCCTCGTGGGTGAGCTGTACTTATTCCTTTCCACGATGACCACCATCCTCGGCGTCATCATCTCCTGGCTGAACATCTACTTCTCGCAAAGCTCCGCCGCCGTCGCGCTGGAGCGCATCGACGCCATTATCGCGGAGCACAGCACCACCCCCGAGGTCGCGGAGGACGCACGCCGCTCCGTCGCGATCGAGAAGGAGTCCGCGATGCGCGCAGGCAAGCCCTGTATCGCCTTCCGCGACGTTTCCTTCGGGTACGGCGAAAAGCTCGTCTTCGACCACCTCTCTTGCCATATGAAATACGGCGAGAGCCTTGCGCTCGTGGGCGGCTCGGGCTCGGGCAAATCCACCTTCACCAAGCTCGTGATGCGTCTTTACGAGGTGAACGGCGGCGAGGTACTGCTCCACGACCGCAACGTCAAGGACTACGAAACGCACGAGCTGCGCCTTTCCTTCGGCGTCGTGCCGCAAAACCCTTACATCTTCTACGGCACGGTGTGGGATAACATCCGCATCGTACGCCCCGACGCCCCCAACCGCGAGATCATCGAGGCGATGGAGCTTGCGCGCGTGCACGAGTTCGTCAACGAGCTGCCGCGCGGCTGGAGCACCATGATCGGTGACGGCGCGCTGGGTCTTTCGGGCGGTCAGAAGCAGCGCATCGCCATTGCGCGCGCCATCCTC
>JAFTIH010000001.1 GCA_017456985.1 Clostridia bacterium | reverse complement strand
TATCCGCGTTGATAAATCTGCCAACCACGGGATCGTAGAATCTAGACTTGAGGTAGTAAAGACCGATTTCGGAGCAGTAATAGTACCCACGGTAGCGGAAGCTGTTGAGCTTGCCGATGTGCGCGGTGTCGGTAATCTCTGCACCCGATGCGTCAAGGACCTTATGATTGCCCCAAGCATCGTATACATATTTTACCACAAGCGCGCCCGTGTTGTCAAGTACGGCAATAATATTTCCAAGCGCGTCCTTTTGATAGAGATACTTGGTGTCCGTCGCGCGGTCGATGCAGCCAAAGACATTGCCGCTCTCGTCGTACAGATAGGAAAGCGCATTGTCGGAAACAATCCATCCTTCGTGATCAAGTGAAAGGAACGTGCTTCCGAAATAATAGTAACGGAAGGTGCCCTCGTAATTGATATAAGCGTTGCCATATTGCCGTAACATTCTGCCCTTTTCCCAGGTCAAGGACTTGCCGCGATAGGTTGTCGGATTGCCAAGCGCATCGTAAGTACAGGTCTGCCCGTTGTAGGAGATCATGCGATCGCCGTTGTAACGATAAAGCGCGGTGTCGGTAGGGATATCATCAAGCAGCTGCTCGGTAGGCTTTACGGTATAAGCATATTCGCGGCGGGAAAGGATGTTGCCGTTCTCGTCATACGTGTAAAGACAGGTCTTTGCCATCGCGCGGTTGTCTTCTCTTGTCAGCCGCCCGAGAGCATCATACTCGTATCTTGCAGAAAGCAATCCGTTCTCGGTGATCTTGACGATATTACCCATCGCATCATAGAAATACTTGATGCGGTCCTGTCTGCCCTTGGCATTCAACTGTACCACGGACGGAAGCATCGTAGCGTGGTCGCCCTGCTTGAGATAAGAGATCTCCTCGCTCGCACTGCCGCTGCCCGTAGAAAGCACCTTGCCCGTAGGTCTGCCGAGCGCATCGTGCTTGGGCGTCAGGGTGATGCCGTTTGCCGTCATCGAGGACAGGCGGTTGGTCTGATCGTTGTAAGCATAATTGTAGATCGTATTATATTGCCCTGTAGGATTGCCATTATTGACGGTTCTTGCGGCAAGCCTGTCACGGTTATCGTACTGCAACGCTTCGTTTACGGAATGATAACTGTAGCCGGTCAAACGCTTCTTCTCATCGTAAATATATTGGAAGTCGGCGATCGATCGTACGTCATGCACTGCCTTCAACCTGCCGTCCGACTCGTATTCACAAGAATAGAACGTGCCGCCGGAATCGTCTTGACGCAAAAGCTGACCGCGGTCGTTCGTGGTGACGACAATCGCATTGTTCAGAGCGTTGGCGTATACGGTTGAAACGGTATCGTTTCCGTCTTCGTCCGTGCCGTACGTATAGCTGATATAATCCTCCCCATCCAGCTTCACCGCCGTAAGTCTGCGCTTGCCGTCATACTCGTAATCCACGGTATGATTGCCGCTGACAAGGCGCGTGACCTCGCCTGCCGTATAGAAGGTCGTGCTCGTGTTGCCCTCGCCCTCCTCGGTGGAAGAGGTGACGGAAACGCATTCGCCGTTCTTATCGTACGCAAACGCGGTGGCACCGCCCGAGGGGTAACGCTCGCTTCTGACGCGCGTGCTGTCACCAAGATATTCATATACCGTCTTATGCTTGCCCGTGGCGTCAAGGGTCGCCGCCGTTCTGCCGAGGGCGTCGCGCTCGTTTTCGGTATAGAGCTTGCTCGACGGGTCGAGGGTATTATACGAGAAGGAGCAAAGGATATTGCCGTTTTCATCATACTTCGTTTCCTCAACCGTTCTGCCGAGCGTCGCTTCCGCGCCCACAAGGTAGCGCTCCGTGCGGATGACCTTGCCCTGGGCGTTGTAGAACTGCTCGGTGACGACGCTTCGTTCCTCGACGTCGTTCTTGTAAGCGGTCTGCGTTACCTTACAAAGGCGCTCCTTGTCGTCGTAAGCGTAAACGGTTTCGTTCCGATACGTCGTTTCGCCGTCCGTCCAAGCTTCCGTCTGCATCGTAGGCTTGCTTGCATTGTTAAAGACGGTGGTGACGGTCTTGTCTGCTTCAAAGGTGAACGTAGTAAGAGGCTTTTTATAAAGCGTGTCTTCCTTGGCGTAGGTCACGGTTTCGGTGCGTGTCTGGGCGGTCACTTCTCGCGCATACTGCTCCGCACGGGTAACGAGTCCGTGCTCCTCGAGGGTGTAGGCAGAAAGGTTACCGTCGCTTGTGAAGCGATAGCGTTCTTTAAAATTTCTTTCAGTATCCGTAACAAAGCAGAATGTATCCGAATAGGCGATAAGATATTTAGCGAGCCGGGGTCCCTCTTCCTTTTCAATATTCGCATAAGAAATTCCACTCGCCAACGAAACCAACGAGAATTGTATCGGATAATCCGTTTCGGCGTAGGTGAAACTAGCTCGCAGCGCGTCTGCACCGCTCTGTGCCATGGGGTCGTCACCCGGTGCGGTCGTTACGGTAGCAACGTTTCCATTTGCGTCATACGTCAGCGAAACGGTGTTGCCGCTTGCATAGGTGACCTTTGTAAGAAGATCGCCGTCGTAAGTATATCTCGTTACACAGCCGCAACGGTCGGTCAGACAGCAAAGATTGCCCTCTTCGTAATGGAAGGTGATCGCATTTCCGTTTTTGTCATATACGCTTTCCACGCGGTGCTCTGCATCGCGGTCAATGGCAAGATAATTTTCGTATGCATCAAAGATGGCGCAAAGGTAGCCCTCCGCGTTAAAGCCCTTCACGATGCCGTCCCGTCGCAGGTAGGAAACGGGGAGAAGCTCTCTAAGTTTGGAAAGCGATAGGCAAACGGAGCGATAATTAGGATAGACCTTTTTCAATTGCTTTCGGTTCTTTACGTCTCTGAGCAAAAAAATTTTCATCTGTTCATCCAGAGGATCATTTCCCTCATTCGCTTCACTTTGTTCTAAAACAGCCGCTTGTCCTTCCACAACGATTTCATCATCATTAACGGTATTGATGTAATATAAATCACCTGCATTTGAGGTGATTGGATATTCCGGTTCCGGTGCATTTTTTTGCAAAACAAGCGCTTTGTACGATATGCCATCCTCTTGCGTCAACAACAAAAGCTCGATGTCGCTGTCTTCCGGATTGATCGTCATTTCGGCAAACGCCTGCACTTTTTCAAAAGAAACGATGTCTTCTGCAGATAAGGAACGATACTTTCCGCCGGTTTTTTTGTTTATCAGCACGAAATCTAAAAAAGCATCTTCAAACACGGTTTTCTGCTCTTCAAGCTCTCGTTCTTCCTCGGTACGCTGTTCGAGAATTGCAAGGTTTTTAACGTCATCAAGACGCGCGGTAGCTTCCCAGCCTGTAGCAGAGCGGAATTCTCTGTAAACCGTCTTGCCCTCGTGCGTCAGATTGCCTTCTGCATCCGTTTCAACCTCGGCGGCGGTAACATATTCGCGTGCGCCGTCTTTTTTAAGATAATAGAAGTATTCACTGAAGCCGTGTTTTTCTCCCATACCGTCCGTATAGATGAATTCGGGAGCGTCGGTCGTGTTCGTTTCCGTCTGCACAAGCCGCTCGTCCAAGTTCAAACGGAAGCCCTTGCCATACACGGTGTCCTCGCAGTCGGGTCTGTGAACGTGTGCGATCGAAGCGCCAAGCGGAGAGTCCGAAGCGTGCGTATCGGCGACCGTTACCGTCGTGATACCGTAGTGGGTGTCAAAGGACGCCGCCGTGCCGCTCGGCATCGGAAACTCCTTTTTTGTGGGCGTGTAGTTTTCATTGGAAGGGGGACTGCCGAATTCGTAGGTGTAAGTAAGCTCCAAAATCGGGCGCGTAAGCTCGCAAAAAGAACCGCCCTCTTCCACGCGAAGCGTGAAGGTTGCTAAAAGCAAGCAATCGGTGTCTGCGTCGCTAATATCAACCACGATCCGTTCTTCCTCCTTGGTAAGACTGACTGCATCAAGGTTTCCTGCATCATACAGAGAAACCGCATCCGTGTTTCCGCTCACCCTTTCGAAGATGAGCTTTGCGCTGTCGATCGTTGTCCTCGGGAGGCTTACATTGTAATTGACCTCGATTTCTGCCCACGCCGTTTCTGCCTCTGCATTGGTAACCAGCAAAAGATTTCCGGAAAACGATGACGTTTCTTCATTCGGAAAAATCTCGGGCGTGTAACTTTTTTTCAAAATCGAAAGCTCCGTAAAATCGGAACCTTCATACAGGGTAACGTTTTTTGTAATAGTTTTTTTCATAATAATTCTTCCTTGTCAAATTTTAATTTTTTTGATTGATTTTTTTGTTTTTTTGCCGATTGCTTTTTCGGCACATCCCTCCTTTTTTTGATTTTTTTGCCACCGCTCTTCCCCCCGCACAAATATTGTAATACAAAAGTAACTCCCGATGGGACCAAAAAAACACCCCTTTTTTTGGTCCTATTTTGAGTAACGGCAAAATTTGGCAATTTTAGGGGCGTTTTGGTGCGCGTGCAAAAGAAAAAGGAACAGGCGTTTTTGCCTGTTCCCAATTGTGTTTTGTTTTTTGACAACGTGGTGTCGGTGTTCGGAATTGCATTCCGAGGGTTCTTTTTTTGCTTAGCTTTTTAATCCAGAATGACGGACTTTTTCTTTCCCTTTTTGGTTTTGGGATATTCGCGGATGCGGATCACGAAGTCGAGGTTGATCGCTTCGAGCGTGCCGTTCTTTTCGAGCAGGTCGGCGCCCTCGCTGACCTCCTTGATCACGCCCTCAAAGGTGTGACCGCTATCAAAGGCATAGACCAGACATTCTTTTCCGATAAACCGTTTTGCAAGCTCGATCATCGTCGTGTTTCCTTCTTTCTTTTTTTCTTTTACGATCTTTCTCGCGATGACGCACCGTCTTTGCCGTAACACGACGAAGACGACGAAAAGCATCACGAGAAAGGGAATTAGGTAGCTTGGTGACATCGTTCCTCCAAATAGGTGCTCGTATCGCGCGGCTCACTCGTGCAAGCACGGATTCGCTCGCGCTTGATTATCACAAATCCGCGAAGCGGATTTATTTCATTGCGCCAAGCTTACGCCCGCGTGAGCTTGGCGTAGGTCGCCATCAGCTTTTTGATCTGACCGTTATCAAAGCGGATCTCGTAGAGCGTGTCGCCGCCCATCGGGCGCACGGCGGTGATCTCGCCCGTGCCGAAGATCATATGGCGGACGCGGTCCCCGACGGTGAAGGCGGCGACGGCGCGCGCGGATGCGGCGGGACGGGGCTGGGTGAGGGTGCTGGCTCTGCCGAACTCCTTGGAGAGGGGCGCGCTTTCCCTCGGACGGTAGGCGGGGGGCGCCGTGCGGGGCGGGGGCGCCACGGGACGGTCGCTTTTCTTTAAGTGCTCGGGGATCTCCTCTGCGATAAAGCGCGAGGGACGGTTATGCTGGGTGGTACCGTAGAGCAGGCGCTCGGTCGCGTGGGTGACGTACAGCCGCTCCTTCGCGCGCGTGATGGCGACGTAGGCAAGGCGGCGCTCCTCCGACAGCTCCTCGGGGTTGGTGCGCACGGTGGGACCCGGGAAGACGCCCTCCTCCGCGCCCGCAAGAAAGACGATGGGGAACTCAAGCCCCTTCGCCGAGTGGATGGTCATTAGGACCACGGCGTCCGCGTCCTCGTCGTACTTATCCACGTCCGAAACGAGCGCCGCTTCCTCGAGGAAGCCGAAGAGCGTGGGCTCCTCCGTCTTCTTCTCGTATTCGACGGCGGCGGAGATGAGCTCGTTCAGGTTGTCGATATCGCTCTTCATCGCGTCGCCGCCCGCGCGAAGCATATCCATATAGCCCGTCCTTTCCATCACGACGGGTAGGAGCGCAGAGGGGGCGAGCGGGGTGTCCGAAAGGCTTTCGATCAGGTCGGTAAAGCCGCGGAGCTTCTCGGCGCTCTTGGCGAGCGCGGGGTAGGACGCCGCGTTTTTCATCACGGCGAACATCGAAAGCCCCTCCTCGTCCGCGACGGCGGCGACCGTTTCCACGGTCTTGGCACCGATGCCGCGCTTCGGCTCGTTGATGATACGGACGAGCCGTCCGTTGTCGGCGGCGTTCTGGATGAGATAGAGGTAGGACATAATATCCTTGATCTCCTTGCGGTCGTAGAAGCGCATACCGCCGAGCAGACGGTAGGGAAGACCGCTCTTGGCAAGCACCGTTTCAAGGTGGCGGGAGATCTCGTTGATGCGGTAGAGGATGGCGTAGTCGCCGTATTTGCGATGCTCGGTCACGACGCCCTTTAAGATGGTGTCGATGATGTAGCGGCACTCGCGGTCGCCGTTTTCTGCGGTGTGGACGGTGATCTTCTCGCCCTCGGTGCCTGCGCACCACAGCGCCTTGTCGTGGCGGTCGGCGTTGTGCGCGATGACCGCGTTGGCGGCGGCAAGGATGGTCTTGGTGGAGCGGTAATTTTGCTCTAGCTTGACCACGCGCGCGTCGGGGAAGACCTTGTCAAACTGCAAGATGTTCTCGATGGTGGCGCCGCGGAACTTATAGATGCTCTGGTCGTCGTCGCCCACGACCATAATATTACGGTTGCCGCCCGAAAGCAGATAGCAAAGGCGGAACTGCGCGGGGTTGGTGTCCTGATACTCGTCGACGCAGGTGTAGGAGAATTTTCCCTGATAGTAGGCAAGCACCTCTTCGTCCCTCTCAAGGAGCTTGACCGTCTTCATAATGATGTCGTCGAAGTCAACGGCGCCGTTCTTTTCGAGCCGTTTTTGGTACGCCTCGTAGATCTTTTTTAGGTGGCGCTGGCGTAAGTCGCGCCCCTCGGGCATTTCCTCGGGCAGGCGCAGGTTGTCCTTTTCCGCCGAGATGGCGCTCATCACCGCGCGGACGGGGAGAATTTTTTCGTCGATGTCCAGCTCCTTCATCACGTCCGAGATCAGGCGCTTTTTGTCCTGCGTGTCGTAGATGGAGAAGGAGGAGGGGAGCCCTACGCGATCCCCGTAGCGGCGCAAAATGCGCACGCAGATGGAGTGGAAGGTGCCCGCCCAGATGTCGTCTGCGATCTCCCCGTCCCCGAGCGCCGCCGAAAGGCGCTCCTTGATCTCGCGCGCCGCCTTGTTGGTAAAGGTGATGGCGAGCATCGCCCAAGGGGGGCAGGGGTGGTGGATGAAGAGGGAAAGAAGCGGCTCGATATCCTCGGGCGGAAGATTTGCCGCGAGCTCCATATCGTCAATATCCCCCTCGGTGATGGAGGGCGGGATGAATTCCGTTTCATACGCGGTGCCGTACTTGATGATATGACAGATGCGGCGCACCAGCACCGTGGTCTTTCCGCTGCCCGCACCCGCAAGAATGAGGAGCGGACCCTTGGTCGAAAGCACCGCGTCCGTCTGCTCGGGGTTGAGCGACCCCGCGTAGTAAGCGCGGAAGAGCTTGCGCTTGGCGGCAAGATATCGTTGTTTGGATTCTTCGGTCATAGGTGGCTCCTTTTTTCGTTTGGTCCTTTCATTTTACCATATTTTTTGTAAAAAGTCCACCCCTCTTTGCGAAAAGAAAAACTTTTTTGCGGGAAAAAACGGAAAAGAGAACGCCCACCTTGACAAAGGATCAAAAAGAAGGTATAATTATTTTGAAGAATAAATTTCGCAATTCTTCGTTAAAGCTTCGACTCGGTCGGCTCGGAGTAGTTTTCTACACCGTCGCCTTCCTCGCTCGCTTTGCCTCGACTTGCGAAATTTCTTCTCTCAAAATTTTATGTAATAGGCTTTTATGTAAAGTATTTATGATAAGCACCCCACGCGGTGCGCGCTGAACGAAAACAAGGAACAGGTGAACCTATGAAATGTAAAAAATGCGGTTATGAGTGGCAGACCTACGGCGAGTCGCTTTCTTGTCCTGCGTGCAGTACCGTTGCACTGAAAACGCATAGCGAGCGGCAGACGCTGTGGGAGGAAGCCCAGACTGCTGAAAAAATAAAAGATGTGACCAAGCGCGCGGCGCTTCTTTTTGCCCTGGCAGAGCTTGGGGACGAGCGCGCGCAGTTTTCGTATGCCGAATGCCTGCGCCTTGGCGTGGGCGTAGCGGAGGACCCCGAGGGGGCGGCGCTTTGGTACAAGGCGTCCGCAAGACGCCTCTATCCCGCCGCGGCGTACCGTCTTTCCTGCTGCTTGCGCGACGACCGCCGCTTTGGCGACAGCGCGCGTGCCGTTTCCTTCTGGCTTCGCGTGGGTGCGGAGTTTGGTGACGGTGACGCGGCGTTAGAGCTTTCCCGCGTGTTTGAGGAGGGGGAGGGCGTTGCGCCCTCGCATACCCACGCGCTTTATTGGCTGACGCGTGCGGCAAAGGCGGGCAACCACACGGCGCGCGTGCGTCTTGCTAAAATGTATTTTTCGGGAGACGGGGTGACCAAAAATCCCGCCGCCGCCCGTTACTTCGTCAAGGGCATCGTCCCCGTAGGACTGCGTGAAAAGTTCTTTTTCAGCCGTCTTGGCACGGGAGAAGTGGCGGCGCCCGATGAGATCACGCTTCCCACGCGCATCACGGAGTGCTTGGCGCTAGGCAAGCAGGCGGAGAGCGACGGCGAGTACGCCATCGCCGCGCACATCTATTTTTCCGCCGCACGCGGCGGAAACGCGCAGGCATCCTTTGCGCTTGCCCGTCTTTACGAGGCGGGGAACGGCGTTCCCAAGAGCCTGCCCGAGGCGCGCCGCCGCTATGAAAACGCCGCCCGCGTGGGCAACCGCGATGCGATTTTGCGGCTTGGTATTTTTGCCGAGTCGGGCATCGGCGGGGACGCGGACGCCGCCGTCGCGCAGGACGCATACCGCTGTCTTGTTGCAATGGGCGACGCGGAGGGCGACTTCCGTCTTGGAGAGCTGTATCGCAAGGGGCTTTGCGTGACGGCGGATATTTCCGCGGCGCTTCGCCATTACCGCGCCGCCGCAAAGGCGGGGCACGCCGAAGCCAAGGCACAGCTTGAAAAGCTCCGTGCCGCGGCGGATGCCGTTGAGGAAAAGGCGGTTGCCGCCACGATGCGCGGAGACCACGCCGAGGCGCTTGCTTCCTACAAGCTTGCCGCCGAGATGGGCAACGCCGAAGCGGCGTACGTGATGGGCGCTTACACCGAAAGAACGAAGGGCGGCACGCGCGAAGGGCGCCGCACCGCCTTTGGATATTACCGCACCGCCGCCGAGGGCGGTCACCTGGGTGGTATTTATGCCCTGGGTCTTTGCTACTTAAACGGCGTGGGCATCGCCCGCAACACGAAAAGTGCCGAGGCGCTTCTTTCGGTTGCCGCCAATAAGAATTACGAGGATGCCGCCGCTTGCTTAGACGCACTCAAAGCGCGCAAGCATCGCCGTGCGGCGCGCCGCTTCTACGCCATCGCGACCGTGCTTTACCGCAAGGGCAACCTTGCCGAAGCGCTCCGCTTCCGTACCATCGCCGCCAAGCTCGGCTCGGCGCGCGCGATGCTCTTGCTCGGCTGTCACTACGAGTTTGGTGACGGCGTTGCCGAGGACCGCGTCAAGGCGAACGCCTGGTACGCCCGTGCGATTGCTGCGGGGGTGGATATGGGGTCTAAGGATTTAAAGGGTGCCTATCTAAGAGAAAGGAAAAAGTTGAACGCGCAGGCATAAATTCCGCAATACGTCGTTACTTGAGGGGGGCAGTACGAAGTACAGCTCCCCCTCTTCGTGCCTCGTCTTGCGAAATTTCTGCACTGCGGGCAAGGGGATGGCTTTTTGAAGTTAGAACTCTCGTCTTGCGAAATTTCTGCTCAGCGGGCGGAAAGAGGACTTTTTTGAAGTTAGAAAAGCGTGCCACGTCTTGCGAAATTTCTACACTGCGAGCAAGGGGATGGCACTTTGGAGTTAAAAAGCGCGCCTAGCTTATCGAAATTTCTGCACTGCGAGGCAGGAAGGGCTTTTTGAAGCTAGAAAAAACAAAACCCCTTCTCAAAAAGGTGTGAGAGGGGTTTGGGGAGAACTTTCCTTAAAAGTTCTCCCCGTTTTTTGTTTTTGCAAACCAAAGGTTTACAAAAACAAGGGGCGGAGCTGTTTGCCGCAGAGGGCGGCAGAGAGGCAGTCCGAGAGATAGGTAAAGTCCGCGACGAGGGAATGGGGCTTGCGCTCGGGGTCATCCTGGCGCATCGGGACGAAAAAGACCTGCTTGCGCAGAAGGAGCGTGGAGATGTTTGCGAGATTGGCGGACATGGAGTCGTTGGAGGCGAGGGCGACGAGCAGGGGGCGGTCCTCGCGCAGGTGCGCCTTTGCCGCCATCGTGACGGGGGTGTCGGTGATGCCCTGCGCGAGCTTTGCGAGCGTATTGCCCGTACAGGGGGCGATGACGAGGGCTTCGAGGGGCGTTTGGGGACCGAGCGGCTCGGCATCTACGATGGAGTGTACGATCTCCCGTCCGCAGAGCGCGCGCACCGCATCCGCAAACTCGCTTGCCTTCCAAAAGCGCGTATCGGTGGAGTAGACGTTGTCAGAGAAGATGGGCAGCACCTCGTGACCGTCTGCGCACAGGCGGCGGAGCGCCGCTAAGGAGTGCGAGAGGGTGCAAAAGGAGCCGCAAAAGGCGTAGCCGATCATAGGGCGGTGTTCCTTTCCGGGGAATGATGAAAATAATAAGAGTGAAGTATGAAGAATGAAGGATGGGTTATGGGTTTGGCGCTTTTAAGGTGCCAAGAAAGGATAAAACGGCGCCGCCGTAAAGCTCTCCTGCCGCCTTGGGTGCAAACACCCCCGGGGCGCCGCGCAGGGCGCATACGGGAACGCTTCCGCACGCCTCGGTGGGCATCGACGCGGGCAGTCCGCCGCCCAGGTCGTAAACGAGGGCGCCCTCCTTCACGCAAAGCGCGGCGAGCGCGGGCGCGGGTGCGGGTACGGTGCCGAAGACGAGGGCTTCGGGGAAGGCGCGCACGCCCGCAAGGAGCTGCGCGTGAAAGCCTTGTGCTTCTGCGTCCGCTGCCGCCGCTTCGCGGCGCACATAGACGGTGACGGCGGCGCCGAGGGCGCGCAAATAGGCGGCGCTCGCCTTACCGATGCGTCCAAAGCCGACCACGGCGGCATCCGTGCGGAAAAACGCGCGCTCGGTGGCGCGGAGCGCCACCCCGACGCCTGCGGCGGCGGTCAAGCGGGCGTTTTCCACGAGAAACGCTTCGTTTTCCTCTGCGTCGCCGCTCGCTCTCCCTTCCCGCCACGACGGGGGCAGGCGTCCGCCAAAGAGCGGCAGTGCGGGCGGCAGCGGGAGAGAAGAAAAGGGAAGCGCCGTTCCCGCAACCGTCACCCCGTCGCGCGTGGCGGGATAGGGCAGGACGAGCAGGTCGAGCGAAGGTAGCGCCGCGAGGTGCGCGGATAAATGGGTGCGGACCTCGTGACCGTGATCCTTTAAAAAAGCAGCGGCGATCTCCATACGACCGTCGCCGCCGAGAAATCCGATAAGCAAGAGCGTTTTGTCCTTTCGCGTTTTACGGCAGAGCCGTTCCTTATTAGTGTATGCGGGAACGCCAAAAGCGGGAAGCCCGAAGGCTTTCTTCGCGAGGAGCTTTCGACGGTGTCGGGCGGGGGAGCGTGTGGAAACGGGGGATGCACCATAAAACAAAAACGGGCAAGCGGATGCTTGCCCGTTTTTTGTCGGTTGTCGGTTGTTTGGGGTCAGGGACGCTTCGCGCCGCACTCCGAGCAGAATTTGCCCTCGTTTTCGGCGCCGCAGGAGCAGGTCCATTTGCCGCCGTCTGGGCGCTTTGCGCCGCACTCGGAGCAGAATTTGCCCGTGTTTTCCTTGCCGCACGCGCAGACCCACGTGCCTGCGGGCGCGGGCTTGGGAGAGCCGCACTCGGAGCAGAACTTACCCGTGTTCTGCTTGCCGCAGGCACAAAGCCAAGCGCCCTGTGCGACAGCGGGAGCGGCGGGCGTCGCCTGGGCGCGGTCGTAAAGTCCCGTGGCGGTGGCACCGCCTGCGCCCGCTGCGACGTTCATACCCATAAAGCCCAGCATCGCGCCGCCGTCGTTGTCGGCGGCAGCCTTCATCGCGTCTGCCTGGGCGTCGATGATTGCGGCGGCGCCCATCGAGGGGTCGCGATAGACGGCGCGCTTTTGGAGCTCCTTGATCATTTCCTCGTCCTCGTCGGATGCGGTTGCGGAGCCGATGGCGACGGAAACGACCTCAAGACCGCGCTTTTCCGTCCACTCGCGCGAGAGCTCTTCCTTGAGGGCGTCGCGGATGGCGATGGAGTGCGCGGGGAGCATACTGTAACGGATGCCCATTGCCGAGATGCGCGCGAGCGCGGGACCGAGGTGAGTCAAAAACTCCGCTTTGAGCTGACCGTCAAGGTTATCGCGGGTGTATTCCTCTTCCACGTTGCCCGACACGTTGGTGTAGAAGAGCAGGGGGTTGGCGATGCGGTAGGAATACACGCCGTTTAGACGGATGGCGATGTCAATGTCAAGTCCGATGGCGGTATCCACCACGCGGAAGGGAACGGGCTCACGCGTGCCAAACTTGTTGTCGATGAGCTCCTTGGTGTTGAAGTAATAGACGCGCTGGTCCTTGGGCGCGTCGCCGCCAAAGGTGAAGCGCTTGCCGATGGTGGCAAAGACCGCCTTGATGCTCTCGCCGAGCGATCCCGCAAAGATGCTGGGCTCGGTCGAGCTGTCGTAAACGAACTCGCCCGCCTCGGCGCAGACCTCAACGATCTCACCCTGCTCCACGATCATCATACACTGTCCCTCGTTGACGGCGATCACCGCGCCGTTCGAGATGATATTGTCCGCGCCCCTTTTGTTGGAGGAGCGGCGGGAGGTGCGCTTTTGTCCCTTGCAAACGAGAACGCTTGCATCCAGTGCATCGCAATAAAAGTATTCTTTCCACTGGTCGCCCAGCGTCGTGCCGACGGCGGTGTTAAAAGAACGGATCAGTCCCATAGTAGTAATTCTCCTTTATGTTGTATAATTTGTAAACAATAGTTTGCATTTATCGCTTTTTGTTGCTGTCTGTGTTGATGCGCACGCGCGTGACGGTGCTGTAAAGGAAGATATCGCGGCACTCGGTGAGGGAAAAGCTCCCTTCCTTGGTGTAGCGGTCAGCCGCCCGCTCGGGGCGCACGGTGTTCAGCGCGCGCTTCATCAAAAGGACCGCAATGAGCGAGCCGACGAAGGCGATCAAAAAGGCGATGGCGATGCGCGTGAGGATCTGGTCGCGTGTGAGCGCCGCCCCCTCGGGGGTGACGGTGGAGCCGTCCTCGGTGCCTTCGTAAGAGTCGTAAGCGTCGTACGAGGAGGCGGTGCTTGCCGAAACGCTCACCGTACAAAGTACGAGCGCGAGGAGCAACGCAAGAAAAAAGATCGTTTTTTTCATTTTCATCCCTCCTTATACGAGTAGCGCGATGAGCGAAATGAGCGCGGTGCCAAGGGCGGTAAACGCCGAGAGGAAGCCGAAAAAGCGACCCCAGGACACGGGAAGCGAGCCCGACATCTTGCCCGACTGCCCGTTGACGACGAAGGTGTAGCTTTTGTCCTTATAGCGGCGGGTCATAAACCAGACGGGGAGCAGGGCGTAGCGCACGTCGCTCTTGGTGTAGAGAATATCCTCGGAGCGCTTTTGGACGGATAAGTACCCCACGATGGTGCGGCGAAGCGCCGCGTCGATGCTCGTCGCAACGCGCTCGGCGGCGCGCACGGAGCAATTCTCGGGGGAGTCGTCGTAGCGGTTGGCGAGCAGTCCCGCAAGGTGGGCGTCGCTGTAAGGGACGGCTGCCGTGAAGTCGAAGGGCTCAATGGATTCGAGCAGGGTGTTGTCCGTCTTGACCGAGGCGTCCACGGGGATGTTTGCAAAGTCGAGAAGACCGCGGCGGATGAGGCGGTAGTAGCTGGTGCGCGTGTAGCGGTAATCGCCCGAGCGCCAGGACGTCTTGCGGATGGCGGAGTAGGTAAAGCGCGAGTTGGTGTCGCAGTCGAAGAGGAAATACGGCACGTAAATACCCTTCAAGCTCTCCGTCTTGCTTTCCTTGCGGAAGCCCTTCGGCAAAAGCCATTTGCGCTTGCAAAAGCGGTCGAGCGCCGCCCCCGCGTCCTTTTTATCAACGGTGAAGGGAAGGATCACGTCGGGGCGGTAGGCGCCCGAAAGCTGTCCTGCGATGAGGGCGGGGTTGTCGCAATAGGGGCAAACGGTGGAGGCGGTTTCCGCCTCGCAGACGATCTCGCCGCCGCACGAGGGACAGGAGAGCAGCGTCGCCGCGCCCTCGGACCAGTCGGCTTTGCCCTGCCCGTATTTTTCCCAGCCGCGCGCGCCCTCCTCGGGAGCGTCCTCTTCGGCGAAGGCGGCGGCTTCGATCTCGGCGCCGCAGTATTCGCAAAGGAGCTTCTCCTCTTTGCCGTCGAAGCGAAGCGGCGCGTCGCAGGCGGGGCATTTATAGGTTTTCGTTTGGGTCACGGTGTGGGGTCCTCCAATCCTTGGATGAGTAGCGCGCGGAGCTTTTGGGTGTCAAGCGCGCGTCCTTTGAGTGTCAAGGTGGCGTTTTCCGCGCGGAAGATCTCCTTTGCCATACGGCAAAGCGCCTCTCCCGTAACGCTTGCGTACGCCGCCGCGCGGCTTGCAACCGTCGCGTAGGGAAGAGATAGAATTTTCGTTTCGTAGGCGCGGTTGAAGTTTAAGGCAGCGCCGTCGTCGAGCAAAAACGCGGCGTTGTCCGTGTAGGGGGCGCGCACGAAGGGGAGCGCCCCTGCCGCCTCGGTCTTGGCGCGCGCGATGGCGCCCAGCGCGAGGGAGAGGGATTTTTCGAGCAGGCGGGGCGCGATCTCGTAGGTCACGCCGATGACGCCCACGTTGCGATAGGCGTCAAGCACCCCGCGGAAGCTGTAAAGAAGCCCCGATCCCTCGGACATCGCGCGGTGGAAAAAGCTTTCCTCGCCATCCCCGAACAGCACGTCGTAAAGAAGGGTGAGCGAGGCGTCCGTGTAGCGCGCGGTATCCACGTCGAAGGAAAGGCGCACGAGGGTTTTATCGCTCCCCTTGACGGCGACGGTCGCGTCGCGGTGGAAAAAGGCGTCGGGTACGGGGACGATGCTCTCGCGGCGCGCGTCAGAGGGCAAGGAATAGGTGCGCGTTGCCGCGTCGAGCGTGGCGGGGGCGTCTTCGGGAAAGGCGCCCGTTAAGTAGAAAAAGAGGTTTTCTTTAGAACACAGGCGCTCCTTTTCGGCATAGACGAAGGCGCGTGACATCCGCGAGAGCCCCGACGCCCAGCCCGTGATGGGGCGGGAGGTGGGTGCGTCGTCGCCAAAGAGCGTGCGGTCGGTGAAGTAGTCGAGCGAGGTCTTTTCCCCCTCCTCGCGGATCTCCGCCTTGATGCGTGAGCGCTCGGTGAGGAAATCGTCCATCGAAAGCGAAAGCGGGGCGAGCGCCAGCGAGAGGATCCCGACGGCGGCGTCGAAGTGCTGCGGGGCGCCCGTGATGGAGAGCTGGGTGAGCTCGCGATAAGTCACGCCCTCTACGGCGAGCCCGAGGCGGTCGAGCGTTTCGTACAGCTTGCCGTCAAGACGGCGGTTGATGCTTCGGAAGATCAGATGCTCGATAAAGTGTGTGACGCCCGAGCGCTCGGCGCTCTCGTGGATGGAGCCGCCGCGAAGGTATAAAGAAAGGCAAAAGCTGTGCGTGTGCGGGGTCCCGAGCGTGTAAAGCGGTACGCCGACGGCGAGCGGATGGGTTTGTTCTTCGCGGTTTGGCACGGCGCTCTCCTTTCTCGTGGTTTCTGTTTTTATTGTAGCACAAAGCCTACCCAAAGTCAAGAAAAATTCGCGGGGAGAAATTTGGCAGGGGATAATTTTGCTTTTTTTATGGATGGGGTTGCTTTTTTTCGCGGGATATGATAAAATGTTAACAAGAGAAATTCTCTTAATTCAACAAGGAGACGCAAACATGGCAGCAAAGAACGATTACTTTGGTCTTAGCAGACTCATCAGCCTGATCCTCGCGATCATTCCCTTTACCTCGTGGATCTGCGGCGCGCTGACCAGATTCCAAGAGGGCAAGATCCTTGCGGCGATCCTCAGACTGGTGCTCGGATGGAACATCATCTACATCCTCGACCTCATTCTGATGGTCCTCAACGGTCGCATTCTTCGTATTCTGTAATCGAAGAAAACGAAAAAGCCGATTGCTCACGCAATCGGTTTTTTCTTTAAAATGCAAACCTTTGGTTTGCGTTTTGCGGTTTTTGGGGTATCAAAAGAGGTCGCCGCTGCGCGGGGTGTGGAGCAGCTCGCCGTCCGCGCCGCCGTACAGCCACAGCTTCATAAAGGCGGCGATGGGGGCAATGCGCAAAAGCGGGGTGACGCCGTAGGCGGCAAGGGGGGCTATGCTCTCGTATGCCGCCGCACCCGTCGCGCCCGTGAGAAAGACGGGAATGTCTTTTGCGTTTGCCTCGCGCAAAAAAGCGTGCGTGGCGGCGCTTTTGGTGTTGACGGTTCCCGAATGGTAGCCTTCGAGCAGGATGGCGCGCACGCCGTCGGGGATGGCGGGATACCGCATTCCCGGGTGGGGATAGACGCGAAGGATGGGCGCGGTCGCCTCTAACGCGGGAGCGGTCGGCGCGCCGAGCGCGTCGGGCTTCTCCTTGAAGGCGGGATCCTTTGTGAAGGCGCCGTCCGCATTCACTCTGCCGTACGGCACGCCGTCCACCGCATAGAGGGCGTCCGCGAAGGGAAGGGTTGCCGCAAGGCGGGTGGCGCGATGGATGAGGGTGTCCCCGTCTGCGGGGTTCTTGTAGGGGACGAACACGCCGCGCGCGCTTCCCGTACGAATGAGGGTGACGGCGGCGTGCAGGTTGGGGATGGCGTTTGAGCGCGCGTCCTCCATCGGATAGCCTGCGCCGACAAGGCAGACGGGCGGGGTGTCGTTGCCCAGCGTGTAGCCCAGCGCGGCGGCGGTATATTGCAGTGTGTCGGTGCCGTGGGTGACGATAATGCCGTCATATTCTCCGTTTTTCATACTGACGGTTTGCAAAATGCGGGAAATCTGCTCGCCCGAAAAGTTCTCGCTCAACTCGTAAAGGGGGGAGAGGGTGTCGTAGGTGAAGTCGAGCGGATGGCGCTCGGCGTATTTTTGGAGCAGAAGATAGGGCTTGCCGCCGTCGGGGGAAACGGTATCGCCCGACACGGTGGAGCCGATGGTGCCGCCCGTGAAAACGAATAAAAGCTTCATAAGCACTCCTTTCGGGAGAGGGTTGTTCTTCGCCCTTATTGTACCACACTTCGTTCGCAAAAACAAGAGAAAATGAAAAAAAGAGCGCGACCGACGGCGCGACGCAAAAAGCCTTCCCCGAGGGGGAAGGCTTTTCCGATACTGCGCTCGCTTTTCTTTTTTAGTGATTTGCGCCGTAGTTATCCCAATCGTAGCTGCCGCCTGCATTTTCGCAGAGGTAGATATAGGGATCCTTGATGGCGCCCGTTTCGGAGTCGATGGGCATCACCGTGCCGCCCACGAGGGGCGTTTTATCCTCGGCGCGGGAGTCGGTGATGTTGCCGTTTGCATCGATATGATTGAGCTGCTCGTAGGCAGAGGACTTTTGCCCGTATTGCAGACGCACGCCCTCGTAAACGACGGAGTAGCTGGCGGTATGGATGTGTCCGACGAGCACCGAGTCGCCGCCCAGCGACTTGAAGGTGGCAAAATAGTCCGCGTTCATCGGACTGGACGACAGACTGCCGACGTAGCCGAAGTCGCCCTCTTCGCCGCCTTCATATTCGATATAGGTGCCCAGCTCGTAGCCCTTCTCGCGGAGCGCTGTACTAAACTGCGGCAGCTGTGCGTGGATGGCAAAGGTGACGGGGCAGTCGGGGGCGACGGCGTGGATGCCGTTCAGCGTTTCGGTGAAGAGGGTGACCTGATCCTTGCCAAAGCCGAAGGAGGTCTTGACCTGACCGTCAAGCAGGCTTTGCGCGCTGGGGTTGCTACCACCGTTCGAGTCGAGCATCATAAAGGTGCGAAGAAGCTCGCCGCCTTGCGTTAATCCCACGGCGTAGTTGCCGTTGCCCGTGACGGTACCGCGCTTGAAGAGGCAGTATTCTGCCCCCTCGAACAGCTCACAGATCCAGCCGACGCCCATTTTGGTTTCTCCCTCGTGGTTGCCGATGATGGGCGCCCAGGGAATTTTCATCTCTTCCATAAAGTTGACGAATGCCGCCATCATACTGCCGTTGTCGTCAAACTCGCCGTAGGTGATGTCGCCCGTCAGAAGGATAAGATCGGGCTTGGTTTGGGTAAAGAGCTCGCTCAGGTAGTCAAAGACGAGCAAGTCGCGGTTGGCGGGAACGTACAGTTCGATGCTCGACTGCGAGAGTCTGCCCGGGCGGCGTTGGGTAGAGTCCATCAGCTGGGGGTCGGTGATCTGCAAGACCACGGGCGTCTTGCCTGCGGGGACGTCTACCGTGAAATCAAGATAGTCGTAAAGACGCTCGTCAACGCCCGCCGCGTGCGCGTATTTGTCGTACGTAAGGGCGGGAGCGTCGGGGTCGTAGGGTGTCGCATCGCAAAGATGGATAAAGGGATCCTTGATCTTTCCGTTTGTCGCGTCAATGGGAATGACCGTGCCGCCCACGACGGGGGTGTCCTCGCTGTAAAGCGCGTGACGGATCGCACCGTCTGCGTCCTCGTAATTCGCCGATTCATATACCGAGGACTTCTGACCGTAGGTCAGGCGAACACCGTTATACACCACCGACGCGCTGTTTGCGTGGACGTGACCGAAGAAGACGGAGTCGATGCGCAGCGTATCCAAGAGCGAGAAGACGCTGCCCGTCAGCTTGACCTTGGCGGTGGTGCCGACGTAGCCGAAGTCGCTCTCCTTATCGGTGAGGGCGTCGATGTCACATCCCGCCCCGTAGTGCTTGTCGGAGAGGACGGTGAGGACCTCGGGCAGGGGCGCGTGATGCACCGTCGAGAAGCGCGTATTCTTCGAGAGGATGCGGATCTGCTTGACCGTTTGCTCTAAGTAGGCGATCTGGTCCTCGGCAAGGGTAAAGGTGTTTGCAAGCCCGCCGTCTGCTTTGCTTTGCTCGGACGGGTTTTCACAGCCGTTCGTGTCTAACATCACGAAGGTGCGAAGAAGCTTGCCATCCTGCGCAAGCCCTACGGCGTAGTTGCCGTTGCCTGTGACGGTACCGCGCTTGAAAAGACAGTATTCCGCGGCTTCAAGCTGTGCGCATTGCCAAGCAATGCCCTTGGCGGATGCCGCCTCGCGGTCGCCGAATACGGGCGCCCAAGGGGTGTCAAAGCTCTCCATAAAGGCGAGAAAGGACGAAAACGCCGAGCCGCTGTCGTCAAGCTCGCCCACGACCATATCGCCCGTCACGAGGATGAGGTCGGGCTTCGTCTTTGTGATCAGCTCGCGTAGATACCCGTAAACGCGCGCTTCCATATTTGCGGTAGCAAAATAGGCTTCGAGGCGGTCGCTGAACCTGCCCTCGTAGCGCGCTTGCGCGGCGTCCATAATATCCGTGTCGGTGATCTGTAAGACCACGGGATCCTTGCCCGACTCCACCTCGACGGCAAAATCGAGAAAGTCGTACAGGTACGGGTCAAGCGATTCGAGCTTCGCGTGCTTGTCGTAGGCGGGCGGGGTGTTGCCGCCGTCGCCGCTACCGCCGTCGCCACCGCCGTTATCAAGGGGCGGGGTGGTGTTGTTACAGCCGATAAGGGCGCCGAAGCACAAAATAAGGGCGAGCGAGAGGGAAAGGATGCGGATGCAAGGTTTCATACGTTCTCCTTTTGACGGGGTGCCGTCTTGCTTGCGCGCGTGCGCGTTTTTATTTTTGGTAAGATGATTATAGCACGCATAGAACGAAAAGTCAAGAAGAAAGCCCCTCTCGCGGCGAGAGGGGCGATGGCATTTCGTTTTTACGGCGAGGGATGCCGTTTGCTTTGAAAGTGGGGGATCACTCGATGGTGACGGCCGAGAGATAGATGGTGCTGTTCGTGGGGAAGATGAAGGAAAACTCGGTTGGGTTTTCCGCCGCGTAGAGCTCCACCGTAACGTCCTGCCACATACCGAGCTTGGCGGTGTAGTCCAGGCCCTTTGCGTCGCCGATGCCGAGATAGATCGTTTCCCCGTTTTCCGTGTGCTGCAAAGCAAGCTCGGGCAGGTGGTTTAAGCGCAGCGTCGGCGTGCCTGCGGGAATAAAGACGCGGAAGGAGAGGGTTTGCGCCTCACCGATCTGCTCTTGGGGGAGATAAAGCTTGCCCTGCGCCCCGACGGTAACTCGGTACGCCGCGGTGCCTTCAAACATCACCGTGGCGAGGGAGAGCGAGGACTGTCTGTTTAACGAGGATAGGTCAAGCCCCGCAACGACGGGCTTTTGCTCAAAATTGTCCCAATCGATCTCGCCGCCCGCCCCCTCACACAGGTAGATATAGGGATCCTTGAAGTCGCCGTTCGCGGCAAGCGGCATGACCGTACCGCCCACGAGCGGGGTTTCGGTACTGTAATACGCACCTTCGATTTCGCCGTAGGCGTTGACGTAATTGACGCGGTCGTAGGTGGAGGACTTTTGCCCGTATTGCAGACGCACGCCCTCGTAAACGACGGAGTAGCTGTCGGTGTGGATATGTCCGACGAGCACCGAGTCGCAGCCCAGCGATTGGAAGGTGGCAAAGCAGTCCGCGCTCATCGGGCTGTACGCCAGACTTTCGACGTAGCCGAAGTCGCCCTCCTCGCCGTCCTGACGCTCAATATAGGCACCCGCCTCGTAGCCCTTTTCGCTGAGCGCTGTACTAAACTGCGGCAGTTGGGCGTGGAAGGCAAAGGTGATCTTCGTTTCGGGGAAATTAAAGCGCACCTCTTTTAAGAGCTTTTTGCACCAGGTGATCTGGTCCTCGGCAAAGCCGAAGGTGGTCTTCATCTGCCCGTCGGCAAGGCTTTGCTCGCTGGCGCCCGAGCAACCGTTTGCGTCGAGCATCACGAAGGTGCGCAGAAGCTTTCCTCCCTGTACCAGTCCTACGGAGTAGTTGCCGTTGCCCGTCAGGGTGTTTCGTTTGAAAAGGCAGTGCTCCGCGCCCTCAAGCTGCGCGCATTGCCAGGCAACGCCCTTGGCGCTCTCGTTTTCGTGGTTGCCGAAGACGGGCGCCCACGGGATGCCAAAGCTCTCCATAAAGGCGATAAAATCGGTCAGCGCCGAGCCGTTGTCGTCAAATTCGCCGTAAACGACGTCGCCCGTTAAGAGAATGAGGTCGGGCTTGGTCTTGGTGATGAGCTCGCGCAGGTAGCCGTAGCACCGCGCCTCCTTGTTTTCGGGAAGCCAATAGTTATAAAGGGTCGAAGAAAGGCGCGTTGCGTAGCGCTGCTGCGACGCGTCGATGATCTGCGTGTCCGTAATATGGAGCACGACTGGCGTTTTGCCCTCTTCTACCGTAACGGTGAAATCCAAAAGCTCTCGCATAACTCCCATAAAATACGCATCCTCGTCGTTTTCGTTGTCGTCGCCCGCGTTGCCGCCACCGTCGGTGTTGCCGCCGCCGTCCCCGTTGCCGCCGCCCGTGCCCTCGTTGCAGGCGAAAAGAAGCGTCACGCACAAGCCTAGGCACAAAAGAAGAAGCGCAAGACGCAAAAGGTTTTTCGTCTTAAAGATAGTCATAAAGGGTCCTCCCGAAAAAGGCTGGTTTTGAGTTGCTTTCTTCGCTTATTATAAGATAGTTCGGCGCAAAAAGCAAGCCTTTTTTACAAAAAGTGCCGCCTTTTGCGCGGTGAAAAAAACGGGGCGCCGCCCTAGCGGCGCCCCGTCTGTGTCGGGACAGATTATTTCTTGAAGCAGGGACCGAAGGTCGCGCAAGCGCGGTAGTCCTGACCCTCCTTATCCATACCGAATGCGTTCCAAACGGCGGGACGGAAGATCTTTTCCTCGGGTACGTTGTGCATACAAACGGGGATGCGGAGCATCGAGCACATCGTGATGAGGTCGGCACCGATGTGACCGTAGCTGATCGCGCCGTGGTTAGCGCCCCAGTTCATCATCACCTCGTACGCGGTCTTGAAGGGCGAGCCCTCCTTGCCGTCACAGCGGGGTGCAAACCAGGTGCAGGGCCAGGTGGGGTTGGTGCGCTCCATCAGCGTATCCGAAACGGCGTCGGGCAGGTTGACCGTCCAGCCCTCTGCGATCTGCAGCACGGGGCCAAGACCCTTAACGAGGTTCAGACGGATCATCGTGCAAGGCATCTCTGCCTTGGTGGTGTAGTGGCTGGAGAAGCCGCCGCCGCGGAAGTTATCAAAGCCTGCCTCGCACCATACGGTCGCGTCGGTCATCTTCTTGATATCCTCGTCGGTAACCTCCCACCAGCGCTTCATCGTGGCGTTGCCGTCCTCGGCGGTGCAAACGCCCGAAGCGTCAAGACAAGCGGCGCCCGAGTTGAGCAGGTGGATGATACCGTTGGACTCTGCCGCCTTGCCCTCGAGCTTGTAGCCCGTTACGCGCTCGGTCGCCTCGCCCGACCAATAGGTGCGGACGTCAGCAAAGATCTGTGCGCGGTGGGTGAGCAGACGCATCATCAGCATGCCCATACCGTTGAGAATATCGTTCTCGGTAGCCAGCGTGAAGGGCTCGCGTGCGCCCTCGTAGTCAAAGGTAGAGGAGAGAAGTGCCTCGGGATAGTCGCAGTTGGGCCAATGGTCGGTCCACTGACGCTGACCCTGGAAGCCGCCTGCGATGGCGTTGTGACCAACGCGCTCCTCAACGAAGGCGTCGGGAAGGTTGGGGTTGCCCGCCATCAGATCCTTGATGATGCAATACATCTTGACGGTGAACTCCCACTGCTTTTCCTTCTCCTCGGGGGTGAACTTGATGCGGCGCTCTTCGCCGAGGAACTCGACGCTCTCGGGGTTGTCGTCGCGACCCTCCTTGCAGTGCTCCTTGGTCCAAGCAAGCGCCTTCTGATACTCTTCCTCGTTGTAGATGCCCTCTTCCATACGGCGGAGGATCTCGACCTCGTCAACCGACTCGACGCGCATGCCGAAGTACGCTTCCATCATGTCCTGATCCATGATCGAGCCTGCGATGCCCATACACTGGGAGCCGATCTGCAAGTAGGACTTGCCGCGCATCGTCGCGACCGCAACGGCAGCACGAGCGAAGCGAAGGAGCTTTTCCTTCACGTCCTCGGGAATTTCGGTAACCTGGTCTCTGTCCTGCACCTCGTGGCCGTAGATGCCGAATGCGGGCAGACCCTTCTGTGCGTGACCTGCGAGCACGGCTGCAAGATAGACCGCGCCGGGACGCTCGGTGCCGTTAAAGCCCCATACGCCCTTGATGGTGTGGGGGTCCATATCCATCGTTTCGGAGCCGTAGCACCAGCAGGGGGTGACGGACAGCGTGATGTCAACGCCCTCTTTCTTGAACTTTTCCGCACAAGCGGCAGCCTCGGGCACGCGGCCGATGCAGGTATCTGCGAGAACGACCTTGACGGGCTCGCCGTTCGAGTAGAAAAGGTTTTCCTCAAAAAGCTTCTTTGCCGCTTCTGCCATTGCCCATACCAAGGGCTCGAGCGATTCGCGGAGCATCATAGGACCGCGGCGACCGTCAACGATGGGACGGATGCCGATGACGGGATAGCCGCCGACGTATCTGTTCTTTGCCATAAGTAGATCCTCCTTGGGTTTTTTTGTTCAATTTGCCCGAAAACGGGCGCTTCTGATTTTATTTTATCATGCATTTGCCGAGTTTACAATAGCAGAGAATGACTGAAAAAACGCAAAAAAAGACACACTTTTGGCAGAAAAGAACGGGGGGGGAAGCCAAGTATAAGGATGAAAAAACGCCGAAAACAAAGGAGAAACCGTGCTTTTCGCAAGAAAAGACAAAAAGTGCGGAGAAACCTTGCACGTTCGCAAAAAAATTGAATTTTTTGTGATTTTTTTCGCATTCTTTTTCGACAAATTCTTGACAAAAGTGACGGAAGATGCTATAATTTTATCATCGTAATATCGCATCCTTGCGCGGCGTGCATCGCGTGCGCGCGTTGAATGCGGAACGGAGATGCGTATGAATTTTCTCGAAGAGCGCATTTTAAGGGATGGCGTGGTCAAGGACGGCGACGTCCTGAGGGTGGACAGCTTTTTGAATCATCAAATGGACGTGGCGTTGCTTGATGAGCTTGGCGCGTATTTTTACGAGCGCTTCAAGGAAAAGGGCATCACCAAGGTCCTGACGGTGGAAGCGTCGGGCATTGCCATCGCGTGCGCGACGGCGCGTGTGTTCGGCGTGCCTGCTGTTTTTGCCAAGAAATCCAAGACGCTGAACGTTGACGGCGACGTGTACGTTGCCGAGGTGGAGTCCTTCACCCACAAATGCAAAAACACGGTCATCGTGTGCAAGCAGTACCTTGAGCGGGGCGACCGCGTGCTCATCGTGGACGATTTTCTTGCCAACGGCTGTGCCTTGCGGGGACTCATTTCCATCGTACAGTGTGCGGGTGCCGAGGTTTCGGGCATCGGCATTGCGATCGAGAAGGGCTTCCAAATGGGCGGCAGGACCATCCGTGCGCTCGGCTACGACGTCTGCTCGGCGGCGATCGTGGAGGAAATGAGCGAGGGCGGGATCGTCTTCCGCACGGAATAAGCCTCTTTCTCTTTACGTTTGGTTTATAAGGCTTGACCTTGTAAATAAATACTTACATTTTTATTTAGGAGGAAACCCATCATGTCCAAGAAAATCCTTTCGATCGTTCTTGCCATCGTTATGCTGGTAGGCGTTTGCGCTGCATTCGCATCCTGCGGCGGCGGCAGCGACCAAATCAAGGCGGCGCTCATCTGCCTGCACGGTGATAGCTCTACCTACGACAAGAACTTTATTGACGCATTCAAGACGGCTTGCGCCAACAAGGGTCTGACCGAGGCTGACTACACCATCATCACCGATATCGACGAGGATACCGTGTGCTACGACAAGGCAGCCGACTTTGCCGATAACGGCTTTGACGTCGTTTTCGCAGACTCCTTCGGTCACGAGGCTCATATGCTCAAGGCTGCTAAGGAATTCCCCGACGTACAGTTCTGCCACGCTACGGGTACCAAGGCGCACACCGAGAACGTTGCGAACTTCCAGAACGCATTTGCTTCCATCTACGAGGGCAGATACCTCGCAGGCGTTGCGGCAGGTCTGAAGCTCGTTGAGCTTTACGGTGACGATGAGGGCAAGGTTTCCGATGAGAATGCTAAGATCGGTTACGTTGGCGCATGGCCCTACGCAGAGGTCGTTTCGGGCTATACCTCCTTCTATCTTGGTGTTAAGAGCATCGTCGCAAACGCAACGATGGAGGTTCGTTACACCAACAGCTGGTACGACGAGGCTGCAGAGAAGACCACCGCACTTGCTCTGATCGATGCGGGCTGCAAGCTTATCTCTCAGCACGCTGACTCCATGGGTGCTCCCACCGCTTGCGAGGAGAAGGGCGTTCCTAACGTTGCTTACAACGGCGCAACGGGCAAGAACACCTTCGTGATCGCATCCAGAATCGACTGGGTTCCTTACTTTGAGTACATGCTTGACTGCGTGAAGGAAGGCAAGGACATCGACACCGACTGGACGGGTACGCTTGCCAACGGCGCGGTTAAGATCACCGCTGTCGGCGCTGCTGCCGCAGAAGGCACGCAGGCAAAGCTTGACGAGGTTGCCGCGAAGCTGAAGAACGGCACGCTCAAGGTGTTTGATTGCGCCAACTTCACCGTGAACGGTGAGCACTTGACCGAGTACAAGGCTGACGTTGACGATATGGGCGACTTCGTGGGCGAGACCAACGTCATCAAGACCGAGAACGGCGTAACCTTCTTTGATGAGAGCTTCTTCCGTTCCGCTCCTTACTTCGATCTGCGCATCGACGGTATTGCCGAGATCAAGTAATTGATTCTTTTGACGCACAAGGGTTGTCGTGTTTTTCGGCAACCCTTTGTGCCTTACAGGCTACATCCTAACACAAAGGAGAAACATTTGTGGAAAAGCAAACGGTGATCGAGCTTCGCAACATTACCAAGCGCTTTGGCGCGAGCGTGATCGCGAATAATAACGTTTCTATGGACGTCAAGCGGGGAGAGATCCTTTCCGTTCTCGGCGAGAACGGTTGCGGAAAGACCACGCTGATGAATATGCTCGCGGGAATTTATTATCCCGACGAAGGAAAAATTATCATTAATGGGGAAGAAGCCAGCATTCGTTCCCCCAAGGATGCCTTTCGTTACAACATCGGTATGATCCACCAGCACTTTAAGCTGGTCGACGTCTTTACCGCCGCCGAGAATATCGTGCTCGGCACGGGCGAGGGCGAAAAATACGACTTAAAATCGGCAAAGACCCGTATTTTGGCGATGAGCGAGAAATACGGCTTCCATATAGATTTAGACAAAAAGGTACACGAGATGTCCGTCTCGGAAAAGCAGACGGTGGAAATCATCAAGGTGCTTTACCGCGGCGCAGACGTGCTCATTCTCGACGAGCCCACCGCCGTATTGACCCCGCAGGAGATCACGCGTCTGTTCGACGTGCTTCGTGCGATGCGTGAGGACGGCAAGAGCGTGCTCATCATTACCCATAAGCTGAACGAGGTTATGGAGATCTCCGACCGCGTCGCCGTGCTTCGCAAGGGTGAGCATATCGCCACCGTCAACACCGCGGACACCACCGAAAAGGAGCTTGCGGATATGATGGTGGGACAGAAGGTCACGCTCAACATCGACCGCCCCTTGCCCGTGGACCCCGAGCTTCGTCTTTCGGTGGAAAGTCTTACGCTGATAGGCACCGAGGGGAAGCCCGTGCTTGACGGCATCAGCTTCGGCGCATACGGCGGTGAGATCCTCGGCATCGCGGGCATCGCGGGAAGCGGTCAGCGCGAGCTGCTTGAGTCCATCGCGGGTCTGCATCATTTAGAGAGCGGTACGGTGACCTACTTTAACCCTAAAAAGGACAAGCCCATCACCTTCTATCACAAGAGCTACGAGCGCGTGATGGAGCTGGCGCATGAGGGAATGCTTCGTTATGCCGACGGCAGAGATTTTACGGGCAAGGACGAATACGGCAAGAGCCTGTCGAAAAAGACCGTCAAGGCACTCGTTAACGCGGGAGAGATCTTTTTCAAGGAGGACGAGGTCATCAACCTGCGCGAAAAAACGCCCTTGCAGATCCGTGAGCTTGGCGTGCGCTTCTCCTTCGTTCCCGAGGACCGTCTGGGCATGGGACTTGTTGGCAATATGGATATCACCGACAATATGATGCTGCGCAGCTATCGTCGCGGCAAGTCTGTTTTCGTGGACCGCAAGGCGCCCGAGGAGCTTGCCAACGAAATCATTGCAAGCCTTCAGGTCGTCACGCCCGACACCCATACCCCCGTGCGCCGTCTTTCGGGCGGTAACGTGCAAAAGGTGCTGGTTGGACGCGAGATCGCCGCAGGACCTAAGGTCTTGATGGCGGCGTATCCCGTGCGCGGTCTTGATATCAACTCTTCCTACACCATTTACAACCTGCTTACCGAGCAGAAGAAAAGCGGCGTTGCCGTCGTCTTCGTAGGTGAGGACCTTGACGTGCTTCTCGCACTGTGCGACCGCATTATGGTCATCGCGGGCGGCAAGGTGATGGGTACGGTGGATGCCCGTACGGCGAAAAAGGAAGAGATCGGTTTGATGATGACGGGTGCCGCACCCGCGGAAAGCTAAGAAAGGGGTTTGGGTATGGAAAAGCAACCTTCCGGTATGGAAAACGTTACCTCATATGCGCAGGAAAAAGACAAAAAAGAGCCCCTCTTCCGTCTGATCAAGCGAGACGTGCTTCCCAAGCGCAAGATCGTTTTGATCTACGCGATCGCGATCGTGGCAAGTCTTTTGCTCTCCTCGGTCATTTGTTCGCTCTTTTCTTCTAAAAACCCCGTTGCGTTCTTTGTCGCGCTCTTTGACGGTGCGCTCGGCTCCTCCCGCCGCATCTGGCTCCTGCTTCAGGATACCGCACTGCTTCTCGGCGTTGCGGTCGCCCTTGTTCCCGCCTTCAAGATGAAGTTCTGGAACCTCGGCGGAAACGGACAGATCCTCGTGGGGGCGCTCGCGGCGATCTCCTGTATGTTTTACCTTGGAGGCAAGATGCCCGACGCGCTTCTCATCCCCCTGATGGTGGTGGCGAGCATCCTCGCGGGTGCCGTCTGGGGCGTTCTTCCCGCCATCTTCAAGGCGCTCTTCGGCACCAACGAGTCGCTCTTTACGCTGATGCTCAACTATATCGCCGCAGGACTCGTGTCGATGTTCATCACCATTTGGGTCAAGAGCGGATCGGGCGTTCTCGTGCCCATCGAGCACGGAAATTTCCCTGAGCTGTTCGGCAGCAAATACCTTTTGACAGTGCTCGTGTTTTTTGCGCTTGCCGCCTTGATGTACGTTTACTTAAAGTACACCAAGCACGGCTACGAGATCGCGGTAGTGGGCGACAGCCCGAATACTGCGAAGTATATCGGTATTGACGTCAAACGGGTCATCATCCGCACGATGATCATTTCGGGTGCGCTGGCGGGCGTTGTGGGACTTTTCCTTGCGGGTAACATTCACCACACCGTCAGCACCGCAACCGCAAACAATATGGGCTTTACCGCGATCATGGCAACCTGGCTTGCCGCCTTCAATCCTCTCGTGATGATGGGGACCTGCTTCTTTATCATCTTTATCTCAAGAGGTATGGTAGAGGTTCGCGGAAGCTTCAATTTCACCAATGACAGTATTGCCAATATCGTCATCGGGCTCGTTTACTTCTGCGTGATCGCTTGCAGCTTCTTTATTACCTATAAGGTAGTGTTCCGCAAGTCGGGCGCAAGGGTAGCAAAGAGAAATCGGACGAAAGGAGAAGAACGATGAGCGTATTTTTGATTTCGGCAATTTCGATCGCCACGGTTCTCCTCTTCGGATGCGTCGGTGAGATCATCACCGAAAAGGCGGGTCACTTAAACCTCGGTATTCCCGGCATTATGTGTATGGGAACGGCGGGCGGCTGCCTTGGTGTATCGCTTTATATGGGGGCGCTTTCCTCGCCTGAGAACGCTTCGTGGATCCTGCTCGTTCTCATCTCGATCCTCTTTTCCGTGGTGTTTGCGGCGGCACTCGGTGCCGTTTATGCGCTATTGACCGTAACGCTTCGCTGCAATCAGAACATCACGGGTCTTGCCATCACGATCTTCGGCGGTGGCGCGACCAACTTCATTATGTCCTTCGTGGACCGCACGCATTTCGACCCTGCAGGCAAGCTGATCTCCACCCCGCTTCCCTTCGCAGACAGCCTTGGCGTATTCGGTCAGGTAGTGCTCGGGCACGGTGTGTTCGTGTATCTTGCCATCGCCATTGCCATCGCTTGTGCTATCGTGCTGAATAAGACGCGCGTAGGGCTTCATCTGCGTGCCGTGGGCGAGAGCCCCGCGACGGCAG
This sequence comes from Clostridia bacterium, assembly GCA_017456985.1. Taxonomy (GTDB): domain Bacteria; phylum Bacillota; class Clostridia; order Oscillospirales; family CAG-272; genus UBA1740. The sequence goes on along the minus strand of JAFTIH010000001.1, from coordinate 3,312 downwards.
ACGCGGCGGGCATCAACGTCACCGCGTACAAGTACGTGGCGATCCTTTCGGGTAGCGCGATCGCGGGTCTTGGCGGCTTCTACTATATTATGGACTATATTAAGGGAAGCTGGGAGAACGCCTCCACCATCGAAGGGTTTGGCTGGCTGGCTATCGCCCTGGTCATCTTCGTGCTTTGGAAGCCCAATTTCGGCATCCTCGGTGCATTTTTGTTCGGTGCTTGCTATATCGTAGCGTTCGTGATCTCGGGCATCACCTCCACGCAAAAGGAGATCATCAAGATGCTCCCCTACGTGATCACCATCGTGGTGCTCGTTATCACGAGTGCGCGCAAGAACCGCGAAAACCAGCCCCCCGCGTCGCTGGGGTTGCCTTACTTCCGCGAAGACAGATGAGTTAGGGCGCGGCGCTTTTCGGCATCTTTTTCCGCTCTCTCGCTTGACGTATGAAAATACGCCTGCGCTCGCGATCGAAAAAACCTGCTTAAAAATCGCCTGCGCCCTTTTGAAAAACGAGATTTTTTCGTAGGCTGATGTGCGGCGCCAAACAAAAAAGAGGAGCGAAAGCTCCTCTTTTTTTGTGATGAAATGATTGCTTCGCAATCTTGAAATGCGCTCCCTTTGGTCGCGCTTGAAATGACGCTAACGCGTCTTGAAATACACGCTTCGCGTGCATGAAAGGAAATGGATTCCTTTCATTGCGCGTCGGCGCTGCGCGCTTACACGCAACCCTGTGCCTTCATTGCCTCGGCAACCTTAAGGAAGCCTGCGATGTTCGCACCTGCAACGAGGTCGCCCTCCATGCCGTACTCCTTCGCTGCCTTGTAGGAAGCCTCGTAGATGTTCTTCATAATGGTCTTCAGCTTTGCGTCGACCTCTTCTGCGGACCAGCTGTAGCGCATCGAGTTCTGGGACATTTCCAGACCCGAAACGGCAACGCCGCCGGCATTGACTGCCTTGGAGGGAGCAACGACAACGCCGTTTGCCTTCAAGAATGCCACAGCCTCGTTGGTGGTGGGCATGTTAGCAACCTCAACGTAGTACTTCAGACCGTTGGCGACCATAGCCTCGGCTTCCTTCATACCAACCTCGTTCTGGGTCGCGCAGGGCATCATGATGTCAGCCTTAACGCCCCAGGGCTTCTCACCCTTGAAGAAGGGAACGCCAAACTTGTCGGCGTAGTCCTGGGCGCGGTTGCGGCAGGATGCACGCATCTCAAGCATATAGTTGATCTTTTCCTCGGTGCAAACGCCGTCCTCGTCGTAGATGTAGCCGTCGGGACCCGAGATGGTAACGACCTTACCGCCAAGCTCGGTCACCTTCTTGACAACGCCCCAAGCAACGTTACCGAAGCCCGAGATCGCGAAGGTCTTGCCCTTGACGCTCTCGCCGAGGGTCTTGAGCATTTCAACCGTGTAGTAAACGGCACCGAAGCCCGTAGCCTCGGGACGGATGAGCGAGCCGCCGTAGGGGATGCCCTTGCCCGTCAGAACGCCCGTGAACTCGTTGCGCAGGCGCTTGTACTGACCGAACAGATAGCCGATCTCACGTGCGCCGACGCCGATATCACCTGCGGGAACGTCGGTGTCTGCACCGATGTGTCGCTCAAGCTCGGTCATAAAGGACTGGCAGAAGCGCATAACCTCTGCGTCGCTCTTGCCCTGCGGGTCAAAGTCGGAGCCGCCCTTGCCGCCGCCCATAGGGAGGGAGGTGAGGGAGTTCTTGAAGGTCTGCTCGAAGCCGAGGAACTTCATAATAGAGATGTTAACGGAGGGATGGAAGCGAAGACCGCCCTTGTAAGGACCGATCGCAGAGTTGAACTGCACGCGGAAGCCGCGGTTGACCTGCACGTTGCCTGCATCGTCTACCCACGGAACGCGGAAGATGATCTGACGGTCGGGCTCTACCATACGCTCAACAACGCCTGCCTTGACAAGGTCGGGGCGGCAGTCGATGACGGGCTCGATGCTCTCGAAGACCTCGGTCACGGTCTGGATAAATTCAGGCTCGCCGGGGTTTCTCTTTTTGACGGCTTCCAGCACGTCAAGCAGATACTGGTTTTTCATAGCTTTGTTCTCCTATGTAAAAAATAAAACTTGATAGAATTATTATAAAACGGAGAGGCGCGTTTGTCAAGGGCGACGGGGGATTTTTTTGCAGAAATTTCGCCTTTTTTTGCCAAAAAAACTCGCGTCCGCCCGATGGATTTGTATAAATTTGAAAAAAAGGGGCAAGGATGAAAAAAACCTATTGACTTTAAGGAAAAACTATGGTAGAATAATCGGTGGGAAATTTATAAATAGGTAGATTTCCGTCTAAAATCGGTTCTTCAAAACAAAAAATATACAAAAAAAGAGAGGAAGAAAAAAGATGAGCAAGAAGTACGTTTATCTCTTCACCGAAGGCGACGCGAGCATGCGTGAGCTCCTTGGCGGTAAGGGTGCAAACCTTGCGGAGATGACCAAGATCGGTCTTCCCGTTCCTCAGGGCTTCACCATTTCCACTGAGGCCTGCACCCAGTATTATGAGGATGGCAGACAGATCAACCCCGAAATCATGGCTGAGATCATGGTAAACATCGAAAAGATGGAGGAAATCACCGGCAAGAAGTTCGGCGACAAGGAGAATCCCCTTCTCGTTTCCGTTCGTTCGGGCGCACGCGCATCCATGCCCGGTATGATGGACACCATTCTGAACCTCGGCTTAAACGAAGAGGTCGTTGAGGTTCTGTCGAGAAAGTCCGGCAACCCCCGTTGGGCTTGGGACTGCTACAGAAGATTTATCCAGATGTACTCCGACGTCGTTATGGAGGTCGGCAAGAAGTATTTTGAGGAACTCATCGACGCGATGAAGGAAAAGAAGGGCGTGAAGCTCGACGTTGAGCTGACCGCTGAAGACCTCAAGGAGCTTGCTGGTCAGTTTAAGGCTGAGTACAAGGCAAAGATCGGCGCAGATTTCCCCTCCGATCCTAAGGAGCAGCTGATCGGTGCCGTTAAGGCAGTGTTCCGCTCTTGGGACAACCCCCGTGCAAACGTTTACCGCCGCGACAACGACATTCCCTACTCTTGGGGTACTGCCGTTAACGTACAGGCAATGGCATTCGGTAACATGGGCGACAACTGCGGTACGGGCGTAGCATTTACCCGTGACCCCGCTACCGGTGAGAAGAAGATGATGGGTGAGTTCCTGACCAACGCACAGGGTGAGGACGTCGTTGCAGGTGTTCGTACGCCTATGCCCATCGCTGAAATGGCAAACAAGTTCCCCGAAGCATACGCACAGTTCGTGAAGGTTTGCGAGATCCTTGAAAACC
>JAFTIH010000013.1 GCA_017456985.1 Clostridia bacterium | reverse complement strand
TCGGTGCGGGCGGCAGAGGGGAAGCTTATACTCCCACGGATGCCGAATGCGTCCTTGCCATCGCCGCCGCCCGTGCGGTCGGCGCCCACTTTGCGGGAGTGGATATCCTTTCGGGCGAGGGCGGTGTCCCCTATGTCTGTGAGGTCAATTCCAACCCGCTTTTCGTCGGCTCTTTTCACGCCACGGGCATCAATCTTGCCCGACCGATCCTTGCACACGTCAAACAACAAATCGGATAAAACAAAAGCATTGCTTACACCAAAATGTAAACAATGCTTTACTTTTTATAGTTTTCAGTCGTCAAACAGCGTTTCCTGCGTGCCCGATGCGGAGAAGGGAATGCCGAGATGATCGTACGCAAGACGGGTGACGCATCTGCCGCGCGGGGTGCGCGAAAGGAAGCCGAGCTGTAAGAGATACGGCTCGTAAACGTCCTCAATGGTGATCGCCTCCTCGCCGATGGTGGCGGCAAGCGTGTCAAGACCAACGGGACCGCCGCCGTAAAACTTGATGATGGCGCGGAGCATCTTGCGGTCGGTGTTGTCAAGCCCGAGCGCGTCGATCTCCAACCGCTCCAAGCCGTATTTGGCGATCTCCTCGGTCACCGTGCCGTCCCCCTTGACCGCCGCAAAGTCGCGGATGCGCTTGAGCAGGCGGTTGGCGATACGGGGCGTACCGCGCGAGCGGGAGGCGATCTCGTAAGCGCCGCGCTCGTCGATGCCGATGCCGAGAATGTCCGCCGAGCGGCGCACGATCAGGGCAAGCTCCTCGGGCGTGTAAAGCTCAAGCTTGAGCAGCACGCCGAAGCGGTCGCGTAGCGGCGTCGTAAGCTGTCCCGCGCGGGTGGTCGCGCCGATCAGGGTAAAGCGGGGAATGGGCAGGCGGATGCTACGCGCCGAGGGTCCCTTGCCGATGATGATATCGAGCGCGTAGTCCTCCATCGCGGGATAAAGGATCTCCTCTACCGAGCGCGAAAGACGGTGGATCTCGTCGATAAACAGCACGTCGCCCTCGGCAAGATTGGTGAGGATCGCCGCAAGGTCGCCCTGCTTTTCGATGGCGGGACCCGAGGTGGTGCGCAAGTTGACGCCCATCTCGTTGGCAATAATGCCCGCAAGCGTGGTCTTACCAAGACCGGGAGGTCCCCAAAGAAGCACGTGGTCAAGCGATTCGTGGCGGATCTTTGCCGCCTCAATATAGATCTTTAAGTTTTCCTTCGCCTTCTCCTGACCCGTATAATCGTCAAGTGTCTTGGGACGAAGGGAGTTTTCTACCTCAAAGTCGGATGGCACGCTCTCCGTACCCACGATGCGGCTTTCAAAGTCAAATTCTTCCTCTGCGATCGACAAGTGCGTGTCCTCCTTTTTTATTTTTCACTGAAACGGCGAAGCGCCGCGGTGATGATCTGCTCAAGCGAGAGCCCCGTCACGTCGATCTCGCGCAGCACCTGCGCGATCTCGGTGCGGTTGTATCCCAGCACGCCCAGTGCATCCTGTGCCTCGGCAAGCTTGCCGCTCGCCGCACCGCCCACGGGGGCTTTGGGGGCGGGAGTACTGCCCGAAAGGGAAGCGAGGTCACCCGACATCTGCTCCTTCGAGATCTTGTCCTTGAGCTCCAGCACGATGCGCGCCGCCGTCTTGCCGCCGATGCCGGGCGCACGGGAGAGCGCCTTGGCGTCCTCGGTGCAGACCGCGTAAGCAAAGCGGTCGGGGGTGAGAGTGGAAAGAATACTCATCGCTGCCTTGGGACCCACGCCTGAAACGGTGATGAGCAGACGAAAGACCGAAAGCTCCTCACGGCTGCCGAAGCCGTACAGCTCTACGCCGTCTTCGCGCACCGCAAGATGCGTGAATAAGAAGACCTCCTCGCTCACCTTCTGTGCTAACTTCTCCGCCGTGTTCAGACTCACGGTGAGCGCATATCCCACGCCGCCGCAATCAACGACCGCAAGACTGCCCTCGCACAGCATCAGTTCTCCCTTGACGTGATAGAACATATTCCACCTCTTAAAACGTATTCACCCTTTATTATACAGTTGCAAGCCGCACTTGTCAAGGTGCTCTTCTTGAAAAAACACGCCGCGCAGAGGCGCGGCGTGCAAAAATTATTTTTCCCCGTAGGCGATAGCGAGTGCCTCACGCAAAAGAGGCTCTACCGTCTTTGCCATACGGAAAAAGCCAAGGTCGGTGGGATGGCAATCCTCCACCGTACAGCTCTCGCGATCCTCGCCTGCAAACAGCGTTTCGCCGTCGATAAACCACACGCGCCCGTCGCCGCGCGCCTTGGCGTTATCGTAGGTTTTTTTGATGATGGCGCGGCGCTCAACGTTAAGCAGACCGTTATGAAAGTCGGGGCGGGACATCATAATGACAGGGGTATCGGGGTGCGCCGCGCGGAAGGCGAGAAACAGCTTCTCGTGCGTTGCCTCCAAATGCTCAAGAGAGGGTGTGTTGTGATCGTAGTCAAGCACGAATACGGACGGGTCGAGCGAGGCAAGATAGGCGATCATCGCATCCTCTGCCCTCGCCGAGCCCGAAAATCCGAGGTTGAGAATATCCGTGTCCAGCATTCTTGACAAGCGGCTCACGTAATCGGTGTCCGAACGCGAGGCGCAACCGCCCTGCGTGATGGACGAGCCGTAAAAGAGCACGGGCTTTTCCTCGTAGGTGTAATCGGGCGCCGCTTCCAAAAGGCATCCTTCCTTTAAGCCGATAAAAAGCGCGTCGGTGCGCCCATACAGGGGAAAAGAAATGCTGTAAAGGTGCTTGCCCTCGGTGTGAAAGCTCTTATGCCAAGGGTAAGTGATACTCTCGAAGGCGAAGGGCGCGTCCGTAACGGCGGTGAATTCGGGCATAAAGGCGTGTACAAAGTGGAAACGGTCCTCTGTCAGGGCAAAGCCGTGTACGCCCGAAAGCGGCATATGGGAAAAGCGCGTTCCCGCAGAGGAAACGGCGCGGATAGCGATATAAGGCGAGTCGGTCACGAAGCGCACGCGACCGCCCGAGGTGTGGGTTGCGAGTGTGGCAACGCCTGCGCTCGTTGCCTCGGCAACCGCGGCGGGCAGACGGCGAAAGCGTCCCTCGCTCTCCTCGTAGTAAACGCCGTAGATGCGGAAGGGCACCTCTCGCACGTCATGCCAGACGACGTCCTTTTCCGTGACGGCGGAAAGCTTGAAATTTTTATCAATTTGCTCGAGTGTCATAGCGCCTCTCCTTTAATTTCTGCCCCTAGTATAACACCGCCGTTGTTAAAAATCAAGGCTTTTTTGGTCGGAATTCCGAAAAAATCAAAAAAGGGGTAGACAAATTTTTCAAAAGATGTTATACTGTGAGTGGCTTTAAAAAACATAATCCAAATGAAGGAGAAAACATAATGGCAAAAAAGGTTTTAGCATTTGACTTTGGCGCATCCAGCGGACGCGCGATGATCGGTGAGTACGACGGCAAGCTTATCAACGTCACCGAGATCCACCGCTTCTCCAACGACACCATCGTGACGGGCGGTAGAATGTATTGGGACGTGCTCCGTCTTCTGTTCGAGATCAAGACGGCGATCAACAAGGCAGTCAAGGAATACGAGATCGACGCGATCGGTATCGACACCTGGGGCGTGGATTTCGGACTTCTCAACGAGCACGGCGAGCTTCTTGCCAACCCCAGCCACTATCGCGACGAGCGCACGGTGGGAATGCCCGAGGCAGTTGCCAAGATCATTCCTCCCGACGAGCTGTACGCCATTTCGGGCACGCAGACGCTCCGCCTGAACACCATTTATCAGCTCTACTATCTTGCAAAATACCGTCCCGAGCTTCTCGCGCTGACGGATAAGATCCTCTTTATGCCTGACCTGTTTGCGTATTTCTTAACGGGCGCAAAGCGTGCGGAGTCCACCATCGCCTCCACCTCCAACTTCCTCGATCCCGTGAGTAAGACCTTCAACACCGAGCTGCTGGAGCGCCTCGGCATCCCCTCCCGCATTCTTCCCGAGCTGATCCAGCCGGGCGAATGCTACGGTATGCTCTCCGACGAGCTTTGCACCGAGTTTGACTGCAAGCCCATCCCCGTGGTCGCCGTCTGCACGCACGACACCGCGTCTGCCGTTGCCGCCGCCCCCACCGAGGGTGACTTCGTTTACATCTCTTGCGGCACCTGGTCGCTCTTCGGCACCGAGCTGTCCGCTCCCGTCATCACCCCCGAGAGCGCGAAGATCCAGTACACCAACGAGGGCGGCTATGAGAACACCACCCGTTTCTTAAAGAACATTATGGGTCTTTGGCTCATCCAAGAGTCCCGCCGTCAGTGGATCCGCGAGGGCGAGAACGTGTCCTACGCCGACCTTGAGCGCGAGGCACTCGCCGCTGAGCCCTTCCGTTGCTTCATCGACTGCGACGCTCCCGAGTTCGAGACCGCAGGCAACCTGCCCGAGCGCGTGCGTGAGTTCTGCCGTGTGACGGGTCAGTACGTTCCCGCAACCCGCGGCGAGGTGATGCGTTGTATCTACGAGAGCCTTGCGATGAAGTATAAGCTCAACTTCAACGCCCTGCGCGACATCTCGGGCAAGGCGTTTGGACAGATCAATATGCTGGGCGGCGGTATCAAGGATACCCTCCTTTGCCGTCTGACCGCAAACGCGACGGGTGTCAGAGTGGTGGCAGGTCCCGTTGAGGCAACCGTGATGGGTAACATCGCGGTACAGCTGATCGCCCTTGGCGAGCTCAAGGATTGGCGTGACGCGCGCCGCGTCATCACCGATTCGACGCCCCTTAAGATCTACGAGCCCACCGAAAGCGCCGCTTGGGACGCGGCATTCGAGGAGTACAAAAAGTACCTCGGCAAATCCGCAAAGTAATTTTATAACACATAGAGGAGCGGCGACCGCAGGGTCGCCGCTTTTCCATTTTCCTTACGCTTCCGCAACGGAAAAATAGGGTGTCAAAAAAACCGATCGTTTTTTGGTTAAAATGCACAAAGAAAAACAAAAAGTTTTGGAAAATGGGCATTTATTTTTCCTAACGGGGTTGACTTCCCCAAAACGAGCCTTTAAAATGATGGTAGAAGCGGCTCGCGTGCGCATACGCACGAGGCCGCCTTATGTGTAAAAAACCTTTTTTTGATGAATAGGAGATCATCAGTATGGCTACGAACGAAAAGATCGTCTTGTACGTCGATCCCACTGCCGCCTCGCGCGGTGACGGCTCGCAAAAGACCCCCTTCCGCTCGCTTGAAACGGCGCTTGCCGCCTCCCGCGACCTTTTGTGTGACGCGACGGCTGTCGACGTTACGCTCTCCCTTGCGGGCGGTACGCATCTGTGCTATAACACGCTGTCGCTGGACGGCGACGCGCAGAATCCCGACTCTACGCTTTTGATCGAGGGTGTCGCAGGAAAGACGGTTATTACCGCCGCGCGCCCCTTTGACGCTTCGCTCTTTGAGAAGGTGGAAGGAAATCTCTACGCCGCGCACGTCGCGGGTATGCGTGCCTTCCGTCACCTGTACGTGGACGGCAAGATAGCGACGCTTGCCCACGCGGGCGGCCGCTTTACGGATGACGAGGATATCCGCTTTATCCGCTTTGACCGCACACACGACGCCAAGGACGAAACGCGCGACGCGCGTCCCTCTTGCAAGCTCTACCTCGGTATGGATCTCGTGAAGCCTCTCGTTGGCGACCGCACGAGCGGCAGGGTGAACGTGTCCTGTGAGTATCACGGCGAATACGAGTGGGGCTACAACATTATGCATATCAACGCGGTTGACCTTGACGATACCGCGCTTTACGAGGAAAACGGTGAAAAGGAGCTTTGCGTTGCTTGCTATTTCCCCAAGCCCGAATATCGCAACTTCTCCGTCCCTGCGGGACACGAGGCGGGACTCGGTCAGGCGGGCGGCTACCATTTAAAGACCAGAAGCTACTTTCTTTCGAACGCCAAAGCGTTCTGCAACCGCGAGGGCTTCTATTATTACGATGTCACGCGCGAGGTCGTCTATTACTACACCGAGGGGGATATTTCCACCCACACCTTTGCTTGCGGTAAGCTCGATCAGCTCTTTGCCTGCCGCCGCGTGCGCAACCTTACCTTCCGCGGCGTGACCTTTACGGGGACGGACAATATGCGCCTTTCGCTCGGCTTCCACGCGGGCGGTCAGGCAAGCTCCTCAATGGGCGATTTCCCCACGCAAGCCGCCTTTTACTCTTGGGATGCGTGTGGCTTGACCTTTGAAGACTGCCGCTTTGAGCAGCTCGCCGCCGAGGGCATCCGTTTGCGCGGCAGAGTGGATCGCTTTACGGTCAAGGATTGCACCTTCCGCGAGATCGGCTCCTCTGCCATCCGCGCCGCTTCTCCCAAAATGTGCAAGCTCGACGAGGAGGATGGCAACGCGGACGTTCGCATTGAAAACAACCTCCTTGAGGGTATCGCGCGCGAATATCCCGACTCTCCCGCCATCATGCTGACCTCCTCCCGCCGCGTGGTCATCACGCGCAACACCATCCGCGACTGTGCCTACACGGGCATTTCGATCGGCTGGTCCTGGAGCTACAAGAGCTGGGCGCACGACGTGGGCATCAACCTTGACGAGATTGAGATCTCCCGCAACTACATCACCGATTATATGCGCAACCTTTGCGACGGCGGTGCCATCTACACGCTGGGCGGCAACGCGCCGAAAACCGACCACAACCTTTATAACCGTTGCTTTGAAAACGTGGTCGTGATGAACAAGCGCACGGGCTCGGGTCGCGGTGTCTGCCTGATGGGCATTTACTACGACGGCTCGTCCTCCAACTGGCTCTCTCGAAACAACGTGGTCGTGGCGCAGTCTCTGGGCGCGGATCCCGACGAGGAGAACCCGGGCTATACCGAGCGGTTTTTGCATACCTTCCGTGAGCGTCGCCGCAGAAGCCTGTACTACTTCTGCCAAGATGCGGGCGTTTACGGCGCGAACAACTGGTCGTACAACATAAGCAACGAGGATTGTTACCTTATCCGTCCCCGCAAGACGGACCTGATCCCCCTCAACATCGAAACGCACTACTGCACGATGGGTGAGGTGGAGGACATCGTCCCCGAGGAAGAAAAGGATGCCGTTTTGCGCGAGAAGATGCCCGAGGGGCTCTCCTTTGAGGAAAGACTGCACGAAAAGCGCAAGCGCGCGGCAGCACGTGACGTCATCAACAGAAATATGACGTACGTCTACACCTGGGATGCACTTCCCGACGAAGCGGCAACGCTGATCACCGCCGCAGGAGCCGCAGGCGCTCACGCCGACCTTGACGAGCTCAAGGCAGACCGTTATTAAATCTAAAAAGCATAATGCGAGGATAATATTATGACAAACAAAATCGTTTTTTACGTCAACCCCACCGCCGCGCTTGGCGGTGACGGCAGCAAGGAAGCCCCCTTCCGCTCCCTCGTTTTCGCGTGGGCAATGGCAAAGGAGCGCTTGAAGACGCCCGGCACCGAGATCACCCTCTCACTCTCCGAGGGAGAGCACGTGATCGACGAGACGCTGACGCTCAACGGCAGATACCTGCCCGATGACTCCGCGCTTTCCCTGGTGGGTGTGCCCGGCAAGACCACCGTCAGCTCTCTCGTTCCCATTGACGCTTCGCTCTTCGAGAAGGTGGGCGAGAACCTCTATGCCGCCAAGCTCCCGAACGTTGCCGCCTTCCGCTATCTCTACGTGGACGGCAAGATCGCCACGCTCGCGCATTCGGGCGGACGCAACACCGACGACCCCGATATGCACACGATGCGCTATAACCGCGACGCCAACTTCAAGGACGGCGGCAGTGCGATCGCACAGCGCAAGGTCTATTTGCATATGGACCTCGTTAAGCCCCTCATCGGGGACCGCACGAGCGGTATGGTGTGGCTGGACAACGGCGAAAACATTGAGTGGCACATCGATTGCGAATGGAATTACAACATCATTCATATGATCGGCATTGACCTTGACGATACCGTGGAGTTTGATTGCGAGACCATCAAGGATAAGCACTACGCCAACTATTATCCGGGTAAAAAGGAATTGCTCGTCGGCTGTCTGATGAAGCGCGGCGAGTACGAGGCGTTCTCGCTTCATCCCGGCTACCCCACCGAAAACCGTATGTATCACCTCGCGAGCCATCAGGCATTCATTCGCAAGGAAAACGATTACTACTACAATGCAAGAACCGAAACCCTCTACTACTACACCGAGGGCGATATTACGGCACGCACCTTTGCTTGCCCCCAGCTTGACCAGCTGTTCTCCTGCCGTGCGGTCAAGAATCTCTCCTTCTACGGCATCACCTTCACGGGTGCGGACAATATGCACCTGACGCTTGCGGGTCACAACGGCGGTCAGGCGTGTGCTGAGGCGTCGCGCGGCGACTTCCCGCAGGAGGCGGCATTCTACTCCAAGAGCGCAACCAATCTTTCTTTTGAAAATTGCTGCTTCTACGAGCTTGGTTGCGAGGGCATCCGCCTCGGCGGCAGAGTCACGGGCTTCATTGTAAAGAACTGCACCTTCCGCGGCCTCGGCTCCACCGCAATTCGCTCGGGTGAGCCCAAGCTCCGTAAGTTCGACAAGGAGGACGGTACCGAAAACGCCCTCATTGAAAACAACCTTATCGAGGATACGGGACGCGAGTATTACGAAGCACCCGGTATCATGTTTGCCGCGTGCAAGGACGTCACCATCGTCCATAATACCATCCGCCGCGTGCCCTATACGGGCATCTCGATCGGCTGGTGCTGGGGCTACAATCCCTGCCCGCACGGTGAGCTGATCAACCTGACGGGCGTGTATATCGCTTACAACTACGTCACCGACTATATGTATAACCTTGCCGACGGCGGTGCGATCTACACGCTGGGCGGCAACGCGCCCAGAACCGACCATACCCTCTACAACAAGACCGAGGGCAACGTGGTCGTGATGAGCAAGCACACGGGCTCGGGCAGAGGCGTTTGCTTGATGGGTATGTATTACGACGGTGCCTCCACCAACTGGCACTCCTACAAGAACGTCGTCGTTGCCCAGTCCACGGGCGCGGATTACGACGAGGAGAACCCCGGCTATGACGAGCGCTTCCTTTGGACCTTCCACGAGCGCCGCCGCAGAAGCGTATATTACTTTGCACAGGACTACGGCGCTTACGGCGCCAATAACTGGTCGTACAACATCCTTAACGAGGACTGCTATCTCATCCGTCCCCGCCAGACGGAGCCCTATGCCCTTAACCTCGAGCTCAACTACCTCACGATGGGAGAAGCGGTGGATATCGTTTCCGATGACGACGCCAAGGAAGCCATCCTGCGCGAGCCGATGCCCAAGGACCTTTCCTTCAAGGAAAGATTGCTTTGGAAGCGCAGAAATGCGGGTGCTCGCGACGTCTTCAACAAGGATATGAAGTATATCTACGCGTGGGACGCGCTTCCCCGAGAGGCGGCGGAGCTGATCACCACCGCAGGCTGCGACGGCGCGCATCCCGACCTTGACGAGCTCAAGGCAGATCGCTATTAAGACAAAAGAATCGCGCCCCCCTTTTTCGGGCGCGATTTTCTCAAAAAACAACGAAAACGAGGAAAAAATATGGAAATCAAGCTTTACGTTGACGCTTCCGCAAAGGGTGTCGGCACGGGTGCGCCCGATGCCCCCTTCTCGTCGCTCGCCCTTGCGTGGGAAACGGCAAAATCTTATCTCGCCCTTCCTGGCAAAACAGACGTCACCCTCTCGCTTGCGAAGGGAAGGTATCTTTTGCGCGACACGCTCACCTTTAACGGCAAGGCGTTTAACGCCGCCTCTACCCTCACCGTCGAGGGGGATGGCGCTGTGATCAGTGCCGCCGTTCCCTTTGATGCGCACCTTTTTGAAAAGGTAGGCGAAAACCTCTATAAAGTCAACCTTTCGGGCATGGGTGCCTTCCGCAACCTGCTTGTGGACGGCAAGCTCGCTACGCTTGCCCATATGGGTGGCAAGTACGTGGATGAGCCCGACAGCCATTCGATGCGCTTTGACCGCACCTTTGACGCCAAGGATCCCACGCGCGACGCGCGCACCCTCAACAAGCTCTATCTCGCCGAGGACCTCGTGCGCCCCTTGGTGGGCGATAAGACCGAGGGCAGAGTCGCCGTGCGCTGTGCCTTCCATTGTGAGTACGAGTGGGACTACAACATTATGCACATCGTGTCGGTTGACCTTGACGACGTAGCGATCTACGAGGAAGACGGTGTCAAAGAAACGCACGTTGCCTGCTATTTTGACCCCGAGGAGTACCGCCACTTCCAGGTGCCCGCGTACAGCGAGGCGAACCTTGACGGCACGGGCGGCGGCTACCACCTCAAAACGCGACTTCACTTTCTTTCGGATAACAAAGCCTTCGTTCGCAAGGAAAACGATTATTATTACGACGCGGAGAACGAAACGCTTTACTATTACACCGAGGGCGACGTTTTGGCACACACCTTTGCTTGTGCGAAGCTCGATTACCTGTTCCGCTGCGAGGACCTTCGTGGCGTCACCTTCCGCGGCATCACCTTTACGGGCACGGATTATCTCGCACTGCGCGAGGGCTACCACGCGGGTGAGCAGGCATCGGCGAGCAACGTCGTTGACGGGGAATTTCCCAAGGAGGCTGCCGTCTATTCCAAGAACGCCTACGGCGTGACCTTTGCGGGCTGCCGCTTCGTAGAGCTGGGATGCGAGGGTGTCAGCTTTGGCGGCAGGGTAGAGGATCTTACCGTCAAAAACTGTCACTTTGAAAACCTCGGCTCTGCCGCGATCCGCTGCGGTGAGCCTCATCTGCGCCGCTACGATGCGAAAAACGGCAATGCGCGCGTTCTGATCGAAAACAACTTTATCACCCGTGCGAGCAGAGAACTTTGGGCATCTCCCGCCGTTATGATGAGTGCTTGCTGTGACGTGACGATCACCCGTAACACCGTTTGCGACGTGCCTTATACGGGCATCTCCGTGGGCTGGTGCTGGGCGCCCAATCTGCGTCCCTACGGCGAGGAGATCAACCTTACTGGCGTAATGATCAGCCACAACTACGTGTACGATTATATGACAGGACTTGCCGACGGCGGTGCGATCTACACCCTCGGCGGCAACGCACCGCGCGACGACCACAACCATTACAACCGCACGCTCGGCAACGTGGTCGTCCTGACCAAGCATACGGGCAACGCGCGCGGCGTTTGCCTGATGGGAATGTATCACGACGGCTCCTCCTCTAACTGGCACTCCAAGAACAACGTCGTCGTCGCCCAGTCTGCGGGCGCGCATCCCGATGAGGAAAATCCCGGCTACGATGCCCGTTTCCTTCACACCCTTCGTGAGCGCCGTCGCCGCACCTGCTATTTCTTCTCGCAGAATACCGCAGAGGGGGCGAACGCCTACAACATTCTGCACGACGAGTGCTATTTCATCCGTTGCCGCGAAACGGATCCCGAAAAACGGCAGATCGAGGCGGCTTGGATGTGTATGGTTCCCGCCCGTTGGGTATATAACGAAAATATGCAATACGTATACACGTGGGACGCCCTTCCCGAGGGCGCGGTGCAGATTATGAACGCCGCAGGCTGTGACGGCCATCACCCCGACCTCGATTGGCTGAAAACCGACCGCTACTGATCTCTTTTCGCGGGACTTCCCGCGATGGGCGATAAAAAACAAAAACAAGGAGAAAACTATGAGTTGCTCGCGTCCCGAAAAGATCACCCTGTACGTCGATCCGCACGCAAACGGAATCGGTACGGGTGAGGCGGACGCTCCCTTTGCCAGCCTCGCGCTTGCCTGGGAGACCGCTAAGGCGCACCTTGCCTCCCCTGTGGCAAAGGACGTCACCCTTTCGCTTTCTTGCGGCACTCACCTGCTTGGTGACACCTTGAGCTTCCGTGGGAGAAGCTTAAATCCTCATTCCACTTTAACCGTGGAAGGAGAGGGAGGGGAAGCGGTCATCACCGCCGCCGTTCCCTTTGACGCCTGTCTTTTTGAAAAGGTAGGCGAAAACCTGTACGCCGCCCGTCTTGCGGGTATGGGAAAATTCCGCAACCTGCTGGTAGACGGCAAGCTCGCCACGCTTGCCCATATGGGCGGCAAGTACGTGGATGAGCCCGACGTGCATCACTTCCGCTTTGACCGTACTTTTGACGCCAAGGATCCCTCGCGCGACGCACGCGAGCAGTGTAAGATGTATCTTGCCGAGGATCTCGTGCGCCCCTTGGTAGGGGATAAGACAAGCGGCAAGATTCCCGTGCGCTGTGCGATGCACTGCGAGTACGAGTGGGTTTTCAACGTTATGCATATCGTTTTGGTAGACTTGGATGACGTCGCCGTTTACGAAGAGGACGGCGTGAAGGAGACCCATATCGCTTGTTATTTCGATAAAAAAGAGTATAAGCACTTTGCGGTTCCCGCGGGACACGAAGCCGGACTCACCCCTGACCCGCTTAACCACTATCACATCAAAACGCGCATCCACTTCCTCTCGGATCACCTTGCCTTCGTGCGCAAGGAAAACGATTATTACTACGATGCGGCGGCCGAAACGCTCTACTATTATACCGAGGGCGACGTGACGTCGCACACCTTTGCCTGTGCAAAGCTTGATTACCTGTTCCGCTGTGAGGATCTTCGCAACGTCACCTTCCGCGGCATCACCTTCACGGGTACGGACTATCTTGCGCTTCACGAGAGCTTCCACGCGGGCGGTCAGGCATCCGCCACGCACATCATCGACGGCGGATTTCCC
Organism: Clostridia bacterium; assembly: GCA_017456985.1. GTDB lineage: Bacteria > Bacillota > Clostridia > Oscillospirales > CAG-272 > UBA1740. The sequence continues at coordinate 48,219 of JAFTIH010000013.1, read as the reverse complement.
CATGAAGCCGCTATCTACTCCAAAAACGCGTATGGCGTGACGGTGGAGAATTGCCGTTTCGCGGAGCTTGGATGCGAGGGCATCAGCTTTAGCGGCAGGGTAGAGGACCTGGTGATCAAGAACTGCCGCTTTGAGAATATCGGCTCTGCCGCCATCCGCGCGGGCGAGCCGCGCTTGCGTGCCTTTGACCGTGAGCAGGGCAACGACCGCGTTCTGATCGAGAACAACTACGTCGTGTGCGCGGGCAGGGAGCTGTGGGCATCCCCCGCCATTATGCTTTCCTCCTCCCGCGACCTCACCGTCACGCGCAACACCGTCCACGATATTCCCTACACGGGCATTTCGCTCGGCTGGTGCTGGGCAAAGACGGATCTGCCCTACGGCGAGTCCGTCAACCTTTGTAACGTCACCGTCAGCTACAACTACGTTTACGATTATATGAAGGGACTTGCCGACGGCGGAGCCATCTACATTCTCGGCGGCAACGCACCGCGCGAGGATAGAAGCCTTTATAACGTAATGGAAGGCAACGCCGTCGTGATGACGAAGCATACGGGCAATTCGGTGGGCGGTGCCTTGATGGGCATTTATTACGATGCTGCCGCAACGAGCTGGCATTCGAGAGGGAACGCCGTCGTGGCGCACTCGCTGGGTGCAGACCCGACCGACGAAAACCCGGGCTACACCGAGCGCTTCCTCTACACCTTCCGCGAGCGCCGCGACCGCACCTGCCACTTCTATTCCCAACGCTGCGGCGACGAGAACTATTGGGCGTACAATATCCTGCACGAGGACAACTGGTACATCCGTTGCCGTGCCACCGAGCCCGATAAGCAGGAGCTTGAGGCCGCGTGGGACTGTATGCGTGAGGTAAGCAACGTGCAGAACGTGAATATGCACTACGTGCGCACCTGGGACGCGCTTTCCGCAGACGGGGAAGCGGTGCTCCTGCGCGCAGGCTGCGACGGTCACCATCCCGACCTTGCTTGGCTTCGCACCGACCGCTACTGATCGACTGACGGCTTGCGGCGACGCCAATCTCGCCTTCCCATTCATATGCATATTCGACCGTTCGTAAAAACAAAAATCTTTTTTGAGGCGTGCCTTTTGGGCGCGTCTCTCTCTTTTTTCTTGGCAAAAAAAGGAAGACCTTGGACGATTGCACAAAAATAAAAACTCCTTTTTGGCAAATGTCACAAAAGGGTTGTGAACAGTTTGTTATTTTGCGTGATTTATGATAAAAAATACTTGACAAGGAACGGAAAATATCGTAAAATATCCGTAGGTATCTATGCGCCTGTGTTCCCCACGGCTCATAGGCGCAAACTTGATAACAAAGAAGGAGAAAAAAGTATGAAGACAAGAGTTCTCAGCATCCTCTTGCTGCTCGCGATGCTCGTGGGCTTGGTTCCCGCTACCGTCGTATCGGGCTCCGAAACGCCTGACACCGAGCTCCCCAAGAGTGAGACCTTCACCTCCGTGGACGATGCGTACGGCATTTACGTGACCGATGGCCTCGTCGCTTTCTTCGATGCGAACACGATGGACGCAGTCGATGAAACGGTGGATTTTGAGGAAGGAAAGTGGGTAGCAAAGGTCTATGACAAGAACACGAAGACGTTCGTGCTCTCGGATGACTATTTTGCAACCATCACGGGCGGCGCGTTTGACGCCACCGAGAATCCCACCGGCTGGAAAACGGATGCAAGCGGCATTGGTGTCGGTTTTGACGACCCGATGTACGACGCGCCCGATAACCTGCTGTCCTTCGGTACGGCGCTTGTAGCGGGAGAGGGCGTTACCATCCTCGGCGCAGACAAAGCCGTTGACCTGCTTGCTATAAAGCAGGGCGGCCGTTACGTTCCTTTTGAGGCGTGGACGGTAGATACGCTCACTCGTATCAACCTGCGTGAGACCCCCATGCAGTATGACCTTTACGTGGAGAACGGCGGCGAGGGCACCTATCCTCTCGCAGTCGAGGACCGCGGCGATACCGTGGTTTATACGGCGAACCGTACCGGTGCGTCCGTTTTCACGACCGGTCAGACCTGTCCTACTACCATCGTGGGTGAGCCCGGTGCCAAGGTGACCGTGACCTTCATCTGCGGACGCCATCCCGATGGCTCGCAGGTTTCCGTTACCTTGAACGATGAGGGCAGAGCAACCATCTCGAACTATTACTATTACGGCAACAAGGACCTTGGCGGCTCGCTGGCTGTTGTTGTTCCTGCCGGCGTCACGGTTGAGAGCATCAAGCTCCCCTTCGTGATCGATGAGAATACTGCCTCCGTTGACGGCGGTCTGTACTTCGGTACGCTGTCGGGCAACTTCTGGACCTCCAAGTATGCCTTCAGCCTTTCGGGCGACGGTCAGGGTAAGGTCCGCTGGTGCATCTCTGATAACGGATGGGCTGGCAGAGGCGGCGACGCGGCTTGGGAAATGGTCGTTCCCCCCGGCTCCACCAATATCTGGGCAAACGACGAGGGCTTCAAGAACGATGACGGCAAGCTCGTTCCCCTCTACGTGACCAAGACGAGCGCAACCACCGATGCGGGCAAGGCAGTTTCCTACGATCTGCTCCACGGCACGAGCCACCGCACGGGTACGCAGGTGCCTCACACCTACGGCGACCGCGCGCTCCAGTTCAAGAGCATCCCCGGCTACGTTTACTCCTATCGCGTATACAACCGCGCATTAAACGAGCTTGAGAGAGCACAGAACGCGACGGCAGATATGATGCTCCGCCTTGGTGTGGATATCGAGCTGTTCAACACGATGAGCGACGAGGCAAAGGAAGCCTTCTATCCTACCGCAGCAGCGCTCCCCGAGACGGCGACCAAGGAAGAGATCGAAACGCTCATCGAGGAAACGGTGGAATACATTGAGAGCCTTGGCGTTGCTAAGCAGCTCACCGAGTACGAGAAGCTTTACGTCGGCTACGACGGCAATGGGGGCTTTACCGCGGAAACTGCAAACGGCGCAAAGCTGACCTCGCTCTTCACCGCCTTCGCGGGTGACGTTTCCGTCAACCTCTCGCAGGGTGTCTGGATCAACAAGATCGCAGACGGCAATGCAACCCTCGGCAACAAGGCACTGTGGGATAAGTACGACGACGGTGGCTTCGGCGTCACGCAGATCTACGGCTCCTACATTAATAATATTTTCTCCGCAGACAGCGCGTTTGCTACGCTGGGCATCACGGGTACCCGTCTTGAATTCGATTACGATCTGCTTCCTACGGGCGATTACGATATCGAATTCCTTGCACAGTACCGCGATATTATGGCGGCTGACGAGAACGGCAACCCCGTGATGGGTGTCTTCGCACTTGGCGAGGAGACCTCGGGCGCGGGACAGTATGGCTACAACAACGTCACCCCCGTTGACTTTATCGGTAACCTGGTCGGCTGGTCGCTCCAGCGTGATGGTACTGCGCAGAGCGCAAAGAACTATTGGGGCGAAAACTGCACGGCGATCTTCACGGTCCTTAAGGACTCGTACGGCCTTGGCGGTAAAGACTATTGGAATACGGGTAACGCAGGCGGCTTTGAGGGTGCAACCGCGATGTTTGTTAAGAAGGATCCCTTCTACACCCGTAATGTGATGCGCACCTTTGAGATCGCACGCGACGTTTCGGACGATAAGAAGGATGCCACCTTTACCTTCTACCGCGACGCGGCGAAGTACATTGATTATACCGCCAAAGGGTACAATTTTGAGAAGGAGACTGCGGCAGACCGTCTGTTCTATCTGGCAGAGCGTCTTTCCGTTGATTTCTACGCCGTTCGTATTTATGACGGTGCCCTGACCGCAGCAGAGAAGGAGCAGAACCGCTTTGCTGACGTCATGGCGTACGGTCAGGTGGATATCACCGAGTACAACGCTCTCTCCGCAGACGATCAGAAGATCATCCGCGGCTGGCTCAGCGCTCAGCCCTTCACGAGCGATACCGAGGAGCTGCAGGCAAACCTTGACTCTCTGATCGATTCTCTCGCAACCGCACCCAAGGCAGAGGATTCCCTCTACGTAACCGAGGGCCTGCGCGTGCTGACCACCGCCTACAAGTCTTTCAATACGGGTACCTTCCGCGTTGGCGACGAAGCCATCTCCTGGTTCAACGGCGCCGTGATCGGTGAGGCAGTCTCCGTTAAGGGCTCGGGCTGGGAGCTGCAGGTTGACGGCGGCTTGAAGATCAAGAGAAGCTACGAGGAGTGGCAGGCAGACCATAACTTCGGTCTGTATCTGACGCCCGAGATGCTTCCCGAGAGCGACTATACCGTTGAAATGATCACCAATCCCGCAGGTATCACGGTGGATCAGCCCGACGGTACGGTCAAGCGTTACCTCGATGAGACCTCGACCTGGGGTATTTACAACACCAACGCCTTCGCGATCGGTCCTCTGCGTTGCATCAACTTCGTTTGCGACTCCTTGAAGCCTCCTACGCAGGCGGGTATGGAGCGCCGTTGGGTTTACCGTATCAAGAACCTTTGCTGGTCGGGTAACGGTGACGCCGACGGCGACGGTGACGGTCCTGACTCGACCTCGCCCCGCTCCACGGAAAGAAGCTGGATGCAGGTGGGTGTCAACGACATCATCAACTACCGCATCGTAATGGATTACACCGAGGATAACGCAAGCTCCGCATACGCCTTCTATACCAACGGCACGGCGGGCGGCTCCTTCGTCATTCAGGCGGCAGGCCAGATCACCAACGAGCAGGCGAACAATATGTTCCAGCTGATGGTCGGTATGCCTAACACCGTTTACGCAGTTCGCGTGTATGACAGACTGCTCACCGCAGAGGAGTACGCACAGAACCATGCGGCAGATATCCTTTACTTCTACGATCTCGATATCGAGCTCTTCAAGGCTACGATGGATCTCTTCCCCGAGAATCCGATGCTCCTTTATAACCTCCTTGGTAAGATGGACTTCTCTCTCTCCAAGGAAGAGGCGGCTCGCGAGTTTGAGGGCTGTCTTGCGGGTCTGTGGCTTGAGTTCAAGCACTCGGGTATCCGTAACGACAAGAAGAACGGTATGCGCTTCTACTTCGACTTCAACCAGGCAAGTGCTGAGAACGTCGTTGAGAAGGGCTACAAGCTTGAGGTCGGTATGCTTGCTAACATCGGCAGCGGCGTAACGCCCACCCTTGCAGGCTACAACTACGACTACAAGGTCGTCGTTTACGATTCCGATATGGGTAAGATCGACGGCTTCTTCATCGATGAAGACACCGCGGCGCTGACCGTTCTCGCGGAAAGCGCAAACAGAGAGGCGTTGCTCGCAGGCATCAACGTCGTCGGCTACGTCAAGCTGATCGACGCGAACGGCGAGGAAACGATCTACTATGCAACGACCTCTGCACTGAATTACGACCTTGAAAACCTCTTCACCGCATACGACCATATGACGGGTCTTGACAAGATCAAGAACCAAAACGACCTTCTTGCTTACTACGAGTCCGCGATGGCAGACTGCTACGAGGAGAAGTTCGTTTATCTCGATGCGGCGGCATCCGCAGGCGGTAACGGCTCCAAGGATGCTCCCTACAACAACTTCCCCGCAGCCTTTGCAGACAGTATGGAAAAGTTAAAGGGCATCAACCGCCCGACGCGCTTCTATCTGCAGGCGGCAGACGGTGAATATCTCATTTCCGATATGATGGTAATGAATGAGGAAGACAATCCTTACACCTATTGTGAATTCATCATCACCTCGGAGAACGAAAAAACGCGACTGACCACCGCCCGTACCATCGATACGAACGGCTTCCAGCTCGCGGGTGAAAACCTCTACATTTATCAGTTTGACGCCGATGCAAACGGCGAGTATCCTAACTTCCGTTGCCTGTACGTCAACAACGAGCTGGCGCTCAACGCATACCGCGGCTCGCAGTTTATCGAGGACTTTAGCCAGCCCAGATACCTGACGGAGTTCAACCGCTACGAGGACGGTCCCTACCTTACCGCGAAGTATATGAATGAGTTCGGTACGCTGACGCTCGACTACAACCCCTATCCCGAGACCAAGGTAGCGCTTCGCTCCCGCTTCGTTTACTATCGTGACCAGTTTATGGCAATTTCGGCAGTAAAGAAGATGTACGAGGAGTCCCGTAGCAAGGAGCTTGATGGCGAGAATAACCGCTATATGCTGGGTCTTGACGCAGAATGCCCCGTGGAGAATCCCTCCCACATTTATGCGGAAACGTTTGAAAAGGCACTGCTCCACTACGTGGCTTGCGGTGAGATCTTCAACCTCGTGGCTTACGGTCCCGTAGGCGGCAAGCGTATTCCTAAGTCCCAATTTGAGACGCAGGAAACGCTTATTGAGGGCGCAAGTGAGGCTTATAAGGCGAAGTTCAGAGAACTGGCACAGGCGTTTGCTAAGGGAACCTCCTCCGGCTTCAACGCGAAGAACTACGAGATCGAGGTAGAGTGTGTCGTTACGATGGCAAACGATGCCCTCACTGCAACGGGCGCAAGAGACACCTACGCACTTGACACCGTATTCTCCAGCGGTATGTATAAGCAGGCAATGGCAGACCACAAGGCAGGCAAGCTGACCTACGATAGCAAGCTTTCTTGTGAAGAAATGCACGACGCCCTGATCTGGGGTATCCAATACGAGTATTACAGAGACGCACTTCTCGCGCTTGACGACGTAACGGCGCTCAAGACGGCAGGCACGCTTGCCCTGACGAGCCAGCCGAACGAGGCAGGCAGTGAGCAGTACAAGGCGCTCTTTACCGCTTACAAGTACGAGGTGCTTGCTGCGGCAGAGCTCTTGGGTGCGATCACGTCCCTCAAGGCAGATAGCGAAAAGGCTGCCGCTTGGAAGGTGCACTTTGCATCCGTTGAAACGACGGTTGCAGACGCTCCCGCAGAGTACGTAGCCATCTTCAACCGTCTGCGCGAGGCACACGTGCTGAATAACTATGCAACGCTGAACGAAGCATATATGCCCAAGGTCAGAGAAGCAGACGCTCCCTACGGCGGCAACGTTCCTATGGTTGACCCCCGTGGAGAGGCAAAGCTTTATCTCCAAAAGGAGCTTGTAGGCGACCTCTCCCGTGCGCTTGAGGACGGTAAAAAGCAGCTCGCTGCCACCGCTGCGGACATCATTGCAGAGGCAAAGGCGGCATATGAGCCCACCTTCGAGAGACTCGTTGCTGCCGAGCAGGAGCTGATCGACCTCACGAAGGCGGTCGCGGACCTGGAGGCAGCCATCGCGGCAACGCAGGATGCTGCTGCAAAGAAGCTTCTTAAGAAGGAGCTTAAGACGCTTGAGGGCGAGAAGATCGCCGCGAGCCTCTTGCTCCCTGTGATCCGCAAGGCGGCAGTTACCGCCAAGGCAGAGTACGATGCACAGCTCGCTTACGCGGCACAGTACTCCGACCCCGAAACGATGGACCGCTATACGCTGATGCACTCCGGTCTTGAATATCAGGTCATCGTTGAGTGGTGCTTCGATATCTGCCCTGTTTGGGGTATCGATTACGACGACACCATCACGAAGCCTCTTCTGAGTAGAGACAGTGAAAACTATCCCACCGGCGGCTACAGCGGCGAGACCGTAGAGTTCGTCGCCGTCTATATGGACCGCGACGTTTACGAGGGTCTGGCGATCTGTACGGGTGACCATTACTGGTACCCCGGCGACCAGTCGCCTATTATGGGCCGTATGCACTGGCTGACCAACCTCGACGGCTTTATGGATACCCATGGCGAGTACTACTACGACTCCCTGGCAGGTAAGCTCTACTACTACTCCGAGACGGGTGTTAACGGTCTTACCTTCGCATATCCTCAGCTTGACAATATGCTCGTGCTGAACGGTGCAAGAAGCGTGACCATCGAAAAGCTTGAGATCACGGGTATGGATAGCTTGAAGACGAGTGAGATCGGCTTCGCGGGCGGTCAGGCAGCAGGCTACAAGAACATTGATTGCCTCGGCAACGAAACGCACTTCCCGTCCATGGCTCCTATCTACGGCTATATGGGTAAGGATATCACGATTCAGGATTGTAACATCCACGACGTGCCTTGCGAGGGTATTTCTCTGCACGCGCGTCAGGATAACATCCTTATCGAGGGTAACGTGCTGACCAACATCGGCTCAACCGCGATCCGTGTCGCAACTTCTCCCGCGGGTAACACGCCCTTGAACGATGGCTACGGTACGCTCAACACCACCATCACGAACAACCTCGTGGACGGTGCGGGTGTCGTGATCCGTAACGCGCCCTCCGTAACGGTCGCTTGCTCGGCTGACACCAAGATCACGCACAACACCATTCACCACTCGGCATACTCGGCAATCTCCATCGGTTGGTGCTGGAACCCCTCGGCGGTTTCCTACGACGACCCCGAGATCCGTACCGAGCGCGCTGAGATCGCGTATAACTACATCACGCACTTTATGACGGAGCTTGCAGACGGCGGTGCGATCTACACGCTGGGCGGTAACGCTCTGCTCTCTGAGACCGAGCTGTTCAACAAGGAGCACGATAACTTCATCGTCTTCTCGAACATCACGGGCGACGCAGAAAAGCACTTCTATGCAGGTATCTACCACGACGGTGCTTCCTCCAACTGGGAGACCTACCGTAACGTGGTCGTTGCACAGTCCTACGGTGCCGTCAAGAGCGAGAACAAGTACGATAACGATCCCGAGATGGCACAGTACTTGAAGCGTCTGCGTACCCGTTACAGCCGTGCGGAGTTCTTCTTCACGCAGGACATCAAGGGTGCAGATTCGATGAACATTCTCCTTCGCGACAACTACTTCGTTGGTACGCGTGCGACCGAGAGTGCGAACAGAACGCTGGAGGAGGCTCGCGTATACGAAGCATTCTACATCCGTCTGCGCGATCAACACAACGTGCGTCAGGAAAACACCCGTTGGGTCAAGAACCCCTCGATGATGCCCGCAGGCGCGGAGAACATCGCGTATGCATCCGGTTGTGAGATGCGTCCCGGTGACCCCACCACGCTGTACGGCAACGACTATTAAAAAATCGCTTGCATCCCCACACGGGGATGCAAGCGGAGAAATCCGCCTTTCGGCGGATGAAATCGCTCGCGCGATGAAATCCCGCTTTGCAGGATAAAATATCCCGTTCCTCGGAACGGGATATTTTTTTAAAAAACTTTTTTCACAAAATTCGCAAAACCCCTTGCTTTTTTTAAAAAGTGTGATATAATAAATAGGAAGAATAAAGAGTATGAAAGAGTGAGGTGCGGGTTTCTCACTCTTTTCTATTTGTCAAAGGAGAAAACGCTATGGCAAAAAAACCGATTGCCGCCACCGTTGAAGAGTTGCTTCGCCCTACGGTGGAGGAGCTCGGCTACATCCTGTGGGACGTTTCCTACGGGAAGACGGGTACCGAGTATCACCTTGAGATCACCATCGACAAGGAGGACGGCATTTCCATTACCGACTGCGAGCGCGTGCATCGCGCGATCGACCCCATTCTTGACGAGGCGGACCCCATTGAGGGCTCCTACCGCCTGGAAGTCTCCTCGCCCGGCATCGAGAGAGAGCTTCGCACCGACGCGCACTTAGCGTTTGCCGTAGGTATGGTGGTAGAGCTTCGCTTCTTTGCCGCCAAGGACGGCGCAAAGACGCTCGTTGGCGCACTCTCTGCTGCGGATGAGAGCACCGTGACCGTCGTCACCCCCGACGACGTGGAGCACGTATTCCCTCGCAAGGAGATCTCCCGCATTCGTACCGTGTATTTTGAAGATTGATCCATATTAGAAAGGAATTGTCATGAACAAGGAATTTTTTGAAGCACTTGCCCTCCTTGAAAAGGAAAAGGGCATCCCGATGGAGTATATGGTAGAAAAGCTCCAGACCGCGCTTGCGGGTGCCTACAAGAAGCAGCAGGGCTGCGAGGTGATGGTTCGCCTTCACGTCAACCCCGAAAAGAAGGAAATGAAGCTCTTCCAGCAGTGGACGGTCGTGGAAGAGGTTGCGGATCCCAATACCGAGATCTCGCTTGCTGACGCCAAGGCGAAGAGCCGCCGCTACAAGCTGGGCTCCACCGTTGAGGTCGAGGTCAAGACGGATAAATTCAGCCGTCTTGCCGCACAGGCGGGCAGACAGCAGATCATTCAGATCATTCGTGAGGCAGAGCGTGCCAACCAGGCGCGTGCTTATGAAGAAAAGAAGGGCGAGATCATCACCGCCACCGTCTATAAGGTGGACGAAACGGACGGTGCGCTCGTGCTTGAAACGGGAAATGGCAGAGCGGTCCTTCCCAAAGCCGAGCAGATGCCCGACGACGACTTCCGCGTGGGCGACCGCCTCAAGGTGCTCGTCAGCGAGGTGCACGGCGGCGAAAACCGCGGTCCCCTGGTCAGCCTCTCGCGTACGCATCCCGGACTTGTGCGCCGCCTCTTTGAGCTCGAGGTTCCCGAGATCCAGGACGGCACCGTCGTCATCAAGAACATCTCCCGTGACGCGGGCTCCCGCTCCAAGATGTCCGTTTACTCTACCGATCCCGACGTCGATCCCGTAGGCGCGTGCATCGGTAACCACAGAATGCGTCTTTCGAACGTCCTTGCCGAGCTCGGCAACGAGAAGATCGATATCGTTCGCTACGATGAGGACCTGGCTACTTACGTTAAGGCGGCGCTTGCGCCCGCTACCGTGCTTTCCGTCACCGTGACGGAGGAGCGCCAGTGCCTCGTGCGCGTTGCTCAGGACCAGCTTTCTCTCGCCATCGGCAGAGAGGGTCAGAATGCAAAGCTCGCCGCCAAGCTGACGGGCTGCAAGATCGATATCAAGGCGTAAAAAAGCGCCCATAGCGAAAGAAAGGAGCCTTTTGTATGGCAAATCAAATGAAGGTGCGTAAAATTCCCGAGCGCCGTTGCGTGGGATGTGGGGAGCATTTCCCCAAAAGCGCACTTACGCGCGTCGTGCGCTCTCCCGAGGGCGAGATCTCGCTCGATACCACGGGCAAGGCACAGGGACGCGGCGCCTATTTATGTAAGCGCGCCGACTGCTTGCAGAAGGCGAGAAAAACGAAACGACTGGAAGCCGCGCTTTCCTCGAAGATCGAGGAGGACGTCTTCCTTCGCTTGGAGGCAGCCCTTGCAAGAGAAGAACAGTAACGAAACGTGGAAGGTGGAGGCGATCGAAAGGTTTTTGACCTTTCTCGGACTCTGCCGCCGTGCGGGAAAGACCGCGCACGGAACGCCGCTCGTTTGCGAGGCGCTTGCCTCCCATAAACCCCCGTCGCTCGTCATTTTGTCACAAGGCGCGAGCGCAGGGACGGCGAAGAAGATTAAAAACAAGTGTGACTTTTACCGTGTTCCGATGCTGACGGTCCCCGCCACGCCCGAGCGACTTGGGCGCGCGGTCGGCAAGAGCGCCGAGATCGCGGCAGTTGCGGTGCTCGACGAGAGCTTCGCAGGGAAATTACGGAATTTATACCTAAGTGGAAAGGCGTCTGCCGATGCGGCGGACGAAGGGGTAGCAGTATGGCAAAAATAAAACGAGCCGCGCTGATGAGCGAGCTTGGTATGAAGAAGAAGGATTACGAGGCATTGCTTGGGGAATTGCAGATCAAGGGCGATTTGGAGCCCGAAGACTTTGAGGTCGTTCTGCAAACGCTGACGCTTGCAAGTCAGCTCGTGAATATTGACGATTACCTGACGGGCAAGGCGACGATCGAGGATGACACGCCGAAGCCCGCGGCAAAGCCCGCCGAGGCGCCCGCAAAAGAGGAGAAGCCTGCACAAAAGCCCGCGGCAAAGGCAGAGGAAAAGCCCGCCGAAAAGCCTGTGGAGAAGTCCGCAGAGAAGGCAGAGGAAATGCCTGCCGCCAAGGTGGAGCCCAAGGTGGAAGAGAAGCCCGTGGCACAGCCTGAGCAAAAGAAGGCCCCCGAAAAGAAGCCCGCCAAGAAGCAAGAGCTTCGCACCATCGACCTCGGTGCCGTGACCCCCAAGCAGGGCGGCGGTGAGACGGTCGTGGTCAAGAACAAGAGCCGCGTGGTGGATACCCGCACGGCGGCGGTGGATCTTTCCAAATACGACGACACCCACACCGACCGCTACGCGCCTTATTCGGGTCGCGGCGGCGACAGCGTGGGCAAGCAGAAGCTCAAAAAGCAGAACAACAACCAGCCGCAGTCCCAAAAGGGTGCGCGCGACAGCAAGAAGGAACGCGAGCGTCTTGAAAAGGAGCGTCAGAAGCGTCTTGAAATGGAGGCGGCACGCAAGAAGCAGCTTGAGATCACGCTTCCCGACGAGATCACCGTGGGCGAGCTTGCTGCCCGTATGAAAAAGACCTCCGCAGAGGTCATCAAGAAGCTGATGATGATGGGCGTAATGGCGTCCGTCAACCAGACGGTGGATTACGATACGGCATATCTCGTTTGTGACGAAATGGGCATCAAGGTCACAAAAGAGGTCGTCGATACCATTGAGGAAAAGCTGTTTGATGAGACCGAGGACACCGCAGAGGATCTCGTGGAGCGCGCTCCCGTCGTCTGCGTAATGGGTCACGTTGACCACGGTAAGACCTCGCTTCTCGACTATATCCGTAACGCACACGTCACCAAGGGCGAGGCGGGCGGTATCACCCAGCACATCGGTGCATACCGTGCCGAGGTCAAGGGTAAGGACATCACCTTCCTTGACACCCCCGGTCACGAGGCGTTCACCGCAATGCGTGCGCGCGGTGCGATGGCAACGGATATTGCCATCCTCGTCGTTGCCGCAGACGACGGTATTATGCCCCAGACGGTCGAGGCGATCAACCACGCCAAGGCGGCGGGCATCGATATTATCGTTGCGATCAACAAGATGGATAAGCCCGAGGCAAATCCCGAGCAGATCAAGCAGGAATTGACCCAATACGACCTCGTTCCCGAGGAATGGGGCGGCGACGTCATCTGCGTTCCCGTGTCCGCAAAGACGGGTATGGGCGTGGAGGACTTGCTTGAAAACGTGCTTCTCGTTGCCGAGGTCAAGGAGCTTCGTGCTAACCCCAACCGCCGTGCGGCAGGTCTTATTATCGAGTCCCGTCTGGATCGCGGTCGCGGTCCCGTGGCAACCGTTCTCGTGCAGAAGGGTACGCTCGAGGTGGGCGATATCGTGATCGCAGGCACCGCGGTCGGCAGAGTCCGCGCGATGGTGGGCGACAACGGTAAGACGCTCAAAAAGGCAGGTCCCTCCGTTCCCGTTGAGATCATTGGTCTTGCCGAGGTTCCCTCCGCAGGCGATGAATTCAATGCCGTTGAGGACGAAAAAATGGCACGCACGCTCGCAGAACAGCGCCGCGAAAAGGCAAAGGCAGAAGCGCAGAGCGCCAGAGCAGGCGCAAGCCTTGACGACCTCTTCGCACAAATGGCAGAGGGCGTTAAGAAGCTTGACATCATCGTTAAGGCAGACGTTGCGGGCTCCGCAGAAGCTGTGAAGGCAAATCTCGTGAAGCTCTCCAACGACGAGGTGCGCGTCAGCGTCATCCACGCAGGCGTCGGTGCCATCAACGAGGGCGACGTGATGCTGGCAAACGCATCGAACGCCATCATCGTCGGCTTTAACGTGCGTCCCGATAAGGGCGCCAGCGAGTCGGCAGAGCGCAACGGCGTCGAGATCCGCACCTACCGCGTCATCTACGAGTGCATCGAGGAGATCGAGGCGGCAATGAAGGGTATGCTTGCACCCACCTACAAGGAAACGATGCAGGGCAAGGTGGAGGTCCGCGAGGTCATCCACGTCGCGCGTATCGGTGCCTTCATCGCAGGCTGCTACGTGCTCAGTGGCAAGGTCACCCGTCAGTCGCTCGTCCGCGTGGTCCGTGACGGTATCGTCGTCTTCGACCGCAAGGCAGAGCCGCTCGGCGAGGGTGAAAGCTACAACAACCGCATCGGCTCGCTCAAACGCTTCAAGGACGACGTCCGCGAGGTGGCTGAGGGCTACGAGTGCGGTATCACGCTCGAGCGCTACTCCGACCTGAAGGTCGGCGACATCCTCGAGGTCTATACGATGGACGAGGTCGAGCGCTGATCACTTGGACCCTTCCCAAATAGAAGATTTAAATTCCGATATACCGCCCCTCTTGGGGTGGTATATTCATAAAAAACATACGGAGGCATCCTATGAAGATCTATCAGGTCACCGATCCCGAATTCAAGTCCTACGGCACCGTGCTTGAGGGCTATGACTTCACCGAGCTGCTTGCGGCTCTTGCTAAGACCGAAATTCCCGAAAGCGGTATCACCTACGTTGCATCCGACGCGTCTCTTGAGGCGTGCGCCGTCGCAAAGGAAATGTGCGAGCGCGGCTTCTCCTCTTATCCCATTCAGCTTGGCTACGTCAACGGAAAGAATCAGGTGATGAATTGCCTCGAATATCACAAGACGGGAGAGTTCAATATCGCATCAGACGACATTATTCTGATTCTTGGCCACGTTTGGGACGTAGAGGGCGAGACGCTTGACAGCGCTTCTGCTAAGGCATTCTTCGTTCCTGCAGGTACGGGTGTCGAGATGTTTGCGACCACGCTTCACTACGCGCCCTTCTCCACGACCGAGCAGGGATACCGCGTCGTTTGCGTGCTTCCTCGCGGTACAAACGCTCCCAAGCAGCCTCTTGCCGTCAAGACCTTTGAGGACAAGGCGTGCTTTGGCACCAACAAGTGGCTCTTTGCCCATCCCGACGCCCCCGAGGTGAAGGACGGCGCGCTCGTTGCCGTGACGGGTAAAAACATTGCGATGGAAGATTTGGAGTTCTGATAAGGCAAACGAAAAGAGAATACAAAAAGTGTTCCCAACACCCAAAGTGCATTGCACTTTGGGTGTTTTCTTCTAAAAAACGCTCGCCCGACATAGGATAGAGAAAGAACCAAGGAGGGCTGTATGACCGATAAAAGACAGTTTTTCAAAAGCGGCGCGATGCTCGCCCTGACCGCCCTCTTGATGCGGGGGATTTCGCTCCTTTTCAACACGTATATCACGGATAAGGTGGGGGCAGAGGGAATGGGACTGCTCTCACTCACGATGAGCGTCTACGCCTTTGCCGTGACCTTCGCCACCTCGGGCATCTCGCTCGCCGTCACCACGCTCGTCGCCTCCGCCATCGGGCGGGGAGAGGGAGCGCGTGCCTCGCGCGTCTTGCGCGCGGCGGTGCTTTACGCCCTCTTTTTCGGGGGCGTCGCCTCGCTTGCTCTATATTTCGGGTCGGGCTTTCTTTCTACGGTCGCCCTGGGTGATATTCGCACCCGCTCCTCGCTCCGTCTGCTTTCCATCAGCCTTTTGCCGATTGCGCTATCGGCGGTATATAGCGGATATTTCGTCGCCGTCCGACGCGTTTCGCACAACGCCCTGACACAAATTTTAGAGCAGACGGTGCGCATCGCGCTCACCCTCTTTTCTCTTACGCTTTGCGCCGAGGGGGACGTCGAGGGCGCCTGCCTTGCGCTCGTCGGCGGCTCTTCGCTTGCCGAGCTTTGTTCCTTTTTTATCATCTTCCTGCAAGCGCGCATCGATTTGCGTCGCCACGCGCTCACGGGCGGCGGCACGGGCGGAGAGGGAAGAGCGGTCGCTTTCTTTGCACTCCCCTGCGCCGCCTCCGCCTACGCGCGCTCGGGACTTGTGACGCTCGAGCATCTTCTCATCCCCATCTGCCTTGCGGGGAGCGGTCTTTCGCGCGGCGACGCCCTTTCCTCTTACGCCGCCCTTCACAGTATGGCGCTCCCCGTACTGCTGTTCCCGACGGCGGTGCTCGCCGCCTTTTCGGGATTGCTCGTCCCCGAGTGTGCCGAGCTTGCGGGCAGAGGAGAGGGGGGACGGGTCGCCCGCCTTGCTACGCGCGCGGTTTGGGGCGCTTCCGTCTTTGCGCTTCTTTCGGCACTTTTGCTCTTTTTGTGTGCTGAGCCGCTCGGCGTGCTGTTATACGACAGCACCGCGTGCGCTCGCTATATCCGTTTGCTTGCCCCGCTCGTTCCCGTGATGTACCTTGACAGCGTGGTGGACGCCCACTTAAAGGGGCTCGGGTATCAGGTATATTCGATGGGCATCAACATCGCAGACGCGGCGCTTTCCGTCGGGGCTGTACTGCTTTTGCTTCCCACGCTTGGCGCGGACGGGTACGTGCTCGTCATCTATCTTGCCGAGATCTTTAATTTCGCGATGAGCCTTGCTAAGCTCCGCCGCGCAGTGGGCTTCCGCTTTCCTTTTGCTTCCCTTGCCCCCGCCCTGCTTGCGGCGGCACTCTCACTTTCGCTTACTCCCTTGCTCTTGCCCTATCGCGAGGGCGTCACCCTCCTTGTTTGCCGCCTTGCGGTTGGGGGCGGCGTGTTTCTTCTTTTCCTCCTTTTTTGGAGCGTTCTTGGTGAAAAAACGCGCAAACGGCGCGCTGCGGCACGCTCTTAAAGAAAAAGTTTCCGTATTTGACCGAAAAAACCTTGCTTTTTCCTCTTTTCTGTGGTAAAATATATTGTTAAGAAAGATATCCGCGGAGGGAGGAAAAAGCGCGTGCGAATTCTTGGAATTGACCCCGGGCTCGCTATCGTCGGCTGGGGCGTCGTGGAATCTGTCGGCGGTCGCTTTTATCCCGTTGCCTGCGGTGCGGTCACGACCCCCGCGCACACCCCCGTTGAGGACCGTTTAAAAACCATTTACGACGACGTAACGAAGCTGATGGACAAGTATCAGCCCGACGCGCTGGCGATCGAGGAGCTGTTCTTCAACAACAACCGCACCACGGGCATCACCGTTGCCGAGGCGCGCGGCATCGTGCTTCTTTGCGCCGCCGAGCATCACCTTCCCGTGGGAGAATATACGCCGATGCAGGTCAAGCAGGCGGTCGTGGGCTACGGACTTGCCGAAAAGAAACAGGTCATCGCGATGGTGACCTCACTTTTGAAGCTGCCGAGCCCCCCCAAGCCCGACGACACCGCCGACGCGCTCGCCATCGCGCTTTGCCACGCGCAAAATCTTGGAAGCGCGCGTTACCGCTTTGAAACGAAAGGAAGATAACGATGTGGATTGCCGATAACTGGAAGGATTACCGCCTGCTCGACGCCTCGGACGGCGAGCGCCTTGAGCTTTGGGGCAAGTATTCTCTCATCCGTCCCGACCCGCAGGTCATTTGGCGCAACGAGCGACGGCATTCCCTTTGGAAGCACGCGGATGCGGGCTATCGTCGCTCCCGCTCGGGCGGCGGCGCGTGGAGCGAAAACAAGCTCCCCGAGCGCTGGACGGTTTCCTACGGTCCGCTTCGTTTCGTCATCAAGCCGATGGGCTTCAAGCATACGGGGCTTTTCCCCGAGCAGGCAACGAATTGGGATTGGTTCTCCGCTCTCATCCGTGAGGCAGGGCGTCCCATTAAAGTCTTAAACCTCTTTGCTTACACGGGCGGCGCTACCGTCGCGGCGGCAAAGGCGGGTGCCTCGGTCTGCCACGTGGACGCGGCAAAGGGTATGGTTGCCGCCGCCAAGGAAAACGCCGCACTGTCGGGGCTTGCCGACGCGCCCATCCGTTACATCGTGGACGACTGCCGCAAGTTTATGGAGCGCGAGCTTCGCCGCGGCAACCGTTACGACGCCATTATTATGGACCCGCCCTCCTATGGCAGAGGTCCGACGGGCGAGGTCTGGAAGATCGAAGAGAGCATCGACGAGTTCGTCGCGCTGTCCGCCAAGCTCTTGTCGGACGACCCCCTCTTTTTCCTGCTCAACTCTTACACCACGGGGCTCTCCGCCTCCGCGATGCGCTATATCACCGAGCTTCGCGTTGCCAAGGGGCGCGGGGGCGTTTGCGAAGCGGACGAGATAGGGCTTCCCGTCGAACAAACGGGCGGCGTGCTCCCCGCAGGCAGCAGCGTGCGCTGCACCTTCTGTAAATAAACCCCAAAAAAATCGAATTTCTACCAAGAAAACGCGTTTTCCCAAAATGAAAAAGAGGAAAAACGAAGAAAGGAGTCGGCTATGGATGCCTTTATCCGCGCGGAAAACCTGTCCTTTTCCTATGAAAGCGGCAAAGATGCGCACCCTGCGCTAAAAAACCTCTCCGTCGAGATCGGGGCGGGTGAATACGTGGCGGTGCTCGGACACAACGGCTCGGGCAAAAGCACCTTCGCCAAGCTCTTAAATATGATCCTCACCCCCACGGGCGGCAAGCTGTTCGTCGCGGGCGAGGAGCTGTCCTCACCCGACTTTGACGAGGAGGCGCTTTACCGCCTGCGCGCTCGCGTGGGAATGGTCTTTCAAAACCCCGACAACCAGATCGTTGCTTCCGTCGTGGAGGAGGACGTCGCGTTCGGTCTTGAAAACCTCGGCGTTTCCTACGACGAGATGCACGAGCGCGTGAAGGGCGCGCTTGCGGCAGTCGATATGACGGAATACGCCCGTCACGCTCCCTCCCGCCTTTCGGGCGGGCAAAAGCAGCGCGTGGCGATCGCGGGACTGATCGCGATGCTCCCCGACTGTATGATCCTTGACGAAGCCACCGCAATGCTCGACCCGCGCGGGCGCCGCGAGGTGCTTGACGTGGTGGAACGGCTGCGTCGTGAGCGGGGCATTACCCTCATTCACATCACGCATTATATGGACGAGGCGGCACGCGCCGATCGCGTCCTGGTGATAGACGACGGCACTCTTTTGCTCGACGGCACGCCGCACGAGGTCTTTGCACAGGCGGACCGCTTGGCAGAGGTCGGATTAGAAACCCCGCAGGGAACGGCGCTCTTGCACGCCCTAAGGAAAGAGGGCTTGCCCCTTCCTGCCGATGGGATCACGGCACAGGAGTGCGCCGACGCGATCTTACGCTTGTGGAGAGAAAAGAATGAAAATACTTGAGCTTGACGGCGTCAGCTGCGTCTATGGACGCGGCACGCCCTTTGAGATCGCCGCCCTTGAAAACGTTTCAGTGGGCTTTGAGAAGGGAAGAGTGACGGGAGTGATCGGGCATACGGGCTCGGGAAAGAGTACCCTCGTGCAGATGCTCAACGGACTTTTGCGCCCCACCGCGGGACGGGTCCTTCTCGACGGCAAGGACATTTGGGAAAAGCCGCGCGAGATCGGTAAGGTCCGCTTCCGCGTGGGACTTGTGATGCAATACCCCGAATATCAGCTCTTCGACACCACCGTGCGCGCCGATATTTCCTACGGACCGCGCAATATGGGACTCTCACAGACGGAGATCGCCGAGCGCGTTGCGGAGGCTTGCCGCTTCGTGGGACTTCCCGAGGAGCTGATGGAGCGCTCCCCGATGGAGCTTTCGGGCGGACAAAAGCGCCGCGCCGCCATTGCGGGCGTGATCGCGATGCGCCCCGAGATTTTGGTGCTGGACGAGCCCGCCGCAGGACTGGATCCGCGCGGAAAGACCGAGATCTTCGACGGTCTTCTATCCTATTGCCGCGCCTACGGCGCGACCGCCATCCTCGTCAGCCACAGTATGGAGGATATGGCGAAATACTGCGACGACATCGTTTTGATGAAGGGTGCGCGCGTGCTGAGAACGGGCACGGTTGCGGAAATCTTCTCCGAGCCCGCCCTGCTTGAAGACGCGGGACTCTCGATGCCCGCCGTCTTTACCATTGCCGAAACGCTTCGCCGGGCGGGAATGCCGCTTTCGGGTGAGCTTTACACCGTGTCGGGCGTTGCCCGCGCGATCGCACAGGCATTCAAATCGTAAAAAGAAAAACAAGAAAGGAGGAAAGAAGATATGTTAAAGGATATGACGCTGGGTCAGTTTTTCCCCGGTAACTCCATTTTGCACCGCTTGGACGCCAGAATGAAGTTTATCTTAACGATCCTTTATATCGTGGCGATCTTCCTCGCTAAAAACGTCTTTTGCTATGCGGCACTCGTTGTCAGTGCGCTCCTTCTCGTGCTTCTTTCCCGCCTTTCCTTTCGCGTGGTACTGCGGAGCATCAAGCCCATCGTGATGATCCTGCTCTTCACCGCCGCTATCAGCATCTTCTTTACCAAGGGCGAGGGCGAGCCGCTTTGGTCGTTCTGGCGTATCGCCATTTATAAGGAAGGTATTTTGCGCTCTGTCTTTATGGCGTTGCGCGTGATCGTTTTGGTCGTGGGGACGAGTGTGTTTTTGACCTACACCACCTCTCCCATCGTCTTAACGAATGCCTTCGAGTCGCTCTTAGCCCCCCTCAAAAAGATCCGCGTCCCCGTACACGATTTCGCGATGATCTTAACCATCGCGCTCCGCTTTATCCCCACGCTCGTGGAGGAAACGGACAAGATCATCGGGGCGCAGAAGTCGCGCGGTGCGGCGTTTGATTCGGGAAGCCTGCTTCGCCGCGCAAAGGCGCTCGTTCCCGTGATCATTCCGCTTCTCGTTTCCTCGTTCAACCGCGCAGATGAGCTTGCGACGGCGATGGAGTGCCGTTGCTATCGCGGCGACGTGGGCAGAACGCGCTTCGTCAAAATGCGCTATCACGTGCGCGACTTCGTAGCGCTTTTCCTGTTTGCCGCCTTCCTTACGCTTATCGTCCTCGGCAACCTCTATCTGCCGATCGGCTTTTCGGTGTAAAGCGATGCAATACCTTTGCTTGATTCGATACGTTGGTACGCATTTTTGCGGCTTTCAAGCGCAAAAGGATAAGCGCACCGTGCAAGGCACTCTCACCGAGATCGTCCGCGCGTTTTTCGGTGCCCCCGTCGCCGTGACGGGATGCAGCCGTACGGACAGCGGCGTTCACGCAGACGCCTTTGCTCTTACCCTGCGCCTCCCCGACGGCTCTCTTCCCGTGCCGCCCGAGAAGCTTCCCCTGGCGCTCTCTCCCCAAATGCCCCCCGACCTCTCGCTTTACGAGGCGCGCGCGGTGGGCGACGGCTTCCACGCACGCTACGATGCGCGCGGCAAGGAATATCGCTATACGATTCTGCACGCCCCCGTTTGCAATCCCTTCTACGCGCATCGCGCGTGGCAGGTGCATCACCGCTTTTTGCCCGATGCGCTTGAGAGAATGAACGAGGCGGCGGCGCACCTCGTGGGTACGCACGATTTTTCCGCCTTTCGCGCGGAGGGCTCGCCCACGCATTCGCCCGTACGCACGGTCTATGCCTGCCGCGTAGAAAAGACGGACTCGCGTTACACCGTTTGCGTGGAGGGCGACGGCTTTCTCTACAATATGGTGCGCATCATCACGGGAACGCTTCTCGCCGTAGCGACGGGCGGCATTTCTCCCGATGCGATCCCGCGCATTTTAGAGAGCAAAAACCGCACCGCCGCAGGCGCGACCGCGCCTCCCGACGGGCTTTGCCTTGCACGCGTTTTTTATGATGCGGCGGATTTTTCCAAGGAAAGCCGCACCTGAAACTTCCAATTTTACCGATAATATTTTCGTTTGTCCCTGCCCTTTGCCGTGAAAACTATGAAAAAAGGCAAAAGGAGCAGAAAAATGAAACGAAAGCACCCCAAGAAGACCGGAACGCGACCGCGCCGCATAGCGCGCGCTCTCTTTCTTACGCTTGGGGTGCTTTTTCTTTTGGGTGCGCTCTCCTTGCTCGTGTATGCGAAAGTCATCCTTTCGCCCGAATACGACGAGCTTTTGTTCCACAAGACGGGACAAGAGGGAGCGACCCGCCTCTATTACGACGGCGACCCCGCGACGCAGACCTTTGACCCCGTCCTATGGGAGAGCGAAACGCGCCGCACGGGCGCGCTTTGCCTGCATACCCCGCTTTCCGAGATTCCCGAGCACGTCAAGGATGCCTTCATCGCGATCGAGGACCACCGCTTTTATCGGCACGTGGGCGTGGATTTTCTTCGCACGGGAAAAGCCGTTTTGTACCGTATTTTTCGCGGGAAGGGGGGCTTTGGCGGCTCCACCATCACCCAACAGCTCATCAAAAATATCGGCGGCGAAGCCGAAAAGACGGTCTCGCGCAAGGTGCGGGAGATGCTTCGCGCCGTATCGCTGGAGGGGCGTCACAGCAAGGATGAAATTCTCGAAGCGTATCTCAACATCGTCCCGATGGGGGCAGGATGCGTGGGCGTGGGCGCGGCGGCAGAGCGGTATTTCGGAAAGACCGTCGGGGAGCTCTCCCTTTCCGAGGCGGCAAGCCTTGCCGCCATCACCCGCGCGCCCGCACGGCTCTCCCCGCATATCCACCCCGAGGAAAATCGGGCGCGGCGGGACGTCGTGCTCGCACGAATGGCAGAGCTGGGGCTGATCGACGCGGATGCGTGTGCGCGTGCCTCGGCGGAGCCGCTTCGACTTGCCGAGAGGGAGGAGGGTGCTCTTCCGCGCTATCGTTCGTGGTATGCCGAGCGCGTGCTATGGGAGGTGGAGCGTGATCTGCGTGCGCTGGGCTACACCGAGAGCGCCGTTACTGCTCTCCTATCCTCGGGCGGGCTTTGCATCGAAACGGCGCTCGACCCCGAGGCGCAAAGGGCGGCGGAGTCCGCTTTTGTAAACTCACAGTTGTCAAAAACGTATGGTGAAGGCTTTCACGCGGGTGTTTGCGTCTTCTCACCCCAAACGGGAAAGCTGGTCGCGCTCGTCGGGGACCTCGGGGAAAAACGCGGAGAAGGGCTGTTTTCCTACGCCACCGATATGCGCCGCGCCCCGGGCTCGGTGCTTAAGCCCATTGCACTGTACGCCCCCGCCTTGGAAGAGGGGCGCATTACGGAGGCGACCGTCTTTGACGACGTCCCCCTTTCCTTTGATGGCGGTACGGCTTGGCCGCGCAATTCTCCCGCCCGTTACGACGGGCTCATTTTGGCAAAGGATGCGCTTGCTCTTTCCAAAAACACCGTCGCCGTTGCGCTTTACCGACAGCTGGGTGCGGAGCATATTTATGCGAATTTGCGCGAGCGCTTCCTGCTTTCGGGGCTTGTGCGCCGCACGACGGACGCCTCGGGCGCGGTGCGCACCGATCTTGCCGAGGCGCCGCTTGCCCTCGGTCAGCTCACCTACGGGGAGAGCTTGTTTTCTATGACGCGTGCCTATTTGCCGCTTGCCGCAGCGGGGCGGATGAGCGAGGGCGACACCTACTACCGTGTCACGGACGCGTCGGGCAGAGTGCTTCTTGAACGGGAAGAGGGCGCAAAGCGGGTGCTTTCCGAGCAGAGCGCCTCCGTGCTCACGCATATGCTGCTTGCGGCGGTCGAGGAGGGAAGCGGCAAGGGGCTTTCCCTTTCCGAGATCGTTCCCACCGCGGGCAAAACGGGCAGCTCGGGCGGCAACCGCGACCGCTGGTTTATCGGCTACACCCCCGCGTATCTTTGCGGCGTTTGGTGCGGCTATGAATCGGGGGAGCGGGCGGTGACGGGAACGCCCCACCTCTCGCTCTTCGACGCGGTGATGCTTCCGTTGCACGAGCGACGGCACGCCGAGGAGCAGAGCTTCCCGATGGCGAGCGGGCTCGTTGCCCGTACCGTTTGCCGCGATTCTGGGAAAATGCTAACTGACGGTTGTCATTTGGATGCTAGAGGCGACCGCGCCGCCACCGTTTGGGTGCCGCGCACAGAGGTGCTTACCCCTTGCGATACCCACGTTTGCGTGTGGTACGACGACGAGGGCGGGGGCGTTGTGTATCCCCCGAGAAAGGGGAGCGAGGGCAAAGAGCGCCGCGTTTCTCTCGTGCGCACGCCGCCGCGCGCCTTCCCCTTTGAGGTCGTCGTCACGGACGCCGAATACGTCTGGCGCGATCCGCTCGGTACGACCCCCCTCGGCGGGAATACCCCCTTCTTCTCGGGCGCGCTCCGTGCGGGCGTTTTCATCGGGAAAAGCCACGACGGGCGCCCCTTCAACGCCGCGTCGGAGCGCAAGGTCCCCGCACCGCCCGCCCTTCTCCCCGACACGGACGGTAAGGACCCGCCCACGCAGAAAAATCCGCGCACGGTGCCGCGCCAAAGCCTTCCTGCGCTTCCAAGGCGCCGCCTTCCGCGTCTGCCCTTCTTCGGCTTCCACTAGAAAAAGCCCCCGCTCTCGTTCCCCCTTGCTCTTTCCCGAAAAGGCGCCGTTTTTCCCTCTTTTACGGAAAATCGGCGCCCCCTCTTGACAAATACGAAAGAACGCTATATAATATATATTAATTCAAACATAAAGGAGTGTGGTTTTCAATCCATGGACCCGAGTAGTAGTAATTACTTATATTTGTTTTTGTGTGCGGTACTGATTTTGTTCAGTGCCTATTTTTCGTCGGTGGAAAGTGCGCTTTCCTCGATGAACAAGATCCGCATTAAGAGTTATGCGGACGACGGCGACAAGCGTGCCAAACGCGCCCTTAGACTTGAGGCGAACTACGATCGCACGATTACCGCCCTTTTAATTGGAAATAACGTTGTAAATATTGCCTGTGCATCCTTGGCAACGGTGCTCGTTGTCAACATCTTTTCCTTGTTGAAGACGAATATCAGCGAGGGCGCGGTCACGGCGATTACGACGGTCGTGACCACAGTTGTGATCTTTCTCGCCGGAGAGATGTTCCCCAAAAGCTATGCTCGCGCGCACAGCGACGAGTATATTATGAAAATGTCGGGGTCCCTTTCCTTTCTGGTGACGGTACTCACGCCTGTGGCTTTTCTGTTTCAGTCGTTCTCGCGCCTGATCCAAAAGCTCGTTAAGAGCAAGGAAGAGCCGACCGTGACCGAGGAGGAGCTGACCGACATCATCGAAACGATCGAGGAGGAGGGCGTCATCGACGAGGACCAAGGAGATCTTCTGCAATCTGCACTCGTCTTCTCCAAAAAGAAGGTTGCCGACGTGCTTACGCTCCGTGAGGACGTCGTGGGAATTGAGCGAAGCATGGATCAGGACGAGATCCTTGCCATCATCCGCAACAATAAGTACTCCCGCCTTCCCGTCTATCGCCGCGATATGGATCATATCCTCGGCTTCCTCTCCGCACGCGCCTACTTAAAGGCAGTTGCAAGCGGTAAGGAATTTAATCTTGCAAGCCTGATCAGCAAGCCCTACTACGTCAGCTACGAGGCGGAGATCGACGACGAGCTCGCCAAAATGAGCAAGAACAAGACCTCCATCGCCATCGTTCGCGGTAAGAAAAACGAAATTCTCGGCATCGTTACGGTCGAGGACTTCCTTGAGGAGCTTGTGGGCGAGATCTTCGATGAGGACGACGTGGTCAATCACGAGTTTATGAAGCTCGGCGGCAACTATTTTGACGTTGCCCCCACGCTCTTCCTTGCCGATGCCTTCCGCCGTATGAAATATACCCCTCCCGTGACCGTTCCCGCCCGTTTGACGGTGGGCGTGTTCGTCGCGGAAAAGCTGGGGCATACCCCCGAGGAGGGGGACACCTTCCGCTTCCACGACGTGCTCGTTTGTGTCAAAGAGGTCGAGGACGGACGCTTAAATAAGGTCACTTTCCACATCGAAACGGCGCGTCTTGCCACCAAAAAGCGCGACGCATCCGCAGAGGAGGTGACGGAAGAATGAAGCTTTGGGTCATCATTTCTTTAATGGTCGTACTGCTCTTTTGCTCCGCGTTCTTCTCGGGCTCGGAGGTCGCCTTTATGACCGTCAACCCCCGCCGCCTCGAAAAGCAGGCAGAGCGCTCGCGACGCGCTCGCCGCGCGCTCAAAATTCAAGAGCGCTTCGATAGCGTGCTTGGTCCGCTTCTCGTCGGTAATAACCTGGTCAATACCGCAATGTCCTCGCTTGCCACCGTCTTTGCTCTGGCTTTGTTTGCAGGCAACGAGGGCGTGGGTGCTACCGTAGCCACCGCCATCGTAACCGTTTTGATCCTGATCTTCGGAGAAATTCTCCCCAAGATCCTCGCCAAGCAAACGGCGCAGCGCTTTACCGTTGCCGTTGCGTGGCCGCTTCAGCTGATCGTATGGATCCTATCGCCCATCGCGGCTCCCGTGCTGGCGGTTACCCGCCGCATCTTCCGCAAAAACGAAGACGAGCCGACGGTGACCGAGGAGGAGCTTTCCACCATCATCGAAACGGTCGAGGAGGAGGGCGTGATCGACGAGGAGCGCAGTGATCTTTTGCAATCCGCACTCGATTTTTCCATCACCACCGTGGGCGAGATCCTCACTCACCGCCTCAAATGGGACGCCATCGACATCGACGACGACCCCGCAGAGATCGCGCGCATCATCGCCGAAAGCCCCCACTCCCGCTTACCCGTGTTTGAGCACGATTACGACCACGTGATCGGCGTGCTCAACACCAAGCACTATTACCGCGTGCTGGTGGATGAGGGTGAGATCACCGACCTGCGCGCCCTGCTTAAGGAGCCCAACTTCGTTTATACCAATATGAAGCTTCCCGCCGCGCTTGCCGAAATGCGCGAGCAGCAGAACCACGTCGATTTCGTTCTGGACGAATATGGCGGTATTATGGGTATCGTCACGATGGAGGATATCCTTGAGCAGCTTGTGGGCGACATCTGGGATGAGGACGACGAGATCGAAACGGAGTTCACGCAAACGGGTGAAAACACCTGGGAGGTCGTGGGCGACGCCAACGTCGAGGATATGTTCGATATGCTGGACGTTCCTTTGCGCGACTTTGAGTCCGACTTCACCACCGTCAGCGGTTGGGCGATCGAAATGCTTGACGCCGATCCCCACGAGGGCGACGCCTTCACCTACCGCAACCTTTACGTTATCGTCACCGAAATGGGTGAAAACCGCATTGAGCGGCTTTCCGTGGTCATTAACCCCGTAGAGGACGACGAGGAAGAAGAATAAAACCACCGCCGCCCTTTCGGGGGCGGCGCCTTCACGACAAAGAAAGAAGCGTTATGAAAAAATCGTTTTTTATCAAAGGACTTTTGCACGGCATCCCCATTTGCCTCGGGTATCTTGCCGTTTCCTTTTCCTTTGGCATCACCTCGGTTTCCGCTGGGCTCAGCATCCTTGAAACCATCTTTATCTCGATGGCAAACGTCACCTCCGCAGGTCAGCTTGCGGGCGTTCCCATCATTGCCGCAGGGGGGAGCCTCATTGAGCTTGCCTCCACCCAGCTCGTGATCAATCTGCGCTATGCGCTGATGTCCGTTTCGCTTTCTCAAAAGCTTGACGGTGGCGTCCGTCTTTGCGACCGCCTCCTTATCGCCTTCGTCAATACCGACGAGGTCTTCGCGGTGTCCGCGTCACAGCACGGTCAGCTCCCCAAAAGCTATATGTACGGACTCATCCTCACCCCCTTTCTCGGTTGGACGGCAGGCACCGCGCTGGGTGCGATCGCGGGCAATATCCTTCCCGCCGTCGTGACCTCCGCGCTCGGGGTCGCTATCTACGGAATGTTCGTCGCCATCGTCGTGCCGAGTATGAAAACGCATAAGCCCACCGCGCTTTGCGTGCTCGTGGCGATCGCGCTGTCCGTGCTCTTCTACTATACCCCCGTACTCAAAGAGGTGCCGAGCGGCTTCGTTATCATCATTTGTGCGGTGCTTGCAAGCGCCCTGTTCGCCTTCTTGCGACCTATCGAGGTAGAAAAGGAGGAAACGGTATGAGCATTCGCCCCACCTTCTTCCTTTATTTGCTCGTGATGGCGGGCGTGACCTACCTCATCCGTATGCTCCCGCTCGTGCTTTGCAAGCGCAAGATCGAGAACCGCTTCTTGCTTTCCTTCCTTTATTATATGCCCTACGCCGTGCTCGCCGTGATGACCGTCCCCGCCATCTTCTACGCGACGGGCTCGCTTCTCTCGGCATCCGTTGGCTTCGCCGTGGCGCTCGTGCTTGCTTACTTTGGCAAAAGCCTCGTCACCGTCGCGTCGCTTGCCTCGGTCGCCGTGCTTCTTTGTGAGATCATTATGACCTACTTGGTGTAACACCCCCCAAAAAGCGCCGAAAAATCGGCGCTTTTTGGCTTATAAAAAACATTTTTCACTTTTTTTCAAAAAACACTTGACAAACGAAACGGTTTGTGCTATGATTACTTCATCAAATTAAAGTTTTAGCACGATAAAGTGCTAAAACAAAAAGAAAGAGGTTTAAGACAATGAAAAAGATTTTGGCTGTAGCATTGGCGGCGGTAATGCTGCTCGTATGTGCGTTTTCTTTTGCTTCGTGCAGCAAGTCCGACGCGGCTTCCATCGAGGAAAAGGGCTATTTCGTATGCGGTATCACCTACTATGCTCCGATGAACTATTTTGATGACGATGGCAACCTCGTTGGCTTTGACACCGAGTTTGCACAGGCAGTTGCCGCAGAGCTGGGCTTGGAAGTAAAGTTCCAGCTCATCCAGTGGGGCTCCAAGTACAACGAGCTGAATTCCGGCGCGATCGATATGATCTGGAACGGCTTCACCTTTGGCAATGAAACGCTGGAGGACGGCACCTCCGTGCCCCGCTCCAACTACGTCGATTTCACCTATTCCTACCTGAACAACTCTCAGTGCGTAGTGATGAAGGCTTCGGATCTTGCAGGCATTGATTCGCTGGACGATCTGGCTACCATGACGGGTGCCGCTGAGGCAGGCTCCTCGGGCGAGGCTGTGATCAAGGGCATCCAGGGCGCAACTCTGACGCCCGTTGCCGCACAGAGCAACGCGCTGATGGAGGTTAAGGGCGGTACGGCTAAATTTGCCGTGATCGACGTGCTTATGGCTGAGAGCATGGTTGGCAAGGCAGATTATGCAGACCTCGCGATCGTTACCGCGATCGAGCTTGAGCCCGAGGTATATGCGATCGGTCTGCGCAAGGATAGCGATTTCACCGCGAAGGTCAACGCCGCTATCGCAAAGCTTTCCGAGAACGGCAAGCTTGCCGAGATCGCCGCAAAGTATGATCTTTCCAATGCTCTGATCCCCAATATCGGCAAGTAATTTCACGCTAATATACTTATATCAACCACTGAGGAGTTCTTATGTCTTTTTGGCAGGTCACTCAGTTGTTGCTTGAAGGGTTTGGCCAGACGCTCCTTTTGTTTGCGCTCACACTTGTGCTTGCGCTGCCATTGGGGCTTCTGGTCTCCTTTGGTGCTATGAGCAAATTTAAGCCGCTGATGGCGGCGACGCGTACGCTCATATGGATCATTCGAGGAACCCCTTTGATGCTGCAACTGTTCGTCGTTTTTTACGTCCCCGGCTTCGTTTTCGGTTCGCCGATATTTTCGGGAACAGAGGGTCGCTTTTTGGCGGCTCTTGTTGCCTTTGTGATCAATTATGCTTGCTATTTTGCCGAGATCTTCCGCGGCGGCATCCTTGCCATTCCGCAAGGACAGTACGAGGCGGGTCAGGTGCTTGGTATGACCAAGACGGAAATTTTCTTCCGCGTGATCCTGATGCAAGTCATTCGCCGCATTCTGCAGCCTACCGCAAATGAGATCATTACGCTTGTGAAGGACACTTCCTTGGCGCGCGTTATTATGGTCATGGAGATCTTTTGCGTCAACGAGGTATCCATCCTTTCGCGCGGTATCATTTGGCCGCTTTTCTATATCGGAGTTTTCTTCTTAGCCTTCGTGGGGGCGCTGACGCTCTTCTTTGGCTGGCTTGAAAAGAAGCTCTCGTATTACAAGGTGTAAGCTATGGCGTTTTTAGAAGCAAATAATATTCAAAAATCCTTTGGTGAAACGAAGGTTCTTCGCGGCATTGATTTTTCGATGGAGCGCGGAGAGGTCGTCGTTATCATCGGCTCGTCGGGCGGAGGAAAGACTACCTTCCTGCGTTGCCTTAATTTTTTGGAAACGCCCGACGTGGGAACCATTTCGGTTGGCGGTGAGGAGATCTTCAATGCCGCCGTTCAATATACCGATGCACAAGAAAGGGAAAAACGGCTCCGCTTTGGGCTTGTTTTCCAATCCTTTAATCTTTTTCCGCAGTACACCGCGAGGGAAAACGTAGCTATGCCGCTTGCGTTGCGTCTTTTTGAACGGCGCTCGTCGGGGCTTTCCTATCATGAGAAGCGACAACTGAAAAAAACCGTGCGCATTGAAGCCCACGAGCGTGCCGACGAGGTTTTGGCAGAGGTTGGTCTTGCGGATAAGAAAAACCTCTATCCGTACCAGCTTTCGGGCGGACAGTGCCAACGCGTCGCGATTGCGCGCGCCCTCGCACTCTCGCCTGACATCCTTTGCTTCGACGAGCCCACCAGCGCCCTTGACCCCGAGCTGACGGGAGAGGTGCTTCGCGTCATCAAATCGCTCAAATCGGGCGACCGCACGATGATCATCGTCACGCACGAAATGGCGTTTGCGCGCCAGGTGTCGGATAAGGTGATGTTCATCGCGGACGGCGTGATCGAGGAAATGGGATCCCCCGAGGAGATCTTTGACCATCCCAAGAGTGAAAAGCTGCAAGCCTTCCTCCATAACGAGGAGCTGTAACTCTTTAAAAAACGCACCGCTTGACAAAAGCGGTGCGTTTTGCTATAATTGGGGTGTCAAGGAAGCGGGAGCTGTCCCGCACACGAAAAAGAAAGGCGGCTGTGTTATGAAAAATATGAAAAAAACTTGCTTGATTCTTCTTTTGGTTCTGACACTTTTATGCTCCCTCATTTCTTGCGCTAGCTCGGGAAACGGCGGCGCTGCCCGCCCGGGTGTCGGAGATTCCGACTCCTTCACCGAGAACGGTGCCACCTCGGGTGACGCTCTAATCACCGACCGCAAGATCATCAAAACCGTATATGAAACGGTGGAGACCGAGAATTACGACGACGCGGTGGAAACCCTCAAAGCAAAGGTAAGCGCCCTTGGCGGCTATTTCGTGTCCTCGCGCTATACGGGCGGCGCCAACGCGGAAAACGAGCGCAAGGCAAGCTTTGAGATCCGCATTCCCGCCGAAAAACTCGCGGACTTCACGAGCGAGGTAGAGGGAATTGCCGTCGTGCTCAGCTACAGCGAAACGGCGGACGACGTCACGCTCTCCTATATCGACGTAGAAAGCCGCATCTCGGTGCTTGAAGCCAAGGAAACGGCACTCCTTGCGATGGTAGAAAAGGCGACGACCACCGCAGAGCTTCTTGAAATTGAAAAATACCTTTCGGATATCCAAGCGACGCTCGCATCGCTCCGCGCCCAAAAGCAGAATTACGATACGCTCGTCGCGTACAGCACCGTGCATCTTGACGTGCGCGAGGTGCTCCACGAGCGCGCGACGGACGGCTCCTTCTTCTCGGAGGTGGGCAACGACTTTATGGAAAGCCTCAGCGCCATCGGCTTCTTCTTCCGCGGCGTCGGCGTCTTCCTGCTCGGCTCTTCTCCCATCCTGCTCTTGATCGCCGCCATCGGCGTCGGCGTAGTCTTCCTCATCCGCGCTGTTTTGCGCAGAGATAAGAAGAAAAACGAAACGAAGCAAAGCCAAACGCCCCCTGCTGATAAAGAACAAGAGTAAAACAAACCGCGCGCAGTGCCCGTAAGGGAACTGCGCGCTTTTCTTGATATAGCCTGACGGCTGATGCCATACGCCTGCGGCGATGCCATACACGCTGACGCGTGATTCCATACCGAGCCTGTGCGGCTTGGATAAAAAAAGACGAGCCAAAGCTCGTCTTTTTCTGGGGTGAATGATGGGATTCGAACCCACGGCCTTCAGGGCCACAACCTGACGCTCTAACCAACTGAGCTACACCCACCGTATGGCGTACCTTGGGGGACTCGAACCCTCGACCTACTGCTTAGAAGGCAGTTGCTCTATCCAACTGAGCTAAAGGTACGTGTGTGGGATTCCCCGACAACGCACTATATTATAGCAGAGGAAAACGGTTTTGTCAAGGCTTTTTTCAGATTTTTCTCAAAAAAAGAAACTGCTCCGAAAAAAGGAAGCAGTTTCTTAATGCTTGCTCTTGAACGCGGTGTCACGCTTTGCTCACACGAAGCGGTAAACCGTCACCGTGTGGAACAGTTCACCCGCGTGTAGGGGCTCGGCACCGTGATTGACACCGTCGGGCTCGCGTTGGGTCTCAAAGCAGAAGGCGTGGCGCCGCTCGCGCTTGACGCCGCCCTTAAAATCGGGAAGCCCGAACAGGAAATTCGCCGTGTAGAATTGTGCGCAGGGCGCGTCGGTATAGACCTCAAGCGCCATATCCTTGCCCGTAACGGTGGCAACGTGGGGAAGCATCGTGCCGCACACTTCGCCCATCGGTGCGCCCGCAAAAATAAAGTTGTGGTCGTAGCCCTCAAGCGCGTCGCCAAGATCAGCGCCGATACGCTTGGGCGCACGGAAATCAAAGGGCGTTCCCGCAACCGCAGGATGCGCGCCCGTTGGGATCAGCTCCGCATCCACCTCGGTATAGGTGTCCGCGTGAATTTGTGCCGTATAGTCCAGCACGTCACCGCTGTCAAGACCGCCGAGATTAAAATAAGTATGGTTGGTCAGATTGATGGGCGTGTCCCCGTCCGACGTTGCGTTGTACGCAAGCATTAAGGCATCGCCCTCGACCGTGTAGGTCACCTTAACGAAAAGGTTCGAGGGATACCCTTCTTCTCCGTCGGGAGAGAAGAGCGAGAGGGTCAGGTGTGCGTCGTCCGCCTCCTCTACCGTCCATACGCGCAAATTGAAGCCTATCTCGCCGCCGTGCAGGTGGTGCTTGCCGTTGTTCTTGGCAAGGCGATAGAGCTTGCCGTTCTGACGAAAGCGTCCGTTTGCGATACGGTTGCCCACGCGTCCGATAATGGCGCCCTGATACGAGCCGCCCGCCTCGTAAAGATACGCCTCCAGCGTGTCGTAGCCGCCGATGACGTCGCGCTCGTTCACCTTCAGGGTGCGCAGAATGCCGCCGAGCGTGAGGATGGAAACGCAGAGCTTGTCGCTGTGAAGCTCGTATTCCTCAATGGGAGTGCCGTCGGGCATGTATCCGAAAAGATGGTTTGCCATATTTTTTACCGTCCTTTTTTTGCTCTTTTTTCCATTATAGCAGTTTTTTTGCAAAAAGACAACCGCTTTTTTCTTTTTCCTTGACTTTTTTTGCTTTTTGCGCTACAATAGAAAAAAACGGGAAGGAAAGCGCATCAAGTGAAAAAGTACGTGTTCGTCATCAACGGTCCGGGCGGCGTCGGTAAGGATACCCTGTGCGCGCTCGCCGCAAAGCACTTTAAGGTCAAAAACGTGTCCTCTATCACCCCCATCAAGGAGATCGCCACGGCGTGTGGCTGGGGCGGTGAGAAGACCGACCGTGCAAGGAAATTTCTTGCGGACTTAAAAGCACTCACCGTTGCATACAACGATTACCCCACGCGCTGGATCACCGAGGAATATAAAAAGTTTCTTGAGGGCGAGGACGAGATTATGTTCGTCCACATCCGAGAGGGCGCGGAGATCCGGAAATTCGTGGACGCCACCGAGGGACGCGCTATCACGCTTCTCGTGCGCGGCGGCAAGCGCTTTCATCGCCGCACGGGCAGCTACGGCAACGCCGCCGACGACGAGGTGGAAAAATACCGCTACGATTACGTGTTCTATAACGACCACCCCCTGTCGGAGACCGAGCGCATCTTCGTCGGGTTTCTAAACCGCATCTTCCGCGAGCGCCCCTGACGCATCGCTCGTAAAAAACCTCTTACGGTCACCAAAGCACTGTAAGAGGTTTTCTTTTTTTCTTAAAGTAAAATACAGATAAGACCGCCCGCGCCCTCGTTGATGATGCGCTCAAGCGTTTCGGCAAGCTTGCCGCGCGCCTCCTCGGGCATATGCGCGAGCTTGGCGTTCAGCCCCTCTGCCACGAGGTCGTAAAGAGATTTTCCGAACATCCCCGAATGCCAGATCGCCTGCGGGTCCTCTTCAAACTGCGCGAGCAGATTTTTGACTAACTCCTCCGTCTCCGCCTCGGTGCCGACGGTGGGCGAGATCTCCGTTTCGATGCGGGCGCGGATCATATGAATGCTTTTTGCCGAGGCGCGAAGGCGCACGCCGTAGCCGTTTTGCTGCTTGACGATGACGGGCTCCTCGAGGTGAAGCTCCTCGGGGCGGGGCATCACGATCCCATAGCCCTTTTCCTCGGTTGCCTCCAACGCCTCGCGCAGAGCCTCGTATGCGGCGTTCTTTTCCGCGTACTCCGCAAGAAGGCGGTACAGCGCGCCCTCGTCGGCAAGCTCCTTACCGCAAAGCTCGCTCATCAAGCGGAGCGAAAGCCCGGGCGCCTCGGTGACCGTGAGCACCGCCTTGCCCGAATCGGGGCGCAGAGCCGTCACGCTGATGGAATCGATGCTCTCGCTCGGCGGAAAGGCGACGGCGCTTTTGCCGACGTCGCCCATCTTCACTGAGGCGTCCGCAACGCTCCGCACCGCCCGCAAAAGCTCCTCACGCACCGCGTGTCCCTCGGGAAGCGCGGAAAAGAAGGCGGGCAGGCGGAAGGAAAGCTCGGTGATGGGGAACTCCGCAAGCAGAAGCTCAAAAAGATGGCGAATGTCCTCGGCGTCCATATCGGTACACGAGAGAAGCGCCACGGGCGCGTTATATTTTTCTTCCAAGGAATACGCAAGGCGCACTGTCTCCTCACGGTCGGTGAGCGCGGAGTTGAGCACGATCACGAAGGGAACGCCCGAGGCGGCAAGCTCTCTTGCCACGCGCTCCTCCGCATCCACGTAATCCGCGCGCGGGATCTCCCCGAACGAGCCGTCCGTGGTGACGAGCACTGCGACAGTTGCGTGGTCCGTCATCACGCGCCGCGTGCCAAGCTCCGCCGCCTCAGGGAAGGGGAGCGGCTCCTTTGCCCAGGGGGTATGTATCAGGCGGACCTCGCCGTTTTCCTCCTGCCCGAGCGCCCCGGGGACGGTGTAGCCCACCGAGTCCACCAAGCGGATGCGCATTTCCGTTCCGTCGTCCAGCGTGATCTCCACTGCCTCGTCG
The DNA here is from genome assembly GCA_017456985.1 of Clostridia bacterium. Lineage (GTDB taxonomy): Bacteria > Bacillota > Clostridia > Oscillospirales > CAG-272 > UBA1740. The sequence continues at coordinate 13,526 of JAFTIH010000013.1, read as the reverse complement.
GGAATGAATTTCGGCTCCGCCGTCATCACCGTCTTGCCGGCGGCGGATTGCGGAAGCTCATCCTTAGCACGGCGGTAGTCCTGCTCGTTGCGGATGACGGGCAGAACGGTGGTTTCCATAAACCGTTTGATAAAGGTGGATTTTCCCGTCCGCACGGGACCGACGACACCGATGTAAATGTCCCCTCCTGTGCGTGCGGCAATATCGTGATACAGGGCAGTGCTGACCATAGTTTTTGACCCTTCCTTTCGCATTCTGATTTTTCGACACTCCACTTTATGCACCGCCGCGCGCGATTATGACAAAGGAAGCGCGCCCTCACATCCCACAAGCTCTGCACGCAAAACCTCGACAAAAAGCGCGTACAGCTCCATAGCGGCGCCAAGCGGTAGAGAAAGGGGCTCCCGTAAAAAGGGGGGGATGAGCGCCCTTCCCGCATCCCCCACCGTTCGGAGCCCCTCCCAAAGCGGGTGCGGAAGCGTCAAACGCACCGAGCCGTGCGCGTGGTAAGGGCAGGCGGCAACCGTGAGGCAAAACGCATCCCCCTCCTCCACGCGAATAAAGACGGGGGCAAGAAAAAGTGCCCCGACTAAAAGAAAAAGAAGGAAAAAACAAACCGCGCTCTTCATACGCTCTCCTTTCGTTCAAACATCTCGAAAATGGGAAGGGACGCGGCACCGTCCTCTTTTGCTAAAGCGCGGCTGAACGCGCGCGCGAGCAACGCGGCAAGATGACGGATCCCTTCCTCGGACGCTGCGCGCATCAGAAGGAATTCTCCCTCCTCGCGTACCACCGTCGGGACACCGATCGACAAAACGGGAATGCCGAGCGTCCCCTCGCAAAGCGCGCCGCGCGCGTTCTTCACGCCGCTCCCGGGAACCGTCCCCGTGTCCGTCAGCTCCACGGCGGATAACAGTCGCTCGGGATCGCGTGCGGCAAGCGCGTCAAACACCACGAGTGCATCCGCACGCACGAGCGATGCCGCCGCCCCGATCAAGGCAATGCTCTCGATCCCCGTTTGCGCAAACACGTCGGGCGCGATCACGAATACGCGCGGCGCATCGGGGGAGAGTGCCGCGTGCAAAGCCTCGGGAAGCAGGGCGCTTGGCAACACGCCGTCAGCGGCGAGCGGTCCGAGTGCGTCTGCCGTCAGGCGACGGTTCCCGAGTCCTGCCACGAGAATACGACGTGCTTCCTGCGGCAAAAAATAGCGAACGGCGTCGCAGATCGCCGCTTCCAGCGTCGCATCCTCCTCGGGCAAAAGGAGCGCGGGGGCAGGGAAGGAAACGGAAAAATAGCGTCCCGCCGCATTCCCGTTCACCCTCGTTTTCTCCCCGTTCATCACGCGAAGCGCGCAAAGTCGCAACGCGCCCCATTCCCGTTCGCATCGGATGCTGTCCCCGTCGTTTTCTGCGGCACGGCGCTCTGTCGCCATATCGCTTTGTCGCGCACGCCATACGCCTTGCTCTGCCATAGCCTTGCATTTCCCCCTTCGTTTTTCTTTGATTTTGGGCGCAAATCGCCCCTCTTATTCACGCCCGCAGAGAATGCTTTTCCTTTTTCTGGGAGTTCGCCCGAAAAACGCGGAAAACGCTTGGTAAAACCGCACAAAAAGTGGGAAAAGTTTTTGTGCAGTTGACCAAACCTTTTTTAAAAAACTGAAAAGAAGGTTGCATATAATAAAACTTTGTGCTATAATCTATTCTGTTAGAATATCGTCTCGATATTGAAGGAGAAAAATACAATGAAAAAAATTCTTTGCTTGATCCTTGCCGTTTCGATGCTTTTCGGAGCGATGGGAACGTTAGCCGGTTGCGGCAAGAAGGATGCGGAGATCCGCATTTATCTTGGCGACCAGATCTACGACTTTGACCCGGCGCTTGCCTTCGTTGACGACAATGTCAGCCGTGTGATGAGTCTGATCTTCGAGCCCCTGTTTTTGCTCGATGAGGATGGCGACGTTACGTACGGCTTGGCAGAGAGCTATGAGATCATCGAGGACGAGGAGCGCGATCTCTATCAGATGGAGATCACCTTGAAGGAAACGTATTGGAACGACGGTAAGACGCGCGTCACCGCCGACGACGTTTACTTCGCGTGGACGCGTATTCTCGACCCCGGCTTTGCTTGTCAGGCGGCGCCCCTTCTCTACGACATCAAGAACGCTAAGGCAGTCAAGCAGGACAGCTACGGTGCCGAGGCAGAGAGCCTTGGACAGATCGTGTCCCGCAACGACCTCGGTTTGGAAGCGAACAAGGACTCCCTCATCATCACCTTTGAGGGCAAGATCGACTACGACGCCTTCCTTCGTAACCTGACCTCCATCGCCCTCGTTCCTTTGCGTGAGAACAAGGTCGTTGAGGGTGACCCCGGCGAATCCTTCTGGGCAAAGCGCTCTTCCTACATCGCAACCAACGGTCCGTTCGCGATCCGCAACTGGAGTAAGAGCACGGGTGAGTTCACGCTCCAGAGAAATGAATACTACCACGTCGAGGAACCCGAGGAGGGCAATAAGACGGACGAGGTCGTCCCCTCCCAGATCAAGAGCTTCTGGACGGACGAAAACTTCTACGAGAAATATGCTGATATGAACGCGTTTTTGCAGAACAAGCTCGACAATCTCGGTGACCTTGCAGAGGTTGCTGAGGATGCGGTCTTCTGCGTCGGTGCGCTTCCTCTCGACAAGGCAACGCGCGAAGCATATCTTGACGATATGGATATTTACGACGCGTTCTCTACCTACACCTTCATCTTCAACACCGAGAAGGAGATCTTCAAAAACGAAAACGTCCGCAAGGCTCTTTCTTTGGTGATCGACCGCAACTACCTCGCAGAGGAGCTCGTTTTTGCCAAGGCGGCAGACGGCTTCATTTCTCCCGCCGTATGGAATGCGGGCAAGCAGAAGACCTCCTTCCGCTCCGAGGCTGAGAGTCTGATCGTCGCCGAGGCAAAGATGGAAGAAGCGCAAGCGCTGATGGCTGGCATCACCATTCCTCAGAACCAGCGCCTGATCAAGCTGACCGTGCGCGACACCCCCGAGGAAATGTTCATCGCACAGCACGTTGCAAAGCAGTGGGGCTCGCTCGGATTCAACGTCCTCGTTTCCTCCGTCACCATCGACAAGTCGGTCTACGCGTCGGATAAGATCAACGGCGGCCGCGTCGTGACCGTCGGTAGCGAGGTCACCGTGTATGACGACGGTATCCAAGCGGCGTATGCATCGGGTCAGTTTGACGTGCTTGGTCTTGACTACAATATGTATTCCACCAACGCCTTGACCGCGCTTTGCGGCTTCACCACCAAGCTCAACGGTAACGGCGTGTCCTATTCCTTCGATGAGAGCGGCGTTTCCGTTACCACGCCCAAGCTCCACTGCTCGGGCTTCTCGGATGCAGCGTACGATGCCATCATCGATCGCGCGCTTGCAGAAGCGGATCTCGAAAAGAGAGCGGAAATTCTGCACGAGGCTGAGGCATACCTCCTTTCCAAGATGCCTATTATTCCTATCGTTTATAACCAGAACTACTACTTGGTGGAGAGCATCGGTAGCCTTGACTTCGACGGTTACGGCAACCCTGTGTTCACCACGGCAAGACTGAGATGATCACGAAAGGGGTAGCGTCCGCTACCCCTTTTCAACCCCGTAGGCGCGTTTTTGCCAGCAAAAAACAAGAGAATGAAAGGAGCCCCGACCGTGGACAAATTTCCTTATGACGGCGTAATGAGCGATAAGATCGACATCAAGGTGTTTATTCTTTTTCTTTTGGACGAATTAAAATACCCCTTGAGCCAGACGATGATCAGCGACATCGTGAGCGAAAACCGCATCGTCGGTCGTTTTGATTTTGCCGAATGCTTCTCGGAGCTTGTGGAAAAAGGACACCTCATCGCCTACGAGGACGAGGGGGAAACCGTTTACGTCGTTTCTCCGCTTGGACATATGGTCGCATCCGAATTGCAGGGGACGCTTCACGACTCCATCCGCGAGCGCAGTCGCTTGTCCGCGATGAAGCATCTGTCGCTCCATCTGCGCGGCGCCAAGCTCCACACGGATATTCAAAAAACGAAGGATGGCGTTTACACCGTGGAGTGCAGAATTACGGACCGCACGGGGGAATTGCTTTATAACCGCCTTACCGTGTCCTCCGAGGGGGAAGCGAAGGCGATCGTCAAGCACTTCACCGAGCATCCCGACGAAGTCTGCCGCGGCGTGCTTTCCGTAATGACGGGAAAGATTGCCTATTATATGGGTTGATATTTGCTAAAAATAGTCGCCTTGCACAAAAAAAGTAAATTTTTTTTTAATAACCACTTGACAAACGAAAAAGAAATGTTATAATAAAATTAATCACTGTAATTGGGTTTCCCGATTCAAGGTATGGAGAGCCGTATGGAGCAAACGAAGGTGCAGGAATTGCTTGGGCGTGTTCGCGCGGGCGAAGACGAGGCGTTTTGTGCACTGGCAGATGCGTTCCACCCGATGATGGAAAGTCTTGTTTGCCGCTCGTCCGTCCCTTCCTTGGATGAGGAGGAGCAACGGCAGGAGGCGCGCCTTGCGCTGTACCACGCCGCCTGCACCTATAAGCCCGATCACGGTGTGACCTTCGGTCTTTATGCACGCGTTTGCGTACGCAATGCGATCGTATCGTATCTGCGCCGTCACCACGCACAGGCACAAAGCCTTTCTCCCAAGACGCTCGATGAGCTTCTGATCGTAGATGACACAGATCCCATCGGTACGCTGATCGAGGCGGAAGCGCTGGCGCGCCTGCAAAAAAAGATCGATGGGGTGTTATCCCCCTACGAGCGCTCGGTCTTTGAGCATTACGTTTTGGGAGAGCGCCCTGCGGCGATCGCCGCGCGGCTGGGCAAAAGCGAAAAATCGGTCAGCAACGCGATTTTTCGGATGCAAAGCAAGCTGCGCTGTGCGCTCGACAAATAATTTCGGTTTTTATATGCCCATATAGCTTAAGGGAGAGCGTTGTATTCACATAATTCAAAGGCGTCGGTTGGAATCCGTCTGGGGGCAAAAATTTTTATCTAGCGAGGGAAAACACATGTACGAGGACAAGACACTGAAGTGCAAGGATTGCGGCTGCGATTTCGTATTCACCGCGGGTGAACAGCAGTTCTATGCTGAAAAGGGCTTTGAGAACGAGCCCCAGAGATGCAAAGCATGCCGTGACGCACGCAAGAACAGTGCAAAGGGCGCAAGAGAAATGTTTGACGCCGTATGCGCTGAGTGCGGCAAGGAATGCAAGGTTCCTTTCAATCCCACTGAGGGCAAGGCTGTCTATTGCAGCGAGTGCTTTGCAGCAAGACGTGCGAAGTAATTCTTGACCGAACGCGGAAAAATCGGGTGCAGTCGTACTGCGCCCGATTTTTCTTTTCTTCGTAACAGATCTTTCTCGCCATCTTGTGACAAAAAAATTCGTTTTTTTGTGGGTTAAAATCTTGATTTTAAGAAACGGATATGATACAATATAATGAGAATATTATAATGTAATCTAAAACGGTAGTACTATAATGATGCACTCCCGCAAAGAGTGCGCAAGAGGAACGATAAGATGAAATACGAAACCGACAAGAAATACACGAAAGGGAAGGGACGTCCCGCTCCCGCACGCGAGGCGGAACGCACGCCTGACGAGGGCGTCGTTTTCGGTAGAAACGCCGTCAAGGAGCTTTTCGCAACAGGGCGCGACGTTGATAAGATACTCGTCGCGCGCGGTGAGCGCGACGGCTCGCTTTCTATGCTCGTTTCCATCGCGCTGGAACGCAAGATCCCCGTCGTCGAGGTGGATCGCAAAAAGCTGGACGCAATGTGCGCGGGCGGTATCCATCAGGGCATCGTCGCGCAAGCGGCGCTTGCCTCTTACGTGACGGTGGATGAGATCTTCGCGCATGCCGAAGGCAAGGGCGAGGCGGCGATGATCGTCGTTTGCGACGGCGTGGAGGATCCTCATAACCTCGGCGCGATCATCCGCTCGGCGGAATGCGCCGGCTTCCACGGACTCATTCTACCCAAGCGCCACAGCGCAACGCTGACTGCCGTCGTTGCCAAAAGCTCGGCGGGCGCCATCGCGCACCTGCCCATCGCCAAGGTCACCAACCTTGCCACAACGCTTGACGAGCTGAAAAAGCGCGGCGTCTGGATCTACGGCGCCGATATGGATGGCAGTATCTATTACGAAACGGACCTGCGCGGTCCTATTGCCATCGTCCTCGGTAACGAGGGGGACGGCATTTCCCGTCTGGTGGAAGAAAAGTGCGATTTCCGCCTTTCTATCCCCCTGTACGGCAAGGTGGATTCGATGAACGTTTCCGCCGCGGCGGCGGTCCTCTTCTCGGAAGCGGCGCGCCAGCACTACGGACAAAAAAAGTAAAAACCTTTTCCGCTTGACGGAGAAAAACGAAAAGGAGGTGACGGATATGGCACAGGACAGCATCAGCGAATTGCTCGCACGGCTTCGCGCCCAAATGGACGAGCTTGACGAGAGCTTTGGCAAGGATAGCACGGAAGAAAAGACCGAGACTGCCGTATCCGTCCCCACCCCTCCCGCCGAGGACGCAGGGAAGCAGAGCGCGGAAGACGTACCCGCAAAGACGGATGATGACGCACAAGCACTCGCAACCGACGACACAGAGGATGCGCTTGACGCTACCGCCACAGCACAGGACGAGGACGCCTATGTGCAAGAAGCGCTTTTTGTCGACGAGGAAGATGAAGAGGATGCGCAAGCATCTGTAACCGTGACGGAAAACGACGCCATCGAAGAAGCGCTCGCCCACTCGGACGTTGCTCCCGAGCAGGCGGAAAACGAAGACCCCGAGGTGCAAGACGGCACAACGGATGACGCCGATGACGACGGAGATGAAAAAGACGCTGAGGATGGCGAGGATGACGAAGACGACGAGGCTCTCGTCTTTTCTCCCGGTGGCGGCATCGCGATGCAAAAGGAAGCGGTCGTCGCCCAAACGGCAATCGGCGGCGAGGAAGAGAAAAAGCCTCACGTGACCGTGACCGAAGCGCCTTTTGACGACGAAACCGACACAAAAGAAAACGCCGAGAGAGAGAGCTTTTTCGTTCCCTCGCGCCCCGAATACGCCCCCGAAGAACTCCCCGCCGAGGAAGAAGTCCCCGTCGAGGAAGAGCTTCCCGTCGAGGAAGAAGTCCCCGCCGAGGAAGAGCTTCCCGCCGAGGAAGAGCTTCCCGCCGAGGAAGAAGTCCCCGCCGAGGAAGAAGTCCCTGTCGAGGAAGAGCTTTCCGTCGAGGATGAAGTCCCCGCCGAGGAAGAAGCCCCCGCCGAGGAAGAGCTTCCCGTCGAGGAAGAGCTTCCCGCCGAGGAAGAAGCTCCCGCCGAGGAAGAAGTTCCCGTCGAGGAAGAGCTCCCCGTCGAGGAAGAGCTTCCCGCCGAGGAAGAAGCTCCCGTCGAGGAAGAGGTTCCCATCAAAGAAGAAACGCCTGCCGTCGAGGTGAATCCGCAAAATCCGCCGAGGCCCGTGCAGACGGCGCTTCCAATTGAAGATATTCCCCCAATGCCCGCCACGACGCGCTCGCGCATCGTGCTCGCCAAGGACGACTATGGCGAAACGGATCGCACGGGCGATTACGGCCGCTTTGACGGACGCGTGCGCCGCGCCCCCGAGGCGTATCGCCCTGAGGCGGAGCAGGGCAAGCAAACTGAAGAATTTTTGGAAGGTCTTCCTGAAAATCTTCGCAGGCAGCTACAGGGCTCTCCGCTCGGAAGAGAAAACCGCGCGCAGAAAAGCCCCGACGCAGAGGATGCCCTCAAGATCGAAACCAAAAAGAAAAAGCGTCTGCTTGGCGACGCTTATCGTTTTCCGGAGGAAGAGGAAGAGACGTACGACGAGAGCGGCGGCGCGGGCTACGGACGCCACAAGCTGGGCGATCGCTTGCACCTCGCGCGCATCCGCCTGGTGATCTTGGCAATGCTTGCTTTCCTTTTGCTCCTTCTTGAAAATATCACGCGCATCAGCGGCATCGTTCACCAAAGCTTTATCGATCCGCAGACGCAGAGCTTGATCGATGCGCTCTTGCTTCTTTGCGCGATTATTACCGCATATCCCAGACTGCACGTGGGCATTCTCGGACTTTTCCATCGCCGCATCGTCCCCGAAAGCTTCCTTGCGATCGAGGCGGTCGCGGCACTCCTTTACGCGGGCGCGTTTGGCATTATGGGCGAGGAGGTCGTCCTGTTTTCCTTCGTCCCCGCCCTCGGACTGGCTCTTTTGTATGCGTTCCGCGTGATGTACGGAGAAGCGCGTCTTCGCTCCTTTAACGAGCTTACCAGCGCGGGCGAAAAGCTGGTCTTCGCGCCCACGCCGCGCGAGGAGCTGGGCGCGGAGCTTCGCGTGATCGGCGATCTTGCCCCCGAAGGGAAAACGCCTCTCGTTTATCGCGTACGCAAAACCTCGCAGGTAGAGGGCTTCGTGCAAAGAAGCGCCGCCATCTGCGAAGACAGCACGCTCAATTTCAAGCTCTTGATCGTGATGATCGCAACGTCGCTCGTGTCGGGACTTATTGCACTCTTCGTCAGCAACTATTCCGTCGAGTCCGCTCTGGCGGCAACTCTGTTCGGCTGCTTCTTATCCGTTCCGCTTCTTCTTTGCGGCGCCCACGTGTACCCTGTGTTCCGTGCGATCACTCTGGCACCTGAGGGCTCGACTTTGATCGGTGAGAAGACCGTAAAAGAGGCTGTGAGCGTGGACGCGGTGTCCTTCGAGGACGTCGAGGCGGCGCCCTCAAGCGGCGTGAAGCTGTCGGGTGTTCGCGTTTATTGCGACGACCCCACCACCGTCTTCCGCTATCTGACCGCGCTTTACGCCCACATTGGCGGACCACTTTGCGGTAGCTTTGCGGGAATGTACGAGGAAAGCCGCACGCCGCAGGCGTCGGCAAAGCTGGTGGATGCTACGCCAAACGGCGTTTGCGCTGTCGTGGATGGCGCGGCGCTCGTGGTCGGAAACGGCACGCAGATGCTCTCCTCGGGCATCACCCCCGACTTTGACGCGACGGACGAGCGCGTGCTCGCCGAAGGCAAAAAGAGCATTCTTTACGTTGCGGTAAACGGAATGCTTTGTATGAAGTTTTATCTTGAGCATCATATCTGCGCCACCTTTGAAAAGGGCGTGATGCGCTTGCACCGCTTGGGCATCGCAACCGTGCTTCGCACGTACGACCCGGGCTTTAACGAAAGAACGCTCGCACGCAATTCCGCACTCTCGGATTGCCGCGTGCATATCGTTAACAAGCACACGGAGCAGCTCAATGATTTTTACGCCTTGCACTGTGACGCGGGTCTTGTGACCTCGGGCACGTCGGGGGACTTGCTTCGCCTTTTGCTCTTGTGCTTCCGCACGAAGCGCGCGCTCCGTTTCGGACGCGTGATGAAGGTGATCGGCTGCGCCGTCGGCTCGGTGCTTGCCGTGGTGCTTAGTGCGCTTGGCGCGTATGCGTTTTTACCCTCGGTCTATCTTGTCCTGTATCAACTGTTATCCCTCGGTGTCCTGATGGCGGGCGTTGGCTTGCAGGTCAGACGCATCGCGGGACCCACCAAAAACAAGTAAGATCGTCTGCGGCGACTCCCCCGAGCGCCGTTAGGCGGTCTTATTGCTGAAAGGAAGTATTTTTGTGAATCACGAGCTGTTATCGGGAATTTTAAAAACCGTCACCAAGCCCGGGCGCTATACGGGCGGTGAGTTTGGCGAAATTCAAAAAGACAAGTCGGACGTGCGCGTCCGCTTCGCCTTTTGCTTTCCCGACACCTATGAGATCGGTATGTCCAACCTCGGCGTCCGCATCCTTTACGAGGCGCTCAACCGCGTTCCCACCGTCTGGTGTGAGCGCGTCTATGCCCCTTGGATGGATATGGATGAAAAAATGCGCGAGTACGGCATCCCCCTCACCGCACACGAAAGCGGTGACCCCATTGCGGCGTTTGACATCGTCGCCTTTACTCTGCAATACGAGCTTTGCTATACCACCGCGCTCCATATGCTGAAGATCGCGGGCATTCCGCTCTTCTCGCGCGACCGTACCGATGAGCATCCCATCATCCTCGGCGGCGGTCCCTGTGCGTATAACCCCGAGCCCGTTGCGGATTTCTTCGACCTGTTCAGCATCGGCGAGGGCGAGGAAGCACTCCCCGAGCTGTGCGCGCTTTACGAGCGAATGAAGGCGGACGGCTCCTACACGCGCGAAGCCTTTTTGCGCGAGGCGTCCCATATCGAGGGCTTTTACGTGCCCTCGCTTTACGAGGTTACCTACAAGGCGGACGGCACCATCGAGCGCTACACCCCGCGCTATCCCGACGTCCCCGCCCGTGTGCGCAAGCGCATCGTCGGAAATCTTGACGAGGCGCCTTACCCCGAAAAGCTGGTGATGCCCTTTATCGAAACGGTCCACGACCGTATCGTCCTCGAGGTCAATCGCGGATGCATTCGCGGTTGCCGCTTCTGCCAGGCGGGAATGGTCTATCGCCCTATCCGCGAAAAATCCCCCGAAAAGCTTTGCCAACTTGCCAAATGCCTGTATGAAAATACGGGCTACGAGGAGATCTCGCTCATTTCGCTCAGTATCAGCGACTATTCCGAGATCCGCAAGCTCACGGATGCGCTACTTACTTGGACGGACGACGCCCACGTCAGCCTCTCGCTCCCCTCGCTTCGTATCGACAGCTTCTCCGAGGAGCTGATGCAAAAGGTGTCCTCCGTGCGTACGGGCGGCATCACCTTTGCCCCCGAGGCAGGCACCCAGCGCCTTCGCGACGTCATCAACAAGAACGTCACGGAGGAGGATCTGTTGCGCGCCGTCGGTATTGCCTTTAAGAACGGCAAAAACAACGTCAAGCTGTATTTTATGAACGGTCTGCCCACCGAAACGATGGAGGACGTCGAGGGCATCGCAGAACTTGCCTCGCACGTCATCACGCAGTTTTACCGCACGCCCGAGCGCAATAAAATGCGCCCCGTTTCGGTCACCGTCAGCGTTTCCTGCTTCGTCCCCAAGCCCTTTACCCCCTTCCAGTGGGAGGCGCAGGACCCCATCGAGGTATTAAAGGAAAAGCAAGAGCATCTGCGTTCGATCCTTGCTGAGCGCAAGAAGATCCGCTACAATTGGCACGACGCCGAGGTATCGCACGTCGAGGCGGTGCTCGCACGCGGCGACCGCCGTCTTTGCGCCGCACTTGCCCTTGCCGTCGAGGAGGATATGATGTTCGACGCGTGGGACGAGGGCTTCTCCTACGAGCGCTGGTGCTCCGTCTTTGAGCGTGCGGGCATCGATCCCGCCTTTTACGCCAACCGCGCCTTTGGGCTTGACGAATGGCTCCCTTGGGACGTCATCGACATCGGCGTGAGCAAATCGTTCCTTCTGCGCGAGCACGAGCGCGCGTACGCCGAAAAAACCACCCCCGCCTGCTCGGAGCATTGTAGCGGTTGCGGAGCAAATCAGTTGGGAGGAAAAACGAGATGGTGCAAATGATCCTTTCCGATACGGCGGCACCCAACGCCGTCGTGCGCCTGCGCTTCTTCAAGCGCGGCTCACTTGCCTACATTGCACACCTTGACCTCGTGCGCACCGTCACCAAGGTGCTCGTGCGTGCGGGCATTCCCGTGCGATACAGCGAGGGCTTCAACCCCCATCCCAAGATCGCCTTTGCGACGGCGATGTCCATCGGACTCGAAAGCGATTGCGAATTTCTCGACGTCCGTATGGCGAAAACGGTGGACGTCGAAGCACTTCGCCTCGCCTTCAATCAAAATCTGACCCCCGAGATGCAAGCGGTGGAGGCTTACCTCCCCGAAACCAAATTTACCGATATTGCCTATTCCTCCTACCGCATCACCCTCGTAACACAGGGCGCGGACGAGGCGCTTGCCGCGAAATGCCGCGATGCACTCGCCGAGCGCCCCCTCACGGTGTTCAAACGCTCCAAAAGCGGCGACAAGGACACGGATATCTCCGCGTCCGTCAAGGCGTGCGCGGTGCGTTATGAAAACGGCGCCATCGTGATCGACGCGACCCTCACCGCCGACAACGCGGGATTTCTAAATCCCGAATACCTCGTGACGCACTTGAAGGCGCGTTGCGGCGTCCTCTCGGGCGACCCGATGAAGGAGCGCTACACGCTTTTGCGCACGGGACTGTATCGTGCGGATATGACACCTTTTCGCTAAAACCTACACGATCTGCTCGAAATCAAAGCGGGCAGATCGTTTTATTTGTAACAGCGCGTGCCGCGCTCTTGTGTGTGCGTCGGCGTAGCCCTCCTCGCTCTTGGCGGTGCGAAGCGCCCACAGCGCGTTTTCGTATTCCACAACGAAGCGTAGCGGGACGAGCGACGCGTATAAAAGGCGGTGTTTTTCAAATCGTTCGCATAGCGCCGCAAGCGCCTCGCTCTCCTCTTGTGTGCTTGCCGCAGAAAGAAGCGCCTCCTCCGACTCCGCCGCGCGCGTTCCGAATACAGCACCCGTAACGATCAGCGTCACCAAAATAACCAGTAAAAGCAAAGAAAGCGTCAGTCCTCGGTTCATCCTTTTGCCCCCCGTTTTTTCGTTTTTTCATCCTTTAATATAATAGAGAGTCCGCCCGCGTCGTCAAGCGACAAAAGAAAGACGTCCGCGACGCGCGCGCCGTACGCGCGGCAAACCGCCTCCACCCACGAAGCGTCCTTGTCGCAAAAGGTAAGCTCTTCCTTTTTGATCTGCCCGTCTATGACAAGCGCGTGCGCGATGCCCGTTTCCTCTGTCCCCTTCGTTTGCAGATCCTCGATCGTTGGCGGTTGCTTTTCCTTCTTTAAGATCAGAGAGAGCTGTCCGTTTTGCTCTAAAATGGCGTAATAGACATCCTCGATCGTGCTGACGCCCTGCAAGCGAAACGCCGACAGCAGCTCCTCAAGCGAAATGCGCAATCGCGCAAGCTCCTTTTGGTCAAGCACGCCCCGCCTCACGATGACCCCGGGCGAACCCTCGAAAATGCGTTTGAGCGCGGGGGCGCGGTTTTTGACGTCACTGATGAGAAGCTCAAATCCCATAATGAGCAAAAGCGGCAAAAGAGAATAGGAGAGCGGCAGATCCGTATCCGTGATAGCGGCAGTCGCAAGCTCGGAAAGCAAAAGGGTCGATACCAGCTCCGAGATCTCAAGCTCCCCGATCTGCCGCTTGCCGAGAATGCGCAAAACGACGGATAACGCTATATATATGATCAGCGTCCGTATCGCGATCGTAACCACGGCGCGCCCTCCTTCCTCGTTCTTGTAACATTATGCCCAAGCTCTCCCCGAAAAACACCCAAGCGCTCGTCAAAATGCCAAAAGTGCCAAAAAACTGAAAAAAACTTCAAAAAACGCTTGACAAACGAGGTTTTGTGTGGTATACTAATCAAGCTGTCGCGAAGGAGAGATCCTTGGGCGGGCATTGATCCTTGAAAACTGAACAACAAAATTTCGAAAAACATGCAAAGACATTTGTGAAGACAAATGGTGTGTGTAGACGGAATCTCG
>JAFTIH010000012.1 GCA_017456985.1 Clostridia bacterium | reverse complement strand
TTGCCGAATAGCAGTAAGAAAAGCCGCTTTCTGGGTTGTTAGTGTCCATGGGGGTTCTCATCCTGATCTCGTTTTAATTCTTTTGTCGCCCGTATGATCATAAAAAGCGCCGTCACGACGACGAAGAGCACCACGGCAACGCCGACACCGCCCAGCATCAGCGTGCGCGCCTTGGCATCCATCCTGCCGTCCCGAAAGGTCGTTAGCATCGTAGACGTCAGCGTCAGCATCGAAACGGATGCCGCAGCAAGACCGATCGCCTTGGAGGCGGCGTAAACGGGACTGTTGTATTTTCTGTATGTTACGATCCCGATGATCGCCATCGTAAAAGAGAAAAAGGTGTACGCCGCCATAGCGATCGCCGTGATCATATGGTGGGAAAAGCTTCGGCGCCAATACACCATAAAAAACACGATGACGGACAGCGCGAGGTTCATCACAAGAAAGCTCCATCCGCAAGCGCGGTAACGGACGAGCTCCGTCTGCATTTTTTCACGCGGGGCGTATCTTCTCGTGTGTGCGAGCAGAAAAAAGCGCATCATCGCAAGGCAAACGTAATAGACGCCAAGAGAGGCAAACCAAAAGGTTTTGTGATAAAAGCCTAGCCAAAGCTGGAAGGCGGCGTAAACGGCGTTACCAAGCAGAGATGCGTAGAGCGAAAGCTTGATGCGAAGACGCTCGTCGCTTCGCCACCTTATGGCAAAGCGGTTTTCTCTTTGAAACGCCCCGACGCGTCGGACGAGGGACGGGATGCGGAAGCACCACGCTGTTAGCGTATAGGCGGCAAGCACGTAGGAAGCGTATGCGATCACGGAATCCGTTCCGAGAAAGAGCATAGCGCCCACAAGCAAAGTCGTGGCTACGGGTGTCAGAAATAATAGGAGCAAAAGGGGAGGAAATAAGAGTGCCGTGCCAAACCGTTTAAGCTTCATTTGATGCCCTCTTGATCCGCACCGTAAAGGTCGTACCTACGCCGAGGGTGCTCTCTACGGCGATCTCGCCCTCTATAATATCTACCACGCGCTTGACGAGCGCAAGTCCAAGACCGTTGCCCTGCGTCGCGTGCGAGGTGTCGCCCTGATAGAATTTTTCAAAGATGTGCGCGCCGACCTCCTCACTCATACCGCACCCCGTGTCGGTGATCTGCACCGTCGCGCTTTGCGCGTCTGCCGTGAGCGTCAGTGTCACCGCGCCCCCCTCCTTCGTAAACTTGAAGGCGTTAGAAAACAGATTGTTCCAGACGAGTGAAAGAAGCTCGGCGTCGGCACAAACGAATACGTCTTCTTTCAGCTCGGTTTCCAGCGTAATCTTCTTTTTCTCCCACACGCTCTCGTAGGAAAGCAGACACTCGCAAAGCTGCTCTCCCAGGTCAAAGGTAGTGGGGGAGGGAAAGATCGTTTGGTTTTCGAGGCGATTTAACTTTAATACGTTCGTGATCATATCCGCAAGACGGTGTGAGGAGTCCGTGATTGCCTGCGCGTACTCGATGCGCTTTTCCTCGGATAGATCGGGAGAAGATAGAAGCGTTCCGTAGTTTTGGATCACTGCAAGCGGGGTCTTCATCTCGTGCGATACGTTGGCAATAAAGTCGGTGCGCAGCGTTTCCACACCCGAAAGCTCCTCTGCCATCTGGTTGATATACGAGCTGATCTCGTGGAAGCTGTCGTCCGCGCCAAAGCGCGACATCGGCTCAATGCGAACGGAAAAATCTCCCGCGATCATCTTTTCGGTTGCCTCGGCAATTTTTTTGACGGGGCGCTCCACCGTGTATTTGCGGCGCAAATAATCGATCGTCGCCATCACGATGCTGATAAGCACCACGTTGACCATCGTGATCTTGGCGGCAAGCGTGATCTCCTCTGCCGTAAACTCCCGTCCGATCGACCCCTGCAACGCCGAAATGAACAGCATAATACAGCAAGTCGTTACGAATGCGGCAAGGAGAAAAAAGATGAAAAAGCTGCTAATCGTACCAATCAATCGCTTGGTACGCACGTCCCGCTTCATTTGATCACCGCCTTGTAGCCCAGTCCGTGAACGGTCTGGATCTCAAAAGCATTGCACGCGGCAAGCTTTGCGCGAAGCTTGGTCATATAGACGTCCACCGTTCTCGTGCTCGATGGGGTATCTACGTCCCAAAACTCATCCATAAGCTGGGTGCGTGTGAAGGTCTTTTTGGGGTAGGATAAGAGCTTGTAAAGCAAGTCAAATTCTCTTGCCGTTAAGGAGATCTCCTCACCGTTAAGCTCTGCGGAGCGCTCGTCGGCATCCATTACGAAATCCCCCACGACGAGCCGACGGCTGGATGCGATCTTTGCGCGGCGAAGCAACGCCCCGATGCGTAAGAACAGCTCGTCAAGGTCGATAGGCTTGGTCATATAATCGTCAATGCCGATGCGGAAGCCGCGTTGCTTGGATGCAAGGTCGTCGCGTGCGCTCATAAATAAGATGGGAACTTCGGCGTTCAGCGTGCGCACCGTCTTGGCAAACGCAAAGCCGTCCACGTTTGGCATCATAATGTCCGATACGATGCAATCAAACGTCGTCTTATACATCTCGTCGTAAGCGCTCTCGGCATCAAGGCACCCCACCGCCTCGTAGCCGCTATGATTTAAAAACGAGCAAACCGAGCGATTGAGCTCCTTGTCGTCCTCTACCACTAAGATCTTGAACACCCTCTTTTCCTCCGCTTTGATGGTTTACGTGACTACTATAACACAGAAATGTTAAAGTTTTGTTTTCGTTTGGGCATATTGAAAAAAATTGCCTTTTTTGAATGGGAAAGGGAACGGCTTCGTCGCCGCTCCCCCTTTTTTTAATCGTTTACGATCTTTTCGCTCAGCGCGAGGATCTCTTCTCCGTACTTTGCCTTTCGCTTATCAAGCACGTGCTTATAAAGCGGATAATTGAAAAGCGCCAGTAAAAGTCCCAGAACGCCCACCGCAACACCGGGGACCATCGCGCTTGCAATGCCGAGTGTAACACCGATATCGGTCATCACCAGGCTCATACCCGCGCCCATCACGATGGCAGAAAGGCTGCCAAGGGTGTACGCAAGAACGTTTGCGGGACGCTTGACCTTGGTGTCAAGCGCTTTGAGGGCGTCAAGCTCCGAGGGCTGCTTTTCCATGTACTGCGTGCGGATCTTCTGCGCCAAAAATTTCTGATCGTTTTTGTTCATTTTCGTTACCTCTTCGTGTTTTTTTGTGATAACATCATACGCCTTTCGTATTTGCGTTTTCTTTATAAAATGTTTCTGAAACGTTAGAATTTAAAAAAGAGACCCGACGGGTGTATGCCGCATCGGATCTCTTTCGTATTTTGTGATTTATCAGCGCTTTCTGGTCTTGACCTCGTCCACGAAGCGGGCGATCATATCGTCCACCTTCATCACGCCGCCGTCGCCCTCCTTGCGGGCGCGGATGGAAACGGTGCCTTCCTCTTGCTCGTTGGCACCGACCACGAGCATATAGGGAACCTTGGAAAGCTGTGCCTCGCGCACGCGGTAGCCGATCTTTTCGTTACGGCAGTCAAGCTCCACGCGAAGGTCAGCCGCCTCCATCTTCGCCTTGATCTCTTTGGCGTAATCGTCAAACTCGGGCGTGATGGGAAGGATGACCGCCTGCGTAGGCGCCAGCCATACGGGAAGCGCACCTGCGTACTTCTCAAGGATGAGCGCAAGCGTTCTTTCATAGCAGCCGATCGAGGTGCGGTGAATGATATAGGGGGTCTTGGGCTGGTTATCCGAGCCCGTGTATTCCATACCGAACTTCTTGGCAAGCAGCATATCCACCTGAATGGTGATGAGCGTGTCCTCCTTGCCGAAGACGTTCTTGATCTGAATGTCGAGCTTGGGTCCGTAGAACGCCGCCTCGTCAATGCCGATGGTGTAATTCTCCTCGCCAAGGTTCTCGTCAAGCAGCTGCTTCATAATGCCCTGTGCCTCTGCCCACTGCTCGGGTGTACCCTCGTACTTTGCGCGGTTTGCGGGATCCCACTGCGAGAAGCGGAAGGAGCAGTCCTCCTTGAGTCCCACGGCGTCAAGCATAAACATCGCAAGCTCAAGACAGCCCTTGAATTCCTCGGCAAGCTGGTCGGGACGGAGCACGAGGTGTCCCTCGGAAATGGTGAACTGGCGCACGCGGATCAGACCGTGCATCTCGCCCGATTCCTCGTTACGGAAGAGCGTCGAGGTCTCGCCAAGGCGCATCGGCAGATCGCGGTAGGAGCGCTTGCGGTTGAGATAGACCTGATATTGGAAGGGACAGGTCATCGGACGGAGCGCGAAGCACTCCTTGCTCTCGTCGTTGGGGTCGCCCAGGATGAACATACCGTCAAGGTAATGATCCCAGTGTCCCGAGATCTTGTAAAGCTCTCTTTTTGCCATCAAGGGCGTCTTGGTGAGCAGGTAGCCGCGGCGGCGCTCCTCGTCCTCAACGAAGCGCTGTAAGATCTGAATGACGCGCGCGCCCTTGGGCATCAGGATGGGAAGACCCTGACCCACGACGTCCACCGTCGTGAAATACTCAAGCTCACGGCCGATCTTGTTGTGGTCGCGCTTTTGTGCCTCCTCGCGCGCCGTCACGTATGCGTTCAAGGCGTCCTTGGAGGGGAATGCGGTACCGTAAATGCGCTTGAGCATCTTGTTGTCCGAGTTGCCGCGCCAATAAGCACCCGTGGAGGAGAGAAGCTTAAACGCTTTGACGGCACCCGTCGAGAACAGGTGAGGTCCTGCGCACAGGTCGGTAAACTCGCCTTGCGTGTAGAAGGAGATCTCCGCGTCCTCGGGAAGCTCGCGGATGAGCTCGAGCTTATACGGCTCGTCAGCCATCTTGATAAGCGCCTCCTCGCGGGGAAGAGTAGAGCGCTCGATGCGCAGATTTTCCTTGACGATCTTCTTCATCTCGTCCTCGATCTTCTTTAAGATCTCTGCCGTAAAGGCAAAATCTGCGTCAAAATCGTAATAAAATCCGTGCTCGATCGCGGGACCGATGGTCAGCTTGACCTCGGGGAAAAGGCGCTTGACCGCCTGCGCGAGAATGTGAGAGGCGGTGTGATTGAAGACGCGCTCGCCCTCCTTGTCAGCAAAGGTCAAGAGCGTGATCTCGGCGTCGCCCGCAAGCGGTGCGGTCAGTGCGACGACTTCCTCACCCATTTTTGCGGCAAGCACGTCGCGGCTTGCAAGCTCTGCCGCCTTTGCCGCGTCGTAAACCGTTGCGGGAAGCGCAATTTCGATCTGCTTTCCGCCGTTAAAAGAAATCATAGCCATAGTTTTCATCCTTTCCTTTCTTGCGGCTTTGGGAAAATAAAAACACCCCGAGCCGCCATTTTTTGGTGCTCGGGGTGCATAAGAATGCACGGTTCCACCCGGAACTTTCACTTCATTAAAATATAATATTTTGGTGCGCGTGGCACACGGATGGTACCCGTCTTGCTTTCTTGCCGTGCTTTCAGCCCGTGGCGGCGGCTCTCTGAAAAGAAAGGGGGGAGACGGACGTGTTCCGATACCTTATTTTAGCACGCGCGTGCGCGCTTGTCAAGCATTTTTTTGAAAAAATTATCCGCGAAAAGCGGAAAGAAGCGACATCCGCTTGCTCGAATAGCGATACGCCTCTTCAAAGTTGCCAAGCTCCTTGTAGCACACCTCAAGATCGCCGTACAGGCGGAAGAGCACGAGCACGCTGAAATGGGGATCCGCGCGTCTGGTCTCGATCTCGCCGAGCGCCTTGACGGCATCGGTGTATTTTCCTTCGCCGATCAGCTTGCGTGCCGCCGTGTGCTGTGCAAGCACGTCGTCGCCAAAGCGGTAGCCCTCCGTTTTTTCGGAAAAATAGCGGTAGGTCTCCTCCCATACGGCGTCCGCGGCAAGCGCCTCGTAATTCGAGCCCACAAGCGCAAAGCGCGGCGCCTGTACGTTGGTAAGGATAGCATCCAGCAACGCTCTCACGGCACGCATCGCGTCCGTCGTATACGCCGAGCCTTCCATCAGCGTTGCCGCCAGCGACAGATACTCGTTCGCCTTTTTCATATGCCCGCGGTGCATCTCGTCGCGCGTGCAATACAGTGCGCTGTTTGCCACCACGAAGGCAAGCTCGTCGTCCGACTCGGTAAAGTCGCGACGGTATAGACGCACCGCCTCCTTATAGTTCTTTGCACGGTACGCGGCAAGGATGGCAGGAAAATGCAAGAGCTTTTCGTGGGCGATCCGATCCTCGCCCTCCGTCAGAAAATATCCTGCCGGGAGCCCGAATCGGTCCGCCAAATATGTAAGCGTCGGTAGAGAGGGAAGGGCAGCGCCGCTTTCGATGCGGCTGAGCATATTGCGCGTGATCTCCTCACCCGCAAGCTCGCTTTGTGTCCAACCGCGCGCACGGCGCTCTTCTCGGATCTTTTGTCCTAACGTCATTTTTGGTCCTCGTTTCGTAAAGTGCCTTTATTTTAGCACAAAGGATGCCGCCTGTCAAGAGAAAAGTAAATAAAATTTACGTTACGACACCACGTTCCCGAAATCCACCGCGTCGTCGATCTCGTATTCCGTTACGTCGTCGGTCAGACGCGAGATCACGGTCAGACTGTCGGGGACCTCTCCCACGATGACCGTTTCCGCAAGCGGCAGATCAAATTCAACGCTGACGCTTTCCTTTCCCGTCGGGAGAATATAGGTCGCAAGGAAGGAAAGGGAGAGGGTGATGGCGTGGCGCGTTTGGTTGAAGCCCGCCTCGTCAAGCACCGAATGCGTCCGAGCGCGCACGGAGGGCATCACGACCGCCGTAACGGGAATTTCCCCCGACACCCCCGAAAGAAGAAGGAGCCCGAGAAGGGCGGATACGGGGACGTTCACCGTCAGACGCTCGGCGCAAAGGTGGGAGAGCACCGCGAGCGACAGCTCGCTTTTTAAAAGCGAGAGCGCCACCGTATCCACTGACGCGACGCGAAGCGCGCCTGTCGCGTCGTAGGACAGCCGCACGAAGCTCTCGTAGGTATATCCACCCTTCGATAGCACCGCGTAAGCCTCCTCGGCGGCAAGAGAAAACAGGCGGTTTTGCAGGGTCTGCTCGCACAGCGCCCGCACCTTGGGTAGCAGGACGCCGTTGATAAAAAGCGCCGCCATCAAAAGAAGGCAGAGGAGAATGCAAAGCGGTCGGATGCACCGCCACCCACCCCGCCGTTTTCGTCCCGAAAGCACGTATCTTGCCGTAACGCATCACCTCCGAAAAAAGAGCGCCGACGCAAAGATGCGTCGGCGCTTCAAAGCATAAGAGCATCGCGAGCGATGCCGTACCGTCCTGCCGAGGGGCTTTCAATGGCAGTATATGCCGCGTTACTCCTCGTCGTTCTCCTCGGGAGCGGGTCGTTTCTTTTTGGGAATCTTGGCGCCCGCCAGGGGATTGGAGGCGATCGCGCGCTCCATACTCTCGTTGCTCACGTGGGTATAGATCTGCGTCGTATTGAGCTGGGCGTGTCCGAGAATATCCTTCAGCACGCGCACGTCCACCTCGCCCGATTGGTACATCAGCGTGGCGGCGGTGTGGCGGAGCTTATGAACGGAAAGCCCGCGTCCTCCGAGCCCCGCCATATCAAGATATTTGTTCACCATCCACTGTACCGTTTTATTGCTGATGCGGTCGTGCCGACTGCTCAAAAAGAGCGCCTTGGTGCGGACGGCGGAGTTGTCCTCCTTCTGTCGCTCGGCAATATAATCGAGGATGGCGGCGCGACAGGCGTCGTTGAGATAGATCATGCGCTCCTTGTTACCCTTACCGATCACGCGCAGAGAGCGAAGCGTGCGGTCAATGTCCGTCAGATCAATGCCCGTCAGCTCCGAAAGACGCATGCCGCAGTTGAGAAACAGCGTCACAATGGCAAAATCGCGCACCACCGTCTTGGACGTCGTGTCGCTTCGGATGGTTTCGAGCAAAAGCAAGCTCTCCTCCAGCGTAAGAAACTTGGGAAGGGAAAGGTGCCTGCGCGGTGCGCCGATGTCCTCGGTGGGATTGGATTCGATCACGTGCTGATGGCGGTGCAGATACTGAAAGAAGATCTTCAAGGCGGTGACCTTGCGCGATCTTGCCGCCCAGCCGTTCTTGCGCGATTGCTCCGCGTACATCATAAACTCGTAAATATCCGTGCCCGTGATACTGCGCACGTAGGCGTTATCCACGTGGGAAATAGAGATCTCCGTGAACGCCTCGTCCTCGGGGTCCATCCCCATCTTTTTTGCTTCCAAAAAGCGGAAGAAGGTGCGAAGGTCGGATAAATACTCGCAAACCGTCTTCTCGGTACATCCCTCGATGACCAGCTTGTGCGAGGCGTAGCATCGCAGGATCTCAGGGAGCTTTTCGTATTCCTCTCCCTTTAGCTTTAAAACCGCCATAACCCTTCCTCCTTCGTTTTCTGCTTCTATTATACAAAATTCGCGAAAAAACTTGTGTACGAACTGTAAATTTTACAGGAAAACGAAAAATATTCACTTTTTATACTTACTTTCTCTCTAACTTATCGTTACAATAACATTAGAATATTGTCTTCCCGTGGGGAAGTATTTAGGAGGCATATGAGATTCTTTCGTGAACATAGCAAGCTCATCTCCCGTCTTTTCGTCAACCAGATCGGAATGACCGTCTTTGGGCTGGTCCTGACGCTTGCGGTGATGCGTGCCGCAGACAATAATACTGCCTTAACGGTTGGCGTCAGCGTCTTTTCCATCCTTTTTTATCTTTTCCTCATCTACAACGTGATGTGGGAGAAGGGCGCGCGTGACGTTGTGCGCATCGAGTCGGGCAAAGAAGAGAAGAAGCCGTTTTTCGCCTTGAAGGTCTCTGCCGCCGCAAGTATCCCCAATTTCGTGCTGGCGCTGCTACTCTTCTTGTTTTATCTTCTCGGTACGGCTGCGGGTCTGCCCATCGGTCAGACGCTCTACACCGTAATGCATATCATCCTCGGGCTGTTTGAGGCGATGTACGTCGGGCTCTTCGGTGCCATCCTCGGTCTTGTTGAGACGGATGGGACGAGATACCTTCTCGCTTGCATCCTCTATTTACTCTCCTCGCTTCCTATGATCCTCGTGTCCGTTGGCGCGTATGCGCTTGGTATGCACAATATCTATCTCTTTGGCAAAAAGCCCAAGGAGGGCGCCAAATAAATCATTTTTTGCCCATATCCCCCATAGAATGGAGAAAATCTGTTCTATGGGGGTTTTTATGTTAAAGGGTCGCATTCGTCCGCACACGCTCGTGCCTATACTCGTGCTTCTTTTATCCCTCTTACTATCGGGCGGCGTGCGCTCGCTTGCCGCACTTGCCGCCCTCCCTCCGTCGCCGCTCGTCATCCTCGACGCAGGACACGGCGGGATCGACGCGGGCGCCGTGGGTGCAGCGGGGAGCAAGGAAAAGGAGCTCGTGCTTGCCTACGCCCTCACCCTGAAGGAGATGTTTACCGAGGCGGGCGTTCCCGTGCTTTTAACGCGTACGGAGGATGCGCTTGTGCTTGGGGGCGAGGATGAGGGACAGCGCGGACGCAAGGCGAAGGACCTCAAAAACCGCGCCGCCATCGCCGCACGCTATCCCGGCGCCGTCTTCGTCAGTCTGCATATGAATGCCTATCCCGTCGCGAAATACCGCGGCTTCGAGGTGTATTACGGCGCGGGCGAGGGGAGCCGCCCGCTTGCCGAGCGCATCACTGCACGCGTGAAAAAAGAGGTGGATCCCGTCTATACCCGCACGCCGCGTGCGGCGGGTGAGGGGATCTATCTGCTTTCCCATATGACGAACACGGCGGTGCTCGTGGAGTTTGGGTTTCTCTCTTGTCCCGAGGAGGAGGCAAAACTTTTGGAGAAAGATTATCAAAAAAAGTTGTGTTTTTGCGTTTTTTATGCTATTATGGAGGAGAAGAATCTATTTTAGTGAGGATGTCGCCGTGAAGAGTCCAAAAACCGTATTCGTATGCAGTGAGTGTGGAGCCGTCAGTCGCAGGTGGGCAGGGAAGTGTCCCGAGTGCGAGCGGTGGAACACGCTCGTCGAGGAGGAGGAAGCGCCCCCCGCCCCCACGCCTGCGCGCGGTGGAAGCGGAAAAGCCGCGGGAAAGGCGGAGCGTCTTTCGGAAACCTCCTTGCCCGCCTATATCCGTACGGGTACGGGAATGAGCGAGCTTGACCGCGTGCTTGGCGGCGGGCTTGTCAGCGGCTCGGTCGTCCTGCTTTCGGGCGAGCCGGGCATCGGCAAATCCACCCTTCTGCTCCAGATCAGCCAAAGCCTTGCAAACGGCAGGCGCGTGCTTTACGTGTCGGGTGAGGAATCGCGCGGACAGCTTAAGCTCCGCGCCGAGCGCCTTGGCGTGCAGACGGGGGAGATCTACGTTCTCACCGAAACCAACCTTGACGCCATTGAGCGCGAATGCACGCGCGTTGCGCCCGACGTTTTGATCGTGGACTCGGTGCAAACGGTATATAGCGACCGCTTTACCTCGGTCGCGGGCAGTATTACGCAGGTGCGTGAGTGCGCGCTTTCCTTTATCAGCTACGCCAAGGAAAGCGGCTCTGCCGTCTTCCTCGTCGGACACGTCAATAAGGAGGGCGGGATCTCGGGACCCAAGGTCCTTGAGCATATGGTGGACGCCGTGCTTTATTTTGAGGGCGACCGCCGTCAATCCTACCGCATCATCCGCGCCATCAAAAACCGCTACGGCTCCACTAACGAGATCGGCGTCTTTGAGATGGGAGACGAGGGACTTCGCGAGATCCCCAACCCCTCCGAGGTGATGATCGAGGGGCGTCCCCTTTCGGTCAGCGGAAGCGCCGCTTGCGTCGTGATGGAGGGAAGCCGTCCGCTTATCACGGAGATCCAAGCACTCGTCGCCCCCACCGCCTTTCCCAGTCCGCGCCGTACCTCGGACGGCTTTGACTACAACCGTATGTGCTTGCTCCTTGCGGTGCTTGAGCGGCGGCTTTCTCTCAAATTCTCCACGCAGGACGTCTATCTCAATATCGCGGGCGGTATGCGCCTTGACGAGCCCGCCGCCGATCTTGCGGTCGCGACGGCGCTCCTTTCCGCTATCACCGACACCGTCATCCCCTCCGAGCTGATCGTCTTCGGTGAGCTTGGTCTTGCGGGTGAGGTGCGCAGCGTTGCGCACGCGGAATACCGCGTCAAGGAGGCGGCGCGTCTTGGCTTCCGCAAGATCGTTCTGCCCAAGCGCTCCGTCGCCGCCTTGCAGGGCAAGGTGGATGCCGAGTTGATCGGCATTGGCAGTATTTTTGAGCTTCTGCCCATTCTCAAAAAGGGATAATATGAAACGCGTAACACAAAAGGACACCAACCCCTTTCCCCATAGCGACTCCAATAAGCGCTACTACACCTACGATTACTATTTGCGGACGACCTATGGCGGCAAGTGCGCCAAGGTTACGCTCGACGGTGGCTTTACCTGCCCGAATATTGACGGCACAAAGGGGAAGGGCGGTTGCATCTATTGCTCCGCACGCGGGAGCGGTGATTTTTCCCCCGCCCCTACCCTTTCGCTTGCCGAGCAGTACGCCCTGCAAACGGCACGCATCCGCGAGAAATGGGAAACGCCGCGCTTTATCCCTTACCTGCAAGCGCACACCAATACCTACGCCCCCATCGAGCGCCTGCGCGCGGTCTATGCCCAAGCGCTCGCCCTACCGGGTGCCGTTGCCCTGCATATCGCTACCCGCGCGGATTGCCTGCCCGAGGACGTGCTGTCGCTTCTTCGTGAACTTTCCGAGCAGATCCCCCTGACGGTGGAGCTCGGGCTCCAAAGCACCTCGGAGAAGACGGCAAGACGGATCTTACGCGGTCACACCTACGCCGAGTTTCTTGACGGCTACCACCGCTTACGCGAGCGCGTACCGCGTGCGCGCGTGTCGATCCATCTGATCAACGGCTTGCCCGAGGAGAGCCGCGAGGATATGCTCAAAACGGTGACGGATGTCGCCCGGCTGTTTCCCGACGAGGTCAAGCTGCATCTTTTGCACGTGTTAAAGGGGACGCCGCTTGCCGTGCTTTACGAAAGAGGGGACTACGTTCCGCTGACGTTAGAGGAATACGCCGACACGGTCGTGTCCCAGCTGCGTCTGCTTCCGCCCGACGTCGTGATCGGGCGCCTGACAGGGGACGGCGCCGCCGAGGACCTGCTCGCTCCCGCGTGGAGCTTAAAGAAGCTCACCGTCATCAACGAGATCGATAAGAGAATGGCAAACGGGGGCTTTTCACAAGGGGATTTGTGCAAACTGCACAAAAAGTGATGTAAAATATTTTCGCCTTGTGTTGAAAAAGTTGATAAAAACTCTTGCATATCCGAAAAAAACATTGTATAATAAAAGCAGATGAGCCCAAGTTTGGCGCGTCTGCTTATTTTATTATGTGCAAAGGAGACCCCGAGAAATGTTTGAAACCAAGAATATTCGTAACGTATGTCTGTTAGGTCACGGAGACGCAGGAAAGACGTCGCTGGCAGAGGCAATGCTTTTCGTCGCAAAGGAGACCGATAGACTGGGAAAGATCTCGGAGGGAAATACCGTTTGCGATTTTGACGCCGAGGAAGCGAAGCGTAGCTGCTCCATCAACTCGGCAGTAGCCCCTCTGACGTGGCAGGATATCAAGATTAATATTTTGGATACTCCCGGTTACCCCGATTTTGAGGGTGACGTGCTTGAATGTGCGCGTGTCGCGGATGCGGCACTGATCGTCGTGGACGGTAAGGCAGGCGTCGAGGTCGGTACGGAAACCGCCTTCGATCTTGCCAAGAAGATGATGCTCCCCATCTCCTTCTTTATCAATCGCTTTGACGACCCCGAGGCGCGCTTCTATAAGGTTTTTGATTCGTTGCGCGAGCACTTCGGCGTGGCAGTCTGCCCCGTGCAGATCCCTATGATCGACGGCGACAAGGTCACGGGCTTCCTCGACCTGCTCGATTTTGAAAGCTACATCTTCGATTCCGCAACGGGCGACTACGTAGAGTTAGAGATCCCCGAGCAGTTTATGTCGGTTGCGGAGGAGTACCGCAATATGCTCTTCGAGTCCATCGCGCAAACGGACGACGCGCTGATGGAGAAATTCTTTGCGGGTGAGGAGATCACGCGTGAGGAATCGGTCGAGGCGATCCACAACGGCATCATCCGCGGTGAGATCATCCCCGTATTCTGCGGCGCCGCTACCAAGATGTGGGGCGTTAAAACGCTGCTGGACACCATCGCGGATTCCTATCCCCGCCACACCGCCAAGAAGACGGAGCTTGACTCTCTCGGCAACGACATCCCGATCGACAAGGAGGGTGACGTCTGCTCGCTGTTCGTCTATAAGACGGTTGCCGATCCCTTCGTCGGTAAGATGTCCTTCTTTAAGGTCATGAACGGTACGCTCAAAAAGGATATGGTCCTTACCAATACCACGAGCGGCACGCAGGAAAAGATCGGTCGCATCTATATCGTGCGCGGTAAGAAGCAGGAGGAGGTCGAAGCCCTCGCCTGCGGCGATATCGGTATGGTCGCCAAGCTCTCCGACACCGCATCCTCGGATACGCTCACGAACGGCGGCGAGGATATCCACTACTATCCCGTAGAGTACCCCAAGGCTTACACCACCAAGGCAGTCGTCGCGCTGGGTAAGGGCGACGAGGATAAGATCTCCTCGGGTGTTGCAAGGCTTCTCGACGAGGATAAGACGCTCTCCTTCCGCGTGAGCAAGGAAACCAAGCAGATGCTTTTGACAGGTGTGGGCGACACGCATCTTGACGTCGTTGCCGCAAAGCTCAAGAATCGCTTCGGTATATCCATCGGCTTCGTGCCCGAAAAGCTCGCCTACCGTGAGACCATTCGCCGCCGTGCGGATGCCGAAGGTAAGCACAAGAAGCAGTCGGGCGGTAGCGGTCAGTACGGTCACGTCAAGATCACCTTCTCCCCCGGTGAGGAGGACGGTCTGACCTTCACCGAAACCGTCTTTGGCGGTGAGGTTCCCAAGAATTTCTTCCCCGCAGTGCAGAAGGGTCTTGAGGAAGCAATGCAGCAGGGTGTCCTTGCGGGCTACCCGATGGTCGGACTTGCTGCTAACCTTTCGGGCGGCTCCTACCACGACGTTGACAGTAACGAGATCTCCTTCAAGCTTGCCGCGATCCTCGCGTACAAGGACGGTATTCCGAAGGCGTCCCCCGTTCTGCTTGAGCCCATCGGCTCTCTCGCCGTGACCGCTCCCGACTCCTACGTCGGTGATATTATGGGCGACCTCAATCGCCGCCGCGGCAGAGTGCTGGGTATCTCTCCCGCTCCCAAGGCAGGCTGGCAGACGGTAGAGGCGGAGGCTCCTTACGCCGAAATGACGGACTACGTCGTCGCTTTGCGTGCGATGACGCAGGGCAGAGCCCGCTTCGACTTTGAAACGGTGCGCTACGAGGAGGTTCCCGCAAACGTCGCACAAAAGGTCATCGCGGAGGCACAAAAGAACGCATAAACGAAAAAACAAAAAAAACGGACAGAGAAATTTCTCTGTCCGTTTTTATACACTCGCCGAAGGCGAACAAAATTTCTTTATGCCCACAGGCATTTCATTCGCCATAGGCGAATTTCAAGCGCGGAAGGACCGCGCATTTCGCAACGCACCTCGTGCGTCGTTTCATTACGAGGTGTGTTGCTTATACCGGATGCACGGGATATGCGCTCGACGCGGCAAAATCAAGATGGTATTTTTGCATCTTGCGGCGCTCGAAATAGTGGCGCGCCACGTCCTCGAACATCGCAAGCGTCAGGTAGTCCTCGTCCTGCTCCGCGTAGGGAGCAACCAGGTGGCGGTACTTTTCCACCGCGTTCTTTAGCTTGTCGGCAGGGCGGCAGGACAGCGGGAGCGCGTCCCCGAGGATCTGCTTGGCGAAAATAGGCTCAAGCGGCGCAGGAAGCCTGCCGTATTTGCCCGCGCAAAGATCGCGGAAGTCCTCGGTCACCGTCTTGTAGCGGTCACCGTCCAGCACGTTGCGAAGTGCTTGCGTGGCAATGATCTGCGACACGGGGGAAACGAGGGGGGCATAGCCTGCATCCGCTCTGACGCGGACGATCTCCTCGTAAACCTCCTTGACACGGTCGGTCGCATCCGCACGGCAAAGCTGCTCAAAAAGAACGGAATAGGTTCCCGTCGGGAAGCCGTGTGCCGAAACCCCGGGAGAAGCACGAAGCGTGTCGGGAGAAATGATCCCCTCCTTTAAGTAGCGCGCGCGGACGGTCGAGAAATACTCCTCCGCCTCCTTGAGAGCGGCGGCGTCCAGCGTCGGCACGTAAGGGGTATTCGTGAAGGCGGAAACGACTGCCTCCGTCGCGGGAAGGGAAGCACCCTCGGCAAAGGGAGAAAGGGCGGTATCGATATATTCTACACCGATCTCCACTGCTTTTAAAAGCGTCATCGCGGCAAAGCCCGCCGTCGTATGGGTATGAAGTTCGAGCGGCACTGCGGGAAGCTCGGCACGGAGTGCCTTGATGATCTGATACGCCTCGTAAGGGCGAAGAACGCCCGCCATATCCTTGATGCAGATGTTCTCGGCACCCAGATCCACGTAAGCCTTGGCACAGCTCACGAAATGCTCCGTCGTATGCACGGGGCTCTCGGTGTAGCAGATCGCGGCGCTGACGGTGAGTCCCTCACGCCTTGCCGTAGAGATCGCCGTTTCTAAGTTGCGGTAATCGTTGAGCGCATCGTAAACGCGCATAATGTTGATGCCGTTCGCGGCACAGCGCTGTACGAAGCTCTGCACGATATCGTCGGGCTGATGGCGGTATCCCACGGCGCTTTGCCCGCGCATCACCATCTGCAAAGAGGTGCTCGGGAGATTGGAGCGCAGGGTTTTCAAGCGGCTCCAAGGATCCTCGTCGAGATACCGCAAGCATACGTCAAAGGTCGCCCCGCCGAACACCTCAAGCGCGTGGTAGCCCACGCGGTCAAG
The DNA here is from genome assembly GCA_017456985.1 of Clostridia bacterium. Classification (GTDB taxonomy): domain Bacteria; phylum Bacillota; class Clostridia; order Oscillospirales; family CAG-272; genus UBA1740. Next base: position 5,870 of record JAFTIH010000012.1, on the reverse strand, counting down.
CACGGGAAGAATGGGAAGCATCTCCTCCGTCGTCATACGGGACAGCGCTAAGGACTGCTGACCGTCACGAAGGATCGTTTCCGTAATTTTTAGTTTTGGCATAAGAGCACCTCGTTAATCCAAAATAAGAAGCGTCTCGCCTGCGGATACGTTATCCCCTTTGCGGACGAAGATCTCGCGCACCGTGCCGTCCTTGGGGGCGGGGATGGTGTTTTGCATCTTCATCGCCTCGAGAACGAGAAGGCTCTCGCCCGCGTGTACGGTGCTACCCACCGAAACGGAGAGAACGCTCACCGTACCGCTCATCGGAGCGGTGATCTCGGTGGGAGGCGCGCTCTCAATGGGAGCGAGCGGTACGCTTTGCGGCGCGTGGACGGGCTGCTCGACAGCAGGCGCCTCGCGCACCTCGCCAAGATCCTCTACCAGCACCTCGTACGATTTTCCTAAAACGGTGATCTTTAATTTTTTCATCATCGGTTTGACCTCTTTCTTTTATCAAATGCGCCGAAAGGCAACGACACGGAAACGGTTCGTATCCGTGCTGTCTAACGCCGTCAGGGCGGCGGCGCTCAAAATAGCGATCAGCTCTTCCTCGGAAAGCTCTTCCTCCGTGTCCGCATCGCTCTTTTTTTGCGTCTGCGTCTTGACGCGCATCGTTTTGGGACGGCGGCGCCAAAGGAGCCTGATCCCCAAAAAGCGAAGCACGAGTAAGACGAGGGCAAGAACGAGAACGGTGATCGCCGCACCGAGGAGCGCGGCAATCAGCACCTGCATCCAGTCGATCGTAAGCGGCATACTCTTTCCCCCTTACAGCGGCAGAATGGGATGACGGCGCGCGCCAAGCACACCCTTGCCCGAAAGCATATACAGGGAAGAAAGAATGCGGCGGCGCATCTCATCGACCGTAATGATATCATCCACCTCGCCACGGCAAGCGGCGGGGGCGGGAGAAGCCAGTGAGCGGCGCCAAGCGTCCTCAAGCTCCTCGCGGTTGGTAGAAATTGGCGGAACGGTGCGGGTGTCCTCCAGATCCTCGGCGTTTTCGATCGCCGCCTCGGGGTCCAGCATCACGCGGTCGTTCCACGCAAAGGCAACGGCGGCGTCCGAGGGAAGCGCGCTAATCTCGGCGTCTTCCAGCGCAAAGACCACGTCTGCACCCATCGCCTTGGAGCCAAGCACCGTAAAGGCGCCGCCGATGGCGCGACCGAGGATCACGGTGATCTTGGGAACCTCAGCGCCCGCGTAAGCAAATGCAAGCGAGGCAAGATCCGAAGCGTAGGTGCCGACGCCGCGTGCGTCACAGTCCGAGAAGCCCGACGCGTCCACGAAGGTCACGATGGGAAGCGAAAAGGCGTCGCAGAAGGAAACGAAGCGCGCCGCTTTTCTTGCCGCGGCGGCATCCATCGTTCTGCCCTCGCCCACGAAGCGGTTGCCAAGCACGCCGCAACGCACACCGCCGAGAAAAGCGAATGCCGTGAGCATCTCGGGAGAAAAGTCGCGCGTGATCTCCTGCATCACGCCGTTATCCGTGAGCGCGCGCAACAGGCGGGAAAGATCTCCCGCAAAATCCACCTTGCCGAGCGAGCGGTTGATGCTGTCGGCGGGGGTTGCCTGCAAAACGCCGTCCGAGGCAGAGGAGGGAAGATAGGCTAAAAGAACGCGCGCGTCACGCGCCGCCGCCTTCTCGTCCTTTGCAATAAAGGTCGAGGCAAGAAGATTGCCCTCGCCCCCCTCGCTGTCGTGTACGTAAAAGGGAGAGCCCTGTACCGTCACGGTGAAATCGAACATCGAAGCGATCAGCGCCGCGCTTCCCGTACAGCATCCCGCGACGATTGCGATCTGCGGGATCCGTCCCGACGCCTCTGCGACCTTCTTCATCACGCGCCCGTAGGCGGCGAGAGCGGAAACGCCCTCATAAAGGTCGGCGCCCTTGCTGTTGAACACGCCCACGACGGGAGCGCCGTTTTTGAGCGCCATCTCGTAAAGCGATACGATCTTGCTTGCGTGGCGCTCGTCCATCGCGCCGTCGGTGCGGGTGTCGTCCTGTGCAAAGACGAAGACGAGCCGTCCATCCACGGCACCGTAGCCGCAGATCACGCCGTCGGGCGAAAGGGAAGCCGCCCCGCTTCCGTCCTCGCTGAATTTGCGCATCGTATAAACGCCAAGCTCTGAAAAGGTCCCCTCGTCAAAGAGTGCGGCGACAAGGCGCCTGGTGCTTGATTGCTCCGACGCCGAAAGAGCAGCTCTTAGCTCTTCGACCGTCGGCAGGGGAGTTAAAACTCCCTTCGTCGGTTGCTTGATTTCTTCCAAGGTGTTGACCGTTCCTTTCTTTATCTGTGTGACGGAGTGCCCTTTCCCGTTGTCGGGTTGGGACGGCTCCCTTGCGTATATATATACTTCTTCTTATATATCATACCATATCTTTTTCCTTTTGTCAAGCAAAAGCGCGCGTTTTTCCCCGCTTCCTCGCAAAGGGGGACAAAGCGTCGCGGCGCGTGCTTCCACAGGACTTGATTTTTTTTAGTCAGTGTGCTAAAATGATACAAACGAAAAAAGGAGGGAAGAGGATGCAAGCGTCCTTCGCGCTTTATCGGCACTGCACGCTTTGTCCGCGCGCTTGCGGGGTGGATCGGACAAGCGGAAAGGCGGGTGTCTGCCATATAGACGCGACTTGCCTTGTGGCGCACAGTATGCTCCACGCGTGGGAGGAGCCCTGCCTTTCGGGCATGCGCGGCTCGGGAACCGTTTTCTTCTCGGGATGTCCGCTCGGTTGCGTCTATTGCCAAAATCACGCGATCTCCCGTGGGCGGGTGGGAAAGCCCTATACGCAAAGCGAGCTTGCCGCGCTCTTTCTTTCCCTCGAAGCGCAGGGCGCGCATAACGTCAATCTCGTGACCGCCCAGCACTTTTTACCCCACGTTTGCGAGGCGATCAGCCGCGCCAAGGAAAAGGGACTTTCCGTCCCCATCGTTTATAATACCTCGGGCTACGAGAGCGTAGAGTCGCTAAAAATGCTGGCGGGACTCGTGGATATTTACCTGACCGATTTCCGTTATCTGCGCGCCGATACCGCGAAAAAGTATTCCTCTGCCCCCGATTATCCCACCGTCTCGGAGCGCGCACTCGCCGAAATGGTCGCCCAAACGGGCGCCCCCGTCTTTGACGGCGAGGGTATGATGACGCGCGGCACTCTCGTGCGGCTTCTGCTGCTCCCATCCCACCTGATCGAGGCAAAGCAGATCTTGCGGCGCGTCTATACCGCCTACGGCGATCGCGTTTATATCAGCCTGATGAGCCAATACACCCCGACGGCGGAAGCGGCGGCAAACGCCCCCGCACTCGGAAGGCGCGTTTCGGCGCACGAGTACGCCTCCTTCGTCGCCTACGCGCGCACGCTTGGCGTCACGCAGGCGTTCGTGCAGGAGGGGAGCGCCGCGTCCGAGTCCTTTATTCCCGATTTTAACGCAAAAAAGGACTAAAAATTCGCAAAAGCTCTTTACAAAAGGCAAAAAGAATGGTATAATTACAAAATAATGCACTTACAAGGAAAGGCAGGGGACGTGCGTGAATACGGTAGGGCTTTATACGCTCGGCTGTAAGGTCTCCCAATACGAGACCGAAGCGATCGCCGAGGGGTTTGAAGCGCGCGGCTTCCGCGTCGTTCCTTTTTCCGAGCGTGCCGACGTCTACGTGGTCAACACCTGTACCGTCACGGCGGAGAGCGACCGCAAATCAAGGCAGGTCATCCGTCGCGCCGTAAAGAAAAATCCCGACGCCGCCGTCCTTGTGACGGGCTGTTACTCCCAACGCTCCCCCGAGGAGCTTTTGCGGCTCGGCGGCGTGCTCTACGTCGGCGGTACGGCGCGAAAAATGAAGCTCGTCGATGCGGCAGAGAGATTGCTTGCCGCAAAAAGAGCAGGGGAGCGCCCCGCACCCGTGTGCGACGTTGCCCCGCTTGACGGGGAGCGCTTTGAGCCGATGACGGTCCGTCACGCACCCCGCACCCGCGCATACGTGAAGATCGAGGACGGATGCGAGTGCTGCTGTGCCTATTGCGCCATCCCCTCTGCACGCGGCGGCGTGCGCTCCAAGGCACCGCTTGACGTGCTTGCCGAGGTCAACGCGCTTGCCGAGGGCGGCACGGTCGAGGTGGTGCTCACGGGCATCGAGATCGCCTCCTACGGACGCGACCTTGAGGGCGTGTCGCTGATCGACCTGCTCGAGCTTCTTGAAAAAGAAAGCACCGTCACGCGCATTCGCTTGGGTTCGATGACCCCCGAGGCGGTGACGGAGGATTTTGCAAAGCGTATTGCTCGCGTTACCAAAATGGTCCCGCATTTTCATCTTTCGATGCAAAGCGGATCGGACGCGGTGCTTCGCGGAATGAAGCGGCGCTATAACACCGAGATGGCACTTGCGGCACTCGACCGCTTACGCCGCGTGATGCCCCACGTTTGCTTTACGACGGATATGATGGTCGGCTTTCCCGGAGAAGGGGAAAAGGAGTTTTCCGAAACCCTTGACTTTACGAGAAAAGCAGGCTTCCTTGATATGCACGTTTTTGCCTATTCAAAGCGCAAAAACACCCCCGCCGCCACCTATGAGGGGCAGGTGGAGGAAGAACGCAAGCGTCAGCGCTCGGCGCGCCTGATCGCCCTTGCCGAGGAGCTTCGTGACGCCAAGATGGACGAGGTCGTCCGCGACGGGCGCCCGCTTTCCGTCCTTTTCGAAACGCGGGACGGGGCGTATATGACGGGACACTCGGCGGAATTCATCCCCGTTCGCGTCGAAACGAAGGATGCCCTTTCGGGCGTGCTGCGCACCGTGCTTCCCACCTCCTTCAAGGCGGGCGTGCTGTACGGGATTTTAGTGGATTAAAAAAACATAAATAGATGGAGAAAAAACGATGGACAACAAACTGAAAACAATGGACAAAATCGTAGCGCTTTGCAAGAACCGCGGCTTTATTTTCCCCGGCTCCGAGATCTACGGCGGTCTTGCCAACTCTTGGGACTACGGTCCTCTTGGCGTGGAGTTCAAGAACAACGTCAAGCGCGCTTGGTGGAAAAAGTTCGTGCAGGAGTCCCGCTACAACGTGGGCCTTGACAGCGCGATCATTATGAATCCCCAGGCGTGGGTCGCATCGGGTCACGTGGGCGGCTTCTCGGACCCCTTGATGGACTGCAAGGGCTGTCACGCCCGTCACCGCGCGGACAAGCTGATCGAGGATTACGCCTTCAAAAACGGTAAAAACGACAACCCCGCAGGCTGGTCGTTTGAGGAGATGGCAAGCTATATCAAGGAAAACGGTATCGTCTGCCCCGATTGCGGATGCGCCGAGTTTACCGACATCAAGAAGTTCAATCTGATGTTCAAGACCTTCATCGGCGTTACCGAGGACTCCACGAGCACCGTATATCTGCGCCCCGAGACCGCACAGGGTATCTTCGTCAACTTCCAGGGCGTACAGCGCTCCACCAGAAGAAAGCTTCCCTTCGGCGTCTGCCAGATCGGTAAGTCCTTCCGTAACGAGATCACCCCCGGTAACTTTACCTTCCGTACCCGTGAGTTTGAGCAGATGGAGCTTGAGTTCTTCTGCAAGCCCGGCACCGACCTTGAATGGTTCGCCTATTGGAAGGATTTCTGCCACAAGTGGCTGCTCGACCTCGGTATGCGCGACGAAAACCTCCGTCTGCGTGACCACGATCCCGACGAGCTGTCCTTCTACTCCAAGGCAACGACCGACTTCGAGTTCCTCTTCCCGTTTGGTTGGGGCGAGCTGTGGGGCATTGCCGACAGAACGGACTACGACCTCGGTCAGCACGAAACGCACAGCGGCAAGGATCTGAAGTACTTCGATCCCGAAACGA
>JAFTIH010000011.1 GCA_017456985.1 Clostridia bacterium | reverse complement strand
CTGATTGCTCCCGGTGTGATGTCCTTTATGTCGGTATGGGCAAAGTATTTGGAGGTGGACTTTTTCGGTGAAGAACTGCTTGCAGGAAAATCCACTAAGATCGAATGGTTAAAACCTGTTTTTGCCAAGGATGTGCTTACGGGAAAAGCTAAATAACCAATCTTGTCAAGCGTAACGCCAAGAACGGACTTGTAGAGGTCACGATCGAAGCCTATAACCAAGACGGTGTGCTTGTTTTGACCGACGTTACCGAGGCGATAGTGAAATGCAGAATTAGATAGAGACGATAGCAAAACGCCACCTTAGACTTTCATCTAAGATGGCGTTTTTGTTCGTATCAGCGCGAAACCTTGACGGCGAAGCCGCCGCTAAAGAAGTAGGTGTTCGTCTGAGTAGCGTTTGGTGGAGGTGTGAGGGCTTTAAAACCGAACACCGCCATCGTGGTATGAAGTTTGGCATAGCACCGCATTCCCCCGATGATTGGGGGCGGCAACTTGCCGCTGGTGGAGGTGACGGGAGTCGAACCCGTGTCCGAAAACCCTTTGATATAACTTTCTCCGTGGGCAGTCTGTTTTTTAAATTTCCCCCTTGGAGGCGCGAGCAGACACGCTTCTCCTCGGAGTAGCCCTTTTGTGCCTGACGGAGTCAAGGGCGAAAGATCCGTGCAGGTTCACCGCTTACGTGACGCTCAGTCCTCCGTCGCGGTCATCGGAGGAGGAACGGGTGGCTAAAGAGCCACAGCACCGCTAACTGAAAGCCCCGAAGGGCAATCAGTTAGGCAGCCATAGCAACAGTTCTGTTGTCGTTTAAATTTAAGGTTGGACATTTTAACGGGATTATCCTGCCCGCCACGCTTATCATATCTCAAAATCCCCGTCGAAACCGTGACACCCCCATGGAGATTTTCAGCCCTAATAGTATAGCCTATTTTTCTTTATTTGTCAAGTTAAAAGAGAAAAAAGCAAGAAAACGCCCACAATTCCTTATTTTTTTCCCAAAAGGTCTTGACAAAATTCACAAAAAACAGTATAATTGTATACAATGATACAAAGGAGATGAAAGATATGTTAGAAACATCCTCAAAATCCAATCTGCTTGAACAGAAAACGTATAAATACTCCTTGCAGGACGTGGCGGAGCCTAATCTTTACCGCGACGTTTATCCCTATACCGAGGTGCCGCGCGTTGCGTTTAACCATCGCCGCGTGCCGCTTGGTATGCCTAAGGATATCTGGATCACGGACACGTCGTTCCGCGACGGTCAGCAGTCCGTTGAGCCTTATACGGTCAAGCAGATCGTAGATCTTTATAAGCTGCTTTCGCGTCTTGGCGGTCCGTTTGGTATCATCCGTCAGACGGAGTTCTTCGTTTATAGCGAGAAGGACCGCGAGGCACTTGCTGCCTGCCAGGACCTCGGATTGCGCTTTCCCCAGATCACGACCTGGATCCGTGCAAGCAAGCAGGACTTTAAGCTCGTGCGTGACCTCGGCATTAAGGAAACGGGAATTCTCGTTTCTTGCAGCGACTATCACATCTTCAAAAAGATGAAAATGTCGCGCAGCGAGTGTATGAATTACTATCTTGCCACCGTTGCGGAGGCGTTTGAGGCAGGCGTTATGCCGCGCTGCCATCTGGAGGATATCACCCGCGCGGACTTCTACGGCTTCGTCGTTCCGTTTGTCAACGAGCTGATGAAGATGTCCGAGGATGCGGGCATTCCCGTGCGCATCCGTGCGTGTGATACGATGGGCTACGGCGTTCCTTATACCGAGGTTGCCATTCCTCGTAGCGTTCCCGGCATCATTTACGGCTTGCAGCACTATGCGGACGTTCCCAGTGAGATGCTGGAGTGGCACGGTCATAACGACTTCTATAAGGCGGTCACCAACGCATCCACCGCTTGGCTGTACGGCGCGAGCGCTGTCAACTGCTCGATGCTCGGCATCGGAGAAAGAACGGGTAATATCCCGCTTGAAGCGATGGTCTTTGAGTATGCCTCGCTTCGCGGCTCTCTTGACGGTATGGACCCCACGGTCATCACCGAGATCGCGGATTATTTCCACTACGAGATGGGCTATGAGATCCCCGTGATGACGCCCTTCGTCGGCAGAAACTTTAACGTAACGCGTGCAGGCATCCACGCTGACGGGCTTCTGAAGGACCAGGAGATCTACAACATCTTTGACACCGAAAAGCTTCTCGGCAAAAAGCCCTCCGTTCTGATCGGTAAGACCTCGGGACTTGCGGGCATCGCGTATTGGATCAATGAAAACTACCGCCTCGCCGAAGACGAGCAGGTTGATAAAAAATCGCCCCTTGTGGTGTCACTCAAGGAGTGGATCGACGCAGAGTATGCAGACGGCAGACAAACGACGCTCTCGAACTATGAGCTTGAGGAGAAGATCGAGGAGCTGTCGGGCGGCAAGCTTAAGAGAATATAATAGGAGGAAGCACAGTGCATAAGAATATTTCACTTGCCGACCAGGTCTTTGAGCATCTGGAGGCGGATATTTTGGGCGGTAAATACGCCCGTGGCGAGAGCTTGACGGAAATGAAGCTTTGCGCAGACCTTGGCGTCAGCCGCACGCCCATTCGCGAGGCGCTTCACCGTTTGGCACAGGAGCATCTGGTAGAGATCTCTGCGAAAGGCGTCATAGTTCTCGGCGTGACGGATAAGGACCTCGTTGATATTTACGATATTCGCCTTGCCGTGGAGGGAATGGCGGCAGCTCGTGCCGCAACGCTCGCCACGGAAGAGCAGATCGCTGAGTTAAAAGAAACGGTAGATCTGCAAGAGTTTTACAGTGCAAAGCACGATGCGGAGCATATCCGTTTGATGGATAGCCGCTTTCACAAGCTGATCTACGATTTTTCGGGAAGTATCGTGCTTCACGATATGCTTACGCCCTTGCACACCAAGGCGCAAAAGTACCGTAAAACCTCGGTAGAGAACAGTAGCCGCGCAGACGCATCCGTGGCAGAGCATCGCGCCATCTTTGACGCGATCGTCGCTCACGACGCCGATGCCGCAGAGCAAGCAATGATCTTGCACGTAGCAAACGCCAGAAATCATATCCTGAAAGGAAAATAAAAATGGGACTTACACTTGCACAAAAAATCATTAAGGCGCATCTTGTCAGTGGTGAAATGATTCCCGGTAACGAGATCGCACTTCGCATTGACCAGACCCTGACGCAGGATGCAACGGGTACGATGGCTTATCTTGAGTTTGAAACGATGGGCATTGACCGCGTGCGCACCGAGCGTAGTGTGGCGTACATCGACCACAACACCCTGCAATCGGGCTTTGAGAACGCAGACGACCATCGTTTTATCCAGTCGATCGCCAAGAAATACGGTATTTACTTTTCCCGTCCCGGTAACGGTATTTGCCATCAGGTGCATTTAGAGCGCTTCGGCATCCCCGGCAAGACGCTGATCGGCTCGGACAGCCACACCCCCACGGGTGGCGGTATCGGTATGCTCGCTTTTGGTGCCGGCGGTCTTGACGTTGCCGTTGCGATGGGCGGCGGCGCGTATTACATCACGATGCCCAAGATGATCAAGGTCAACCTCACGGGCAAGCTTCGTCCCTTCGTTACCGCAAAGGACGGCAGCCTTGAGATCCTTCACATTCTCTCCGTCAAGGGCGGCGTCGGTTCCATCATTGAGTGGGGCGGCGAGGGTGTCAAGACGCTCTCCGTTCCCGAGCGTGCAACCATCACCAATATGGGTACCGAGCTTGGCGCTACCACCTCCATCTTCCCCTCGGATGAGATCACTCGTGCGTTCCTTGCCGCAGAGGGCAGGGAAGAGGTTTACGTTCCTCTTGCTTCCGATCCCGACGCAGTGTACGACCGCATCATTGATATCGACCTTTCGACCTTGAAGCCCTTGATCGCTTGCCCCCATATGCCCGACAACGTGGTAACCGTGGAAAGCTTGAAGGGAACTAAGGTAGACCAGGTCTGCATTGGCTCTTGCACCAATTCTTCGCTTCTTGACCTGTTGAAGGTCGCCGCGCTCCTTAAGGGCAAGACCATTCTCCCCTCCGTCAGCCTTTCAATCTCCCCCGGCTCCAAGCAGGTGCTTTCGATGCTTGCTGAGTGTGGCGCTCTGACGGATATTCTTGCATCGGGCGCTCGCGTGCTCGAATGTGCTTGCGGTCCTTGTATCGGTATGGGATTCTCGCCCAACTCCGCAGGTGTCAGCCTTCGCACCTTCAACCGTAACTTTGAGGGCAGAAGCGGCACCAAGGACGCCAAGGTTTACCTCGTATCTCCCGAAACGGCGGTTGCTGCCGCGCTGACGGGTGAGATCACCGATCCTTGCTTGCTTGGAGAGATGCCCGAGATCGTGATGCCCGACGCCTTCCGCATTGATGATAGCGCGATTCTCGCGCCCGCAGATCCCGAGGAGGCAAAGAGCCTTGAGGTCCTTCGCGGTCCCAATATCAAAAAGTTCCCCGATAGCGTAGCGTGGGAGGATAGCGTGCGCGCAGAGCTGGTGCTCAAGGTTGGCGATAACATCACCACCGACCACATTATGCCCGCAGGTGCAAAGATCCTTCCTTACCGCTCTAACATCCCCCACCTGTCGCAGTATTGCTTCGGTGTGTGCGATGCCACCTTCCCCGAACGCGCAAAGGCGGCAGGGCAGAGCATCGTCGTTGGCGGTGTCAACTACGGTCAGGGCTCCTCGCGTGAGCACGCGGCGCTCGTTCCTCTGTATCTCGGCGTCCGCGCCGTGATCGCCAAGAGCTTTGCGCGTATTCACGCGGCAAACCTCATTAACGCAGGCATTATGCCTCTCACCTTTGAAAATCCCGAGGATTACGACCGTGTTGAGCAGGGTCATATGCTTTCGATGAAGAACGTCTTCGCAGGTATGGACGAAGGCAAGCTTGTGCTCGTGGATGAAACGGCAGGCACCGAAATTCCTCTCGTATGCTCCTTTACCGAGCGCCAGAAGGCGATCCTCAAAGCAGGCGGCTTGCTTGCCTATACCAAGGAAAGCAATTAAATTAAAACAAAAAAACGGAGCAGAAGCTCCGTTTTTTTGCATATAGAACGTCAAAGAGTAAATACGACGCGGCAGTGGAAGCGAGCAAGGAAAAGTGGATCTCCGAGTTCGACGGTGCGACTGTGCAAAACAGTAGTTGACAAACAATTTAAAATCGGGTATAATATAGAAAATCTATATGGGAGGTTTCCCCCCTTGAAGATCAAAACGAAGCAAATGACCTTTGCAGAGGTGATGGCGCTTCCGCGCCCCAAGCATCGGAAGCCCAAGCGTCCAAACGTCTTTTTTCGCACGCTTTTAAAGCTCGTTTCACTCCCCGATTTGTGGGCAACGCGCTTTCGCGTAAAACGCATCGGGATGGAGCGTCTTGCACGCGGTGAGTGTTGCTTGTATTTGATGAACCATTGCAGCTTTATTGACCTTGAGATCGCGGCGTCCGTGCTTTATCCGCGCCCCTTCAATATCGTCGCCACCTTTGACGGCTTTATCGGCAAGGCGTGGCTGATGCGAAATTTGGGATGCATCCCTACGCAAAAGTTTGTGAACGACGTTGGTCTTGTGATGGATATTCTGTACGCCGTCCGCAAGAAGAAAAACTCGGTTCTGATGTACCCCGAGGCGGGCTATTCTCTGGACGGCACGACAACGACGCTCCCTTCGCATTTGGGGCGCTTCGTCAAAAAATTGGGGATCCCCGTCGTGATGATCCGCACAAACGGCGCCTTTTTGCGGGATCCGCTTTATAATAACCTTCAACGGCGCAAGGTGCGTGTGAGCGCCGAGATCGAATACCTTCTTTCGCCCGATGAGATCACGGCGATGACGGAGGAGGCACTTTACCAAAAGATCGTAGAAGAATTCCGCATTGATTATTTTCGCCGCCAAAAGGAGGCGGAAATCAAGGTGGATGCCCCCTTCCGTGCCGATTATCTGAACCGCGTGCTTTACAAGTGCCCGCACTGTATGACGGAGGGCAAGACGCGCGGGCAGGGAACGAAGATCACCTGCGAGGCTTGCGGTGCCACCTATACGCTCACGGAATACGGAGAGCTCGTTTGCGAAAACGGGGAAACGAAGTTTTCCTTTGCGACCGACTGGTACACGTGGGAGCGCGCTTGTGTGCGTGAGGAGATTCGGGAGGGGCGTTACTGCCTTGACGTTCCCGTCAAGATCGCTTTGCAGGTGGACTATAAGGCGCTATACTTCGTCGGGGAGGGAAGACTGATCCATACGAGGGACGGTTTTGCTCTGACGGGCTGTGACGGCGCGCTTTCCTATACGCAAAAGCCTGTGGCGACGTACAGCTTATGCGCGGACTATAATTTTTATGAGATCGGTGACGTCATATGTATTGGCGATAACAAAACGCGCTATTATTGCTTCCCGCAAACAGAGGACGACGTGGTCACCAAGGCGCGCCTTGCTACCGAGGAGATCTATAAGATGCTTTAAGCGGCGTTTCACGTGCGACGGCGGGAAACGGGAAAAAGGAAAATTTCCCGACGGAGCGGACGGTTTTTCGCTCTTTTTTGCAAGAACGAAAATAAAAAATATTTTTTCCAAAAACACTTGATTTTTATAAAAGAGTATGTTATAATATGTGTTGGTGTGCTGAGCTTTTGGCAAAGCATGCGATTAAGAACAGTCCTCTGCGATGCTCTGCACGAATGTTCGATGTAAGGAGGAAGCTATAATGGAAAAGATTACGGCTTTTGTAAGTGAGCAACTGAAGACCGAGGTACCCTCGTTCAACATCGGTGATACCGTTAAGGTACACAACCGCATCAAAGAGGGTGACAAGGAGAGAATCCAGATGTTTGAAGGCACCGTCATTGCAAAGCATGGCGGCGGAATTTCCGAGACCTTTACGGTTCGCCGCGTCAGCTTTGGCGTAGGCGTGGAGAAGACCTTCCCCATCCACTCTCCCAACGTTGTAAAGGTTGACGTGATCCGTCAGGGTATCGTCCGCCGTGCAAAGCTCTACTATCTGCGCGACAGAGTCGGTAAGAGCGCCAAGGTCAAGGAGAAGATCTAATTGGTCTTCCCGTGAAAGCAAGAAAAACGACCGACAGCTTTGTCGGTCGCTTTTTCACTTTTTGAGCATTACGCCATCTGATCGGAGAGTTGCTTGCCGCCAAGAATATGGAAGTGCAGGTGATGCACGCTCTGGCAGGCATCGGCACCTGCATTGGAAACGACGCGGAAGCCGCCCGAAAGCCCCTCGGCGGCGGCGATCTTGGGGATCACCTCAAAAATGCGGGCAACGACGGCGGAGTTTTCCTCCGTGATCTCGTTTGCAGACGCAACGTGAGCCTTGGGAATGACCAGAATGTGGGTAGGTGCTTGGGGATTGATATCGCGGAACGCGTAAACGAGCTCGTCCTCGTACACCTTCGTCGAGGGAATTTCCCCGGAAATGATCTTACAGAAAAGGCAATCCATCTTTAAAAACCTCCGTTTTTGATTTCAACTTGATTATACTATATTTTCTTGCAAAAAACAAGAGAAAACGGAGAAAAACTATCAAAAGAAAGGCAAGGCAAGCGATGCGCTATCCTCTCCCGCCCACACCGTTTCCGCAGGACCTGTGGGACTATCTACGCGTGACCGAAAAGCCCATTCTCGTTTACGGCATGGGAAACGGCGCCGACAAGCTCATTTCCCGTCTTGGTGAGGTAGGGAAGACGGTTGCGGATTTTTTTGCCAGCGACGGCTTCGTGCGCGGACAAAGCTTTCACGGACGACGCGTTTTAACGTACGGTGAGGCAAAGGAAAAGCATGGGGATGCCATCGTTCTCGTTTCCTTCGGCTCTGACAGAGAAAACGTGCTTGATACCGTGTTTTCACTTGCTGAGCAAGCCGAGCTTTATATACCCGATATGCCGCTCGCGGGGGAAGAGTATTTTACCGCTGCGTTTTACCGCGCCCATTACGAGGAGCTTGCACGCGTTTACGAGATGCTTGCCGATGAGGCGTCAAAGGTGCTCTTTTGCGCCCTTTTATGGTACAAGCTGACGGGGAAGCCCGAGTATTTGAAGAGTGCCGTTTGTACGGGTGACGAAGAAGAGCTGCTTGCTTATGCCCGCATAAAGAGCGCCGTTGACGTTGGCGCCTATCGCGGTGACACGCTTTGCGAGCTGATCGAGCGCGCGCAGGGCTTGCGGACCGTCTTTGCGATCGAGCCCGATAAGAAGAATTATGAAAAGCTTCTTCGCGTTGCCGAAGGGTATGAGGGCTACGAGATCGTGTGCCATCACGCGGCGGCGTGGTGTGAGGATGGAGAGCTTTCCTTTGCCGCTTCGGGCAACCGAAACGCCACGATCGGGACTCTTTTAGGCGCGACGGCGTCGCACGAGCACCGTGTGGCAACGGTGAAATCTATAAAAATCGACACGATAACGCAAGGCAGAAACATTGATTATATCAAATACGACACGGAAGGCGCGGAGCGCGAGGCGCTTCTCGGTTCGCGCGCAACGATCGAACGCGAGGTGCCATTTTTGCGTATTTCCGTATATCACCGAACGGAGGATCTGTTTGCTCTTGTCCGCGTGCTTTGTGATTTGACGAAACGAAAATACGACTTTTATTTACGCCGACGGCTCTGTATTCCCGCTTGGGAGATCGAGCTGATCGCCGTACCGTGTGAGCGCCCCACGGCGCAGAGAGGAGAAGGGAATGCCTGAGCTTTTATCTCCTGCGGGTAACCGCGAAAAATTAGAGGCCGCGATCCGTTACGGCGCGGATGCCGTTTATATGGCGGCACAACAGTTTGGAATGCGTGCCTTTGCGAACAACTTCACTCTCCCCGAGCTTGCAGACGCGGTAAAGTACGCACACGCCCACGGTGTGAAGGCGTATCTTACCGTCAACACGATGCCGCGCGAAGGGGAGTACGGGATGCTTCGCTCCTATCTGGAAGCGCTTCGTGAGGTGCGTCCCGACGCGCTGATTATCGCGGATATCGGTGTTTTGATGCTCGCGAAGGAATGCCTTCCCGACGTAGAGATCCATTTATCCACCCAAGCCAACGCGACCAGCTCCGCCGCTTGCCGTGCCTGGCATGCGCTTGGCGCCAAGCGCATCGTGCTTGCGCGGGAGCTGACGCTTGCCGAGATTCGTGAGATTCGTGCGAACACGCCCGAAACGCTCGAGCTTGAGGCGTTTATTCACGGCTCTATGTGCGTTTCGTATAGCGGCAGATGCCTGCTTTCGGGCTTTTTTACGGGCAGAGATACCAACCGTGGCGCTTGCGCTCAGCCCTGTCGCTGGAAGTACGAGGCGCGCCGCGTTGAGGTCGTGGAGGAAAAGCGTCCCGATCTTCCGCTCACGGTAGAGGAATATAACGGCGAGAGCTTTGTGTTTAGCTCCAAGGATACTTGTATGATCCGCCATGTTCCCGAGCTGATGGAAAGCGGGATCGACAGCTTTAAGATCGAGGGCAGAATGAAAAGCGCGTATTACGCCGCCGTCGTGACCAATACCTACCGCATGGCGATGGACCGCTATCAAATGGGAAATTACGCTTTTGACGAGGCTTGGATGCGCGAGCTTGACAGCGTCAGCCATCGCGAATATGCGACGGGTTATTATTTTACCGACAGTAGAGAAGACGCTAACCTCACTGCTTTTGACGGCTACATCAAGGAAAAGGCATACCTCGCTACCGCCCTTTCATATGATGAAGAAACGGGCGAAGCGCTGTTCGTCCAGAAAAACAAGTTCGTTTCGGGTGACCGCATCGAGCTTTTGACACCCGGGCGGGTCGGGATCCCTTTGGTTTCGGGCGCGCTTTTTGACGAAAATCACGAGCCGATCGAGTCTACCCCTCACCCTTATATGAAGTTTTATATGAAAATGCCGTTCCCCGTAAAGGCGGGCGATATTATTCGTTCTGCCGCAGAATAACTTTGAAAAGGAGAATGCGATGACGATTTTTTGGCTTTGTCTCGCTGCCGCACTGATTGGCGTTGTCGAGGGTATTACCGAGTGGCTTCCCATCAGCAGTACGGGTCATATGATCCTGCTTGACGAGATCTTACGAATGAAGGACCACGTGGGAGAGGAATTTTATCAGTTTTTCCTCGTTGCGATCCAGCTTGGCGCGATCCTTGCGGTCGTCGTTCTTTATTTCCATAAGCTCAACCCCTTTTCTCCCAAGAAAAGCACCACGGAGAAAAAACAGACGTGGCGGCTCTGGCTGTGCGTTTTGATCGGCATCCTTCCCGCTGCTGTGATCGGAATTCCGCTTGACGATTTTCTCGAAGAGCATCTTTACGGATTTCCCGTTGTGGCGATCGCGCTCGTTGTTTACGGCGTTGCTTTTATCGTGATCGAGCGGATGAAGAAGGGAAAAAACTATCGCATTGAAAGCGTGTATGACATTACCTTCAAGGATGCGCTTTTGATTGGCTGTTTTCAAGCACTTTCCCTAATCCCCGGCACCTCGCGCTCGGGCTCGACCATCTTAGGCGGTATGCTTCTCGGTGTTTCGCGCACCGCATCGGCGGAGTTCTCCTTCTTTATGGCGCTGCCCGTGATGGCTGGCGCTTCGCTCATCCGCGGATTTAAGTTTATCCGCTCGGGCGCAACGATGACGGGAACCGAGGTGCTGATCCTTTTGATCGGTGCCGCCGTCGCCTTCCTCGTTTCCTACGTTGCCATCCGCTTTTTGATGAGCTTCGTCAAGCGCCACAGCTTTGAGTCATTCGGCTGGTACCGCATCGCGCTTGGCGTGCTTGTTCTCGGCTTTGCGATCGCAAGTTGGGTTTGATTTTGAAAAAAACAGTCAAACACTAGTCAAACACATTATGAGCTAATCCCCCTATAACGACAGAAAGAGATAACAAATCGGTTTGTAGCCGAAATGTTATCTCTTTTTCTGTTTGTTTGATGAAATCGTGGTTCCACCACGATGAAATCTTCGCTCCGCTCAGATGAAATCCAAGGACAAACCTTGGGTGAAATCAAATCCGTCCGAACTTAACCCTGCGAAGCAGGATTTCATCCACAAAAGGTGGATTTCACCCGTCAAAGACGGATTTGACTGCGTGATACTCCGTTAAGAGTATCACGCTAAGACTGCCTTTTTTCTTATTTTGCGATCAGCGTGGCGGAATCCGTGATGCGAAGCATTCCAATATAGGTTTTTCCGCGGTTAAGCGTGATGGGCGTGCCGTCGTCATAAGAAACCCTCAGACTGCCGTCCTCGGCGAAGCTCCAATGGACGCGGCTCACCCCGCCGCCCGTATAGGCGTATCCGTCCCCGCCGCTTGCGCTGTCAAGCGCAAAGGTGGTTTCCGTCGGGCTGTGGTAGTAGCTGACGTTGTGGAACAAAAGAAGAACGTTGGTATAGGCGAGCTGTTCTCCCGTCAAGGCGTCAACGTGCGCTACGCCGCTTTGTGCACGCAGATAAACGTTCTTGTCGGCATCGTACGAAAACGTGACGGTGTTTGCTCCTGAAAAGCCGAAATGGATGCTGTTAACAAGATTTCCCGTCGGCGTATGGGTGGAGCCGAGCTCGGGAAAACGATATGGCAGGGTGCAGCCGCTCGTGCTAAGCGAATACCCCTTACTCTTTGCCGCTTCCCACAGAGCACTACCTGTAGTGGAGAGCGTCCCGTCACCGTTTCCCGTAAAGGAGCCCACGAGATTATGATGCAGGTAATCTAACGTATCTCCTTGAAAAACGGTCGTACCGACGCCTGCGGTATCCGTTGTGCCGTTATAGGCGCAAATGGCACCGAAGGCATAGGATATGGGCATCATATACTCGCGTACGGAGGCAACGGAGGAGAGCTTTGTGGCACCCGTCGGGTTGGTGCAAAGCGCCCAAAGGCGAGTTTTGTCGCCATCCACAGGCGCTTCGATGAGAATATCCGCGAAGGAGAGCCCCTCTTGCTGTTTTTGGTCGAAATTCCCGATACAAACAGAAATCGGGCGGCAGGACGATACTGCTTCGTCACATGCGAGCCCGGTATAACGATTATAATAGGTAGGGGGCGGCGGATCGGCGGGTGCGAGGGTTTGGGTGCTGTCGCCCGTGGGGTCGTTTGCGGGTGGCGGGCTCTCCCCATCCAAAGAGGGAAGAAAGGAGAGCTTTCCGCACCCCGTACATTGGAATACAAGCGAAAGAAGAATCAAAAGAAGCAACGACGTAGTCCGTATGCTTTTTTTGTTTTTTGCAGACTTCATTTTTTTGCCGTCAAAGACGGTACCTCCTATATTCTTTACACGCGGTTTGCGCGTTCAAGCCAGGCGGTTCCAATATCAAATGCTTCGTAAAGTCCCGAAACGATCTTCTGCTTTTCGGGCTTGTTGGATCCGTCGGTCGGAAGGATCTGTACCATCACCATATCGGGAATCTGAACGTCAAGGCGCGACGCCTTCTTTTCGCTCATGATCATCAGAAACAGGTAATACTTGTCCGACATATAGCCGTAAAAGATCTCGTTTCCGTTGCGAACCAGGGGCTTGCCCTTGTATTCAATAAATTTTCCCTCAACTGCGTTTGCTTTCATCATATTCACTCCTTTCTTTAAAATGCGGATTGACACGATCCCTCGTGCTCATTGTAGCAAAGGCGCTTTACTTTGTCAATTCATCCGACAAAAATAGAAAAAATGCTACAAGAAAAACTTATCGACATTCTTTGCGATAAGGACAGACACGAAGGAAAGCGTCCCCGCCTTGTGGCTTGGGCGTCGAAAGTGCATATACCGAGTCTGCACGGTAGGAGCACTCCGCTTGCTTGCGGGCTTCGGGCGAGAGCTTGTGTAGATCCGCGGGCTTTGTTAACACGGAAATTTTGGTCTGCTTGCGTATATGGGCGAGGACGGCTTTTCCACGTTCGTCCATCGCTAAAACCTGCGTGTAAAGAGGCTTGCTCTTTAACGCGTCAGGCGTAACGCCGAAATAAGAGGATAAAATGGCACGGCGAATGCGGGATGCCGTGTACTTTTTGGAAACGGATGCCGCCACCCATTCCGAAAAGCTCGTTGCGCTGTGTGCCGTCTTCTTTAAAAGACCCGCGACACCGCCGCCGCATTCTGCAAACGAGGCGAGCGTCTTTCCATCCACAAGACGGAAATACCCTAGCAAGGCTCCCGCAAGGCGCTCGATATCGGCGGGGGCTGTGCCGCATTCCAACGCGCGCAGCACCGTGGGATGCGTGCTTTCGGGGACGTGCGGTAATATGGCTTCCGGCTCCTTTGCAAGAAGGGCGCGCAGGTGCGTAGCGCCTGCAAAGCGCGCATCCTCGGGACCGTCTTCATCCGTTCCGTTGCGCAGAACGGTGTGAGGAAGGATGGAGGATCTTAATCTTTTTATGGCGGAAATGTAAGAAATTGCTAGAATATTGTTTGGCAGGTCGGTTTTTACCTGCGGCGCTTGTCCGTAAAACGTGAGAAGGGACTCTTCAAGCACTCTTGCATATCCCACATCCTTTTTCGCTTTGTCGCGAAGTGCCTCACGGAAAAAACGAAGGAACGCAGGATCGTTCATTTTCTCGGCAAGGTCGGAAAGAAGGGAAACGTCACCGCACTCACTGCCAAAGGAAAGCGCGTCAATGACGCCGAGGTCGTTTGCCAAGGAAACACCCGCAAGGGCGAAATGCTCGGCAGAGGCGCAAGAAAAGGGAAAGGGAAGCTCAAGCACCAGCGAGGCGCCCGCGCGGATTGCCGCTTCGGCACGGTCAAACTTTCCAAACGCCGCCACGTCACCGCGCTGTACGAAGCTTCCGCTCATAATGGCGACGATGGCGGTGTCCTCTCCAAAGGTGCGACGAATTTCGTTGAACTGATAAGCGTGTCCCAGATGGAAGGGATTGTATTCCGAGATTACGGCAACCGTCTTCATAAGCACGCCTTTCACAAAAAAATCAAAAAATACTTGTATTTTCCAAAAAAATCCTGTATAATATTTTTGTTAGAAAAATCAAATGGAGGAAAACAAATGAACGTTTTGATCGTCAATGCCGGATCGAGCTCCTTAAAATATCAGCTTTTCGATACGGAAAACAAATCGGTTCTTGCCAAGGGTGGATGCGAGCGCATCGGCGTCGGCGGCGGAAAGGTAGAGCATAAGGTTCCGGGTAAGGAGCCGTACGAATATGCAACGGAAATGGCAAACCACGAGGACGCGATCCGCAACGTTATCGCGCTCTTAACGGATAGTGAGCACGGCTGCATCGCTTCGATGAAGGAGATCGGCGCGGTCGGTCACCGTGTAGTCCACGGCGGTCCTTACTTCACGGGCTCTGTACTTGCAACGCCCGACGTCCTTGAAAAGGTGGAGCTTTGCCGCGATCTCGCCCCCTTGCACATCGGTCCCAGCCTGACGGGTATTCACGCGTGCATTGACGTGATGGGTGAGGTGCCGCAGGTGCTCGTATTTGATACCGCGTTCCACGCGACGATGCCCGAGGAAGCTTACCTTTATCCTATTCCTTACGAATATTACGAGAAATATCATATCCGCCGCTACGGATTCCACGGCTCCTCGCATAAGTACGTGTCGCGCGAGATGATCCGCTTGCTCGGCAAGGGCGCAGAGGGAACCAAGATCGTGACCTGTCACCTTGGTAACGGCTCGTCCATCGCCGCGGTCAAGGACGGTAAGGTCATCGACACCACGATGGGATTCACCCCGCTTGACGGTCTTCTGATGGGCACGCGCTCGGGCAGCATTGACCCCGCGATCGTGACCTTCTTGATGGAAAAGGAAAACCTTTCCGCCGCCGAAATGAACGCCGTTTTGAACAAGAAGAGCGGTCTTTACGGCATTGCAGGCAAATCCGATTTCCGTGATTGCCGTCTTGCAATGGAAAACGAGGGGGATGCAAGAGCGACGAGTGCGATCCGCACGCTGGCATACCAGGTGAAAAAGTATATCGGCGCGTATGCCGCGGCAATGGGCGGGCTTGACGCCGTCGTCTTTACCGCAGGTATCGGTGAGAACAATAACATCATTCGCGCGATGCCGCTTGAAGGGCTTGAGTACCTCGGCATCGAATTCGATCACGAGGCAAACGATGCGATCCGCCGTCCCGCTACCACGACGCGCATCTCTAAGCCCTCCTCGCGTGTTCAGGTTTATTTGATCCCCACCAACGAGGAGCTGATCATTGCGGAGGAAACGGAAGCGGTCGTTTCTGCCTTATAAGTCTTATTTTAGGGTGTCGCAGCGCGACACCCTTTTTATATGAAGTATTATACCACTTTTTTCTCTGTTTGTCAATAAACTTTTGCGTTTTTTGCTATCAGAGCCCAAGGGTGGAAAGCACGCGGGCGCAAAGGTGCTTGCTCTCAGCCTGCAGGGCATCGAAATCCATCCTTGCCTTATAGATCTCTTCGATTGCCGCGTGTGCCTTTCCTGCACTTGACAGGGAAGTAATGGCAAGGTCTAAGAGTCCCGAGGACAGTGCATCTCGCTCCTTTCCTTTTATGACGGCGTCGGGGAAAAAGCGATCGGCGACGATGCGTCTGGATTTTACGTTGCCCTTGTAAAGACCTTCCTTAATAAGAAGAGTTTTGTTCTCAGGTAAGTAGATGCCCTCGGTGAATTCGGGACAAAGCGGGGAGAGATATTCGGTGAAGGCAATGCCTTTTTCTTGAAGAGATTTTGAAAATAACGATAAATACATTTCGGCAGAAGACTCTTTTCCGCTGATCAGTAAAATGCCGTCGAGCTCTGTGCGCGCAAAGGGAAGCACAAACTCTCCCTTGGTGGAAAAGGCGCGTAAAAATCTCTTTTTGTGTGGACCGCTCTCCTTTAAAAGGTGTGTTTTGTGACGGATCTGTCGCACCGCTTTTTCCTTGTCAAAGTAGCGGGCGCGAGAAAGATGCTCTTCCTTTTGTAAGCTCCCAAGTGCCGAAAGATAGTGATAGGCGGAAAGGTACGCCGTACGCTTTCTTTCGTTTAGCGCTTCTATCACACTTCTTTGCGCGTAGAGTCCCGCGGTGTCCCAAAAGCGTTCAAAGGCGAACAGCTCTTCCTTGAATCCCGGAGCGGTGACGGTGCGCGGATGGGGCGGCGTTCCGTCGAGAATGCCGACGCGCCGTCCCTTCGCTTCCAGAATGACGCCGTCAAGCGACGCAGGATCCGAGGAGCATAGGATCTCCTCGCATACGGCGCCCGCTTCAACGCCTGCTGCCGCGAGCCGTTGCATCAAGGTGCTTTTTCCCGTCCCGGGTCCTCCCGCGATCACGAAGATCCGATCAAATTCGCGTAGATCAAACGCTCCTTCGTACAGGCTGTAAAAGCCCTCTGCGCTGTTTGCGCTGAGAAGGGATACTGAGGGCGTGCGTTTTGTTTTTGCTTCTTCCATAGTGCCTCCTTGTTTTTTTACTATCCTATGATGAAAAAGTCTAAAACGTGCTTGTCTTTTTGTTTTTGTTTCTAAAATAAAGCGAAAAAAGCGAAAAGGCGATTGACAGAAATGCCAAAGTAATGTATAATATAATTTGTAGGTAAAAATTTACTATGCAAAAAGGAGGATGACGATGACCGTTATAGGATTGACAGGACCGACGGGAAGCGGAAAGGGCGTGCTTGCCGAGGCGTTTCGCAAGCAGGGAATTCCCGTTTTGGACACGGATGCCGTTTATCACGAGTGGATCGCGCATCCTTCCCCTTGCGTGGATGAGCTTGTCGATGCGTTTGGCGAGTCTGTGCGCGGTGCGGATGGCGGCATCGACCGTCCTGCCCTTGCCGCAGTCGTTTTTTGCGGCACGGCGGCAGGGGAGGAGCGCCTTGCCTTGCTCAATTCGATCACCCATAGATACGTCATCAAAAGCATTTGGGTATGGTTAAAGGAGCAGGAAAAGGATAAAAAACGGTGCGCGGTGATCGATGCGCCCCTTCTTTTTGAGGCGGGCGTTGACCGCATTTGCGATAAGGTGATCGCCGTGATCGCTCCCGCAGAGCTTCGTCTTGCCCGCATTATGATGCGGGACGGCATCTCCGAGCCGCGCGCACGTGCGCGCATTCAAGCGCAGAAGTCGGACGATTTCTACACCACCCGCGCACAATTCGTTTTTGTCAACGACGGTGCGCCGACGGCGGCAAACGCGTTTGCGCTTGACGTTATAAACCGTTTGCCTCTTGTATAAAATAACCTTGTTTTCAAAAAAGGAGTACCGATATGAGCGAAAAGAGCAAGAGCCAGCTTCTCGAGGAGGAGCTTTCTTACGAAAAAAAGTCTTACTTTGAGATTGCCGACGAGGAAGAGCGAAAGAAAATTTTTGATTATGCCAAGGGCTATATGGCGTTCCTTGACGCCGCAAAGACCGAGCGCGAGGCTGTAACGGAGGGCATCCGTATGGCAGAAGCAAACGGTTATACTCCCTACGTGTTCGGTGAAAAGCTGAAGGCGGGCGATAAGCGCTACTACAACAACCGCGACAAGAATCTCTTCTTAATCGTGAAGGGAAGCGCCCCCCTTGCCGAGGACGGCGTCCGTATCTTAGCGGCACACGTAGATTCTCCCCGCATCGATCTCAAGCAAAATCCGCTGTACGAAAGCGGAAATATGGCGTTTTTCAAGACCCACTATTACGGCGGTATCCGCAAGTATCAGTGGACCGCGATTCCGCTTGCCCTGCACGGTGTTCTCGTCAAGGCGGACGGTAGCCGCGTTTTCGTCACGGTGGGCGAGAGCGACGAAGACCCCGTATTCTATATCAACGATCTGTTGCCGCATTTGGCACAGGAGCAGAGCGCAAAGCCGCTCGGGTCTGCGATCCCCGGTGAATCGCTCAATATTCTGATTGGTGGACTGCCGTATCCCGAGGGCGACGTTTCGGATAAGATCAAGCTCAACGTCCTTTCGCTCCTCAATGAAAAATACGGCATCACCGAGAGAGATTTCCAATCGGCGGAGCTGTGCGTCGTTCCCGCGTTCCGTGCAAGAGATATTGGCTTTGACCGCGCCCTGATCGGTGCTTACGGTCACGACGACCGCGTATGCGCTTATCCTGCGATGACGGCGATGTTCGATACCGATGCGCCCGAGCATACCCTCTTAACCATTCTTGCCGACAAGGAAGAGATCGGCAGTGAGGGCAACACGGGTATGCAGTGCCGCCTGCTTCTCGATATTTTAGAGGATCTCGCGGCGAGCGACGGCGTCAGCGGTGCGCTGGTGCGTTCCCGCTCGTATTGCCTTTCCGCAGACGTCAACGCCGCGTTTGACCCCAATTTTGCCGAGGTTTTCGAGAAGAAAAATGCAGGTATGCTTTCCGCGGGTGCCGTGATGTCCAAATATACGGGTGCGCGCGGTAAGTCCTCGACCTCGGATGCATCTGCCGAGTTCGTCGGCTTTATCCGTAAGCTTTTCAGCGAAAACGGCATTGCTTGGCAGACCGCGGAGCTTGGCAAGGTGGACATCGGCGGCGGCGGTACGGTTGCCAAGTATATCGCCAATCTCAATATTGATACCGTTGACCTTGGTGTGAGCGTTATTTCGATGCACGCGCCCTATGAGGTCGTTTCTAAGGCGGACGTTTACGCACTTTACCGTGCTTTCGTTGCCTTTTGTCAGAAATAAAAGCTTAAAGGAGGGCGTTATATGCTGCAACGGCTGAGACGGGCAGAGGATCGCTTTTTGCAAATTGAACAGCTGCTCGCGACGCCCGAGGTAACGGCGGATGCTCAGCGCCTTCACGCCTTGATGAAGGAATATAACGACCTTGCGCCCATTGTGGAATGTTACCGTAAATATACGGCGCTTGCCGAGGAGCGTGCCTCAGCGCTTTCTCTTTACGAGGATGCTCTTGCCGAAAAAGAGCTGCGCGATCTTGCTTATGAGGAAGCCACGGCGCTTGCCGAGGAGATGGCGCGCACCCTGGATGAGGCGGAAATTCTTTTGCTTCCCAAGGATGAAAACGCTGACCGCGACGTTATTATGGAAATTCGCGGTTGCGCGGGCGGCGAGGAGGCGGCGCTCTTTGCGGCGGTTCTTTACCGTATGTATTCGATGTATGCGGCACAAAACGGCTTTCGCATCGAGCTTCTTTCAGTCAATCCGACCGAGCTTGGCGGGTACAAGGAGATCGATTTTCAAATCTCGGGCACGGGTGCCTATGCCAAATTCAAATATGAAAGCGGCGTGCATCGCGTACAGCGCGTTCCGCAAACGGAATCGCAGGGAAGAATTCAGACCTCGACGGCGACGGTTGCTGTGCTTCCCGTCGTGGAAGACGCCAAGATCGAGATCAATCCCGCCGATATCGTGATGGAGACCTGCCGTGCCAGCGGTGCGGGCGGACAGCACATCAACAAAACGGATTCGGCGGTGCGCTTGATCCATAAGCCGAGCGGTATCGTCGTAGAATGCCAGGAGGAGCGCAGTCAGTTCAAAAACCGCGATAAGGCGATGAAGCGCCTTCGTGCTAAGCTGTATGATATCAAATGTCGCGAACAGCACGAGCAGATCGCGAGCGAGCGCCGTATGCAGGTCGGGACGGGAGATCGCTCGGAGCGCATCCGTACCTACAACTATCCCCAAGGACGCCTGACCGACCATCGCATCGGTCTTACCCTTCATACGCTTGACCGCATTCTCAACGGTGAGCTTGAGGAGATCCTTGCCGCCCTCACACGGGCGGAGATCGCACTCCTTCTTCAAAACGAGCATAAGGACAGATGATCTTGAAAACACAAACGAAAAAAAATACCAGGTTTATTACGCTCGGGGACCTTTCTGCCCCCGAGACCATAGATACCCTGCGTGAGGCGGGCGAATGTCTGCGTAGCGGCGGCACGGTCGTTTTCCCGACGGAAACGGTGTACGGGCTGGGCGGCAACGCCTTGGACAGCGAGGCGGCGTCCCGTATTTATGCCGCCAAGGGGCGTCCTGCCGATAACCCTTTGATCGTACATATCGCAGACCCCGAGGAGGCGACGGAATTTACTCAAACGCCGCCGCTCTATCTGCGTCTTGCACGCGCTTTTATGCCGGGACCCTTGA
Source organism: Clostridia bacterium (assembly GCA_017456985.1). Taxonomy (GTDB): domain Bacteria; phylum Bacillota; class Clostridia; order Oscillospirales; family CAG-272; genus UBA1740. The sequence goes on along the minus strand of JAFTIH010000011.1, from coordinate 14,240 downwards.
CGGTGATCATGCCTGCCAAGGACACCGTTCCGCTCACCGTCCGTGCAGGACTTCCTACCGTGGCGGTGCGTTGCCCTGCACACCCCGCGGCGCAAGCGCTTTTGCGCGCGGCAGGCGTACCGATCGCCGCACCGTCGGCGAATTTGTCGGGCTCACCCTCTCCCACCTGCGCCGAGCACGTTCGTGACGATATGGACGGCAGAGTGGATATGATCCTTGACGGCGGTGACTGCGAGTTTGGTGTAGAGTCCACCATCGTTAAGATCGAAGAAGAGGATCATGTGACCCTTTTGCGTCCCGGTGCTGTAACCAAGGACGACATAGAGGCGCTCGGCGTTTCCGTTACGGTGGCGCCTGCCGTCTTCGGTCAGTTAAAAGAGGGAGAAGCCGTTCTCTCACCCGGAATGAAATACCGTCATTACGCTCCCAAAGCGCCCTTATACCTTCTTGACGGCGATGAAGAAAAAAGAAGAAATTTCCTCTTGAAACAGACGAAAAGCGTTGCATACTTTGCTTATGAGGAAGAAACGCACGACGCATTCCCCGAAAACGTTTCTCTTTACGTATGGGGAAAAAAGTCGGATACGCAAGCCCAAGCACAAGCGCTCTTTCGCCTGCTTCGTGAGGCAGATAAGCTCCATTACGATGCCATTTATGCGCCGCTTCCGCAAAAGGAAGGTCTTGCTATGGCGCTTTATAACAGAATGATCCGTGCGGCGGCACATCAGATCTTGCCGCTTGCATAAGAAAGGAAAAACGACATTGGCAAAGAAGAAAAGAACCGACGTCTCCCTTCCCGTAAAGGAGGCGGAGATCACCTACCAGCCGATTACCGAAACGCTGGAAAAAAATTATATGCCTTACGTGATGAGCGTCATCATCTCCCGTGCGCTCCCCGAGATCGACGGCTTCAAGCCCTCGCATAGACAGCTGCTTTATACGATGTACGATATGGGTCTGCTCAGCGGTCCCCGTACCAAGAGCGCCAACGTCGTCGGGCAAACGATGCGCTTAAATCCTCACGGCGACGCGGCGATCTATGAAACGATGGTGCGTCTGACGCGCGCCCACGAGGCGCTTTTACATCCCTTCGTCGATTCCAAGGGAAGCTTTGGTAAGCAGTATTCGCGTGATATGGCGTACGCCGCCTCGCGTTATACCGAGGTAAAGTTAGATTCCTTTTGCACGGAGCTGTTTGCGGGAATTGATAAGGACGCCGTTGATTTCGTGCCAAACTACGACAATACGATGCAAGAGCCTACGCTTTTGCCTACGACCTTCCCGAACATCCTCGTTTCTCCCAACCTGGGTATCGCGGTCGGTATGGCGTGCTCCATTTGCTCGTTTAACCTTGCGGAGATCTGCGATGGCACGATCGCCATTCTCAAAAATCCCCGTGTTTCGGTGGAGCGCATCTTAGAGCTTATCAAGGCTCCCGATTTTGCGGGCGGCGGCACGATCCTTTACGACTATAATCAGATGAAGCGCATTTATGAGACGGGTGTTGGTAGCTTCCGCCTGCGCGGCAGATATACCTTCGACGCACAGCGCAACTGTATCGACGTCTTTCAGATCCCGTATTCCTCGTGTACCGAGGCGATCTTAAAAAAGGTAGGCGATCTCGTCAAATCGGGCAAGATCAAGGATATCGTGGATTATCGTGATGCGACCGACCTTGGCGGCTTGCGCTTGACCTTTGACTTGCGCCGCGGTGCGGATCCCGATGCGGTGATGGACAAGCTGTATTACCTGACCGAGCTTGAAAACTCCTTTGACTGTAACTTCAATATCCTGATCAACGGCTCTCCCAGACAAATGGGCATTATTGAGATCCTCAGCGAGTGGATCACCTTCCGTCTTGGATGCTTAAGAAGGGAAATGACCTTCGATTTAGGCAAAAAAGAAGATAAGCTCCATCTGCTTCTCGGTCTTGCCACCATTCTGCTCGATATCGATAAGGCAATCGCCATCATTCGTTCCACCCCCAAGGAGTCGGACGTCGTTCCTAACTTAATGAAGGGCTTTGACCTTTCGCAGGTTCAGGCGGAATATATCGCAGAGATCAAGCTCCGCCACCTTAACCGCGAGTATATCACGAAGCGCATAGAAGAGGTGGAGGCGCTGCAAGCGGAAATTGCACGCTTGAAGGAGATCCTTGCGGATGAGATCAAGCTCAAGGGCGCTTTGATCGAACAGCTCAAGGAGATCAAGAAAAAGCACGGTCGTCCGCGCAAAACGCAGATCATGGACGCGACCGAGATTACCGTGCTTGACAAAAAGGACTTCGTTGAAAACTACAACGTGCGGCTTGTCACGACCGCACAGGGATATTTTAAGAAGATTACCTCGCAATCTCTGCGCGGCAACGACGTGCAGAAGCTCAAAGAGGGTGACTTTATTCTCAGCGAGGAGGATACGGACAACCTCGGCGAGATTATGGTGCTGACCAATAAAGCACAGATCTATCGTGCGAAGGTTGCGGATTTTGAGCCTGTAAAGGCGTCCGCGATGGGTGATTTCCTGCCCGCAAAGCTCAAGATGGATCCCGGTGAGCTTCCGCTGTTGTGTAAGGCAATGGGGAACTTTAATCCCGAGCATCAGGTGCTGATCGTTTTTGAAAACGGTAAGGGCGCAAGGATCCCGATGTCGCTTTACGAAACGAAATCCTTCCGCAGAAAGATCGTCGGTGCGTATTCAACAAAGTCGCCCGCCGTTGCGGCAATCTATCTCGATAAGCCGCACGACGTCGTGATCCGCAACAACCAGGACCGTGCGATCACGATCTCCTCGGAGCTTGCACCCGTGGTGGCAACGCGCACGGCGGGAGGAAATACGCTCTTTACGGTCAAGCCGCCTAAAAGCGTAGTCGTCGGTGCCGAAATTCCCACGGAACGACTCTTTGAAAATGCCGAGGCGTATCGCAAGCGCAAGGTTCCCGCCACGGGCAATCCGATGACAAAAACGGATATTATGACCTTTGCAGAGCGCGTTCTCGACGATAACGGATAAAAAGGCAGGTGTCGCACAAAAGTGCGACACCTTTTTGTTTATGTATGTTTTTTTCTTTCTCGGTCAAACTAAAGGCAGATAGACCGAAAAGGAGGATTATCATGAAAAAACTACTGTTTTTCACCCTTCTTTTGACCGTAGGACTTGCCTTTTGCTCCTGCGGCAAACGAGAAGGTGTGTATTTTTTTAATTTCAAGCCCGAAATTGCGGAGAAATACGAGCGTCTTGCCGAGATTTACGAGGAAGAAACGGGGGTTCCCGTTCGCGTCGTTACTGCGGCGTCAGGAACCTACGAGCAGACCTTAAAATCCGAGATCGTCAAGAAGGATGCACCCGCGATCTTTCAGATCAACGGTCCCGTTGGATACGCCGCTTGGAAAGACTATTGTATGGATCTTTCCCAAAGTGAGCTATACCGTCACCTGACGGATAAAACGCTTGCCATCTCCGACGGCGCGGGTGTCTATGGCATTCCTTACGTGGTCGAGGGATACGGCATTATTTATAACGAAGAGATCACGGATAAGTATTTTGCCCTGTCAAACAAAGGGACGACGTACCAAAGCATGGATGAGATCCGCTCCTTTGCCGCGCTCAAAGCGCTCGTCGAGGATATGACGGCACACAAGAGCGAGCTTGGTATCGAGGGCGTTTTTGCTTCGACCTCGCTCAAAAGCGGGGAGGATTGGCGTTTCCAGACCCATCTTGCAAACGTCCCGCTTTATTATGAGTTTTTAGACAAGGGCGTGGATCTTAAAAAACCTGCGACGTATGCAAACGTGGAGTTTTCCTATGCCGAAGGGTATCGTAATCTTTTTGATCTTTACCTTAACAACTCCGTGACGGATAAAAAGCTTCTCGGTAGCGTGCAGGTTGCTGATTCGATGGCGGAGTTTGCATTGGGGCGTTGTGCTATGGTACAAAACGGAAACTGGGCGTACAGCCAGGTCGCCGAGGTTACGGGAAACACCGTAAAAGCGGATAAGGTGCATTTTCTGCCCTTGTATATTGGAAGCGCCGAGGAAGAATCGCAGGGGCTTTGCACGGGTACGGAAGGATATTTCGCGATCAATAAAAATCTGAGCGAGGAGCAAAAGAAGCAAGCGCTCGACTTCTTGACATGGATGTTCACGAGCGAAACGGGAAAGGCATTCGTTACCGAGGAGCTTGACTTCATTGCACCCTTTGATACCTTCACGGATGCGGATAAGCCTAAGGACCCGCTTTCGCGTGAGATCAGCGATTGGCTGGAAAAGGAAGAGGTCTATAACGTTCCTTGGATCTTTACCGTGTTTCCCGGGCAAAACTTTAAAACGGATTTTGGCTCGGCACTTTTGCAATATGCACAGGGAAGCAAGAGCTTTGATGAGGTAAAAGAGATTTTCGTGCGTCGCTGGAAGGAAGAATCTGAAAAGCTCTCGTAGAGGGGAAGGGTATGAAAAAAAGTTTTTTTCGATATTTCCCGATTTTTGTTCTGCCGACACTTATCTGCTTTTTCATTGCGTTTTTTGTGCCTTTTGTCATGGGAATCTACCTTTCCTTTACCAAGTTCACAACGGTGGGAAACGCAAGCTTCGTGGGACTTCGTAACTATATTACTGTCTTTTCCGCATCCAGCGGCTTCTGGCGCGCGTTTTTCTTCACTGCCGCATTCACGCTCGTCAGCACACTGACGGTGAACTTCTTCGCGTTTCTTCTGGCGCTTCTTCTGACGCGCGGTAAGCGCGGAACGAATTTCTTCCGCACGGTGTTTTTTATGCCAAATCTTGTCGGCGGTATCGTGCTAGGTTATATCTGGCAGCTTCTCATTAACGGCGTTTTAAACTCTTTTGGGGTTGACATCACCTTTGCGGCGAAATACGGCTTTTGGGGGCTTGTGATACTGACCAACTGGCAGCTGATCGGGTATATGATGATCATTTATATTGCGGGGATCCAAAGCGTTCCCAAGGAGCTGCACGAGGTGGCGCAGATTGACGGCGCGACGGCATTCGGTGAGCTTCGGCACGTCACGCTTCCGCTTGTGGCACCCTCCGTTACGATTTGCGCCTTTTTAACGCTGACAAACTCCTTTAAGATGTTTGACCAGAACTTAGCGCTCACGGGCGGTGCGCCGGGAAGAGAAACCTCAATGCTTGCGCTGGATATTTACCAGACCTTTTACGGAAGCGTTGGGCAGGAGGGTGTTGGACAGGCAAAAGCGGTCATTTTCTTTCTGCTTGTGGCGGCGATCGCGGGCGCACAGCTTTATCTTTCGCGAAGAAGTGAGGCGAAGGCGGAATGAGAACAAAAAAACGCGTTTTGGATATTCTTTGGTTCGTTCTTTTGACACTGTTAACCGTGGCGTTCTTATTTCCCGTTTTTGCGGTGCTGATCAATTCCTTTAAGGGTCAGCTTTATATTACGAGCTCGCCGTTTTCTTTTCCCACGGGGGAAACCTTTGCGGGGCTTGCCAACTACCTCAACGGCATCCGCAAGATCCGGTTCTTTGAGGCGTTCGGGTATTCGCTTTTTATTACGGTAGCATCCGTTGCCCTGATCGTTCTCGGAACCTCGATGACGGCGTGGTTTTTGATACGGAATAAAAGCAAGTTTTCTTCCTTTTTATATTATTTGTTCGTCTTCAGTATGATCGTGCCGTTCCAGATGGTGATGTTCACGATGTCCAAGGTGGCAAACACCTTGAATCTCGAAAACCCCGTAGGCATCGTTTTGCTCTATCTCGGCTTCGGCGCGGGGCTTTCCGTCTTTATGTTCGGCGGCTTTATACGCGGTATTCCGCGCTCGGTGGAGGAGGCGGCGGAGATCGACGGCTGTACTCCCATCTCCAAGTTCTTTCTGGTCGTTTTTCCGCTTTTGAAACCGATCACCGTCACCGTCGCCGTGCTTAACGCAATGTGGATCTGGAACGACTACCTGCTTCCGTATCTCGTGATCGGAAGTAAATACCGCACCATTCCCGTTGCCGTGCAATACCTGCAAGGCGGGTACGGCTCGCGTGATATCGGAGCGCTAATGGCAATGCTCGTGCTTGCGATCATTCCCATCGTCGTTTTCTATGCGCTGGCGCAAAAGAGCATTATCAAGGGCGTGATCGCGGGTGCGGTCAAGGGATAAAAGAAAAGACCTTCGCTGGGAGCGAAGGTCTTTTTGCGTGAATATCAGTATAAAAGCGTCAATGCGCATACGAGCGGCATGGTCACGACGCACAGAATGGACGTTACCGAAACGGTCAGCCCCGCGTATGGGGAATCACCGTCAAATTTTTCCGCGAACATACTCGTTGCCGTTGCGGCGGGCGCCGAAGCGGAGATCATCAGAACGGAGGCGGTGAGCGGATCGTGATAAATGCCCGTAACGGAAAGAAGCTTTAAGATGCCGAAGATCAAAACGGGGAGAAGGATGAGGCTGAGCGCCAGATTGAGATACAGATATTTATCCCTAATGACGTCACGCACCTTGATTGCCGTCAAACGCAGACCGATGACAAACATCGAAAGAGGAGCAACGAGTCCCTTTAGGTTGTTCATCAGGGGAAATATGACGCCCTTTTCATTGCGAATAACGGGATCAATGAAATAGGTGCGTACCGCAGGAATGGCAGACAGAAGGAAAATAGCAAGTCCAATAAAGGTTGCGATCGTTGCGGGATTGATAAACATCTTCTTGACGGATATGTAGCTTTTATCCTCCGTATAAAGGAAGGCGCCGAGCGACCAAAGGAACACGTTAAAGGCGGCAACGTAAACGGAGCCGTAAATGGCAACCTCGGGATGCTCGGTTGCAAAAAGTGCGACCAAAAGAGGAATGCCCATATAGCCTGCGTTGGTAAAGACGGTAGAGAAGACCAGAACGCGGCGCTTTTCGTCGGGAGCTTTGCGATAGATCAGGCGTCCGACAAAGTAGAAAAGCAGGTGAGTGACGACGGCAAGCAGGAACACCGCAAGCATACGAAGCAGGACTTGTGTACTAAAATTGACCGTGCAGAAGCCTGCAATGATCAAGGCGACCTGCGCGGCGTATAGGACGATGTTGGAGATGACCTTGCCTGCCTCGCCCGGCATCAGTCCCATTTTCTTCAAAAGAAAGCCGGGAAGGATCATCAAAACGAGGATCGCGACTTGAATGAGTAAAAGGAGTGGATCGATCATGGTATTGCCTTTCGCTTGGGAAAATTATTTTCTGTTTTGCTTGGCGATCTCATACGCCAGAATGGTGCTTGCCGAGGCGGCGGACAGTGCGCCGTTAAAATCTCTTCCATACGTGATGCGTACCACGGTATCGGCAAGTGACATCACCGCACGGGAAATGCCTCGTTTTTCACCACCCACGATCAAGAAGATGGGATAGGGAAGCGAGGTTTCTTCTAATGCGTCGGGGGTGTCGGCGTCCGCGCATACGATGCGGTAGCCGCGGGATTTGAAGATCGTCGCTGCCTCCTCCGCGCCTGAGCGGAAAAAGGAGAACATTTCCGAGGCGCCTGCCGACGCGCGGCAGAGCGTTCCCGCCGCACTCATCCAGTTGCGCTCGGGCAGAATGATGCCATCCACACCGAGTGCATATAGGGAGCGTAGCGCGTATCCGAAATTATAAGGATCCTCAACCCCCTCGATCATCACGTAAAATCCGTGCTCGGGAAGGGGGGCTTCCTCGGTAAGTGCGGGAACCGTGCGATCGGAGCAAATGGCAACGATGCCGCCGTGAGAGTTCCCGAGCGTCAGCCCGTCAAGCGTTTCTTGTGTAACAAGCTCCAAGGCGAAGCCTTGCCGCTCCGCTTCGTGGCGCAGAAACGCGATTTCCTTCGGGGCTTTTTTTGCGTGGTGCTCGGTATAAAGAATGCGCTCAATCCTTCGGTCGGACACCCCCTCCTTTTGTGAGGCGAGCACGGCACGAATAGACACGATCCCTTCAAAAACGCCTGAGGGGACAAATTTATTTTCTTCTTTTTGCATCGAAAAAGACGCCCTTTCATATATTGGAGTAGCTGCAAGGCAGAAAAACGTGCGGGGAAGACCTCCCCGCGAAAGGACGGAGAGATGCAAGTACAAAGCAAAGAGCGTTGCGAGATCTTAGGAAGATATATCGTAAAGCACCGCGCCACCGTGCGTGCGACGGCGGCGAAGTATTACGTGAGTAAAAGCACGGTACATAAGGACGTAACCGAGCGATTGATGTACGTAAATCCCGCGCTTTACGCCTGCGTGAAGGAGGTGCTCGACGAAAACAAATCAGAGCGTCATCTGCGCGGCGGTGAGGCGACGCGCAAGAAATATCTGGCGCGGCGGGCAAAAGAGAACTAACGCTATTTAGCGCGAAAGCCCCGTTGCCTTATAAAGCGACGCCACTTCCTTTTCGGTTAAGTAGCGCCATTTTCCCACGGGAAGTCCATCTAATTTGATATCCCCCACGGAAAGGCGACAAAGACGCTTTACGGTGAGTCCCACCTTGGCGCACATTTTGCGGATCTGGCGGTTTCTTCCCTCGGTCAGCGTCATACGGAGCACGGTGCCCGTTTCATCCTCCTGCATCACGTCAACGGCGACGGGCTGAAGCTGATAGCCGTCGATCTCCATCTCACCCGTCAGCGCTTCGTATTGCTCGTCGCTGACGCGTCCCGCGACCTTCACGCGATAGACCTTGGGAAGGTGATGCTTGGGGTGCATCATACGGTTGGCAAGGGTGCCGTCGTCCGTCAACAGCAAAAGCCCCTCGGATATGTAGTCAAGTCGTCCGATTGGATAAACACGCCCGTGGTGATCGGCGATCAGCTCAGTCACACACTTGCGGTTTTGCGGATCGGTCAGGCTGGTAATATATCCGCGCGGCTTGTTGAGTGCGATATAGCTATGCTTGGTGGGTGCCGCTTGCAGCGGCTTTCCGTTCCAAAGAATGAGATCCTTGGCGGGATCGATCTTCATACCAAGCGTGGCAGGGTGCCCGTTGACCTTGACCCTGCCTTCCTCGATTTCTTTTTCGGCGGCACGGCGTGAAAGTACGCCGCAATCCGTGAAGTATTTTTGCAGTCTGATTTTTTCCATAGCGATATCCTTAATTAGGAAATGTCTTTTGTTTGAATTTCAGGTGATGCCGAGCAGAGAAAAGCCGTATGCCCAAAGTGCGCGGTGGTCGCGCCAGTCGTCGGGGGCGTTCAGCGTCACGGTGATGAGAAGCGCCCCATCCCGCTTTGCCGCACCCACAAGACAGCGCCCGCTTTTTTTGGTAAATCCCGTTTTCACCCCCACGGCATCCTCATCCATCGACAAGAGCTTGTTATGGTTGACGAAGGTGCGGCGCAAAAGGGAAGTACGGCAGGTGTAAGACTTTGTGCAGACGATCTCGGCGAAGGCGGGAAGATGCATCGCGTATGCTGTGATAGCGGCAAGCTCTCTTGCCGTCGTACAGTGATCCTCATCGGGTAAGCCGTGCGGGTTGCACACGTGCGTTTGCGTGAAGCCAAGCTCCCGTATCAAGCGGTTCATCCGCGCACAAAATGCGTCAACGCTTCCGTCACATGCCATAGCAAGTGCGACGGCGGCATCGTTTGCACTTTGTAAAAGGAGCGCGTATAGCAGGTCCTTGACCGAAAGAAGCTCCCCCTCCTTTAAATAGGCGGAGGTGCCTTCCGTGCCGCAAGCCTCCTTGGGGACGCACACGACGGTGTCCTCGGAGAGTGCGCTCATCACGGTCAGTGCCGTGATGATTTTGGTGGTGGACGCCATAGGAGCTTGCACGTCGGCATTCTTTTCCCAAAGAACCTCGCCACTATCGCCATCCATTAAAACGGCGTGCTTCGCTGAAACAAATGGGAAAGACAGGGCTTTTGTGGGAAAGAGGGATAAAAGAAGCGGGACGAGCAGTACGCTAACGATAAAACTTGCTTTGCGCGGCACGGTCGTTTTCCTTTCGTTTTTTCTTATTTTTCCGCATGGGAAAAAGGAAAATACAAGGAAAAGGACGGTGCAAAAGGAAGAAAATTATTCTTTATTTTCTTTTTCGTCTTTCTTCTTTTTGAAGACCTCAACCAGTCGGCGGAGAATGTCGGGGGAATGGTCGATCAAAGCGCTGATCTTGTCGATGGCATCAATGTTTTTCGCATCGGTCACCGTGATCAAATCGATCTTGCCTTCGGGGGAAAGAATAAGAAACGCGATAGGCGTCACACTAACGCCCGTACCGCCGCCACCGCCGAAATTGCGGGGCTTTTTGCTTTCGTCATCCGTCAGCGGCTTTTTCTTTCCGTAGTCAATGCCGCCCGTAGCAAAGCCGATCGAGATCTTGGAAACTGGCAGAATGAGCGTGCCGTTGGGCGTATAAATAGGATCGCCGACGACCGTTTCGGTTCCCGCTAGTTCGCGGATCTTTTCAAGGGAGCTTTCAATCAGATCGTTTACTTTGTTTTCATTCATATCGGGGTACCTCCGTTATGGTTTTTGCTTTTTCTGTTTTGTGAAATTTTAAGAAGGAAGTTGCCGCGCGCAGAGCAAGACAAAGGACGCGCAAAAGGTTGGTCGAAAGGAGGATATCTAAGGATAAACTCGTTTTCTCGCCAAGAAAATCGGCAACGACGGTGACCTCATCCCCTTTGACGGACTTGCCCGTCATTCGGTGTAGCGCTTCTAACAAATAAGACACACTCTGGCAAACAACGCCGTAAAGGATCGCCGTGCTTGCGGCATCGGTTGTTGCTACGACGGCGTTTAGGCGACAGACACGGATGCGAAAGGCAGGGAAAAAATGTTGATATACGTCTTTGAAAATATGGAGAAGAAGCCGTACGGTGCGCAAGGACTGTGTCGCCGTTTTTTTCTTTTTCGGCGCGGCACCGCTTGCCGCCGCTTGTCGCTTCCGTTTTCGCTTTTTTAGTTTCTTCTTGGAGTAGTCGCGGGGGCGGATCCTTTTCTCTTTCTTCGGATACAGAGGAAAACGCAGGAAGAGAAAGGAAAGGCTTGCTTTTACATCATCCTGATATGAAACGGAAAGACGGATGGGCAGAAGCAAGAGTGTTAAGATCACGAGCAAGACGCACAAAACGATGATAAGCGCAAGCATACCTCTGCCTCCTTTCTTTTTTTGCGTCTTTTAGAATCAGGTTGTGGGATCCTCTTCGGCGGGCGCCTCTCCGACGTCCATCGAGATCTGGTTTTCAGAAATATCGGGCTCCATTGCGTTGCGGCGCATTCTTGCAAGAATGTCCGCCGCCTCCTCGGAGGAAACCCCGGGAAGCTCGCTTAAAGACGAAAGCCCGAAGCAACGCAGAAAATCCGAGGTCGTGCCGTACAGCATCGGACGCCCGGGGGCGTCAAGCCTGCCAACGGATTCGATCAGACCGCGCTCAAGCAGGGAAGAGACGGCGTAGGAGCTGTCCACGCCGCGCACCGTGTCGATATAAGCACGGGTGACGGGCTGATGGTAGGCGATGACCGCGAGCACCTCGATCGAGGAATTGGAGAGCGTTCCGCTTCGGCGGATCCCGAGTGCTACGCGGATATGGGGGAGATAGGTCTCCTTGGTGCAGAGCTGACAGGAGCTGTCGTAGGGAAGCAGAAGGATACCGCGCGGTGCGCTGCTGTTATAGACCTCTGCGTAAGCGATCACACGCTCTCTGACGATAGAGGGGGACATGGAGAAGAGCTCTCCAAGCTTGTCGTAGCCAACGGGATGCCCTGCGGCAAAAAGGACTGCCTCAAGGACTTCCTCGAAATGCTCCGCCGCCCCTTCGATAGAGGAAAGGGTGGTGGGGAGCGCTTTGTTCTGTTCGGGGGTCTGTTCGGTAATGTTCATAGTGATATTCCGTCCCGATCGTTCGGGACACCGTCCTTATTTTATTCGATGGATTCGCCGTCAGGTAGGGATTCCTCCTCGTCGGGCGAGTAGTTTTCGTTTAGCTTGAATTTGGTCAGGATCGTGAAGGGTGCCTCCTCGTCTTCCTCGCAGAATAAGATGCGGCGTAGCTTGATGAGCTCCAAAATGCCCATAAACGCGGCAAGAAGCTCAGGGCGGTCCTTGGCATCCTTAAGCAGATAGAAGAAGGAAGCGCTTTCGTTAGCAGTCAGCTTGCTCACGATCATTTCGATCTGATCCTCGACCGATACCACGCGGTGCTTGATCAAGGGATTGATCATCGTTTGCGGGACCTCAGTGGTCTGCTTCAAGCGGTTGACCATAACGCCGAGCGCCTTGGAAAGAAGCGACGGATCAAGCCCCAGCGGGAAGCCCTTTTCGGCGGGGATATCCTCGTTATCCTTGGCAAGCCGTCCCGAAAATTCACTGTAACGGGGACGAAGCGTTTCCGCATCCTCCTTGGCTTTCTGGTAGATCAACAGGGCGTCTACCAGCTCGCGGCGAGGGTCCTCGTCCTTTTCGGGATCGCGCGGCAGAAGCATTTTGCTCTTGATGAGCATCAGCGTGCTTGCCATCACGATAAATTCACAAGCAATTTCAAGATCAAGACGCTCCGCCTCGGCAATGTATTGCATATATTGCTCGAAAATGCTGGCGATGGGGATATCGGCGATATCGATCTTGTTTTTTTCGATCAAGGTGAGGAGCAGGTCAAGCGGTCCCTCAAATTCGTCGAGTCGGTAGGTCAAAGCGGTTTGTTCAGACATAAGCACCTCAGTGGAAAATTGGTAAGAGCATCCAAAGGGATTCCATCGCGCCCGATAGCGCTGAGGAAAAGAAGCTCAAAAAGCCGAGCTTTGCGTTAGAAAGCAGAACAAGCATCAGCGCAAGGGGAAAATAGCGCTCGTAGCGCATCAGAGAAAAGTAGTATTTTGGGGGCAAAAACGCAAAGAGAATGCGCGACCCGTCAAGCGGCGGAATGGGAATCAGATTGAATAAGCACAGTCCGAGGTTGACAAGGTGAAAGTAGTAGAAAAAGTAGAAAAGCGACAAAAGGACGCCCGTGAAAAACGCTTCCTTTTCGCCTGCTATGACAGCACTCACGTAGCTACGCTCCAAAAACAGATAAGCGGGCACGCTAAGGAGAGAAAGAAGGAGATTCGTGACGGGACCCGCAAGCGCGGTGAGGGCGATATCCCGCTTTTTGTTCTTAAAAAAACGGGAGTTTATAGGAACGGGTCTTGCCCAACCGAAATGAAAAAAGATCATACAAAGCGTTCCGATGGGATCTAAATGCTTTAACGGGTTGAGCGTCAGCCTTCCCATACTGCGCGGGGTCGGGTCGCCGAGGCGGTCTGCCATATAGCCGTGCGCCAGCTCGTGGAGGATGATGGCGAGCAATACGGCGGGGACGGTGATCAGATACTGTGCGATAAGATTCATTCCTTCTCCTTTTTAAAAGGGATCATAAAACGCGGTAAATTTCGTTCCAAAGCGTATCTCTGCCAAGGCGGGTCTCAGATGAGAAGGGGATCAGGGTGACGTCAACCTCGGAGAAGTAGGTATCCTTCATCTCGGCAAGCGCGCGCTCAAGCGCCGCACGGCTGAGCTTGTCCGCCTTGGTTGCTACGACGACAAAGGGAATTTCCGAGTCCACGAGAAATTGGATCATCGAAAGGTCGTCGTCGGTGGGACCCGTTCGGACGTCAACGAGCTGTAAGACGAGCTTTAAGCTGTCAAAGGTGGGATTGCTTGTAAAATAGCCGTCCGTGACACGGCTGAATACGGCTTGCTCCTCCTTGGAGCGCTTTGCATAGCCGTAGCCGGGCAAATCGACGAGCGTCAGCTTGCCGTCAACGTCAAAAAAATTGACGGTGACCGTTTTTCCGGGTGCCGAGGATACTCTTGCAAAGGCTTTTCTGCCAAGCAGGGTGTTGATCAGTGAGCTTTTTCCCACGTTGGAGCGTCCCGAAAAGGCGATCTGCGGCTTGCCGTCGCGCGGAAACTGCTTGGGGGATGCGGCACTGATCAGGAGTCGCAGGTTGTTCAAATTCGGTTTTTGCATAGTCGTTTCCTTTTTAACAAAGCTGCTTTGCGATGGATTCGCCGCGGCGGGGCAACAGAGGCGCGTCTTGCTTTGCGCTCTCGCTCGGTGCATCAAGCAGAACCTCGCGGAAGGCGTCCTCAACGCTCTCGCAAAGAATAAAGCGAAGGTTTTCCTTGGCTTCCTTATCAATCTCGTCAAGATCCTTTTCGTTACCCTTGGGAATTAAAACGGTCTTGATGCCCGAGGCGTACGCTGCCATCGTTTTTTCCTTGAGTCCGCCGATGGGAAGCACGCGGCCGTGCAGCGTGATCTCGCCCGTCATTGCGACGTCGCGGCGCGTGGG
>JAFTIH010000010.1 GCA_017456985.1 Clostridia bacterium | reverse complement strand
CTTGGGCTGATAGTTCTCGTCGAGGTAGAACAGCGAAGCACCTGCGCTGGGAGCGATCGCCCAGTCGGTGACGTTGTTGATGGAGAAGCCGATGACCTTATCGTTCTTATCCGTCTTACCCGAAACGTTGCCCGACTTCATCGCGTCGGACATCTTTTTAAGCATATCGAAGTCCCAGTGGCCCGCCTCAACGCGTGCATAGAAGTCGTCGAGGTTGTCGAGCCAAGCGACGGAGCTCTTGTTCTCGTTCATCACGTCGTTGTTGACAAATATTACCCACGCCATACGGATCATATCAATGAAGTAGTCACCTGCAAAGAGGTAATATTTGCTCTGGTCGAAGGTACAGCCCTTGATGAACTCGGTGTACCAGCCGTCAGCTTCGTAATCGAAGTAGTTGACGTACGCGTTGCCGCCGGCATCCACACCGGGATCCTTGGTATTCCAAAGATAGCCGCTGTACATCGCACGGGAAAGTCCCCACAGGTCGTTGTTGTAGATATCGGGGGAGGTTGCGGAATTGGAAAGAACGGCGTCCCTCACGTCATCCAAAACCCGGAGGTAGGGCAGGTCACGTTCTATATAGAAGATATTGACGTTCAGCTCCTGTGCCGCACGGGCATTGCGGGCAAGAACCTCCTTGGTCACCTCGTTGGTGTCTACCATGTCGGGACCCTTGGTGTAGATGTTCGCCGCGGGGAAGGTGCAGCCGTCGTATTGGTTCGTGGAAATCGCAAAACGCACCTGCTGACCGCCGAAATCGACGTTTTCCCAGCTGCCGTCTTCTCCTCTTCCACCGTCAATCGTCGTACTGCCGGGAGGCATTGTGTCAGCTTCGCTTTCCGCTTTGCTTAAACTGCCATCGGTACACGTTACGGTGAATTCTGCGGTACCCTCGTTCCAAGCATATTCCTTCTTGATGGCGTGCCACTCTTCCTTCGTGCCGCCAAAGTAGATGTTTACCAACTCCGAGCATTCCAAAAACGCTTCCGTGCCGATGCTCTCAATGCTCGCGGGAATTGTGACGGATTTGACCGCGGCGCACTTTTTGAACGCCTGTTTGCCGATGGACGTGACGTACTTTCCCTTATAAACGGATGCAATCACAATATCGACACCGACAGCCTCACCGATCCCGACGACACTATATTCCGCATCGTCCTCGTCTGCATCATATTTCAAGCCCTCTGTCGGTGCGAGAGGCGTTGTTTCATCATTTGTACCGCCGCTGGTTTCGCCGCCGTTGGTTTCGCCGCCGCTGGTTTCGCCGCCGCCTGTTTCTCCGTCACCTAAAGGGGGATTCGTTGCGTTCTGATCGCAACCAACCAATCCCGCAAAGAGTGAAAGCGCCAAAAGCAAGGCGATCAAGGATAAAAGCTTTTTCTTCATTGTTTTCTCCTAAATGATGCGTGCTGACGGATCGTTTTCGATTCGTCAGCACGTTTTTTTACTTATTGTTGTGCTTTTCCACCAGCTTGTGGATGCGCTTAGACTGGTCAAGCAGCGTGCTGATGCTCTCGTCGTGGTTGAGCGTATCGATGAGGTATGCAACGTACTTGCACATATTTACACTTGCGTACCACTCGCGCGAAAGAAGCTCGGGCGTCTGGTAAACGAGGTTGGTGGTGAAGATCTTGGTGAACAGCCCGTCCTCGTACGCCTTGTCCAGCGTATCAAGACCTGCGGTGAACAGACCGAAGGTGGAGAAGACGAACAGGCGGCGCGCACCGCGCTCCTTGAGCTGCTTGGCAACGTCGATGACCGAGTCGCCCGAGGCGATCATATCGTCAACGATGATGACGTCCATACCGTCAAGGTCGCGACCGAGGTATTCGTGTGCCTCGATGGGGTTCTTACCGTTGACGATGACCGAATAGTTGCGGCGCTTGTAGAACATACCGAGGTCAAGCTTGAGCATCGAGGAGTAGTAGATGCATCTTGCCATCGCGCCCTCATCGGGGGAAACGACCATCAGCTTTTCCTTATCAAATTCGATATCGGGATACTCGTGCACGAGCGCCTTGATCATCTGATAGGTGGAGCGGACGTTATCGAAGCCCGCAAGCGGGATGGCGTTCTGCACGCGGGGGTCGTGTGCGTCGAAGGTGATAAAGTTCTCCACGCCCATCGCGATCAGCTCCTGCAGGGCGACGGCGCAGTCGAGCGATTCCCTGCCCGAGCGCTTGTGCTGTCTGCCCTCGTAAAGCATCGGCATCACGACCGAGATGCGGCGTGCCTTACCCTCAATGGCGGCGATGACACGCTTGAGGTCCGCAAAGTGCTCGTCGGGGCTCATAGGAACGGTCTTACCGTACATATTGTAGGTAACGCCGTGGTTAAAGCAATCGGAAATAATATAAACGTCGTGACCGCGCATGGATTCGTGAAGCATACCCTTTGCCTCGCCGCTGCTGAAGCGGGGGCACTCCACCTTTGCGAGGAAGGTCTCCTCGTTGTCGTGACGGCGCCATTCCTTTAAGTAGGCGTCCACCTCTCCGACGAATTTCTCACAACCGCGCATGCCGATGACGCTGAGTTCTCCGTAAAGTGTGTCTTTCATAGCTACTCCCCTTGCTGATATTTTATTTTACGCTATTATTATACCCGTCGGGCGCGCAAAAGTCAAGAGGGCGCGCCGACAAAAAAAGTTTTTTTCCACATTTTTCCCCTTGGGCAACTGTCCTTTTTTCGCTTATCGCATACAATGAGGATAAAACGAAAAAAGGAGGACGGCATATGTCGGAGCATTTCGGCACCCTGCGGGTGTTCGTGCGGACGGCAAACGGCGCTTTGCCCGTCGCCGCGGCACGGGTATTGATCGAGGGGGCGGTGGAAAAGGAGCTTTTCACCGACAGAAGCGGCTTTACCGAACGCGTTTTTTTGCCCACCGTATCACCCGAGGAGTCCTTGCGTGCGGGGAGCATAGCCCCTTTTGCGAGCTACCGCGTGCGAGTGGAAAAGGAGGGGTTTTATCCGCATCTGACCGAAAACGTTCCCGTTTTTGCGGGTGTGGAATCACTGCAGCCCGTTACGCTCGTGGGGCTTGCGGAATTTGGGAGCGAGGAGCTTATCCCCAAGAGCAGCACCGACACCGTGCGGAGCAACCCGCAGGTGCTTGACCGAGAACGTCCGTAAGGAGGAGAAGCATGCCAAACACACCCCGTATTCCCGAAACCATTACCGTACATCTCGGGACGCCCGCGTCGGCGGCAGAAAACGTCACCGTTTCCTTTCCCGACTACATCAAGAACGTCGCGTCGAGCGAGATCTATCCGACCTGGCCCGAGAGCGCCATCCGCGCGAACATTTACGCCCAGATCTCTTACACGCTCAACCGCGTTTACACGCAATATTACCGCGCACAGGGCTATCCCTTTGACATCACAAGCTCCACCGCCTTCGATCAATCCTTCGTTTACGGGCGGGATATTTTTGAAAACGTCTCGCGCATCGTTGACGAGATCTTCGACAGCTATTTGCGCCGCAGGGGGAGCGTGGAGCCGCTTTTCGCCGCCTATTGCGACGGCGTGCGCGTGACGTGCGAGGGGCTCTCCCAATGGGGGAGCGTTTCGCTTGCCGAGGAGGGGCTGACGCCGTACGAGATCTTACAGGCGTATTACGGCGACGATATTGATATCGTCACCTCCGTTCCCGTGGGAGATGGCGCCGCACCGCCGCCCCTCTTCCCCCTTGCCGAGGGACAGATCGGCCCCGCCGTAGAGCTGCTGCAAAGGCGGCTCAACCGCATTTCCGCCAACTTCCCTGCAATTCCCAAGATCTATCCCATCGACGGGATCTTCGGTCCCTCGACGACCGACGCGGTCAAGGAATTTCAGCGCATCTTTGACCTGACGCCCGACGGGATCGTGGGACCTGCCACGTGGTATCGCGTGCTTTATATTTACGGCGGCATCAAGCGGCTTTACGAGTTAAACTCCGAAGGACTTACCATCGGGGAGATCTCAACGCAATACCCCTCCCTTTTGCAGGTGGGAAGCCAGGGGCAGGGCGTTCTCGTTCTGCAATACTATCTTTCCTATATTGCGGGCTTCGTGCCAACCGTTCCTGCCGTCCCTATCGACGGCGTATTCGGGGCGGCGACCGAGAGCGCGGTGCGCGCCTTTCAAGGCACCTACGGGCTGGCTGTTGACGGGATCGTAGGGGCAGTGACCTGGCGGGAGCTGACGGACGTTTATCGCGGGCTCGTTGCGTCCATCCCCGTGCGCTTTTCCGAGGGGGTGACCATTCCCTACGGAGGTGACGCGCTCTCGCTCGGCTCCGAGGGGGAGGACGTACGCGTTTTGCAGGAATATCTTGCGTATATCGCCGAGAGCTATCCCGAAATTCCCGCGCCCGTTCCCGACGGAGTATACGGTCCTGCGACGCGCGAGAGCGTGATCGCGTTTCAAGAGCTCTTCGGGATCCCCGCGCCGCGCGGGGTGACGGGAGAGATCACCTGGACGGCGATCGCCTCACTGTACGAGGACTTATATCAAGGCAACCGCGCCGAGGAGGGACAATTTCCCGGCTATACCGTAGGAGGATGAGATGAGAGTTTACCGAATTGATAAAAAGCACGAGGCAGTCGCAGAGATCCAAACCTATCTGCGCGCGCTGTCCTATGCGTACGCCGCTCTGCCCGCCGTCGGGATCGACGGCATCTTCGGCACCGAGACGGAGGACGCCGTGCGCGCCTTTCAACGCCTGTTTTCCCGTGCGGAAACGGGCTTTGTGGACGCTGATACCTTTGCCCTTTTATATCGGGAATATCTTTCCTTCACCGTGTGAAAGTTTTTCTTCGTTTGCGTCCAAACTGTAGAAGAACGAAACGCAAGACGCAAGGAGGAATTATGAACTTAAACACCCGTTTCACCCCCGTCGTGCGGCACGCGCTGAGCGAAGCCGTCACACTCGCGGGGGAGCTCGGACACCATTACGTAGGCAGCGAGCATCTGCTTTTATCCCTCGCATACGAGGAGGAGTCCCTTGCCGCTCATTTTTTGGAAAGCCACGGCATCCACGCCGAAAAGCTGCGCGAGGCGATCGAACGCTTTTCGGGCACGGGAGCAAAGCGCGAGCTCGGTGCCAAGGATATGACGCCGCGCGCACGGGCAATTTTAGAGAGTGCCGTCACCGATGCGAAGACGGAGCCCGTCGGGAGCGAGCGGCTTCTTTGTGCGCTGACGGAGGACACGAGTGCGACCGCCGCGCGTCTGCTCACCCATCTCGGGGTGGAGCTTGCGGAGCTTCGGCGGGAGATCACGGGCTTTTGCGAGCGGGAGAGCGCGCTGCGCCCCAAGGCGTCCGTGCTTTCCTCTCTTCCCCGCCTTGCCAAATTCGGGCGGGATCTGACGGCGGCGGCGCGCGAGGGGGAGCTTGATCCGCTTATCGGCAGAAGTCCCGAGGTAGAGCGCGTGATCTGCATTCTCTCCCGCCGCATCAAAAACAATCCCTGTCTGATCGGGGAGCCGGGGGTGGGAAAAACGGCGATCGCCGAGGGGCTTGCAGCGCAGATCGTGCGCCGCACCGTACCACCCGAGCTCTTTGATTTTTCGGTCATCGCGTTAGACCTTCCCGCGATGATCGCGGGAGCGAAATACCGCGGAGAATTCGAGGAGCGCTTGCGCGCGGTGCTTGAGGAGGTGCGCTCGGAAAAGAAGATCATCCTCTTTATCGACGAGCTTCACGTCATCGTTGGCGCGGGGGCGGCGGAGGGAGCGGTGGATGCCGCCAACATCTTAAAGCCCGCCCTCGCACGTGGAGAGATCCGCGTTTTCGGCGCCACAACGCCAAAAGAATACAAAAAGAGCATCGAAAAGGACAGCGCGCTGTCCCGCCGCTTTGCCCCCGTTACGGTCAAGGAGCCCTCCCCCGAGGAGGCACTTGCCATTTTGCGCGGACTCCGTCCGCGCTACGAGGCGCACCACGGCATTGCGATCTCCGACGAGGCGCTCTCCGCCGCCGTGACCCTTTCGGTGCGGTATCTGCCCGAGCGCTTTTTGCCCGACAAGGCGCTCGATCTGCTCGATGAGGCGGCGGCATCCAAGCGCGTGGAGGAGCACCGCGTCCGCACCCCTGCCATTCCCTCTTGCGGCGGCATCGCCGTCGAGCCGTTGGCAGACGGTGAGAATGCAGTCACGCCAGAGGACGTTGCGCGCGTGTTAGAACGGCAGACGGGGATTCCCACCGAAAAGCTGACCGAGGGGGACGGCGCGCGCTTCGGCGCGCTCGAAGCGTTTTTGAAAAGCTCACTGATCGGGCAGGATGAGCCCATCCGCGTGCTGTGCCGCGCGCTTTTGCGCCGCCGCGCAGGCTTTGGGACGGAGGAACGACCGCTCGGCTGTTTTCTTTTCATCGGTCCGTCGGGCGTGGGCAAAACGGCGCTATGCCTTGCGCTTGCCAAGGGACTGTTCGGCAGTGGCGAGGGGCTTTTGCGCTTCGATATGTCGGAGTATATGGAAAAGCACTCGGTGTCGCGTCTGATCGGCTCACCGCCCGGGTACCTCGGGTACGGCGAGGGGGGACTTCTGACCGAGGGCATCCGCCGTCACCCCTATTCGGTCGTTTTGTTTGACGAGATCGAAAAGGCACATCCCGACGTGTGCAATCTGCTCTTGCAGGTGATGGAGGAGGGACGGCTTTCGGACGGCGAGGGACGCCTGTGCGACTTTAAAAACGCGGTGATCGTGCTGACCTCAAACGTGGGAGGCAAGGGCCAGTCGCCGCTCGGCTTTGCCGCGGAGCAAAGCGGCACGCCCACGCTTCCGCAGGGGGCGTTTCGCGCAGAATTTTTAAGCCGTCTTGACGAGGTCGTGCGTTTTGCGCCCCTCTCCGAGGAGGACTTAACGAGAATTGCAGAAAAGATGCTCTGTGCGCTTGCCAAGCGTGCCGCAGGCGGCGGGATGATCATCCGCTTTGACGAAGCACTTGCCGCCCACCTTGCGCACGAGGCGAAGCGAGACGAGGACGGGGCGCGGGCGCTAAGGCGCGTGATCGCACGCAAGGTGGAGGATCCGTTAGCATCGGCGATCCTTGACGGCACTTGTGTAAAGGGAGAGCCCATCCTCGTTTGCTTGAAGGAGGGGGACGTCTGCGTTTGCCGCGAGGGGTGAGGGCTTCGTCCCACCCCTTTTTTCTTTGTCGCCGAGCGCGTTTCGCTCGATTATGATAATATAATAGAAAAAATGAAAAAAATTGAAAAAAGGACTTGACAAACGAAGGGAAATGTGATAGAATGGCTTTACCTCTGTCAGTGAGGTCTTTTTTTCGCGCTTTTTTGGGACAAGGCGCGAATCCTTCTGAACACGAGGGAGGTACAAAAAAGAGGGCGTAACGCCCTAAATTCAAATTAGGAGGTGCCGAAAAAATGAGAGTCAAGATCACCCTTGCATGCACCGAGTGCAAGCAGAGAAACTATGACACGAACAAGAACAAGAAGAATGATCCGGATAGACTTGAAATGAAAAAGTTCTGCCGCTTCTGCCGCAAACACACCCTGCACAAAGAAACCAAGTAAGAGAGGATCTGTATTATGGCAGAAAACAAGAATAAGCCCGCTAAGGAAAAGAAGCCGAACATCTTTAAGAGGATCGGCCGTTACTTCCGTGAGTGCGCCAGCGAATTGAAGAAGGTCACCTGGCTTTCCCGCAAGGAAACCGTGAAGAGCTCCGTCATCGTTGTCGTCGTTACGGTTGCGCTCTCCGTACTGATCGGTGTTCTCGATACCGTGCTTGAGCTTGGTATCATCGGTCTGCGCGATTTGAGCGACTTTATGCGTTAAGGTAGGAACCGAAATGAGTGATTTTGAAAACCTTGGTCCCAGATGGTATGTCATTCACACATACTCCGGCTACGAAAACAAAGTAAAGCTCAGCATTGAAAAGGTTGTTGAGATCCGCGGCCTCGGTCACATGATCTTCGATCTTCAGATCCCCACCGAAACGGAGATCGTGAAGAACGAGAAGGGCGTCGAGCGCGAGGTCGAAACCAAGCTTTTCCCTGCTTACGTCTTCATTAAGATGATTATGACAGACGAAAGCTGGCATATCGTTCGTAACATCACGGGTGTTACGGGATTTGTCGGCCCCGGGTCCAAGCCCGTTCCCCTTACCGAAGAGGAGATTGCTTCCTTCCAGATCGAAAACGCAAGCGTGGAAGAGAGCCGCCTCAAGGTGGGTATGAAGGTCAAGGCTATCTCCGGCACCTTCGCAGGTTACAGCGGCGTGCTTCAGGAGGTCTCCGAAGACAACAAGCAGCTCACCGTTCTGATTTCGACAGAACGACGCGACATCCCCGTTATTCTTGAAGCGAAGGACGTCGTTGCAGACGAGTAATTCGTCTTTTTGCCAGCCCATAAGGGCTATCGTGGGAGGGAGAAAAATTTTGAATCTCCCGAAAAAGACCACATGTGGAGGTAAGAAAAAATGGCAAAGAAAATTTCCGGATATATTAAGCTTCAGCTTCCCGCAGGTAAGGCTACTCCCCAGCCTCCTGTAGGTCCCGCACTTGGTCAGTACGGTGTTTCTATCCCGAACTTCACCAAGGAATTCAACGAGAGAACCAAGAACGATATCGGTCTGATCATCCCCGTCGTTATCACCGTTTACGCAGACCGTTCCTTCACCTTTATCACCAAGACGCCTCCCGCTGCCGTTCTGATCAAGAAGGCTTGCGGCATTGAGACCGCTTCCGCAGCGCCCAACAAGACCAAGGTTGCTACGCTCACCAAGGAGCAGGTCAAGCAGATCGCACAGACCAAGATGCCCGACCTCAACGCCGCTTCTCTTGAAGCTGCTATGAGCATGGTTGCAGGCACCGCACGCAGCATGGGTGTGCTCGTAGAAGAATAAGGAGGACGAAGGATATGTTTATGGGTAAGAAGTACAAAGACAGCATTGCGCTGATTGAAAAGAGCAAGCTTTACGATCCTGCTGAGGCTATGGACCTCGTATGCAAGACCGCAAAGGCAAAGTTTGACGAGACGGTTGAGGTTCACATCCGCCTTGGCGTTGACTCCCGTCACGCAGACCAGCAGGTCCGTGGCGCGATCGTTCTCCCTCACGGCACGGGTAAGACCGTCCGCACCCTTGTTTTCGCTCGCGGCGACAAGGCTGAGGCTGCAAAGGCAGCAGGCGCTGACTACGTTGGTGCTGAGGAGTTCGTAACCAAGATCACCACTGAGAACTGGTTTGAGTTCGACGTTGTTATCGCAACCCCCGATATGATGGGCGTTATCGGCCGTCTGGGTAAGGTGCTCGGTCCTAAGGGCTTGATGCCTAACCCCAAGGCAGGTACCGTTACGATGGACACCGCCCGCGCCGTTACCGAGGCTAAGGCAGGTAAGATCGAGTACCGTCTTGACAAGACCAACATTATCCACTGCCCCATCGGCAAGGCTTCCTTCGGTATCGAGAAGCTGATCGAGAACTTCACCACGCTGCTTACCGCTGTTATCAAGGCTAAGCCTGCGGCTGCAAAGGGTCAGTACATCAAGAGCTGCGTCGTGGCTTCCACGATGGGCCCCGGTGTTAAGGTCAACGCTGCAAAGCTCGGTTGATCGAGCTGATAAAAAAGAGCAAGCTTTCCTCTCTGCATTCT